>JBCBHM010000023.1:21746-49090 GCA_038525585.1 Pseudomonadota bacterium
TTGGGCGCGGCGTTCTTGCCGCGCATGTCGATATCCGTCGCTGGCACCAACTCGATGCCCGCGCCCGTCTCGGAGCCGTCAAACAGGTCGAGCAGCCCGTCTTGCGACAAGGGCGTCGGCCGTACCGGCGGGGCCGTGGCCACATTCATGCCCAGCTCAGCGAACAGGGCGCCCCACTGGCTCTCGGCGGTGCCGACAATCTGGTAATTCGCGGATTTCTTGCGCAGGTCGTCGTCCTGCGGAATGCTTGCCAGCACGGGGATGTCGACGGCCTTGGCAAAGGCCTGCGCCTCCCCCGATGCGTCATCCTTGTTGATGACCAGCCCGGCCACACCGACATTGCCGCCCAGCTTGCGGAAGTATTCGACCGCCGAACATACGTTGTTGGCGACATAAAGCGACTGCAAGTCGTTCGATGCCACTAGGATCACTTTCTGAGCCATGTCCCGCGCGATGGGCAGGCCGAAACCGCCACAAACCACATCTCCGAGAAAATCCAGGAGGACATAGTCAAAATCCCAATCGTGGAAGCCAAGTTTTTCGAGGAGTTCAAAGCCATGGATAATCCCCCGGCCACCGCAGCCGCGGCCCACTTCGGGCCCGCCCAGCTCCATTGCAAAGACGCCACCGCGCTTGAAGCACACGTCCCCGATCTGCACCTCTTCGCCCGCGAGTTTCTTGCGGGTCGAGGTTTCGATGATTGTCGGACACGCCTTGCCGCCAAAGAGCAGTGACGTCGTGTCGGATTTCGGGTCACAGCCGATCAGCAGAACGCGTTTGCCCTGTTCGGCCATCATGTGGCTCAGGTTGGCGAGGGTGAAGGATTTGCCGATCCCGCCCTTGCCGTAGATCGCGATGATCTGCGTGTCCTTCGTGGCCTCTTGCGGCAGCACATCGGCCAGATCCTCGTGCGCCTCATCCTTGAGGCGTTGATCGAAATCCTTCAGGTTGGGGACTTCATCTTTCATGGCTCAGTGCTCCCAATCCAAAATCATTTTCAGGCAGGCGCCATCGGTGAACGCCTGTTCATAGGCCGCACGCGCATCGGCTGCAGGCCGTGTGTGTGTGATCAGCCCATCAAGGCGCAGCGCGCCACATTCGACCAGCGCGCGCGTGGCGGCGAGGTCATCGCGCGTCCATTCGGCGGCGACGCGGAACCGCGCCTCTTTCATGAAGGCGGGCGGAAAGGCGAAGGACAGCGGCGCGGTATAGAACCCGGCCAGCACGATTTCGCCCCCTTTGGCGATGCGCCCCACCAGATCGTTCAGCAGGTCGCCCCGGCCCGACGCATCATAGATCGACTTGTAGTCGCGGCGCGGGTCATCCTCGGGGTGGATCACCTCGTAGCCGGTCGCGCCGTCGCGGCGCGCGGCGTCAATTTCCCATACCGTCGGCGCCGGTGCGCCGGAGGCGATGGTCAGCCGCGCCAGAAGGCGACCCAGAACACCGTGGCCGATGATCAGGTCGGGCACGGCCTTATTCATGCCCGCCATCGCGTGGCGCGCGGTCGCCGCCAACGCCAGCAGCGCGCCTTCGGGGCCAAAGCCCGCATCGATTCGCGTCACCCGTTCACTGTCAGTCACCACACGGCGCGCCGCGCCGCCAAACAGGCCGAACGCGCCGTCATAACAGTTGGCCCCGGGGACAAAGACGTGATCGCCGGGCTTGTAGCCCGTAAGCGCGCCCGCCTCGACCACCTCACCGGCGGCCTCATATCCCGGCACCAGCGGGTAACCCATACCGGGGAACGGAGGCATGTCGCCGGACCAAAACAGTTTTTCGGTGCCGGTTGAAATTCCGGAATGCGCAATGTCGACCACCAGATCCGCCGGACCCGGCGCGTTCAGCGCGAGGGTGTCGATGTCGAGGTCCTTTGGTCCCTTCAACAATACGGCAGCGGTTTCCACGGTGGCCTCCTTTGGTGCGCGCCCATCACGTCGTGTCCTTGGCTAAAGAGACTCAGTGCGGCAGTTTCCCGTGCTGTCATTCTAATTGGACAAACCTAAGTGTCAATTAGATTAGACACATTTGTGCGCAAAGCTGTCACTCAAGCTGGACGGACGGCTGTAATGACACGTGTGACGTAGGCGCGTGCGGGCGTCGGCGCCTTGATCTGATCAAAGCCCGCCTCACGCAAAAGCGCGCTGATCTCGGCGGCAGAGCGTGCGCGGCCCGTCTGCATCGCCATGGTGTAAAAGGCGAAGTATATGTCACCAGCCCGGTCGGGGCGCGCTCCACCCCCCATGGGTTCAGAGACGATCAGACGGCCACCGGGTGGCAACGCGTCGAAGACCGAGGCGAGCAGTTGCCGCACCGTGTCATCGGCATGGTCATAGAGCACGCGCACGAGCGACACGGCATCCGCACCCTCGGGCAGGCGGTCCGCACGGAACGATCCGGGCACGATCCGCACCCGGTCAGCCATGCCAGCCGCGTCAAACCGCGCCTGGGCCTCCGGAACAACCTGCGGCAAATCAAAGAGTGTCATCTGCATCTTGGTCGCTGTCGCCCCCGCCGCCGCGAGGAAGGCACCGGTGCCGCCCCCAATGTCCATGAGGTGCGTGATCCCCTTGAGGGAGACGCTGCGCAGCGTGTCCTCTGCCACCAGCCGCTGCGACTGCGCCATCAGGTCGGAATAGGTCGCGGCCTCCGCCGGGTCGATTTCACCGCCGAACACGTAGGGCCAGAAACGAGCGAGTTGCGTCTCTTCCTCTCCGCGCAGCAGCGCGACGGGGTCGCGCAGATCGTCGTAAAATGCCTTGTGGTGACGAATCATCGCCTCGAGCCCCGGCACGCCCATCAGTGCGGCACCTTGTCGGGCGAGCGCATAGCCGTTGCGCTTGCGCTTCAGCAGCCCTTGCGCGGCGGCGGCCTGCAGCAACACCTGCATGCGGTCGGTGGGCACGGCACAGGCTTTGCCCAGCGCGTCAGCGCTTTGCGGTCCGGCGCGCAGGCGGCGGGGGATATCCAACTCGACCAGCGCCATCAGGACCTGGCTGTGCACAAACCCCTGGACGATCTCGAACAGCGCGGCCCCATCGGCCCGCGCGCGCCCGCGCGTCAGTGGAAACCGTGCGGCCCAAGACTGAAACCCAGGACGTGCGACCAGCCGGTTGAGCCAGCCGCCGCGCCATCCGGGCAGATCATGGGCCTGCGTGCTCATTCGCCGGGCACGTGGCTTGGGCTGACAACGGGCGTCAACCGCTCGGCATACATGCGCACCATCTCGGCCAGCTGCGCCTCGCCCGGACACGACGGGATCGACGAGATCGCGCCGCCCAGAATATCCTTGAGCCTTTGAATGGCGCCCTGCACACCGAATTCGGTCACCGCGTTCGGTCGCCCGTGCAGATCATCCTGACCCGCGGGCTTGCCCAGCGTTTCTGCATCATAAAGCGCATCGCGCAGGTCATCCGCGACCTGGAACGCCTCGCCAATCCGGTGGCCCAGCTCGAACCACGGCTCGGCCTCCTGCCCCGCGGCAATTGCGCCCATCTGCGTTGCTGCAATGAACAGCGCGCCGGTCTTGGCCTGGTGATACGCGCTCAGATCGACCTGATCCTCGCTTTCCCAGCCCTGGCCCGCACAGATCCCGCCGGGCATGCCCGTGCGGCGTGCCAGCGTCAGAATCAGCTGCGTGACCCTGTCGGGCGCGAGGTGTGACTGGCGCGCCAGCGTCTCGAACGCCATGACGATCAGGCTGTCGCCCGCCAGCACCGCCAACGGCTCGGAATAGGCGCGGTGCACGCTGGGCTTGCCCCGCCGCACGTCCGCATCGTCGAAACAGGGCAGATCGTCATGCACGAGCGAGGCGCAATGGATGACCTCAAGCGCTGCCGCAGCCGCATTGGAAAGGTCCGGGCGATCATCCCCGCAGGCCATCGCAACCGACAGGCAAATCGTGGGCCGGATGCGGGCACCGCCAGGGGCGGTTGCATAATGCAGTGCCTCGGAAAGTTTGGGGGGAGTCGACAGGCGACCATCTGCGCCACGACCCTGACCAAGCGCCACAGCACCCGCAATTGCCGTTTCAATCCGAGTGCTCAATCCCATGGCAAAGGCCTCCAAGGCTGCAAAATGTCACGCAAGTCGGACACATAAGTGTAAATCATACTGGACACATTGGTCTGGCGAGTCAACAATCGCAACATGCAAGTCACTCCAACCCCCGAAGCGCCCCGCGCAGTGATCATCGGCGCGGGCATCGCCGGGCTCGCCTGTGCCGTGCGCCTGCGCGCGGCAGGATATCGGGTGACGCTGCTCGAACGGCACGGCAAACCGGGTGGCAAGATCCGCACCGTGCCCTCACCCGCGGGGGCCATCGATGCGGGCCCTACGGTGCTGACGATGCGGCACGTGTTTGATGACCTCTTCGCCACGCTGGGCGCGCGGATCGAAGATCACGTGACCCTGATCCGGCAGGATGTGCTCGCCCGCCACTTCTGGCCCGATGGCAGCATGCTGGACTTGTGCCACGACGAAGAGCGGAACATCGGCGCCATCCGTGCCTTTGCCGGGGATCGGGCAGCGGCGCAGTTCACCCGGTTCAGCCGTCGGGCGCGGCGACTGTTTGCCGCCTTCGACGCGCCGATGATGCAAGCGGTCGATCCGCAGTTGACCACGCTCACGACGACGGTGCTGAAACAGCCGGGCCTGATCCGGGCGATGGCCCCGCTTTCGACGCTCAAGGGAATGCTGCGAACCGCGTTTGACGATCCGCGCCTGCGACAGCTCTTTGGCCGCTACGCGACTTATGTGGGCGGCAGCCCGACACATGCGCCGGGCCTCCTGTCGCTCATCTGGCAGGCCGAGGCGGCCGGGGTCTGGGTTGTTCAGGGCGGCATGCACAAATTGGTCGAGGCCCTGACCGCGCTGCTGCGCGTCCACGACGTCGAGATGCGCACCGACGCGCATGTCGCGCGGATCGAGATGCAGAATGACAGGGCGGCGGCGGTACACCTTGCCAGCGGCACGCGCCTGCCCTGCGACGTGCTGGTGCACGCGGGCGATCCACGCGCGCTTGCATCCGGTGCGCTGGGGCCCGCTGTCGCGCATATTGCGCCGATCACGTTGCGCGTGCCGCGCAGCTTTTCCGCCCGCGTGCTCAGCTTTGCCGCCACGCCGGGACGTGATGACCTTGCCCACCACAACGTGTTCTTTCAGGCCGATGCCGAGGGCGAATTTCGCGACCTGATGGCGGGTCGCGTGCCCGCGCAGCCGTCCTACTACATCTGCGCGCTCGACCGCGGGCAGGGCACCGACCCACCGCCGCTCGAACGATTCGAGATCATTACCAATGCGCCGGCTCTGGCCGACACCCCCCACGACACAACCGACCCCGAGGACCTGACCCCATGGCTTCATCAGATCACGCAGCAGATGGCGCAATTCGGGATGACGTTCAGCCCGACACCGACACCGCAAACCGTGACAACGCCCCACGCCTTCGCGGGGATGTTTCCGGCCAGCCTGGGCGCGCTTTACGGGCAAAGCCCGCACGGCATGACCGCCGCGCTGAAGCGCCCGCGCGCCCGGACCTGCATCCCGAACCTCTACCTGGCGGGGGGCGGCACGCACCCGGGTGCCGGTGTGCCGATGGCGACCCTCTCCGCCCGGCACGCGGTCGAGGCGATCTTGAGCGACCAAACTTCAACGTCGCGGTCGGCCCCAACGGCTATGCCTGGTGGTATGTCGACGGGCTGAGCGATTGCGGCACGCGTGCCGTATCGGTGATCGGGTTCATCGGATCGGTGTTTTCGCCGTGGTACCGTTGGTCCGGCCGCAAGAACCCACAGAACCACGTGTGCATCAACGTCGCGACCTATGGGCCAGGCGGCCGGTTCACCATGACCGATCGCGGACACAGCGCGCTGCGCCAGACCGCATCCCGGTTCGAGGTCGGCCCGTCAAAGATGAGCTGGCAGGGCGATCACCTCGTGATCGACATCGATGAGGTGTCATCGCCCCCTCTGGTGTCCCGGATCCGCGGCCAGATCCGGGTGATCCCGTCGGCACTGACGCAAGTGGAACTGGCCCTGACACCCGACAACAGTCATGTCTGGCGGCCCTTCGCCCCGCGCGCCCGGATCGAGGTCGAGATTGACCGGCCTGGATGGCAGTGGAACGGCGAAGGGTATTTCGACGCCAATTTCGGGACGCGCGCACTGGAAGAAGATTTCTCGTACTGGACATGGGGCCGGTTCCCGACCGGCGAAGGGGCCACCTGTTTCTACGATGCGACACGGCTGGACGGGTCGGAACTGGCCGCCGGCTTCCGGTTTGAGGCGGATGGTCAGGCACGCAGCGTGCCGATGCCACCCAAGGCCCGCCTGCCCCGGTCGCTTTGGGCGGTCAAGCGCGAGACGCGCGGCGATGCGGGTGCCACGGCACGGCAAAGCCTCGCCATGCTGGATGCGCCGTTCTACACACGCAGCGCGGTTCAAACGGTGATCGACGGCGAACGCACCACCGGCGTGCACGAGGCGTTGGACCTGGTCCGGTTCCGGTCACCCTTGCTGAAGCCCATGCTGGCGGTGCGGGTGCCACGGCGGCCAAAGTGGCGCTTTGACTAAGCCTGCGGCGCGATGACCCGTCGACCCGCCGGGAGGCGTTTATCGGGCAAGACGAAGCTGGATCAGCCGTTCATGGGTGAGGGGTTGCGCGCCTCATCCGGGTTCAACTGCCAGACCTTGAGGTTCAGTGCCGCGGCGATGCTGACCCAGAGCAGGTAGGGGGCGAAAAGCCAGCCTGAAAGCGTGTCCACCTGACCCAGGGCAAGCATTGCGGCGCAGACCGCGATCCAAAGCACGCCGATGATGCCCATACCCATGCGGATATTGCGCAGACCAAAGAACACAGGCGTCCAGAGGCCGTTGAAGGCGATCTGCACAGACCAGAGCGCCATGGCGACACCGTTGCCGTCCGCCATCGCGACGCGCGCGCCCGCGACCGCCATGCAGACATAAAGCACAGTCCACGTGACAGGAAACACCCAGTCGGGCGGTGTCCACGCCGGCTTGCTGAGCGCGCGGTACCACGGGCCCGGCGGGAAAAGCCCACCGGTCAGACCTGCGCCCACACAGGCGGTAAAGAAAAGGCCGAGGAGGAGCCAGAACATAGCGTTAACCCATCCGTGCCTTGCCGTTCAGCAAGGCGGCACGGTCGGACTGGCGTTTGACCTCGAGCGCGGCCAACGCGTTGAACAGGCTGTCGCTGCGGCTTGGCCGCGCGCCTCTGGCGGCGGCATCGACGAGGAACTGAACCTCGGGCAATGGTTTGGCATACAGCACGGCGGATTGCGGCATCACGGTGCTGGTCGCGCTAAGGGCGACGGACTGGGCAAGCCAGCCGAGCTTTTGCGCCTTGGACGTGCGTGCACGGGCCGAGATACTGTCATAGCCCATACCCGTCAGGCGACCGGCAATACCGGCGTAGATGAAACGCGCCGCATAGATGCCGGGGCGGCAGGCGATCGGCAGGGCCGCAATCCCGGCCTCGGCGCGGTAGTAATGGCGGTTGGCCTCCATGACCATCCGGCGCACCATGGCACGCACGGCTTTGGTCGGGCGCGGATCGGCGAAGAAGCCTTCTGGGCTCATGCCCGCCTCCGCCAGCCAATCGGTGGGCAAATACAGCCGACGCTCAAGCGCATCCTCGCCCACATCGCGGGCGATGTTGGTCAGTTGCATGGCGACGCCAAGGTCACAGGCACGGGCCAGCGCATCCGCATCGCGCACATTCATCAGGACGCACATCATCGCACCCACGGCCGAGGCAACGCGGGCCGAATAGTCTCTCACCTCACCGATCGTCGCGTAGGTCCGCCCTTCGGCATCCCAGGCCAGCCCTTCAAGCAGCGCATCGGGCAGCGCGCGCGGCATGTTGAATTGCGAAACCACGGCGGCAAAGGCACGATCGGGCGCCGCATTCTGGGGCGTGCCCGCATAGACCAGATCGAGCCTGTCGCGCAGACGCAGGACCGCGTCGACCTTTTCCGCCTTCAGATCGACCTCGTCATCGGCGAGCCGACAAAAGGCATAGAGCGCCAGCGCCGGGTCGCGCACCTGTTTCGGCAGCAGTTTCGAGGCCGCATGAAAGGACAGAGAACCGTGGCGGATCGCTTCGGTGCAGGCCTCGAGGTCGCGCGGGTTGATCATGTCACGGCCTCCGGCACGAGGGTTCCCAGCACTTCGGCGGTGGAGATCACGCCCGGCACGCCTGCGCCCGGATGGGTGCCCGCGCCGACAAGGTACAGGCCCTCGGCCTCTTCACTGACGTTGTGCGGGCGGAACCAGGCCGACTGCAGGATGCGCGGCTCGATCGAAAAGCCGGAGCCGTGGGGGCTGAGATAACGGTCGCGGAACGTCTCGGGGGTAAAGACCTGTTCGGTCGTAATTTTCGACCCTAGTCCAGGCAAAAGCTGATCTTCGAGCACCTTGAGCATCTTGGCCTTGTACGCATCGGCCTCGGCCGCCCAATCCACACCGCCGTGCCCCAGATGCGGCACCGGGCTGAGGACATAGAAGGTATCGTCCCCCTCGGGGGCGACACTCGGGTCGGTGACGGACGGGCGGTGGACATAGAGGCTCATATCGTCCGACAGGTGCCCGCGGATAAAGATGTCCTTGAGCAGTCCTTTGTAGCGGGGGCCGTTGAGGATCGTATGATGTCCGACATCAGCCCATTCACCGCGCGTGCCCTTGGTCCCGAAATACCAGACAAAGAGGCTCATGGAATAGCGCGTGCGCCGCAGCCGCGCCGGTGTCCAGCGCCGCTTGGGCGCGGTGCGCATCAGCCGGTCATAGGTGTGGCCCGCATCAGCGTTCGACACGACCACATCGGCGCCCAATTCCAGCCCGGAGGCCAGCCGCACACCGCGCGCCTTGCCGTCCCGCACCACGATCTCGTCCGCTTCGGTATCCAAAAGCAGCGTGCCGCCCTGCGCCTCGACCACATCAGCCATCTTGCGCGCCATATGGGCGAGGCCGCCCATGGCGTAATGCACCCCAAACTCTTTCTCGAGGTAGCTGACGAGGATATACATCGACGTCACATGACAGGGGTCGCCACCGATAAAGAGCGGGTGGAACGAGAATGCCATGCGCAGTTTTTCGTTGCGGAATCGCTTGGCTGCGTGGGCGTAAACGGACCGATCCGCACGCAGCATGCCGAATGTGTGCAGCACTTTGGCCAGATCGATGAACTTGTGCATCGACCGGCGGCCCAAATCCTCGAACCCGAACCAATAGCGTTTGGCGCTGTCCTTCAGGAACTTGTCGAAACCGGCCACATCCCGCGGCTCGATCTTGGCCACCTCGGCGCGCATCGCATCCGTGTCGTGCTGTGCGGTAAAGGTCGTGCCATCGGGCCAGCGAATCTCGTAGAACGGGTCGAGCGATTTCAGCGTGACATCCGCGTCGAAATCGCGCCCGCACGCGGCCCACAAGTCACGGTAAAGCTGCGGGACGGTGACAATTGTCGGCCCCAGATCGAACCGATGCCCATCCTGCCAAATGGCCGAACCGCGCCCGCCGGGCACGTCCAACTTGTCAATCACGGTAACCTTGTAGCCCTTGGCGCCAAGGCGCATGGCCGCCGCCAACCCACCAAGGCCAGCACCGATCACGATGGCGCGGTTGCCGAGCTTGGCGTCCGAATCTATTGCTTCAAGTCTTGTCATCTCAACCCCACAGTATGACTGTCTAGTTTAGTTGACAATTTCTTTTATCGCGGTAGGCTTATCTGCGTGCCTTTTCCGGCATTCTGCAGTGCGAACAGATGAGCCAGACAACCACAATCACCTTTTTCCGCTTTGGGCGGTGGCGCGACCGGGCGTGGGCCCTTGCGATGATGGGGGCGGCCCGCCTTGCAATGTCGTGCGTGCCGGATCTGGGGTTCTGGAAACTGTGCGGATCGGGCACGGGCGAGGGGTTCACCCCGGTGCCTAATACAGCCGTCTATGCGATTCTGTGTACCTGGCCCGACGCCGCGACAGCGCGCGCACGGCTTGAAACCGCACCCATCTTTGCCCGCTACCGCGCCCGCGCGTCCGAGCATTGGACGATCTACCTGTCCCCCACATCCGCGCGCGGGGCGTGGAGCGGGCAACAACCGTTTTCGCCGCTATCAGAGCCTGTTTCAGGCCCAATCGCGGCCCTCACGCGCGCCACGATCAAACCTCGTATCGCGCACCGGTTCTGGGGGCGCGTCCCGGATATCTCGCGCATGATCGGCGCAGACCCGAACGTGATGTTCAAGATCGGGATCGGCGAGGTGCCGATGCTGCATCAGGTCACCTTCTCGATCTGGCCCGGTGCGGCGGAGATGGCCGAATTTGCCCGCACAAACGGGCCCCATGCCGAAGCGATCCGCGCCGTCCGAGACGGTGCGTGGTTTCGCGAAGAGCTTTATGCCCGCTTCTCCATTCTGGATGACAGCGGAACCTGGGGCGGTGTCCGTCCCCTCAGCCGGCGGGAGCCTGCGACATGAAACAACCCTTTCCCTTCTCCGCCATCGTCGGTCAGGACGACATGAAAACCGCGATGATCCTCACCGCCGTCGATCCCGGCATTGGCGGCGTGCTGGTGTTTGGAGATCGGGGGACCGGAAAATCAACAGCCGTGCGTGCTCTGGCCGCACTCCTGCCGCCTATCGAGGTGATAAAAGGGTGCCCGATCAATGCGGCCAAGCGCGGCGAGTGCCCGGATTGGGCTGAAGTAGAGACAGATGTGACCGAAGAACGGCCCACACCTGTGATCGACCTGCCGCTGGGCGTGACCGAGGACCGTGTGGTCGGCGCGCTCGACATCGAACGCGCGCTGACCCGCGGGGAAAAGGCGTTCGAGCCGGGGCTGCTTGCCCGGGCCAACCGCGGCTACCTTTACATCGACGAGGTGAACCTGCTGGAGGATCACATCGTTGATCTGCTGCTGGATGTCGCGCAATCGGGTGAGAATGTGGTCGAACGCGAAGGGCTCAGCATCCGGCACGCGGCGCGCTTTGTCCTGGTCGGATCCGGCAACCCCGAAGAAGGCGAGCTTCGTCCCCAATTGCTGGACCGGTTCGGTTTGTCGGTCGAGGTCCTTTCGCCCCAGAACGTGGCCGAACGGATCGAAGTCATCCGCCGCAGGGACGCGTATGAGCGTAACCCGGCGACCTTCATCAAACGCTACAAATCCGATGATGCCAGTATCAGAGCCGCAATTCTGGATGCCCGGGCGCGCTTGAACAAGGTCAAGGCCGGGGACGAGATCCTGGGCGATTGTGCTGAACTGTGCCTTGCGCTTGGGTCGGACGGGCTGCGGGGCGAGCTGACATTGCTGCGCGCCGCCCGTGCCTTGGCCGCGTATGACGGCGTGCGCAAAGTGACCCGAACGCATCTGCGGCGCATCGCGCCACTCGCGCTGAGCCATCGTTTGCGGCGGGATCCGCTGGACGAGGCGGGCAGCAGCACGCGCGTCAGCCGCACTGTCGAAACGGTGTTGGCATAGGGCCTATGTCAGACACCTCCTGGCACCTCGCCGCAGCGGCCCTCGACATCCTGGCGGTGGACCCCGGCGCATTGGGCGGCGCTGTCCTGCGGATGCGCGCGGGGCCGGATCGGGACAAGGTTGTTGCCGCGTTTGAGCCGAAACAGCCCATCCGCAAGCTGCCCATTTCCATTTCGGACGAACAGTTGCTCGGCGGCGTCGACCTCGCCGCGACGTTGTCATCAGGCACGATGGTGCACAGTTCGGGCTTTTTCGCCAAGCCGTGCATCGCGCTGATCCCGATGGCCGAACGCTGCACACCGGCGCTGGCAGCAAAGCTGTGTCAGCTGTCGGATCAGGGTCTAACGCGAGGTATTGTGGCTCTGGACGAGGGGATCGAGGCGGACGAGGCGCTGCCAGACAGCCTGTCGGACCGGCTTGCCTTCCACATCGCACCCGAGGGTCGAATGCCGCATGATTGGCCGAACCGCCCCGATCTGGACACAGGCGAACCCGTCGACGCGGACGAGGCCATGGCGCAATTGACCCTGCTTGCGACACGGTTCGGGATCGCGTCACTGCGCGCACCGATGCTGGCCTGGGCCACAGCGCAAGCGCATGCAAAGCTCCAGGGCCGGGACGTCGTGCATAGCAGCGATGTCGAACTGGCCGCCGCGCTGGTGTACCCGCACCGTGCGATGCAAGTGCCGGAGGCCGAGGCCCCGCAGGATCAGCAAGACGCGCCACAAGAGCAAACGGCAGACGACCAGGACACCGCAGAAGACCAGACCGCCCTGCCCGACACCGAGATGCTGATCGACGCGGTCGCCGCCCTGTTGCCCGCTGGGCTGCTGCAGACCCTTGGGCAGACGCGCAAGGCGCGCAGTGCCAAGGGCAGTGGCGCAGGCAAGCTGCGCAAGTCGAACCGGCGCGGGCGACCGCTGCCCTCGCGGCCCGGTCGGCTGGGGGGTGATGCGCGGATCGACCTGATCGCGACGCTGCGGGCCGCCGCACCCTGGCAGCCGCTGCGCCGCAAGCATCAACCGGAACGCGCAGGCCTGCTGATCCGCGCGTCGGACATCCGGACCAAGCGCTACGCGCAACATTCCGACCGGCTGCTGATCTTTTCCGTTGACGCCTCCGGCTCTGCCGCGATGGCGCGGCTGGGCGAGGCCAAGGGCGCGATCGAGCTGCTGTTGGCCGAAGCCTATGCCAGCCGCGATCACGTCGCCCTGATCTCGTTCCGTGGCACGCAGGCCGAAACGCTGCTGCCGCCCACCCGCTCGCTCGTCCAGACCAAACGCCGCCTGTCGGCGCTGCCCGGCGGCGGTGGCACGCCGCTCGCCGCCGGATTGCAAAGCGCCATGACCCTCGCTGCGCACTCCGCCGGTCAAGGGATGACCCCCACCATAATCGTGTTGACCGACGGACGCGCGAACATCGCGCTGGATGGCACGGCACATCGCGCCACCGCAGCCGAGGATGCCCACACCGTCGCCCGCGCCATCCGCGCCCAAGGCACCGATACGCTGGTCATCGACATGTCGAACCGTCCGCAGCCTGCGTTGCAGGATCTGGGCCGCACGCTCGACGGTGGCTACATCGCCCTGCCCCGCGCCGATGCGCACCGTGTGACCGATGCGGTCACCGCAGCGCTGGCTGGCTAGGACCATGGAGTGGTCGCAGATCGACAGCTGGCCCCTGAGCCACGCATCCCGCCGGATCGACGGCCCCGTGCACCGCTGGCATGCGCAGGTGACGGGCGACGGGCCGACGCTGCTGCTGCTGCACGGTGCGGGCGGGTCGACGCACAGCTACCGCGATCTTATTCCGTTGCTGAGCGACCGATATCGGGTCGTCGCGCTCGACCTGCCGGGTCACGGCTTTACCCAGCTGGGCGCACGGCAACGCAGCGGATTGCGCGCGATGGCCGAGGATGTCGATCGGCTCAGCACACAGGAAGGCTGGCAGCCCGAGGCTATCGTGGGCCATTCGGCCGGTGCCGCCGTGGCGTTGCAAATGGCGATGAGCGATGCGGGCAAGGGCAAGCCGCCGCCCAAGGTCGTTGGCCTGAACGCTGCCTTGGGTGAGTTTCCGGGGCTTGCGGGCCTCGTCTTTCCGATGATGGCCAAGGCGCTGGCGGCCATGCCCTTTGCCACAACGCTGTTTTCCACCACTTCCGCAAATCCAAGCCGGATCAAGGCGCTCATCGCCTCTACGGGCTCTGAATTGGATGCCGAGGGGTATGATCTCTATCGTCAGTTGGTCGGCGATAAATCCCACGTGGATGGGACGCTCAAGATGATGGCGCAGTGGGATCTGCAGCCGCTGTTGCGCGCGATCACCGACTATGCCGGCCGCGTGGACCTGATTGCGGGGTCCAAGGACGCGACGGTGCCCGCCTCGGTGTCGGAAAGCATCGCGGGCAAAATGCCCGACGCGGCCATGCACCTGATCGACGGGCTGGGCCATCTGATGCACGAAGAGGCGCCGAGCGCCATCGCCGACCAGATCCGCAGGATCCTGCACGCCTAGCCCAACGCAAAACGCCGCCCCGAAAACGGAGCGGCGCTTGGTGGTCTGGTCAGCGACTGTCGCTTAGCCGTCCGTGCCTTCGGCAGCGGCCTCGGGGTTGGTCGCGATGGAGGCCAGATAGGCATAGAGGTTCAGTGCGTCCTCTTCCTTGCGGACCTTGTAGGTCATTTTGCTGCGGCCCTTGTCGCCCGTGATCTCACGCAGGTAACCGGTGGGGTCCTGGACGTAGGTCACGAAGACTTCTTCGTTGATGACAACATCCATCTCGGAGGCGAGCTGGTTGATGTCGGAATAGCGGAAGTCTTCGACGGTGCCAAACTGGCCACCGATGATACCGTAGAGGTTCGGGCCGGTCTTTGCCGCACGACCAGCGAGCGTATCGCCCGCCTCGTTCATGACGACGTGGCATGACACGCACTGGCGAAACGCCGCTTCGCCAGCGTCGACGTCACCGGTTGCAGTCAGGTCGACGGAATGACCGTCGGCGAATGCGGGGGCTGCCAACACGGTGGCTGCCACAATCGCGAGGGATCGGAACATGGGTCTCTCCTTGCATATGTTCGTTGACAGAGAACGTAGCGATATCACGATCAAGTCAACAGTAACTTTCAATTGATTTCAGGCAACTGCGTGGGCGATGGCGCACTGTTTCCACAAATCCTTGAGGGCCAGCACCAGATGCTCGATATCCTCGACGCTGTGCAGCGGCGAGGGCGTAAAACGCAGGCGTTCCGTACCCTTGGGCACAGTCGGATAATTGATCGGTTGCACGTAGATCCCGTAGCGCTGCATCAGGTAATCGCTGAGCATGCGGCATTTGACCGGATCCTTGATCATCACCGGGATGATGTGGCTCGGGTTGTCCATATGCGGGATCCCCTCCTGGTCCAGACGCTTGCGCAGGTAGGCCACGCGCTGGCGTTGAATGATCCGCTCCTGGTCTGACTGTTTGAGGTGCCGGATGGACGTGCGGGCCGCCGCGGCCACAGCGGGTGGCAGCGCCGTGGTGAAGATAAAGCCGGAGGCAAAGCTGCGGATAAAGTCGCAAAGCGCGTCGGACCCGGTGACATAACCACCCACAACGCCATAGGCCTTGCCCAGCGTACCCTCGATCAGCGTGATGCGGTCGGACAAGCCCTCCTGTTCGGAAATCCCGCCGCCGCGCGGACCGTAGAGGCCGACGGCGTGGACCTCGTCGAGATAGGTCATCGCGCCATGCTTTTCGGCCACTTCGACGATTTCCTGCATCGGGCAGATATCGCCGTCCATGGAATAGACGCTTTCGAACGCGACAATCTTGGGCGCATTGGCGGGCAGGGAGGCCAGCTTGCGGTCGAGGTCTTCGGGGTCGTTGTGCCGCCAGATGACCTTGTTGGCGCGCGAGTGGCGGATGCCTTCGATCATCGAGGCATGGTTCAACTCGTCGCTCAGGATCACCGCGTCTGGCAGACGGCTGCCCAACGTGCTCAACGCCGCCCAGTTCGAAACATATCCGGAGGTGAACAGCAGCGCGCTTTCCTTGCCGTGCAGATCCGCCAGCTCTTCTTCCAGCAGCTTGTGCGCGTGGTTGGTGCCGCTGATGTTACGGGTACCACCCGCGCCTGCGCCACAGGCATCGATGGTCTCCTTCATCGACTTCACGACCGAGGGGTGCTGACCCATGCCAAGGTAGTCGTTCGAACACCACACCGTCACCTCATCGGGCGCATCCTCATCATGACAGCGCGCACGGGGAAAGGCGCCGGACTGCCGCTCCAGTTCTGCAAAAATGCGGTAGTTGCCTTCGTCTCTCAGCGCGTCCAGTTGCGTTTGGAACAGTGCATCAAAGTCCATGATGTCCCCCTTGGGTCTTTTGGTGTTCGTGTGGTTTGGGCGCAGGCAGCATCCACCGCCAAAGCCGTTCGTCAGGGATCGGAAGAACCATCACCCAGTGTTCAAGTGTTGCCAGCGCGGTCAGCGCGGTGAGCAGGGCAAAGCCCGTGATCTCGCCCATCGTCTCGGCCGCATAAAGCCGTTCAAGCCAGCAAGCCGCGGCGAATGTCAGGGCGGTGACCGAGATCGGGAAAAGCCAGTTCATCCCCGCCACGCGAAAATGGCTGGACAGGTGCGACAGCGCGTCGGGCAGAAACTCCACATGCGTCCGCGCGACACCGAAAAACAGGTTCAACTTGGCCGACACCCGCGCAAAAAAGAGAACCGCAAAGGTCCAGAAACCGAACGCATTGGGCGCGTCCCAGAGCGCGAGGCCAAGGGCGATGAGGACCGCGATCAGCAGCATCTCATGATAGGCCAGCGTGCCCCAGGCGCGGATGAACCGCTCCCATTCCGGCGTGCGTGGTGGCAAGGGGCTGCGATTGGGGCCCGTGATGATGCCGGTCAGAAAGGCCAGTTCGATCCAGCCCCAGATGGCGAGTGCCGACAGGAAAGCGACATAGACACCCATGACATCCGTCTGCGTGGCCGACCAATGGGCGCCATACGCGCCCAGCAGGATCAGCGGCGCGCCTGCGATCGTGGCGCGCAACCGGGCGGTGGGGCCCTCGCGGTCCGCATATTTCACAGCCATGAGGATCGTGCCGGTGGAGAACCACCAGATGAAAAGCGCGATCAAGGCTGCGACCCAGGGCGTCATGCAAGCCCCCCGCGAACCGGAAACCCACACGGTTTCCGGCTGTTTTCCGACGCGGAAAACAGGCAAGCGTCACCGCTGCGCGCCACCGGAAAACGTGTCGTTTTCCAGCCGTTTTCCGTGTCGGAAAACGGGCCGCTCAATAGACCGGCTCCAGACGGGGGGAGGCGGGGACCGTGTGGCGCTTGGCCGGGATGGTCAGCAGCGACGCAAAGGCCAGGCCAGCGCGGATCTGCGCGCCCATCTTCTTGAGACCGGAGGCCTGCGCCATATCCACATTCGCCTTTTGCAGACGTTCCAGACCGGCCTGCCAGCGCGGATGGTCGATATCCAGCGTGATGGGAAAGATCTGTTCGCTGAGCTTCGAGGTTTTGGTGAAAACCTCATGCGCATACCAATCCGGGTCAACCCCCAGCGCCTTGTGGAACGCTGGCCGCTGATGGTCGCGCACATACATGGTCGCATAGACCGCGGTGAGGAAGAACTTGATCCAGTAGACATTCATCCCGCTGGTCAGCTTCGGGTCCGTTTTCATCAGCAGGGCAAAGGCCTCGCCATGGCTGAACTCGTCATTGCACCATTCCTCGAACCACTTGAAAATCGGGTGGAAGCGATGTTCGGGATGCGCCTCGAGGTGGCGGAAGATCGTGATGTACCGCGCGTAGCCGATCTTTTCGGACAGATAGGTGGCGTAGTAGATGAACTTGGGCCGGAAGTACGTGTACTTCTTCTTCTGCGTCAGAAAGCCAAGGTTCACGCGCAGGCCAGCTTCGCGCAGCGCGTCGTTGATGAACCCCGCATGCCGCGCCTCGTCGCGCGCCATCAGCTGGAACAGCTGCGTGATGTCCTTGTTGTTGCCGCGCCGCTTCATCTCCTTGTAAAGCACGCAGCCAGAGAACTCGGCGGTGCAGGAGCTGATCAGGAAATCGATGAATTCCTTTTTCAGCTGCGGTTCCATCCCGTCCCAGTCGACCGTGTCCCAGTCTTCGTTTTTCTTGAAATGCCCCTTGTTCGGGTCGCTTTCCATCTGGTCGATCAACTGGTCCCAGTCCTCGCGCACACCCGACACGTCAATGGCATCGAGCTCATCGAAATCGGTGGTGTAGAACCGCGGGGTGAGCAGCGTGTTCTGCATGGCCGTTTCGGTCGCAAACTCGGATGTGAATTGTTCGTCCTGGGCCTGGGCAATGGCCAGACCTTCTTCGACGCTTGTTGCGTCGGCGGTGTGTTTGGTTTGCATGTTCATAGCGTCACCTCCTCGGAGAACGAGAATTCACACAGTTCCATCACCTCGAAATCGCCCGTCAGCCGGGTCCAGAGCTGTTCCAGCTTGGAGGCACGGATGATCACCGCCTCGCGCTCCTCGCTCACCACTTCACCAAAGGGGGCCATGATCTCGGGGCCCTTCACCTGCACCTCGTCGCCGGGATAGATCACGGCGCCGTTGTTGAACCGCACATGCGCGTGCAGGCTTTCGAACTTGTGGCTGATCTCGACCGTGCAGGGTGCACGTTCGACGTCCTTAGTCAGTAGTCCCATGGTGGCTTCCTCCTTGGGTCGGTGTGGGCTCCAGCAACCTGGCGAAGGTGCGGAGATTATCGGCGCCGAACCCCATGAGCTCGGCTGACCAGTCGGTGGTGGGGTCGTACAGCGACAGGCGGTTGCCTGCGCGTAGGCGCAGGACGACCGAGGCGGCAATGTCCGCACCGATCTTGCCGCGTTCGCGTTGCAGCACGCGGTCGATACCGGCAACGAATCCGCCCTTGTCGGACGCGAACGTCGCAATGACATTGCCCGAAGCATCCAGTACCCGCGCGGCACCCGATGCATCGCCCGAGATGTGAATGACGCGCTCGGTGATGATTTCGGTCTGGGCGGGCGTGCTTTCCAACGGGCGGTCCGTGAGGCGCGCAACGGTCACCAGCGACAGGATCACCAGTAAAAGGGCGAGCGTCGCGCGGATCAGGATGCGCGGCACCAGCTCGTCGGCGCGGGCGTGGATACGGGCATGGCTCTGGAAATTGGACATCGACCCTACTCCGCCGCCACAGCGTCTGCAGCATGGACACGTACCACATGTGGCATGCTGACCCGCGCCTCTGCCGCGTCGGCGAGAATGCCGGCAACCTCTTGCGCCTCGGGAATGCAGCGCAGCGCGGGCTGGGTCTTGCCAAACCGCCAGGGCCGCGCGTGGGGCCAGAGGACGAGGTAGCTGAGCTTGGTCTCGCCCAGCGTGTCGAATGCAATCGTGCCTGTCCCATCCTTTCGCAGGTCGAGTGCGGCGGTCCCAAGCTCCCGATAGGGCAGGTTGAGCGTGAGCGTCAGGGCCGCACCGATCCGCATCGCCACGCGGGCGGTCGTGATCGTGTACATGGTGCATTGCGCCTGAACGAATGCCATGGCGAGCAAGATCGCATAGACAACCGCACCCAGGACCATCAGTGGCACGGCAGCGCCGATGGCCTGGCCCAGCGGCATCAGATCCACGACGGACACAAAGCGCCACGCCGCGAGGATCGCAAAATATCCTGCGACCCAGTTCACATTCAGCGACTCGCGGGCCAGCGCCCAGGTGTCGGGGCGACCCTGCCACAGAATGTGTTCCCCCTCTGGCGGGGCCTCGGGCAAGCCAGAGACAGGCTCGATCTCGAAATCATCATGAGGCATTGCGCACGATCCTTATGATTTGTTGCGGTTGCACGCGGCGGGACCCCCGCCGCGCGGATGGTTTCACGTCAAAGCTGCGGGTCTTGCCGGGCCGCATCTGCATAGAGAAGACCGCCGCCGTAGTAGCCGCAGATCTTCTCTTCCTCGAGCATGGTCACCTGCGTCGCACTCGCGATGCTGGGCACGGTGGCGAAGTGCTTGCCATAGAGCGATTGGATCACGACCTTGTCGGATTTGATCCGTGCCAGGGTCAGCGGCACCAACCGGTTGCCCGTGCCCCATTTGGCGTCCAGCGTGTATTCGAGGTAGCGCACCAGTTGTTCGGGCTCGTCGATCCACATGTCCACCACGCGGCCCACGACCTCATCATCGCCCGACATCACCGGCAGCCCGCGCGGATCGCGGCCCGCGGCATGGCTGAACCCTTCGTTCGCGGCCATCGGCACGATCTTGGGGTGTCCGTGACCGTCCAGCTCGGGCGCGTCGCGCCGCGGTGCCCAAGAGGCAGGGCCAACACCGTCCAGCATCGGATCACCCGTCGGCTCGAACGGATATCCGTTCGACGGCGACGTCTGCTTCATCGCGATGTCGCTGCGTTCCGGGTTCTGACCCGACGGCACAGTGACCGATCCACGCCCGTGCGGCAGTTCGAAGGTCTTGTCCTCCGGCACAGGGAACAGGCCCTGGTTGCCCGCGTCAGTCCCGTCATCGTTTTCCAGCGGGTAGCCTTCGCGCATGTTCTCGCGCTGGATGTAAAAGATCAGCAGCGCGAAAAAGCCCCAGAAGAGCCAGATCGAAAGCGAGGCGAGGTCGAATTCGCCAAAGAATGTCCCAGTCATATGTGTGTTCCTTTCCTGGACAAAGTCATGTGGGGAAATCCGCAAGGCCAAGCGGCTGCGGCTCCTCCTTTTCGGTGAGGGGACCCGAATGGCGCACGAGCGGTCCCAGAATGATGAGAGTGACAAAGAGCAAGGCAATCTCGGCGTGATAGACAAAGGCGTAGCCTGCCGCGGGCGTCTGCAGGCCTTCGCCCCAGACGCCGGACATGGCGATGGCACCGATCCAGTCACGCAGCGTGCCACCCAGCGCGATGGCAATGCCCGCCGCCGTGGCCTGTGCCGCGCCCCAGGCACCCAATGCGAGGCCGCGGCCCGCTGCACCCTTGGCAGGCATGGTCATGGCGGCCGTCAGGGTCGACACGGCAAAGAGCCCGCCACCGAAACCGATCAGTGTCGCCCCGGCGTAAAAGAGGATGTTGGCCTGCATCGGCGCGGCAAAGATCACCAGCGTGAAGGCCCAGACACCGGCAAGGATACCAGCCCCGGCGAGCCTGTAAGAATTTGACCCCTTGGCCAGCCGCCGCCCGGCCCAGGCAAAACCACACAGCGCGCCTGCGGCCCAAAGCGCGGTCAACAGGGTCGTGGCCGACACCGACAGGCCGAGAATTTCGCCGCCATAGGGCTCCAGCAGCACATCCTGCATATTGAACGCCATCGTGCCGACAAAGACGCAGGCCAACAGACGCCCCGCCTGCCCGCCGGTGGCATAGTCGTTCCACGCCTCGCGGAACAGCGGCCTGGGTGCGGCGCGCTCTTCGCGCGTCATGGGCCGCACGGCCTCTTGCTTCCACAGGGCGATCAGGTTGAGCAGCACGCCAACGACGGCAGCCCCCTGCACCACTCGGATGAGGCGCAAATCGGAATAGTTGCTGAGCAGGCCCCCGATGATCAGCGCCGAAATCCCCATGCCAACGAGGAACATGACGTACAGCAGCGCCACCACACGTGGCCGGGTTTCATCCGTCGCGCGGTCGGACGCGAGCGCGAGCCCCGCGGTCTGTGTCATGTGCAGGCCAAGACCGGTCATCAGAAACGCCAATGCCGCCAGCACCTCGCCCGCAAACGGGATCTCGTGATAGACATCCCCGCCCAGCACCAGCAGGGCAAAGGGCATGACCGCCAGACCACCAAACTGCCACAGCGAGCCGAACCAGATATACGGCACCCGCTTCCACCCGATGGACGATTTGTACGTATCCGACCGGAAGCCCAGCAGCGCGCGAAAGGGTGCAATCAACACCGGCAGCGCGATCATGATTGCCACGATCATCGCCGGTACGCTCAGCTCGACGATCATCACCCGGTTCAGGGTGCCCAGCAGCATGACCGACGCCATGCCAACCGACACCTGGAACAGCGACAGGCGCAGCAATTGGCCCAGCGGCAGATCCGGCGACGCCGCATCGGCAAAAGGCAACGCCCGCAGGCTGAGAGCCTTGAGCCCGCTCATGGCCGCAACTCCATCGCTTCGGAGATGTAAAAGCCCGAACTCACCCGCTCCACCGGGCGCAGCATCCGCCGCACACCGGCCGTCTTGGCCGCCTTGGCCAGCTTGGTATGCGCGTGCGGGATCATGACCGGTGACCGGTCCGACCGTGGAAACGCCTTGCCCGCATACCACATCGCCATCAGCGCAGGCGTCCGCGGGGCGACCGTGAAGACGATGGGGCCACCAACCCGCGGCTCCAGCTTTTTCAGCGCGCCACCGATGTCTTCGGCGGTGTAGTAAATCAGGCTGTCCATCGCGATGACCGCGTCGAATGTGCCCAGTTTCGGGTCGAGCATATCGCCCGCATGGAATGACACCTGCCGCTGCAGATCGTACGGCAAGCGCAGCTGCGCTATGTCGATCAGCTGCGGCGAGATATCCGCCGCCACCACCCGCGCCCCACGCTTGGCCAGTTCGATCGTTGCCATGCCGGGCCCGCAGCCCGCATCCAGAACCCGCGCCCCGCGCAAGTCATCGGGCAAGCGGCTCAGCATCAGGTTGCGCATCCGCTCACGTCCAACCCGCACGGTTTCGCGCACGCGTGACACGGGCGCGTCCGACGTCAGACGCTCCCAAGTCTTTGTGGCCGTCTGGTCGAAATAGGTTTCGACCCGGGCGCGGGTTTGGTCATATTGCATCACCGTTGCTCCCTGCGGGAGCAACGCGTGCGCGACAGTTGCTCTTGCAAGCAAGTGCAATGAGAGCAGCACACGGTGCAGTATCGCGTTGCGGTTTTCATCAATCGAAACCCAACAGCTCAAAGATATCGCGGTCTTCCATGGGCGCGGGGGCAAGGCCCTCGGTCCCGTCCCACAATGTCTGCGCCAGCCGCACATATTCGGCGCGGCAGCGGACGATGTCCTCTTCGTCATCCATCTCGAACAGGGTCTTTTTCTTCAGGCGCGAGCGTCGGATCGCATCCACGTCCGGCATATGCGCGATGCGGTTGAACCCGACCGTGTCGCAATAGCGGTCCACCTCGTTGGTCTCGCGGCTCCGGTTTGCGACACAGCCCGCCAGCCGCACCTTGTAGTTCTGCGATTTGGCCTGCACGGCGGCGATGATCCGGTTCATCGCATAGATGCTGTCGAAATCATTCGCCGTCACGATCAGCGCCCGGTCCGCGTGCTGCAACGGTGCGGCAAAGCCGCCGCAAACGACGTCGCCCAGCACGTCAAAGATCACGATGTCGGTCTCTTCCAGCAGGTGGTGCTGCTTGAGCAGCTTCACCGTCTGCCCCACGACATAGCCGCCGCAGCCCGTGCCCGCAGGTGGCCCTCCGGCCTCCACGCATTTCACACCGTTGTACCCTTCGGTCACGAAATCCTCGGGCCGCAGCTCTTCGGGGTGAAAATCAACCTCCTTCAGGATATCGATCACGGTGGGCTGCAAATGACCGGTCAGGGTAAACGTGCTGTCATGCTTCGGGTCACAGCCGATCTGCAGCACCCGCTTGCCCAGTGTCGAAAACGCCGCCGACAGGTTGGACGAGGTTGTCGATTTGCCGATCCCGCCCTTCCCATAGACCGAAAACACCTTGGCTCCTTCGATCTTGGCCTCGGCATCCTGATGCACCTGCACCGATCCTTCGCCGTCTTGTCCGCGCAGAACGGGTGGGTTTCTGTCGAGTGGGCTCATTTGAGCCTCCTTTCCATCAGGGCGCGCACCCTGTTCTTCTTCTCTTGAGAAATACTCCCGCCGGAGGCTCCCATCGTATGTGCCGCGCAAAGGGTCATTCGGCTGCGATCCCTTCGAGCTTGTCTTCCAGTGCATCGGCGGCATCCTGCAACGCCGCCAACGTCTCGGCGTCCGGCTGCCAGTAGTTCCGGTCGGATGCCTCCAGCAGGCGGTTCGCCATGCGGCTCGACGCCGTGGGGTTCAGATCAGCGATGCGCTGGCGCATGTCCTCGTCCAGCACAAAGGTCTCGGAAATCCGCTGGTACACCCATTCGTCCACCTGGCCGGTCGTGGCCGACCAGCCTAGCGTGTTGGTCACCGTGGCCTCGATCTGGCGCACACCTTCAGCGCCGTGCTTCAGCAGCCCTTCGAAGAATTTCGGGTTCAGCGCGCGGCTGCGCGTCTCCAGCGCCACCTGGTCCTTGAGCGTGCGCACCTTGGCCGTGCCGCGCGTCTGGTCGCCGATATAGACGGCAGCATCGGTGCCGCGCGCCCGCTTCACTGCCCGCGCGATCCCACCCAGCGTGTCGAAATAGTGATCAACCGTCGTGACACCCAGCTCTACAGACTCGAGATTTTGGTAAGCGATCTCCACATCCGCCAACGCCCGTTGCAGAAGCGCGGGGTTGGCGGCGGACTTGCCGTCGACGCCGTAGGCAAAGCTCTTGCGCCCCTCATAGGCATCCGCCAATTCGTCCTCATCGCCAAAGGCCGAACTGTCCACCAGCATATTCACGTTGGACCCATAGGCCCCTTCGGCATTCGAAAACACGCGCAGCGCCGCCGTCGCCAGATCAACGCCCTGCGCCTCGGCATAGGCCAGCGCATGCGCGCGGATGAAATTCTGCTCCGGCGGTTCATCGGCTTCGGCGCATTTCAGCGCCGCCTCGGCCAGCATCCGCGTCTGCAACGGCAGCAGGTCCCGGAATATCCCCGACAGCGTCATGATCACGTCGATGCGCGGACGCCCCAGCTGGTTCAACGGCACAAGATCCGCACCCGCCAACCGGCCAAAGCTGTCAAAGCGCGGCACACAGCCCATCAGCGCCAGCGCCTGTGCAATCGGCACACCGTCCGACTTGATGTTATCCGACCCCCACAGCACCAGCGCGACCGAGCGCGGCAGGCTGTCATGGGTGGTCAGCAGCAGTTCAGCCTGCGCCGCGCCATCGCGGCAGGCAAAGGCAGTCGGCATGCGAAACGGATCGAACGCATGAATGTTGCGCCCGGTCGGCAGAATGTCCGGCGAGCGTAGCAAGTCACCGCCATGCACAGGTTTGATGTACCGCGCGTCCAGTGCGGCCATCAGCGACGACAGCTCTGTTTCCTGCTGCAACAGCGCATCGACCCGCGCCCGCGCGTCATCATCCGGGTGGTCCATCAGATCGAGGTAGTCGCGCCGTGCCGCATCGCTGAGCGGTGCACCGACCACATGCAGCCCGTCGGGGATCAGCGCATCTTCGGTTTCCAGAAGTTTCAGCCACAGATCACCGGGGGCAATGCCGCTCATGTCCACCGCCTCTGCCTGCCCCGCAATCAGCTCTTCGAGATCGGTGCGTGCGGCATCGCCGTCCGTCATCCCACGCCAGCGCGTGAGCGAATCCTTCAGCTCCGACAGCCCTTTGTAGAGCCCGGATTGCGCCAGCAGCGGCGTCAGGTGCGTGATCGTCACCGCGCCCGACCGACGCTTGGCCAGCGATGCCTCCGACGGGTTGTTGGCAGCGTATAGATAAATGTTGGGCATCTCGCCGATCAGCATGTCGGGCCAATCATCCGCGCCCAGACCCGACTGTTTGCCCGGCATGAATTCCAGCGCGCCATGCATCCCGAAATGCACCACCGCATCTGCGCCATAGGTGTTCCGCAGCCACAGGTAGAATGTGACGAATGCGTGCGTCGGCGCAAACCCCTTTTCAAAGAGCAGCCGCATCGGGTCGCCCTCGTACCCGAACGCGGGCTGCACACCGACAAACACATTGCCCAGTTCGGCCCCCAGCACGAACACGCCGCGGCCATCAGACTGGATGCGCCCTGGCGCAGGCCCCCAGACCGCCTCGATGGCGTGTAGTGGCGGCGTGGTCCGCACGATGGTGTCCGCATCGACATGAGCCGCGACATTCGCCTCCTGCCCGTACTGGCTGGCGTTGCCCTCCAGCACGCGCGCGCGCAGGGCGTCGACACTGCCCGGCACTTCCACGTCATAGCCGCGCGCCCGCATGGCGCGCAGGGTGTTCAACAGGCTCTCAAACACACTCAGATAGGCGGCCGTTCCCACAGCCCCCGCATTGGGCGGAAACCCAAAGAGGACAATGGCCACCTTCTTGTCCGCGTTCTCCTTGCGGCGCAGGCGCATCATGCGCTCGGTCTTTTCGACCAGGCTTTCGATCCGCTCGGCGCAGGGCACCATCGCCTTCGGCTCACCGGCCTTGCAGCGATGCGCACAGCCGTCGCAACCCTCAGGGCCCAGCCGCCCACCAAAGACCGTGGGGCATGTGGCGCCGTCCAGTTCGGGCAAGGCCACCAGCATCGTTGTCTCGATCGGCCCCAACCCGCCGGAACTGCCGGCCCACTGCCCCAGCGTCTGGAACTCCAGCGCATGGGCGGCGAGGTATGGCACATCGAGGTCGGCCAGCACGTCAATGGCGGCTTCATTGTCGTTATAGGCCGGACCGCCGACAAGGCTGAAACCCGTCAGGGACACCATCGCGTCAATGCGATCCTTGAAAAACGTCTCAATCGCAGGCCGCGCGTCAAGACCGCCGGCAAAGGCGGGCAGCACCCGAATGCCCTGCGCTTCGAACCGGCGAATGACGCCATCGTAATGCGCCGTATCCCCGGCCAGCACATAGGACCGCAGCATCACGATCCCCACGGTCATCTCAGCCCCGTGGGGCCCCTGGATGTCCGCAGGATCGGTGGTGATGCGCCCCGGCAGGTCGGGGTGATAGAGGCCGGTATCCGGGTAGTCGATGGGCAGCGCCGCCTCGGGCCGTTCAGACCAATCGGAGCTGTCGGCGTAGCGGCCCAGCAGGAACTGGATCATCGCGCGCACATTGTCGTCCGATCCGCCCAGCCAGTATTGCATCACCATGAACCAGGCGCGCAGATCCTGCGCCTTGCCGGGGATGAACTTCAGGATCTTCGGCAGACGGCGTAGCATCGCCATCTTCTTGGCGCCGCTCTCGGTCGAGGGCTTGGACGAGCCGCGCAGCCGCTTCATCAGCTTGCCCATGGCCGAGGGCGGGGCCTGCATGTCCAGCGTGCCCATGCGGGTCAGCTTGACCACCTCGGCATCGGCGACAATCCCGATCATCGCGTCGCACGTATCGCGCCGCGCCTGCAGCGCAGGCAGGATGCGCGCCACATGCTCTTCGAGAAACAGAAGGTTGGCGATGATGATGTCGCCTTGCAGCACGGCCTCTTCGGCGGCCTCGAACGCACCCGGCGTCTCGCCCCATTCGGCAGCGGCAAAGATCTGGATGTCGAGGCCGGGATAGTCGCCCGCCAACGCCTCCTGCGCCTTGCGCGCAGGGCCCGCGGCATGGCTGTCCAACGTGATGATCACCACGCGGTAGCCGGGCCTGCGCCCCTCTATGCCGGTTTCATCGCGCATAATGGGCCTTTGCCTCGTACAGGGTGTCCACCGAAATCTCCGCCACACCCCGTTCGGATGCGAACGCTTCGGTATTCCGCCGCGCCTTGCCCCGCACAAAGAACGGGATCTTCTTCAATTCCTTCTCTGCGGCATCGAGCCAGATCACGTCCCCTGGCTTCTTTTCTTCAGAAATACGGCGGGGGGTCTGGGGGGCTGGCCCCCCAGCCTCTCCGCTGGGCGCATGGCCACCGTGATGCGACGGGCCCGCCGCATCGTGAAACTCGAAATCCTCGCGGAACATGTGCAGCAGGTGCTCTTCGAGCCCCATGACAAGCGGGTGCACCCACGTATCAAAGATCACGTTGGCACCTTCGATCCCCATCTGGGGCGAGTAGCGGGCTGGAAAGTCCTGCACGTGCACAGGCGCCGAGATCACGGCGCAGGG
>JBCBHM010000024.1:0-48840 GCA_038525585.1 Pseudomonadota bacterium
CGGGCCTTAGTTCACGGCTTTGGCGTCGACCACATCCGTCTCGATCGCCTTTTGGCTGGCGATTTCGATCCGGCGGGGTTTCAGCGCTTCGGGCACTTCACGCACCAGGTCGATATGCAGCATGCCATCCACATGGGACGCACCTGTGACGACCACATGATCAGCGAGGTGGAAGCGGCGTTCGAACGCCCGGGTGGCGATACCACGGTGGAGGAAGGTCTTGGCCGCCTCATCCGCCTTGCTGGCAGAGATCACGAGGGACTTGTCCTTGACCTCGACACTCAGGTCAGCCTCGGAAAAACCCGCCACGGCGACCGAGATGCGGTAGGTGTCGTCATCCGTCTTTTCGATATTGTAAGGGGGGTAGCTGTTGGCGTTCGTTTCGGTCGCAAGAACCCGATCCATCAGGTCTGCAATCTGGTCAAAGCCAACGGTTGCACGGTAAAGCGGTGCAAAGTCGTATGTACGCATGTCATCCTCATCGTTTGAGCGATTAACGGCGAGCCTTCCGATCCTGGACAGACCCGCTTGGTTGCTATGGTCGGACCCCGTTCGGGCATCCGATGCCACTCATGTGGTGAGGATTTTGGTGCGTTCAAGGCCCTGCGCGCTCAGGGCTTGACGAACTTGGCGCCAAGGCCGCTGCGGTTGCCGCCGCCGCCGACGGTGATGCGCCGCACATTGGCGGTGGGCGGGGCCACCTGCATGTTGAGCTGGCGGCGCAGTTCCGTGACCCGGTCCGGCAGGACCATGCCCACCGACCGCTTTTCACCACCCATCGACACCATGCCCGAGATCACCGCCATGATGCGCCCGCGCCCGTTGAGATGCGAAAACACCGGCGCGCCTGACGACCCGAAGGTTACGTCACAGTCAAAGATCATCGCGTCGCCCTGCCGGGCGAGCATCTGGCATTCCTTTTGCCGGGATTGCCCGTTCGCGCGCCCCCGACCGTAGGACACGACGCTGACCGATCCCGCGCGAATGCGGTCGTCATGTACGTAGAACGGCGGCACCTCGAAGGTCGAGATGGGCTGCGCGAGCCGGATCAGGGCCACGTCATAGGCCACGTTTTCCGCCGACAGCGGCTCGGTCGGTTTGAATTTCGCGTGCGCCGCGGCGTCCCGTGCGGCGCGGCTGGCCACGGCCCTGCCATCGCGCAGGCCTGCGTGAAAGCGGATGTCGTCCTTGGACCACAGTTGATCGGTGCCGGGGCGATAAAGGCAATGCGCCGCCGTCAGCACCAGATCGGGCGCGATGAGCGTACCGGAACAGAACGCGCCTTGGCCAAAGTCGATGCGCCCGACGGCCTTCCAACTGGCGGCAGCGTAATCGCTGTCGAGTGCGCGCAGATCGGTTGTCTGGGCCGAGACGCTGCCCGCGATGCACAGGGAAAGGGCGGCAAGCAACGCTCTCATGGTTTGACGAACTTTGCGCCGGTGCCGCTGCGGTCTTGCGCTTGCGCGACCAGTTCCGCCTGCAGCTGTGCCAATGGTGTGCCCAGCGACGTGCCCAGCGACACGGCCTGACCGTCCACTTCGGCCTTGGCCGATACGACCGACACGATGTGCACAGCACCCCTGTCGATCACAAAGATCGGCGCGCCCGAACTGCCGAACTCGACCGAACACGAGGTGACCAGGACGCCCTCCTGCTGACCGATGACGCGGCACATGTCTTGCATTGACGGGGCTTCGGCACGGCCCTTGCCATAGCTCACCAATGCGACCTGCGCGCCTCGGCGGGGACGTTTGGCGGTGGCAAAGGGTTTGATGCGGCCATCGCGGATCGGGTGATCGAGGCGCAGCAGCGCCAGATCATAGCGCATCTGCGCCGCGCGCGTCTGTTCGGTGCGGTCATAGTCGGGATGCAGCACCGCCTGTTTGACCGAGCGATAGGCCGAGGCGCGGCCATCGCGCCAGCCTGCCAGAAATTCGATCTCATCCGCGGGGATGCGCGCGCCGGTTTCCTTGTCAAAAAGGCAATGCCCGGCGGTCAGCACCATATCCTCGGCGATGAGCGCACCGGTGCAAAAGCCCGATGCGCCGAGGTTGAGACGGCCCACAGCCTCCCACGCGCGGGCGTCCACGCCCGATGCGAGACGGCGCAGCTTGCTGTCCTGTGCGAATGCGGTTGAAGTGACAACCAATGCCATAAGCGAAAGGGCCATCCATCGCCGCATCATTACTCAATCCCTGGAACGTACCTGTTCTGATCCGATTAGGCGTCAATGTCGGCAAAATTAGGGCAAAGCGTCGATTTAGCGTAAAATCGGGACATCCGTTTGCGCGCGGTCCAACGCCGCGGGACGCGGCCCGCCTGTCGCCCAATCCAGCAGTTCGACCGTGTGCACCACAGGCACCCCGATGGCCGATCCGATCTGCATCATGCAGCCGATGTTTCCCGCCGCGATGATGTCGGGCGCAGTCGCCTCGAGCGTACGCACCTTGCGCGCCTTCAGCTGCTGCGAAATCTCGGGCTGCATCAGGTTGTAGGTCCCTGCAGAGCCGCAGCACAGGTGGCTGTCGGCCGGTTCCACCACAGTGTAACCCGCCCGTTTCAGCAGATCCTTGGGAAAGGTCTTGATCTGCTGACCGTGCTGCAGGGAACAGGCCGCGTGGTAAGCGATTTTCAGGTCCTGCGGCGCACCTGTGGGCAAGTCGAGCTCCATCAGCACCTCGCTCACATCCCGCGCAATGCCTGCGACGCGCGCAGCATCCTCGGCCAGATCAGTCTCGCGGAACATGTGCCCGTAATCCTTGACCGTCGTGCCGCACCCCGACGTGTTGATCACGATGGCATCGAGGCCGTCGCCATCCATCTCTGCCGCCCAGGCGCGGATGTTCTTGGCCGCTGTCCCGTGGCTTTCGGCGGTTTTGCCCATGTGATGTGTCAGCGCGCCACAGCACCCGGCCCCGTCGGCCACCACAACCTCGCAGCCCAGCCGCGTCAGCAGGCGGATGGTCGCGTCATTGATATCCGTGTTCAGCGCCTTTTGGGCACAGCCCGTCATCAGCGCCACGCGCATCTTTTTCTCGGCCACCGGCGCAAAGCTTTGCGGGTCGTCATTGCGGCTCACCGGCGGGATATGCTTGGGCGCCATGTCCAGCATCGCCCGCAGCCGCGCATCGGGGATCAGCGGCGCAAAGGGCCGCCCGATCTTGGCCAGCAGCAGCGCCACCCGGAACCGCATCGGATAGGGCAGGATCCGCGCCAGCACCCAGCGCAAGGCGCGATCGGTCCAAGGCCGCTGGTATCGGTTCTCGATATACTCCCGGGCGTGGTCGACAAGATGCATGTAGTGCACGCCCGACGGACACGTGGTCATGCAGGCAAGGCACGACAGACAGCGGTCGATATGTTTGACGACCTTGTCATCCGGCTCGCGGTCATTCTCGAGCATGTCCTTGATCAGGTAGATGCGCCCGCGCGGGCTATCCAGCTCATCCCCCAGCACTTGATATGTGGGACATGTCGCTGTGCAAAACCCGCAATGCACGCAGTTCCGCAGGATCTCGTTCGATCGTGCGATCTGCGGGTCGCGCAGCTGCGCGTCGGAAAACGTGGTTTGCATGGGTCAGGCCGCCATCAGTCCGGGGTTGAGGATACCGCGCGGATCAAAGCGCGCGCGCAATTGCGCGGTGAGTGCTGCGACCGGCGCCACCTCGGGTTGAAAGACCGGCACCGCGCTGCGCAGGGCCTCCGGCCCCTTGATCAGGGTCGCATGCCCGCCCAAGGCTGCGGCCTGCGCCTGCAAGCCGTGGTGCAGGGCCTCGGACGCGTCGTGCCCGACCCAGATCAGGCCGCCACCCCAATCCATCAGGCTCCGCGCACCGTCCGGCAAGCCCGCGATCACAGCAGGGCCATCGCTGGGCTTTACCGACACGCGCCAGACCGCCTCCGCCCCGTGCAGCGGGACGACATCCCGCACCGTCGCCCAATCGGCATCCGCGACCGCATCCGCCTCACCAAACCCGACCAACATGTGTCTCAGCGCATCGGCCCGGTACGCGACCGATGCCTCGAACCCTTCCAGCCGCAGCCAAACGTCGCCGTCACGCCAAGCGGCCCCCGACACCTCATAGGGCGAGCCCAGCGCCGCACTCATCGCCCGCACCGCTGCCTCCGCCGACAACCCGCGCAGCACCAGCGTCGTCACCGCCTCCACCGCCGGAAGCACCTTCAGGCTCACCTCGGTCAGCACGCCAAGCGTGCCGTGGGATCCGGTCAGGAGCTTCACCAGGTCATAGCCGGTGACATTCTTCATCACACGGCCACCGTTCTTGATCACCTGCCCTGCCCCATCGACAAATCGCACGCCAAGGGCAAAGTCACGCACGGCGCCCGCCTGGATCCGCCGCGGCCCGCTCGCATTCGTCGCCACCACCCCGCCGATGGTCGATGCGCCTGTTGTCCCCAACAGACCCGTCATGTCCGTCGGCTCAAAAGCCAAACGCTGGTTCTCCGCCGCCAGCGCCGCCTCGATCTCTGTCACAGGCGTGCCCGCCCGTGCCACCAGCGTCAGCGCGCCCGGCTCATACAATGTGATGCCCGACAGTCCCGAGACATCCAGCACATCGCCCGACGCGGCCACGCTCCGCGTCCCGCCCCCGCGCACGGCCAGGGCCCCGACGGCGTCCCGCACCGCGTCCGCCACATCTTGCTCGCTCTTCACCACAGCCATCGTCTTTGTCCCAAAAAAATCCCCCCCGGAGGGCCGATTGGCCACCCGCAGCCCCACCTATTCCGCGGCGAGCGCAACCCGCCGCGTCGATGAGGCGTCCAGCGGAAACACTTTCGCGGGGTTCAACAGCCATGCCGGGTCAAACACATCCTTCACCGCCATCTGCGCCTCGAGATCTGCAGGTGCGTATTGCACCTTCATCAGGTCCCGCTTTTCGATGCCCACACCATGCTCACCGGTCAGGCACCCGCCGACCTCGACACAGAGCTTAAGCACCTCGGCCCCGAAAGCCTCGCAGATCTCCAGATCGCCGGGCTTGTTGGCATCATAGCAAATGAGCGGATGCATATTGCCGTCGCCCGCGTGAAACACATTGCCCACTGCCAGCCCGTATTCCTTGGACATCTCACCGATGCGGCGCAGCACGTAGGGCAGCTCGGACACCGGGATCGTACCGTCAAGGCACATATAGTCGCTGACCCGCCCGATGGCCGAAAACGCGGCCTTGCGGCCGGCCCAGATGCGCGCGCTTTCCTCCGGGCTCGCGCTTTCGCGCAGGGCCACGGGGTTGTGACGCTCCGCGATGGCCTTGATCAGCTGCAACTGCGCGTCAATCTCGGCATCGGACCCTTCGACCTCGACGATCAACAACGCCTCACACATCGGATAGTCGGCCTTGGCAAAGTCTTCGCAGACCTCGATCAGCATGCGGTCCATGAACTCGATGGCGACGGGCAGCACGCCCGCCTTGATGATGTCGGCGACACAGGCGCCCGCGACTTCGGCGCTGTCAAAGCCCATGAGCACCGGCCGCGCCCCCTCGGGCTTGCGCAGGATGCGCAAGGTCGCCTCGGTCACCACACCCAACTGCCCTTCGGAGCCACAGATGACGCCCAGCAGATCGAGCCCGCCCGCATCCAGATGCGCGCCACCAAGCTCAACCACCGTGCCGTCCATCTGAACCAGCGTCACACCCATGAGGTTGTTCGTGGTCACCCCGTATTTCAGGCAGTGCGCCCCGCCCGAATTCATCGCGATGTTGCCCGCGATGGCGCAGGCCAGCTGGCTCGAAGGGTCCGGCGCGTAAAAGAACCCGTCGCCTTCGACCGCGCCGGTCACGCTCAGGTTCGTGCGCCCGGTCTGCACCCGGACGAACCGGTTGTCGTAATCGGTCTCGAGCACCGCGTTCATGCGTGCCACCCCCAGGATCACGCAGTCTGCCGTCGGCAGCGCGCCACCGGCCAGCGACGTGCCAGCACCACGTGGCACAACCGGCACACCTTCGTCATGGCAAATGCGCAGCACGTCCGAAACTTCCGCCGTCGTGGTAGGCAGGACGGCGACCATGGGCGGGCACCGGTAGGCGGTGAGGGCATCGCATTCATAGGCCCGCGTTTCCGCCGGGTCGTCGATCACCGCGTCCTGGGGCAAGACATCGCGCAGGCGGGACACAACGCGCGCCTTGCGAGACAGGACGAGGGCGTCGGGCTTTGGCATTTCCATGGGGCACCTCCTTGGATTGGTAAAAAGATATTACCAATTTGTCCGGGATGCAATCCGATTCCTCAGAGTGTATGCAGCGGCCATGACCTGGCTCGACCGCTTGATGCTCTTTACGCCCTATGACGGCGCCGCCCTTGGCTTTCTGCTGGTCAGCTGGGCCGCGATCGGCTGGCGGATCGAACATCCGGGTGCCAAACACCCGTCGACGTCACAGATCATGGCCGGTTACCGCCGCGAATGGATGCGCCAGATGATCACGCGCGAGCCGCGCATCTTTGATGCGCAGATCGTGGCAAGCCTACGGCAGGGCACGGCATTTTTCGCCTCCACCGCTGTGATCGCCATCGGCGGGACACTGGCCGTGATGGGCAACGCAGAACGGCTGACGGGCATCGCCAACGATCTCGTGCTGATGGACGCGCCCACCTTCGTGTGGGAGGCCAAGCTGGTGGTGCTGGCCCTTTTCCTGACCAACGCATTCCTGAAATTCGTCTGGGCCAACCGGCTCTTTGGCTACGCGGCGGTGGTGATGGCTGCCGTACCCAATGACACGACGCACGCCTTGTGCGAAACCCGTGCCGATCAGGCGGCCGAAATCAACATCACGGCAGCACGGTCCTTCAATCGCGGTCTGCGCGCTGTCTATTTCGGCCTCGCCTGTGCGGCCTGGCTCGCAGGTCCCCTCGCCCTTGTGGCCGCGACACTCTTTACCCTTGCGGTGATCTGGCGGCGCGAGTTCGCCTCGAACTCCCGCAATATCCTGCTGGGCACGGAGTCGTGAGGCGACAGGTCACGGCCATCCAGGGTAAGCAAGCCACATGAAGCATCTGATCCCACTCCTGCTGATCGCCAGCCCCGCCATCGCCGAAGAACCGGCGATCGAAGCCGTTGATGTGACCCGCACCGGGACCGACACCTATCGTTTTTCCGTGACCATCAGTCATCCAGACACCGGCTGGGATCACTACGCTGACGGGTGGCGGGTGCTTGACATGAATGGAAATGAGTTGGGGATGCGGGTCCTTTTCCACCCGCATGTGGACGAACAGCCCTTCACCCGCAGCCTCGACGGGGTGCAGATCCCCGCCGGCACCACGCAGGTGCAGGTCCAGGCCCGTGACCTGCCGGACGGCTGGAACGAGGGAACGACAATCGTCGACCTGCCCTGACGGAGTGCGATTTTTCCAAAAATCGCAAGTCGGCGATCTTTGCAAAGATCGCTTGGCTCAACTGCGGTGATAGGGCCCACCAGCGAGGATCGAGGCGGCACGGTAGAGCTGTTCGGTCAGCATCACGCGCACCAACATGTGTGGCCAGACCATCGCGCCGAAGGACAATAGATGATCCGCGTGCGCCCGCAGACCCGGATCGATGCCATCGGCGCCGCCGATCACAAACGCCATGTCGCCCCGCCCCGCATCCCGCCATCCGGCAAGACGCCGGGCAAAGGCGGGCGACGTCTCGACCGTGCCGCGTTCATCCAGACAACAGAGCACAGCGCCTTTCGGCACCGCCCGGCGCAACAGCACCGCCTCAGCGGTCATGCCGCCGCCCTTGCGATCCTCGACCTCCACGACCGCCAGAGGGCCGAGGCCAAGGGCCCGGCCGGTCCGGTCAAACCGGCTCGCGTAATCGGAAATCAAATCGGCTTCGGGGCCGCCGCGCAGGCGACCCACAACGCATAGCGTGACGCGCATGAAACGGCGTCAGTTTGTCGTGGCCAGCTCAGGCTGCCACATCTTTTCCAACTGATAGAATTCGCGCACTTCGGGCCGGAACACGTGGACGATCACATCGCCCGTGTCGATCAACACCCAATCGCCCGTATCCTTGCCTTCCATCCGGACGCCGTGGGCGAATTCGGACTTGATCCGTTCGGCCAGCTTTTCCGAAATGGCGGCCACCTGACGAGATGAGCGTCCCGAACAGATCACCATGTAGTCGCCAAAGGCCGTTTTCCCGCGCAGGTCAATCTGCACGATGTCTTCGGCTTTGTCGTCTGAAAGGGAAGACAGCACAGCCGCAAGGAGCGCCTCGCTTGTGGCTTGACTGTGGGATGCGGCCTTCATCGCCGCGGCTCCATCAGCGGATTGAACCGCCTCTGCAGAGAATGACAGGACATTGTCCTCCTTATGCGTCGCGCCGCTTGCCCGGGCGCCAGGATGACAGAAGAATAGCAACCCGGGCATGACATTTCAATGAAACCGGTTCACGGGCAGCGTGTCATCGTGTCCACTGTGTCATTATCCAGCAAATCCACCAGACGCGCGTCGCGCACCAGCGGCAGGAATGCGCCATCCGCCTCAAGCCGGACAGCAACCGAAAGCGTCGCGTCGGCCGGGATGTCAGCGCCCTTGCGGCAGGGTTCGAGATCGATGCCAAGGCTGCCCTCGGTGCCATCGGGATCTGCGGCCTTCCACGCCGCAATGTCGGCCTGGAGCGCCCGCAAGTCATCATGCCCCTCCGGGCTCACCTGAAACACGTCCCCCATCTGTTCGATCACAAAACTGCCCGTTCGCTCGCTCCCGTCGCGCAACCGCGCGCTGAGTTGAAGCGTCGCCGACCCCGGCATCACTCCGACGCTTTCCGGCAAGGTCGCCTGCAGAGCGATCACAGCGGGATCAGCCGTCAGCGGGTCAACGTCGTTCAGTTGCAGGATCGTGCCGGGCACCAAGGTGCTGCAAGCGCCGAGCGCGATGGAGACGGTCAAAAGGAGCTGCTTCACCAATTTCCCTCTTTAAGATGATTCTTTATTGTTTTACATTAAACTTGCAATGTGAGGAAGGAAACAGAGATGAGCATTGAACGCATCGCCCGGCGCGCCCGGTTGATGGCACGGTTGATCACCGGTCTGATCGTCGCCATCCCGCTGACGGCACTGATTGCCCTGGGCAGCGGTGCGGCCGACACCGAAGCACTGCAAACGATCTACGGTCTCTCGCTGGTGCCAAACGACCTGGGCACCGGGCCAACGCTGGTCTGGATCGGGGTCGAGACCTTGCGCCTGGCTCTGTTCATGTGGGTGCTATGGGGTGTGCGCGGCTGGCTGGTGGCCTGCGGGCGCGGTGATGTCTTTGGCGGGCAGACGGCGCAACACATTCAGCGCATTGGACGCCGCATGGTCTTGCTGGCGGTGGCGCACACGGCTGGCAATACCGTCATCATTGCCGCGCTCACGTGGAACAACCCGCCTGGGACCCGGTCCCTTGCCATCGGATTTGGCAGTACCGAGTGCCTGTTGTTGCTTGCCGCCGGGCTGATGACCCTGTTCGGCTGGATCCAATCCGAGGCTGCGCGCCTTGCCGAGGAAAACAAAGGGTTCATATGAGCACCGAAATCGTCGTGCGCCTCGACGTGATCATGGCGCTGCGCAAGGTGCGGGGCCGCGAGCTCGCAGCCCAGATCGGCATCACGGAACAGAACCTGAGCCTGCTCAAATCCGGCAAGGTCAAGGGCGTGCGGTTCGAAACACTTGCCCGGCTGTGCGCAGCGCTTGACTGCCAGCCGGGCGATCTGCTCGAGGCTGTCGCGACAGAGTGAGGGCTTACCAGCCCTCTTCCGTCACGATCCGGTCCGCATCGACGCCCAGCGCTGTCAGCGCGTCGCGCACCGTATCCACAAATGGTTGCGGCCCACAGATGTAAAAGATGCGGTCGAAATCCTCGATCTTCGCGCGCAGATAGGCTTGATCGACATGGCCGTGGTCACAGCCCTCCGCCGCCTCCTCGGACAGGATGAAATGCGTGGGCAGGTCCATCGCCTCCCACTCGCCCCGCAGGATGATGTCGCGCGCGGTGTCGTTGGCAAAGATCAGGCTGCACCCCGCCAGATCGGCATGGCGCGCCCGGTTGCGCAACAGTGGAATGAACGGCGTGATGCCCGCGCCTGCGGCGATGAAAACGCCCGGCCCGTGATCGGTGATCGCGCCAAACGGGCCGTCCAATGTAACCTGATCCCCCGGCTCCAGCTCGTCCATCCGGTCGGTGACGCCATCGCGTTCTTCGTAGATCTTGATGATGAATTCCAACGTGTCATCACCCGGCAGCGAGGTGAACGTAAAGGGCCGCCCGGCGTCGCGCCAGCCATCCTTGTCGATGGTCAGCTCCGCCGCCTGTCCAGGCTCGAAATCGAGGTTTGCGGGGACGTCGAACACGTAGCGGTTGGTGTCATGTGTCACCTTCTCGACGGCGCGCAGGGTGAGGGTCGATGTCATGATGTCTCTCCTTTTACAGGATCAACCTTTGACCAAGCCCTCCGGTTCCACATCCTCCAGGATCCGCACCTCGCGCTGCGGGAAGGGGATGGAGATGTTGTTTTCTTTGAACGTGTCCCAGAGGGCCAGGTACACATTGCCCCTTATGTTGGTCAGCCCGCCGGTGGGATCCGTGATCCAGAACCGCAGGATGTAATCGACCGAGCTGTCGCCAAAACCCACGATGTGGCACACCGGCGGGCGCGACGACAGCACACGCTCGACCCCCTTGGCCGCCTCGATCGACAGCCGCCGGACCGCATGCGGGTCGCAGCCATAGGACGTCCCAAAGTAGATATCGAGGCGCACGAATTCGTTCGAATGGGACCAGTTGACCACCTGCCCGGTGATCAGATCCTCGTTCGGGATCAGGTATTCCTTGCCATCCCGCGTGACCACGCTGGCGTATCGCGCACCCAGGGTCTGGATCCAGCCGAAGGTTTCACCAAGGCTGATGACGTCACCGGGTTTGATCGACTTGTCGAGCAGGATGATCACGCCCGACACCAGGTTCGACACCACCTTTTGCAGACCAAAGCCAAGGCCGACACCGATGGCCCCCGACAGAACCGCAAGCCCCGTCAGATCGATCCCCAGCGCCTGCACGCCCGCAAAGAAGGCGATCGCGTAAAACACGATCTGCACGACCTTGACGATCAGCACCCGCATCGAGGGCGAAATGTCCTCGTTCCCCTGAATGCGGCTCGACGTGGTCTTGGTCACAAACCGCGCCAGCGCCAGCAGCAGGCCGATGACCACGGCCCCCTGCACGATCAACAGCAGCGACAGGCGGAATTCTCCGATGCTGAAGGCCGCCGCATCGAGGATCTGCGCGGTCTCCTCGACCACCCCCAACACGTAAAGCGTCACGTAGATCCAGGCACCGAACCGCACCACGCGGCGCAAGAACATCGACCGGATCAGCCTGGTGGCGAACACCACCAGCAGCCAGGCGGTCGCCAGCGTCGCGATCAGCCCCAGCACGTAAGAGCGTGAGGGCCATGTGATCTCGCGCATGACCAGCACCACGGCCCAGATGAGCGCGACGAAAAAGATCGAGCGCAGGCGCTGATGCACCACCACCAGCACGCGCATGCGCCATTTCGGCCAGCCCTCGCGCGTGCCCATCCACGCGCGGATGCGGGGGCCCAGCACGGCGCGTAGCAGATGTGCGACGACCAGTAGGCCCACGACGATCAGCGCCTGATAACCCACCCACGGCCGCAGCATCGCGGTCAGCAGCGCGTCGCCCTCGGCCAGCAGCATCTGTCCAATGGACAGGACCGTCGCGGCCAGATCCATCTCGGCCGTTTCGCCAAGCGCGGCCGCCTCTGCGGCGGAGTTCAACGCGTCAGAGACGGTGCCGCCGCTGTCATCGGTGTGATTGGCCATTGCGCCCTTTCCTTTGGTCCGAGACTGGCACGGGGCCGCAGCCGACCACAAGGTGTCGCGCCCGCCCGCGTGTCCGATGCCGCGCGCGTTCCGCTTGCGACGCGGCAGGCTCCGATGTATCCCCTTGGCCATGACACACCGTTTCGACATGGATGACCGCGCCCGCCTGCGCGAACGCTTTTACGGCGCCACCCACACGGTGCTGGCGCGCCTATAGGGCCGCGCCCCGCTCATCCCCCCGAAACACGCCTCTGACAAAGGGAGAGGACCGATGTCCCCCAAGACGCTTTACGACAAAATCTGGGATGCCCACTTGGCGCACGAGGCCGAGGACGGCACCTGCCTGCTCTACATCGACCGCCATTTGGTGCACGAGGTGACCAGCCCCCAAGCCTTTGAAGGCTTGCGCATGGCGGGCCGCCCCGTCCGCGCACCGGAAAAGACCATCGCCGTACCGGATCACAACGTGCCCACGACCGCCGGTCGCGAAGATCCCGCGAACATGACCGAGGACAGCGCCATTCAGGTTGCGGCCCTCGACAAGAACGCCAAGGACTTTGGCATTCACTACTACCCCGTGTCCGATATCCGTCAGGGCATCGTGCACATCGTCGGCCCGGAACAGGGCTGGACCCTGCCCGGCATGACCGTGGTCTGCGGTGACTCGCATACTGCCACTCACGGTGCCTTTGGCGCGCTGGCGCATGGCATCGGCACGTCAGAGGTCGAACACGTGTTGGCCACGCAAACGCTAATCCAGAAGAAATCCAAGAACATGAAGGTCGAGATCACGGGCAAGCTCCGCCCCGGGGTGACAGCCAAGGACATCACACTGTCCGTGATCGGCGAGACCGGCACCGCAGGCGGCACCGGCTATGTCATCGAATATTGCGGCGAAGCGATCCGTGACCTGTCCATGGAAGGGCGCATGACCGTCTGCAACATGGCGATTGAAGGCGGTGCACGCGCTGGCCTGATCGCGCCGGACGAAAAGACCTTTGACTACGTCAAGGGCCGGCCCCACGCCCCCAAGGGCGCGCAGTTCGAAGCCGCATTGGCGTGGTGGAAAACGCTCTACTCCGACGACGACGCCCATTGGGACAAGGTCGTGACCATCAAGGGCGAGGACATCGCGCCCGTCGTCACCTGGGGCACCTCACCCGAAGACGTGCTGCCAATCACCGCCAACGTCCCCGCCGCCGAAGATTTTGAAGGCGGCAAGGTCGGGGCCGCCCAGCGTTCGCTCGACTATATGGGCCTGACCCCCGGCACCCCGCTGTCCGAGATCGAGATCGACACGGTGTTCATCGGCTCTTGCACCAATGGCCGGATCGAGGATCTGCGCGCCGCCGCTGAAATCCTCAAAGGCAAGAAAATCGCCGTGAAACGTGCGATGGTCGTGCCCGGTTCGGGCCTCGTGCGCGCCCAAGCGGAAGAAGAAGGGCTTGCCGATATCTTCAAAGAGGCCGGATTCGAATGGCGCCTTGCGGGCTGTTCCATGTGCCTTGCGATGAACCCCGACCAGTTGAGCGAGGGCGAACGCTGCGTGTCCACGTCCAACCGCAACTTCGAAGGGCGCCAAGGCTACAAGGGCCGCACGCACCTCGTCTCGCCCGGCATGGCAGCGGCGGCGGCGATCACCGGCAAGCTGACGGATGTCCGCGAACTGATGCAGCGCGTCGTGCCCATCCAAAGGACGAACCGATGATCCGCCAATTCGGCCCCGAAACCGGCCTCCTGCTGATCGACATCCAGAAGGGTGTGAACACTTTCGAACATTGGGGCGGCCCCACGGGCCGTCGCAACAACCCCGGCGCCGAGGCCAACATGCGCAAGCTGCTGACGCAGTGGCGCAACGCGAGTCACCCGGTGTTCTTCACCCGCCATGACAGCCGCGAGGCGGCATCCCCCCTCAAATTCGACCTGCCCACAGGCGAACAGATCGACGGGTTCGAACCGGTGCCAGGTGAGGTCGTGATCGAAAAGGATGTGAATTCGGCCTTTGTCGGCACGGACATGGAGCTGCGCATGCGTCAGCACGGGGTGCACCGCCTCGTCGTTGCAGGCTTCTTCACCAACTTCTGTGTCGAAACCTCGGTGCGGATGTCCGGCAACATGGGCTATGACACCTATCTGGTCCACGACGCTTGCGCCACCTGCAACCGGATCGGGCCGGACGGCACCGACTATGACCCGCAGCTGCTGCACGACGTCACCGTATCGAACCTGCATGGCGAGTTTTGCACCGCCATCAATACCGACACCGCCCTGCGCATCGCCCAGGCCGACGCACCCGACCTCGACCGCGTTCAGGGCAACGAATAAACCGCTCTCGACATCGCGAACACGGCCCTGTGCGGCACGCTACCGTCCGCGACCCCACCGCCGCCCAAGACACGCACCCCGGCAGTATGCTACCGTAGGTTGGGACACTGGGGGGCAACGATCATGACATTCAAAATCCTGTCTTGTGACGGCGGCGGCATCCGCGGCTATCTCAGCGCGCGGATCATGCAGGATCTGCATGCAGATACCGGCTTTCTCGACCATGTGGACGGCTTTGCCGGCACCTCGACCGGCGGGTTGATCGCCATCGCACTGGCCGACGGGCGGGCGCAGGGCAAGGATATGACCGACCTGATCGACAAGATCGTGTGCATCTACCGAAACGATGCCAAAAAGATCTTTCAAGAGCTGACCACCACCCGCTTTGGCACGGTGGTCGAAGACCTTTTGGAAACCCTCGGGCTTGCGGGCGGCGCGGGCATCCTGTCGGCGCAATACAGCCCCGACGGGGTGCGCGACATCGCCCACGACCTTGTCGGCGATCGCACCTTTGGGTCTGTCCCCTCCAGCCTTGTGCTGGCCGTGAACACGGCCGCGCTGGCCATGGAACTGCCCCCCGACGCCCGCGACCCGAACAAACCGGGTCTGCGCAACTGGGGGCCTGTGACCCTGTCCAACCACGTCGTCGGCACCGCCTTCGGCGCGGATACGCTGGGGATCACGCTCAAGGACGGGGCATTGGCCACGTCCGCCGCGCCCAGCTATTTCCCACCGCATTCCATCGACATCAGCGCGACGCGCTCGATGTACTTTGCCGATGGCGGCACCTTTGCCAACAACCCGGTCATGAACGCGGTCGAAATTGCGCTGGCCGCCGATCCCAAACGGCACCTGGGCGACATCGAAATCCTGTCCATCGGCACCGGCCTGCAGCCTCTGGCGATCACCAACAAAGATGCTGCTTATTGGGGCCCTGACTATTATGGCGTGCTCGAATGGTTCGGCGCTGGCGAGATCGCCCCGACCGCGGGCCTGCTCGAGTTGACGCTGACCGCCTCCGCCGAAAACCAGACGCGCATCGCGCAGGCGCTCTTCAAGGACAAGCTGGTGCGGCTGAACCCGTTTGTGCCTGCCGACATCAAGCTCGATTCCACCGATGACGCCATTTTCGGCACGATGAACACCGTCGTCACCGGCCTGCAGGCCAAGGCGGACTGGTCAGCCGCCCGCGCCTTGCTGACCGCCTGGTCGTCCTAGCGCGGCGCAGCGAGGCGACAAAGACTTGCGCGCGTGTGGCCAAGGTGTTTTATCCATCATGATCGACGATGGAGGCGCGGCATGGACAAGTTCGAAACGCTCACAGGGATCGCGGCACCGATGCCGCTGGTGAATATCGACACCGATATGATCATCCCCAAGCAATTCCTGAAGACGATCAAACGGTCCGGCCTTGGCGCCAACCTCTTTGACGAGATGCGCTTTGACCGCCAGGGCAACGAAATCCCCGATTTCGTGCTGAACCAGCCGCAATATCGCGAGACCGAGATTCTGGTGGCCGGTGACAATTTTGGCTGCGGGTCGTCCCGCGAGCATGCGCCATGGGCCATCAAGGATTTCGGGATCCGCTGCGTGATCTCCACCAGCTTTGCCGACATCTTCTACAACAACTGCTTCAAGAACGGCATCCTGCCCATCGCCCTGCCCCAAGAGGCCGTCGATGTGCTGATGAAGGACGCCGAAAAGGGATCGAACGCCCGCATGACGGTCGATCTGGAAAACCAGACCGTGACGACTTCGGATGGCGAAAGCTTTTCATTCGAGGTGGACGCGTTCAAAAAGCGGTGCCTGCTCGAAGGGCTGGATGACATTGGCCTGACCATGGAAAAGGCCACGAGCATCGACGTCTACGAGGCGCAAGCAGCCCAGGCGCGCCCTTGGGTCTGAGCCCGAGTTAACCAAGGCATGGCATATCAGAGGCGCCTCGATATGCCGGCCACGGCGCGCTCACACAACATGTTGCGCCCTGCCTCATTCGCGCCTCAGAAATGATGCACAAACGCACCACACCTTCCCTCAAATTGCCCGACCGTTAACGTCCTATTAACCACGAGACTTGTGACATCGGGTCAATCAAGGCAGAAATACGGCCAAATTGAGGCACCCGCCTGACCCGGTGGGATCAAGTTGGAACAAGCCGCGGCAACGCATCGCGGCTGGCCAGTTTGAAGGGATCGAAGACGTGATTGCACGTATGACGAGCGCGGCTGCACGCGCTATTCTGGTGGCTTTGCTGATTGCAACGCCGTCTCTCGTAGTGCCGGATGTGTCGATGGATACGTCACAGATAACTGTGCTGATCGCCCTGATCGCGGCTGTTCTCACCTTTATCGAATACAATGCGGCAAGCCCCAGCATTGTGGAGTTCCGCGATGCCGCTCCGTTCAACCGGCTACGCTTTGCGGCCCTCTTTGCAACGGTCCTGACACTGTCGTTCATCCTCAAGGGCAAGGTCGACCCGTCTGCGACCACGCAGGCGCTGACCTCGATCGGTACGATCGTCGGCAACAGCATCGACTTCCCCTATAGCCCGGTGCGCATGGTCGTGCTGATGCTGCCCGACGGCTCCGAAGAGGAGCTGGTACAATCGGTCCGGACCGCCGCAGGCATGGCCTATTTCAGCTCGCTGTGCGCGATGACGGCGTTCCTGTTCCTCGTCCGCATCCTTGGCTGGCCGATGCGCCACGGCGCGTTCAACGTTTGGGTCAATATGCCCCTCTTTGACCCGACGGCGGGCGGCGACGTACTGCACCGGTTGCACCGGGACGCGCGGATCAACATCGCGCTGGGGTTCCTTCTGCCCTTCATGATCCCGGCTGTGGTCAAGGCGGCGTCGGACCTGCTAAACCCGATCTCGCTCGACTCGCCACAGACGCTGATCTGGACAATGACCGCATGGGCCTTCCTTCCTGCCAGCATGATCATGCGCGGCATCGCGATGCACCGCATCGGCGAGATGATCCGCGACCAGCGCGAGCGCGCCTATGCTGCGGTGGACGGCGAGTTGCAGCCCGTCTGATCCTTCTGGCCGGTGCGCTGCTCAGCAGCAGTGCCCTGGCCGACACCTACCGCATCGCCACCTTCAACACCGAACTGGCCCGCGACGGTCCCGGCCTCTTGCTGCGCGATATCGCGCGGGGCGAGGACGATCAGATCGCAGCTGTTCTGGCGGTGCTGGCGGCAGCGGACGCCGACATTGTCGCCCTGCAAAGCTTTGACTTTGACCTGACGGGCGAGGCGCTCACGCGCTTTGCCGCGCTGGCCGGGTACGACCACCACTTTGCCCTGCGGCCCAACACCGGCATGGCCACGGGCCTCGACATGGACGGCGACCGCCTGTTGGGCGGCCCGCGTGACGCCCAAGGCTACGGGCGGTTCACAGGCCAGGGTGGCATGGCGGTGCTGTCGCGCTATCCCATTCGTGCCGACGCGGCGCAGGATTTCTCGGCCCTGCTGTGGGAGGATATTCCGGGCGCATTGCTGCCCGAAGTGCAGGGCGACCCGTTCCCCAGCGCCGAGGCGCGCGCCGCACAACGCCTGTCGACGACCGGCCACTGGATCGTGCCCATCGACCTGCCCGAGGGCCCGCTGCACCTTATGACCTTCCACGCCAGCCCGCCGGTCTTTGACGGCCCCGAGGACCGCAACGGGCGGCGCAACCACGATGAGCTGCGGTTGTGGGAGATGATCCTCGACGGCGCTTTCGGGCCTGCGCCTGCAGCCCCCTTTGTGCTGGCGGGCGACGCCAACCTCGATCCCGAGGATGGCCAGGGCCGCAAGGCGGCAATCACCGCCCTGCTGTCCGACCCGCGCCTTCAGGCCACCGCGCCCAAAGGGTTTTCTGGCACCGACACCGTGGATTGGGACGACCCCGTGCCGGGCGATCTGCGGGTCAGCTATGTCCTGCCCTCGACCGACCTGCGCGTGGTGGACAGCGCCGTGTTGTGGCCCGCGCCCGACGATCCGCTGGCCCAGATCGCGGTCACGGCCAGCCGCCACCGTCTGGTCTGGGTGGACCTTGCCATTCCGGCCGCGCCCGAGTAGGCGAAGCCCAAGCAAAACAAGGAGCCTGCGCATGTCCACCCCCACCCTCTTGATCCTGCCCGGCGACGGTATTGGTCCCGAAGTGATGGACGAGGTCACCCGCATCATCGACTGGTTCGGGGCCAAGCGGGACATGCCCTTTGACGTGACCACCGACCTTGTGGGCGGTGCCGCCTATGACGCGCACGGCGTGCCCCTGCACGACGACACGATGGCACGCGCCCAAGAGGTTGACGCCGTTCTGCTGGGCGCCGTGGGTGGGCCCGCCTATGACGATCTGGATTTCTCGGTCAAACCCGAGCGGGGCCTCCTGCGCCTGCGCAAGGAGATGGACCTGTTTTCCAACCTGCGCCCCGCGCAGTGTTTTGACGCGCTGGCCGATTTCTCGTCGCTGAAAAAGGACATCGTGGCGGGCCTCGACATCATGATCGTGCGCGAGCTGACCTCTGGCGTCTACTTCGGCGAGCCGCGCGGCATCTTCGAAGAAGGCAATGAACGCGTGGGCATCAACACCCAGCGCTACACCGAATCCGAGATCGAGCGCGCTGCGCGCTCCGCCTTTGAACTGGCCATGCGCCGGGGCAAAAAGGTCTGTTCGATGGAAAAGGCCAACGTGATGGAATCCGGTATCCTCTGGCGCGAGGTCGTCACCCGCGTCGGCCAGGATTACCCGGAGGTCGAGCTGAGCCACATGTACGCCGACAACGGCGCGATGCAGCTGGTGCGCGCGCCCAAGCAGTTCGACGTGATCGTGACCGACAACCTCTTTGGTGACATCCTGTCGGATTGTGCCGCGATGCTCACCGGCTCGCTGGGCATGCTGCCCTCTGCCTCGCTCGGCGCGCCCATGGCCAACGGACGGCCCAAGGCGATGTACGAACCCGTGCACGGCTCCGCCCCCGACATCACGGGTCAGGGCAAGGCCAACCCCATTGCCTGCATCCTCAGCTTTGCCATGGCACTGCGCTACTCCTTTGATCAGGGGGATGAGGCCACGCGGCTGGAAAACGCCATCGAAAGCGTCCTGGCCTCCGGCGCGCGCACGGCGGACCTTATGGGACCTGAAGGCGGCACGCCGCTTTCTACGTCACAAATGGGCGACGCAATCCTTACTGCACTCGACGCAAGCCTCTGAGCGGATAGGACGGCAACACGCCGTGACGACATGGGCATCTGACGGACCGGGCACCGGCGCCGCCATCAACAGCGTGGCCTGACAACATTCCGTCGGGGCCGGCTCGGGCACTGTGATCATAGCGTGTTGCGCGCGATCCATGGCCCGACCGCCCCAAGATCAGGCCCGCTGACGTCTGGACATTCCACGCTGGCCCGCTATGCAAAGCGGGCCACAACCTCCCGGGGCGCTTGCCATGTCTTCCAATGCCAAAGGGGCGCTGCTCGCGCTCATCGCCTTTGGGCTGTTTTCGACCCACGACGTGTTCATCAAGACGCTGGGGGCCATCTATTCCCCGATCCAGATCGTGTTTTTCAGCGTCCTGCTCAGCTTTCCCCTGGCCACGATCATGCTGATGCGCGACGCCAAGCCCGGCACGCTGCTGCCCGTGCACCCCTGGTGGATGGCGGTGCGGACGGTGGGCGCCGTCGTCACGGGCGTGTCGGCATTCTTTGCCTTTTCCAATCTGCCGCTCACCCAGACCTATGCGATCCTCTTTGCGACACCCTTGCTGATCACCCTCCTGTCGATCCCCATCCTGGGCGAAAAGGTGCGCCTGCCACGCTGGATTGCCGTGATGGTGGGCCTTGCGGGCGTCATGGTGGTGCTGCGCCCCGGATCGACCGAGCTGACGCTCGGCCATTTCGCCGCGATCCTCGCCGCATTCAGCGGCGCCTTCGCCTCCATCGTCGTGCGCAAGATCGGGTCGGAAGAGCGTACGGTGGTCATGCTCCTGTATCCGATGGTCGCCAATTTCGTGGTGATGGGAGCGGCCCTTGGCTTTGTCTACAAACCCATGCCCGTCGAGCATCTGGGGATGCTCGCCATAATCTCGGTCATGGCTTGGGTCGCCGCGCGTTTCATCATCGCAGCCTACCAGACTGGCGAGGCGGCCATCGTGGCCCCCATGCAGTATTCGCAAATCCTATGGGCGACGGCCTACGGCTTGCTGTTCTTTGACGAAACGCCGGACCTATACACCGGCGTCGGCGCGGGCATCATCATCATCTCGGGCCTCTTTATCGTGTTCCGCGAAAGCCGTGGCGGGAACTCGGAAAACACCCCCGTTCTGCGTACCCGCAGCCGTGTGGGCACCCCATCCGTGATGCGTATCAGTGACCTGATGACCTCGGGCCGCCACCGCGACAAGCCCCTTGCCAAAGGGGATGCGTCCGAGTAATCGGCGGCATCGGTCGGAGTGTAGCTCAGCCTGGTAGAGCACTGTCTTCGGGAGGCAGGGGCCGGAGGTTCGAATCCTCTCACTCCGACCAATGGAAATCCAACACGTGGGTGCGTCCGGTCGGCGGAACCAAAGCTGTCGAAAAGATTGAGCGGTGGCGCACACATCCTGGCACATCTTACGCGACGCGATGTGCGCGGGGCATCGCAACAGGGGCCTTGCCCGCGACGGTATGCTCAGCGCAGATCGAGCGCGATCCGGACAGCTTCGTCGCATCGCTCGACGACCCCGACGGGCGCGGCGCGACCGAAACCCTGCCCGATGGTACGACCGTGCCACGGCTGTCCAGCATACGCCGGTGGGTCTGGTCAGACACGTTCGCGGCACTGGGCGGCGGCGGCACCGACAGTCTGTACCGCATCGACCTGACACATGGGGCGATGGCCCTTCGTGGCAGGCTAGCGAATGGGCGCGAGGGACGGTGACAGCTCTGGTGCGGCGTCCTCAATCTTGGCGAGGACATCAGCATACCACGGCGCGCCGGGCCAGGCGTCCCCAGGGATCGCCCAATCGTGCAGCACTGCAAAGCTGGTGCGCATCAACGGATGATCCACCTCTGCGGTGCTGAGGCCCAGCCTGGCGCGCATCCGCAGAAAGGCGACTGTCGAAATCGGCCAGAGGAAATGCGCAGCCTCCTCGATTTCCTGTCCCGGCGCTGCGTTCAGGGCACCGTTTTCGAGGTCGGAGCGCAGGGTCCGCATATGCGCGTCACACAACTCCCGCGCCCATTCGGCGGCTTTGGTCGGATCGGGTTCGGTCAAACCCACCCGTGCACAATCAAGCCAGAAGCGGTCGGGCGGGACGTGAAACGTCTCCCACTCGATGGCCTCACCCCGCGCTGCCGCCAGCATTTCGAGCGCAAAGACCCCGACACGCGCAGGCGCGCTGAAATATCCGCCCGCCCCGTCCGGCGCCTTGTAGCGTCCTGATTTCAGAACGCCCAGCGCCAGTTGCTCGGTAGGGGTCACAAGGTCGAGGCGGGAGGTTGCAAGCAGCTGCAGAAGCGTCTCGCCATAATTGGCAAGCGAGGGCGTCAGGTGGTTTGGGTTGCTCTCAAAGCTCAGGACGCGCGCGTTGTCCCGCAGAAACCGCACGCGCTGCGCAATGTCGAGCGAGGCCGCGCGCACCTCCTTGGCCTGCAAGATCCAGTAGCCAAAATGCGACAAGCACGCGTTTTCCACGGGGCGGAACGCATCCACCGCCCCCAAGGGCGTCACATCACTTTCGTCGCTGACATAGTAGTCAAAGTCGCCGAACGCGTCTTCGACCGATGGCAGCGAAAAAATGTCATCATCATAGAGCGACAGCCAGTCTTTGATCTTGTCCTCGCTATAGGCGCTCATCACCATGCCTCCGCAATGATTTCCCCGACCGGGTTGCCTTGGCCGTCAAGCTCCACCTTGGCGTGGACTTTCGTGACATTCCCCGCCTCGGCGGCTTGCCTGAATTCATTGACAGTCCGCCGTTCCGGGATCAAGCGTTCCCACGACCGGCCCCGCGTCTGGTTGCGCGCGATGGCGTCGCGTGCCCGGTCAATGCCACTGATCGCGGTGGCTGCCGCGTCCTGCACGTAGGTGATTTCGCCCTGCTTGTCGCTGAGGCGCGGGAACGGCACGTCCGGCCCCATCTTTGATTTGACCTCGAACGCCACCCAGCGCGGCGCGGGCGGACGCGGGGCCGTGATCTTGGCGATGAGGTCGAGGCCATGACCGGAATAGTTCTGCAACTGCAGGGTCTTGCCGATTGTCATGTTCTTGAGGTTGAACGACCCGTCGGCCGTGCGAAACACGTAGTCAACCCGCGCGTTGCGGACCGCGTTCAAAAACGCCCGTTCACCAAACAAGCCCACCGCACGGGACAGGTTGAACAGAAAGGTGCCGCCGCCCATGCGCAGCGCATCGGTGATCTTGACCATTTCCGCATTGCTGCCCGCAATCGTGGCGAAATTGGCCTTGGCACCCGCCGGACAGACAAAGGTCACTTTCCACTTGTTGGCCATGTTGGGGTATTTCTGGAACGAGAAGTCAAATCCCTTGCGGGACAGTTCGCCCACCAGGTTCACCAACGTTCCACCACGCAGTTTATCGAAGCGGCCCATGTCTAGTAGTCCCGAAAGACGTCGACCGTCGTCGCGTCCGTTGCGGGCAAGAGCGCGCCGGGGTCACCATACGCCAGGCCCGCCGGGATGATCGCAAGGGCGCGCCATTTGCCCTTGAGACCAACACCGATGTTGATCATCGCGTATGCAACGCGGGCTGCCTTTTCGCCGTCGTCATCATTGATCGCGCCGCCCAGAAGGGCCGCAGCCTCCTCGAGCGGGTTGATGCCGCGCCCTTCATTCACGCCAATAAAGCCGGTGCCGACCGCAACGGCATCCGACAGCTCGATGGCCAGAACGAGGATGGCGGCAGCGCGCAGCGCAATCGAACCCGCGGCCACCACCGCGCCCACGCCGGATACCAGCGCAAGCACGGTGACCGCCACCAGCGCGACCTGAAAGGCCGCCGTCGCCCAACGCGAGAAATTCTGCTCGATTTCGATGGCTTCCTTCAATCGGCGCGCCAGTTGCCGCAACTGCGCATCCGTCATCGAACTGGGTGGGATATCCGGGGTAAAGCGGATCTTGTCGACCGAACGGAAGATATTGCCAAGTGACGTGGTAAAGACCGCAGGCTCGTAGTTTTCCCACAGAACCGGGTTATTCGACACCCAGTCCGACCATCCGTAAACCGCCGAAAAGGGCGTGCCGACCGGATCGTACACGATTTCGTAATGGCCCTCACGCCCTTCGCCGGGAAAAAACAGCGCCGCTGTCTTGATCCGGTCCTCGCGCCCGTGCTCGTCCTCGTAAGCTTGCATGAAGCGCATCCAAAACTGGGTAAATGCGTCGCCATTCATCGAAATGATCTGTTCGATGGTCAGGTTGCTGCTTGGATCCGGCAGCCCCAGCGCGATGTCCATTTGGCCCATATCCGGGGTCGGATCGTACGCCGCATAGACATCCGTTCCACATGTGCCGGTCGGGCAATCATTGGGGTCTGCGTCGGCGACGTTGACAGGCTCCATCGGCTCCATGGTCAGGTGTCCTCGTTGCGCAAGCGCGCCATGATCAGGGGGATAAGCTCGGCCTCGGGCGTGTCGCGATACCGCGCACCCCAATCGGGCAAGAGCGGATCATCGAAATAGTGCAGGCCGTACGCGTCCGCCATCAACGCATGAACTTGCACGCCCACGGTCGTCTCGAACCCGATGGTGACGGCGTCGCGGTAGCATTGTTCGACAAAGGCATGCACCGCCTCGGGCGTGATCCCGGTCCCGGCGCTTTGATGCGCTTTGCTGAGGTGATCGATGACCAGCGGCCAATCCGCCCGCTCCCGCTCGATCAGGGACAAGAGCGCAGGCCGGCTCTGGGCACCGCGGGCCAGCGGCGGTTGATGCCAGTGATCCTTGTGCGCCGTCAGATACGTTCCGATCGAAGTGTTCGGCTTGATCGATGCGGTCGCTGCGGCTTGCGCATTGACCAGCGCATGCAGCGGCGCATAGCGCGGATCATCCAGCACGCCGATCCCGTAGGCCGCCCTCAAAAACGCGAGCCGCATCGCCAAAAGGCCGCTGCGCCGTCCCAGCGCGCTGACGCGCTCATAACTCAGACCCACGACATTTCGTGCCGCATCATGGGCAACATCGGCATCCGCAAAGGATGTGAACCGGTCGGGGAACATGCGCTGCAATTGCACGGCACCATCATCGAGGAAATCCTCGAACCGGCCTGCCTTGAAACTGTCCAATGTGTCGGCGGTCAATTGCATCAGATCACCAGCGCCTGCGCGCTTGTCACGCCAGGGACAACGATGGCGTCGATGCCTTGGGTAAAGTCGGCGAAATCAGCAGGCCGCATCAGCGGCACCACCCGCCGCACCGTTTCGGGCGCATAAAAGCGGAACACGTACCACCGATCCTCGTCCGGGTTGTACAGCTGGGTGAACTTGCGGAACTGTTTGCGCAAGCCGGCGAGCGTGCTGTCGCTGCGCAGCCAGACGCCCCAGCCTTGCCCCCAGCTTTCGTCGATCAGCCAGTCTGCCGCCCGGCTGTCACCGCGAATTTCGGCCAGATAGGGCGCGTGGCGCGCAAACGTGTCCGCAGATGCGCCCTGATAAATCGGCACATAGCGTACATCAAATCCTTGCAGGACCACCTCGATATCCGGACGGCGCGCAGCCTCGATCAGGATGAACGTGCCCGTGGCGTCACCGGTATCCGCACCCTTGACCGGCGTGCGCCCCATCACGGCACGCGGTGGTGTTGCGTCAAACAGAAGCGTCCGCAGCGCATCCTGCCACGCATCACCCAGAGGCACCCGCCGCACGGGGGCGATCTGTCGATCGGTCTGCCGGGCTTGCGTCATCATGGCGTGCTAGTCGTCCGTCAGCTTGGAGATACAGACCTGCGCCAGATCAAGGCCTTCGTTCACGGCGCTTTCGATGCTGTTGATCTGGTCCGGCGCACCGGACGTGATCGCCACCGGCGCCTTGAGGTCGATCTTGGTCGCGCGGATCACGACGCCGCTTGCGTTGATCTCGATTGTGCCACCCGGCCCCCCGATGATGAACTTGTCCTTAGCGTGCAGGACTTGGATCTTGGAGCGCTGGAACAGCTTTTGGCCCACGGCCACTTCGGCATCGCCTTCGACCTTCATGTAGTGGTGCGCGCCCACCTCTTCTTGATGGTTGGCATGGGTGTATTCGACCCGATGGTTGTTGACGTAGTCGAAGCTGTCCTTGTCCACCTGCCGCTCGGCGTTGCGGTGAACGAACTTCTTTTCGTCCTGGCCAATGGTTTCCACGTGGTCACGGCCCACATCGATCTGCTTGTCCTGACCGATGTTTTCTTTTTGATCGACACCCACGACCTTGCTGCGGTTGTTGCCGATCTGATGTGTCTCGTTGTGCTTGATGACCGTGTTGTGGTCGCGCTCGGCGTGCAGAAAGATCTCTTCTTCGTCCTTTCTGTCCTCGAACCGCAACTCATTATAGCCGTCACCCTCATGCGTGTTCGTCTTGAAGGTCGACCGGGTTTTGTGTTGCGGCAGGGAATAGGGCACGTCGTTGCGACCATTGTAGACACAGCCCGTGACCAGGGGCATGTCCGGATCGCCCTCGATGAATTCGACGACGACTTCCATGCCGATGCGCGGGATGACCATGCCACCCCATCCCTGCGACGCCCAGTTCTGCGACACACGACAGCGCATCGAATACGCGTCTTCGAGATCCCAGGGAAAGCGGACAAGGATGCGCCCGTACGCGTCACAGTCGATTTCGCCTTCGCCCACGACGACAGCTGTTTGCGGGCCGTGCACGATGGGCCGTGGTGTGACCCGTTCCGGCACAAACGGTGCCGTGACCGGCGCAAAGACATAGGCGCCGGAATAGGCGTATTCGTCCGAACGCTCGGCCGAGGTGCCATAGGCTTCGGAGACGAAGTTGTGCTGCGCCGACAGGCAGATATGCGAATACCCCGTGGCTTCGGGCACCGGTTCACCTGTCAGCTCCACGCGCATACCGGCCCGCAGGCAGATACAATCGCCAATGGCGCGGTGCCGTCTGTCCAGCGCACGCTCCTGATCGGTGCGCAGTTGCGCGACGCGCGGCCCGGTGCTGTGACCCAGGTAGTCACCGGGAAAATCATAGCTTTCGTGTTGCCCGTTGGGATGGGCCGCGTCACCGGCATGCGACATCTCCATCGAGGCGCCGGGCGTCTTGAAGTTCCAGTCGGTCAGGCGAATGGCACCCGTGGTCAGGTTACGCTCCGGGAACCATTCCCAAAAGTGCTCATCGTCGGCCTGATGGTGACCGTCCACGCCCCGGTAGGCGCGCACGGCGCCGGGAATTTCGTCATGCGCGCTGGCAAAATCCGTCAGCACCAGCGTGTGACTGCCAGGCGTGTGCACGAAATGATACGTGATCCCGAACCGCTCCATCAGCCGGCAGGCAAAGGCCAGATCGCTTTCACGGTATTGAACCGTGTATTCCAGGTCGGGGTAGTCCTTTTGCAGGCGCAGCTCGAGATGCGGGTCCGCCTGATCGGCATAGGCCGACAACACCTCTTGCAGGATGTCGACCACGGTCATGTTGTGGAAAATGCGCTGCGACCGCCGCAACCCGGCCAGCCACAGCCAGGGGCGCAGGGTCAGCTTGTAACGGTTGCCATTCTCGCCCGCACCGGCCCAGACGGCTTGTGTGACGATCCCATCAAATGCGCGAAACCCATGGTGACGGCTGTCGATCTCGACCGTGGCATGCGTGCCCAACAGCTGGTCGAAATTGACATTCGGATCGATGGACAGCGCCTCGACCTCGTACTCGAACAGTCCATTGACATGGTCGGACCCGTTGAACCGCATCAGGACAAGCAGGTTCGGACCCATCACCGTGGTCAGGCGGCCCAGCCGTTCATCTTGGCGAAAAATCCGGTTCATAAATGACTTTTTACTCCAGCGGATAACCGACCAGAATGAGCTGACCTTTACCCGGACCAATGAAACTGGCGACCCGCAGCCGTGCCGACAGCACGACAGCGCCGACTCGCTTTAGCCAAACCGTGTGTCACTCCCATGCGTCCTTCAACCGAAGGAGGTATGATCGGCAATTGTTTGCCAACCGACGCGACTGCTGCCCCGCCTGCCCGCGGCGCCAATGCGTGCGACGCCGGCGCAGTTGACCGCCGGCTCGGTCGCGTGTCGCAGCAGGCCAGCGACAATTCACATGGCGGTCGCAGAGCTGATACCGGCACGTCACAATCCCCCTCTAGGCCTGATCTGTTTTCAACTGACGGGGATGACCATGATCAAATCGATTTCTCTTGCCATCGCAGCCACCCTGCTGAGTTCCGCGGCTTTTGCCGCTGACGTGTCTGGAAAGCTTGTCCTTTACACGTCACAACCCAACGCCGACGCGCAGCAAACGGTGGACGCGTTCACCGCCAAATACCCGGATGTCGAGGTGGAATGGATCCGCGACGGCACGACCAAGGTCATGGCAAAACTGCGCGCCGAGTTCGAGGCGGGCGCCCCGCAACCCGACGTCTTGCTGATCGCCGACATGGTGACCATGGAGGGGCTCGAGGCCGAAGGTCGACTGATGCCGCATCCCGACGCCGATATTTCGGCCTATGATCCGGCCCTGATGGACGCGGAAGGCCACTATTTCTCGACCAAGCTGATCACCACCGGCATCGTCTACAACACCAACGCGCCGATGGTCCCCACCTCGTACCAGGATCTGCTCAAGCCGGAAGCCAAGGACATGCTGGCGATGCCATCGCCGCTGACCTCAGGTGCCGCGACCATCCACATGGCTGCCATCACCAGCAATCCGGATCTGGGCTGGGAGCTCTATGAAGGTCTGGCCGAACAGGGTGCAAACCCGCAGGGCGGGAATGGCGGCACATACCGCGCGATTGCGGGCGGCGAAAAGCTCTATGGTTTCGTCGTCGACTTTCTCCCGATCCGCAACAAGCTCGAAGGGGCGCCGGTCGAGTTCGTATTCCCCGAAGAGGGCGTGAGCGCCGTGACCGAGCCTGTCGCGATCCTGTCCACCGCGCAGAACCCCACTGCGGCCAAGGCGTTTGTCGACTTTCTGATCTCGCCCGAGGGTCAGCAACTGGCCTCTGATATGGGCTACCTGCCCGCGCACCCGGCCATTGCACCGCCCGAAGGCTTCCCGGCGCTGGATGAGATCAAGCTGTTGGATTTCGACCCGGCACAGGCGCTGGCCGATGATGCCGCCAACAAGGCCAAGTTCGTCGATATCTTCGGCGGCTGATGTTCAAACACCTCGAACGCGGCGAGGGGGTCACCCTCGCCGCTGTCGTCGCATTTATCCTGATCCTGTTTGCCTTTCCGCTGGGTCTTTTGGCGCAGGTGGCGTTTGAGGATGGCATTGGCCCGTTCCGGAATGCACTGGCGTCGCGTGCCGTTCCCCGCGCGCTGTGGAATTCGCTGGAAAGCGCGGGCCTGTCGGCCTGCCTCGCGCTGCTGATCGGGACGAGTGTCGGGCTCATCCTCGGGTTGACGGATGTGCGGGGCAAGGGCGTCTTCGCCTTTCTGTTCCTGATACCGATGATGATCCCGCCCCATGTGACCGCGATTGCATGGATCCAGGCGCTTGGTCCCTCCTCTGCCCTGCTCCAGACCGTTGGTCTGGCACCACCGCTTGGCACAACCCATCCGCTTTATTCTCGCGAGGGCGTGATCCTGCTCTTGGGGATCCAGCATGCGCCGCTGGTGTTTCTGGTCGTGCTTGCCGCGCTGCGCAGCCTGCCCCGGGAGATGTCCGATGCCGCCCGCGTGTCCGGTGCCCCTGCGGGCCTTATGATCCGCCGTGTGGTCATACCGCTGCTGGCACCGACGCTGATTGCGGGATATGCGCTGGCCTTCGTCTCTGCGCTTGGCAATTTCGGTATCCCCGCACTGCTCGGCATTCCTGCGCGCTACACCACCCTGCCCGTCCTAATCTGGCAAAGATTGGCCAGCTTTGGTCCATCGGTCCTGACGGACATGGCCGTCATCGCGTCGCTGGTCGCAGTGATCGCCGTCGCGGCGGTGGTCTTGCAACTGTGGCTCTCATCACGACGGCGCAACGCGCTCATCGGGCCGCCACAGCCTGCACTGGATATCCGTCTGGGGCGCAGTCGCAGCCTGGTCGAGGGTGGCTTGAGCGTTGCCATCCTGGCCACGCTCGTGCTGCCGATCACGGCACTGTTTACCACGGCGCTGGTGCCCACATATGGCGTGACGCTCAGCCCTGAGACACTGACATTCAGCAACTTTGCCGAGGTTCTGTTCCGCCAGTCCGTCACCGCGCGCGCGTTTCTCAACTCAACACTGGTTGCGGCGACAACCGCCATTCTGCTGGCATGCTGTGCCATGCTGGTTGCGCGCTACGCCGCTGCCCGGCAGCGTGGCCTGCGCAATCTCGGCACCGGCTTGTCGGCGGTGGCAGAGATGACCTATGCCATTCCGGGCCTCGTGATTTCGGTGGCGTTCATCCTTGCCTTTATCAAGCCTCTGCCGCTGCTTGGCGTGTCGATCTACAACACGCTCTGGATCATCCTTCTGGCCTATCTGTGTGCATTCTTTGCAATCGCGCTCAAGCCGGTCACCGCGGCCACGTTGCAACTCGACCCAGCGCTGGACGAGGCGGCGCGCACCGCGGGCGCCGGGTATATGCGCAGGCTCTTGCACATCACCGGGCCGCTGGTGCTGCCCGCCGCCATGTCGGGCGCCATCCTCGTCTTTCTGACCGCCTATAACGAGGTGACCGTGTCGGCCCTGCTGTGGTCCAGCGGGACAGAGACGATTGGCACGACGATCTTCAACTACGAAGACGGGGGGTACACCACGCTGGCCTCTGCCATGTCGGCAGTGACGGTGGTGGCGACGATTGCGTTGATGGGCGCGCTGGATTGGCTGGGCCGTCATGCGCCACCGGGCGTTGTGCCCTGGCGGCTTTAGCCGGGCAGGACCCAGCCCCCGGTCAGCCGGACGCCCAGCGTGTCGCCCATGCGGACAGGGTGCGGTAAGTCCAGCATCAGGCGCGTGGTTTCATCCGGCGCCATTCCGACAGCCTCCCAATGCCCGCCGCGGTAGGACACGGCTTCGATCCGCAATGATATGCCCGCGCCCTCCGGCACGACCTGTTCGGGCCGGACAAACACCGTGCGTCGCCCCGCACCGCCACCTGCGACCGGCACATCCTGTCCCAGGATGCGGCCAACGCCCTGCGCGACATCCGCCGCGATCAGCGCACCCCGTCCAATGAACCGCGCCACCTGGGCATTGGCGGGGCGATCGTAGATGTCTTGCGGCGTACCGACCTGCAAAAAGCGCCCTGCATCCATGACCGCCATCAGATCAGACATGGCCATCGCCTCGCGTTGATCATGGGTGATAAACAGCGTCGTCACCCCTGACCTGTCGTGAAAGGCGCGCAATTCCGTTTCCATGGCATGCCGCAGATGCGGATCAAGATTGGCCAACGGCTCGTCCATCAGGATCGTGCGCGTGTTCCCGGCAAGGCACCGCGCCAGCGCAACGCGCTGCCGTTGCCCGCCGGACAGCGCATCGGGCCGCCGGTCCGCATAGTCGGACAGCGCAACGGTCGCGAGATGTTCGGACGCCAAGCCTGCGGCCTCGGCCCGCGCCATGCCTTTGGCCTCGTAAGGAAACGACACATTGCGCGCGACGGTCAGATGCGGCCACAGCGCATAGGATTGAAAGACCACACCCACCTGACGTGCTTCGGGCGGCAGATGCGTGGCCGCGTCGAACACGGTCTGACCATCCAGCACGATCCGTCCCCGATCCGGAGTTTCCAGCCCCGCGATCGCCCGGAGCAAGGTGCTCTTGCCGCAGCCCGACGGGCCGACCACACAGAAAAACGCGTTCTCCGGCACCTCGAACGAGATGTCATCCAAAGCGACATGCTGGCCGAACGTCTTGCGCAGCGCCTCAACGAAAATACCCATGGCTGTCCGGTATCACACTTTCCCTTGGGCGCAGCAGAACGCAGCGATCAGACCGGTCTAGCGCACCATCGTCATGCGATCCCAATCGGCATAATCCGGCGTCCCCTCGCCCACAACTTCGCCTGCATAGCCAAATTCGACCATATGGGCGAGCGTTGTTGTTTCGGTGGCGAAGATGACGCTGTACGCCTCGGGCAACGCGGCCGAGGACAAAAGCCGCGTCGCGCCAAAGTCGGGCCAGCCCGCGTGGTTCGTGCCCCGCGGCGCCGAGACGGGGATGCCATGCAGTGACCCGGTCAGGGGCAGGTGGCAATGGCCGTGAAAGATGTGGCGGATCTTGTTGCGATGCGGCGCGATTGTCTCGGCAAAGCGGTCGGCATCCAGCAGCATGATCTTGTCCATCGGTTCGATCTGGATCGGCACCGGGTTGTGGTGCATGAAGATCCAGATCGGGCCATCCGCCTGTTCCAGCTGCGCCGACAGCCACGCCGCGCGATGCGCGCAGTAGTGCCCGGCATGGGTGTCCGGCCCCCAGGTATCGAGGCACAGGGCCGTGCCGATGGTCAGGGGCACGGCATATTGCACAAACCCGTCATCGTTGAAGAGGTCGGGAAAGGTGCGGGCAAAGGTCGGACGATCATCGTGATTGCCGATCATCAGGTGCACCGGGATGGGCAGATCGGCCAGCTGCAGCTTGAGCCGGGCATAGTCGTCGGCGTCGCCCCAATCCGACAGATCGCCGGTGACAAACAGGGCCTCCGCATCAGCATGAAGGGCCATGGCGTGGGCGAGCCCCTTGGCAAAGTTCGCGTTGGGATCGCGTCCGCCAATCGTATCCCCCGGCTTGGTCTGGTGGATGTCGGTGAAGTGCAGCAGTTTCATGAATGTCGCCTCAGGGCTTGCGAGGAGGGGACCGAGGGGCGCAGCGCGCCCCTCGGTGCATGATTTACGAGCCGGAGGGCAGCAGGTCCTGCACCTCTTCGGTCAGCTCTTCCTGCAGCTCTTCCATATCGTCGAACTCACCTGACACGATGCCTTCGAGCCCGTCATAGATCACCTGCGTTGCCGCCAGACCGTTGTCGCCGGGATAGGCCTGCCATTCGCGCAGCAGGGGCAGCTGACGCACGGCGGTCGCCTTGGCGGGGTTGTCGGCGTAGAAATCGGCCAGGATGATCTCGTTCGCGGCCTGGTTCGGCGGCATGTAGCCCGTCGTGCGGGCCACGTCGGCAGCCCCCTCGCCCGAGGTGATGAACTTGAGCCACGCCCAGGCCGCTTCCAGCTCTGCCGGGTCATCGGAGGTCGACACCAGCATGGCCGAGTTGCCGCCCGCAGGCAGACCCATCGGGCCGGACGCCTCGATGCCGGGGAATTCGGCTGTCACCAACGTGAAATCCCCCATGGCCCGTTCCACCGCACCCACGGCGGAGGTCGACCAGTACATCATGCCCAGATCACCGGCGGAGAATGACGCAAGCGCTGCCTTCCATTCCAGGTTCTGCATCTCGCACCCGCGGAAGATGTTCTGCATGGTGTTGAGGGCGGTCAGGCCCTCGTCCGTGTCCAGCTGGAAATCGGCGTCCTGCACGGTGGGTTTGTCCTGGCTCCACATCAGGGCCTGGAGGAACCAGTTGCCGGTGATGTTCCAGCCCCAGAACATCGGGTTGTCGACGCCGGCCTCGCGCAGGTTGACGCATGCCTGCACGACCTCTTCCCACGTGGTCGGCAGGTTGGTCTCGTCGTAGCCGGCCTTCGCCATCACTTCCATGTTGTAATAGCCGACGGGCAACGAGATCGAGAAGGGCAGACCGTGCACCGCGTCGTCAAAGGTGCCCAGATCCAGCATCGCCTTGTGATAGCCGTCCTTGGCAAAGTCCGCCTCGGCCGCGATGAAGGGTTCGAGCGACTTGGCGATGCCTTTTTCCACCAGGATCGCCTGACGGTTCAAGCCCTGCATGGTCACATCGGGCAACGTGCCCGCGACAGCCTCGCGCAGGATGGTGTTGGTGCCGTCCTCGTAGCTTTCATAGGTGGCGCGCATCTTGATTTCAATATTGGGATGCGCCTCGTAGAACTTGGGCAGGATCGCCTCATAGGTCACGTCAAAGAGGTGGCTGTAGGGATAGGCGAACTCGACGACGATCTTGTCTTCGGCCCAAGCTGGGATGGCGGCGGCTGTGGCGCTCAGCGCCAGAGCCATTGCAGTTGCGGTACGAAACATTACGGTCTCTCCTGTTGCGGGGTCTCGCGGTTTGGCGATTGGGAGACCCCTGTGATGAATCCCTCTGCAGGGATGGGTGGGGTGAGGGGCTGCGTGCCTCTCACTTCATTCCAGACAGTGTGATCCCCTCGATGAACCGGCGTTGCGCCAGCAGGAAACACACGATCAGCGGTGTGACGATGATGCAGGCGGTGGCCATCATGGGGCCGAAATTGTCCCCATCCGCATCGCCCTTGAACTCGCGCAGGCCCAAGGGCGGCGTGAACAGATCCCGGTTGCCGGTGATCACGATGCGCGGCCAGAAATAGTCGTTCCAGTGGGCCACGACGCTGAAGATGCCAAAGGCCATCAGCGCCGGGATCGCGGTGGGCAGCATGACCTGCCAGATGATCGCGTATTCGCTCATCCCGTCCATGCGCGCGGCATCGATCAAATCGTCCGGCACGGTCATAAAGAACTGGCGCATGAGAAAGATGCCGAACACCGAAATCGTCCACGGGATGATCAACGCCGCATAGCTGTTGGTCAGCCCCAGCTTGGCCAGCATGATGTAAAGCGGCAAGGCAATCGCATGGACCGGGATCAGCAGGCAGAACAGAACCAGCGCAAACACCGCCTCGCGGCCCCAAAACCGCAGCTTGGCCAGCGCATAGGCGCAAGGCAGGGCCACGATCACCTGAATGACAAAGATCGAGACCGTGACAATCACTCCGTTCAGCAGATAGCGCAGCAGTGGCGCCTTCTCGAACGCGGTGGAGTAATTATACGCAATCGGGTTCACCATGCAGTCGGCAACCGCATTACCCAGCTTTACGCAGAAATCATCGCGGAACAGCTCTTGCGCGCCCAGAAACCCGCCGGTTTGCTGCATGATCTCGTGCGGCGCCTTCAGCGACAGGCTGACCATTGTGTAGAATGGCAACAGCACGATCAGCGCACCGACGATCAGCACCGCATGGGTCAGCGCCGCGCGCGTATTGAACCGCAGGCCGGCCGCCTTGGCGTCGACGCCCGCGGCAGAGAGGGCGGCATCAGACATAATGCGTCCTCCGTTCCACAAACCAGCGCTGGATCAGCGTCAGGATCATGACAAAGCACAGGAAAACGACCGTAATCGCGGCCCCGATCCCCATCAGGTTCTGCTGAATGCCCTTCTCGTAGATGGCGAACATCATCACATAGACGCTTTTGGAGGGCCCGCCGCCTTGCGGATAGAACGCCTCGACCATGTCAAAGACCTGAAACGATCGGATAAAGCTGATGGTCACGACAAACACCGTTGTCGGCCCCAAAAGCGGCCAGGTCACCAGCCGAAACCGATCCCACCCGCGTTTCGCCCCGTCCATTTCGGCGGCGTCATATAGCGATGGGGGGATCGAGGTGAGACCGGCAAGATACAGCACCATGTTGAACCCAAAGCCTTGCCAAACCCCGATAAAGCTCACGGTCCAGATCGCGTAGTCCCGGTCATTCAGCCACAGCGGAAAGGTCCGCGCGCAGCCTTGCGCGTACCAGTCCCAGCGCTCCAGAACCGTGCCACACCCCTGCTCGAGCGTTGCATTCACGATCCCGATGGTCGGGTGAAAGGCGAACTCCCACACGATGGCCATCGCGATCAGCGCTGCCATCACAGGCAAAAAGTAGATCGTCTTGTAAAGGTCACCGAACCGCCCCAGCGAATGGATCAGCAGCGCGGCCCCAAGGCCCAGACCCAAGGTCAACGGCACGACGACAAACACGTAGCGGAACGTGGCGCCGAACATCTTTTCGTATGTCGACCGGGTAAAGATGCGCTCGTAGTTTTCCAGGCCCACGAACGACGCGCCGCTGTTGCCCAGCGAGTAATCCGTCAGGCTCAGCCCGCCTGCAATCAGGATCGGGATCAGCAGGATCACGAACATCAGCAGCAGCGCAGGGCCGACAAACCAGATATAGGCGCGGCTTTGCGGCATCAGGCAACCTCGCGCGCGGCATTGGGCACGATCACCCGCGCGCCGTTCGCGTCAAAGAAGAGGGCGTCATTGGGATCGAAGTCGAACGCCACCCGTTCGCCCCGGCCGCGCGCATCTGCGGGGGCTGCGCGCAATACGACCGGCGCAGGCGCACCCCCAACCTCGAGGTGCAGGAAGACGTCCGCGCCCAGGTTTTCACTGTGCCTTACGATCCCGGATAGGCGCCCCTGTTGCGCCAGGTGCAGATGCTCGGGCCGCAGCCCGACGGTCACCGCTTGCCGCGTGCCCACATAGCGGGTGTCCGAGGTGACGCCGAGCAGGTCCAGCCCGCGTGCCCCGTTCAACTCCCCCGGCAGCGTATTGATCTGCGGCGATCCAATGAACCGCGCCACGTCCAGCGACGCGGGATTCAGGTAGATGTCATTGGGCGGACCGACCTGCAGGATGTCACCGTGCATCATCACGGCCATGCGGTCCGACATGGTCAGCGCCTCGGCCTGATCGTGCGTGACATAGACAAAGGTCGCTTGCAGGCGGCGGTGCAACTCGCTGAGTTCGGCGCGCATGTGAACGCGCAGCGCGGCATCCAGGTTCGACAACGGCTCGTCCATCAGAAAGGCGACCGGCGCGCGCACCATCGCCCGACCCAGCGCCACGCGCTGCCGCTGTCCGCCGGACAATTGCCCCGGTTTGCGGTCCAGCAGTGGCGTGATCTGCAGCGTCTCGGCCACCTCCGCCACCTGGTCCCGCATCTTGCGATGCGCAGCACGCGCGACCAGCGGCCCGATCAGGGGCAAGCGCCCCGCCCGATCCAGATCACGCATGCGCAGCGGCGTCATCATGTTCTGCGCCACGCTCAGGTGTGGATAAAGCGCGTAGCTCTGAAAGACCATCGCCAGATTGCGGTCCGCCGGTCGGATCGCCGTAACGTCCCGCCCCTGGATCGCCACCTGCCCGGCATCCGCAGCCTCAAGGCCCGCCAGAATGCGCAGCAACGTGGATTTACCGCAGCCCGAAGGGCCCACTAGGGTCACAAACTCACCATCCTCGATATCGAGCGATACGTCGTTCAAGACCGGCGTGTCGCCAAAGGCCTTGGTGATCGACTTCAGCGATATCTGCGACATCAATGCCCCCCGGCGTAAGCGCGTGGCGGCAGTTTGCATCGGAATGGTCTCGATTCTGTGACGTCATATTAGCGAGACTTATGGGCTCTACAGTCGCGCAAGGAACTCGGAGGCGCGCGATGTCCGTCAGCTCACATCAGGTCAAATCCTTCGCCCATGTCGTGCGCGAGGGCTCGATCTCGGGCGCGGCGCGGCGCTTGGGCGTGTCGCAATCCGCCGTCAGCCAGCACATTGCGAACCTCGAGGCGACGTTGGGGGCACAAGTGCTGATCCGGGGCCGGGATGGGGTGACGCTGACGCCGGTCGGTCAGGAGCTGTTTCAACTGGCCGATGCCTATGCCTCGCTCAACCAGCAGATCGAAGAGCGGTTGCGCGGCCACGCAGCGCTTGATCGCGGGCACCTGACCATTATCGCCAATGCGCCGGAACCCGCGCTGAGCCTGATTGCGCGGTATACCGAGCAATATCCCAACGTTTCGGTTGATTTTACCTTGTTCGACTGGTCTTCGGCCATGCAGCGCCTGCAGGAACGCCGCGTCGATATCGCAATCGTCACGGAACCCACGCAGGACGCGGATCTGTTCATCCGCCCCATCGTGCGCGCGCGATATGTCTGTTACGCGCGCCGCGACATGGCGATTGCCCGGCAGCCAGAGATCAGTCTGAAAGACATTGCCGCGCACACCCTGATCCTGCCGGAGAAAGGATCGCTGACCCAGCGTGTGGTGTCCAAGGCGCTTGCCGACCATGGCGTCAGCCCGCACCGGCTGGTGACCATGACAACCTTTCCCGTGATGAAAGAGGCGATCCTGCAAGGCATCGGCATCGGCCTGTTCCTCGAGGCCAGTTCCGTGGGCGAAAGCGCATTGGCCGAGATCCCGGTGACGGAACTCGACACCCGGTTCACCACATGCGTGGTGGTCCCGAAACACAAGCTGGGGCTGCGCATCACCAAGAGTTTTCTCGATATCGTGGATGATCTGCGCACGGACCAGCACAGCACCCTCATCGATCACACCGTCTGACGCGGCTGCCGCGACCTGCCCGTGAAATATATTGCCAAGACGGCGCCGAGCTTGCAGAGTTCGACGCGGTGGGGTTTTTGACCCAATTGTAATCACGTTTTGAGCTTTGTGCGTGCCCCGGTTGACCGGGCGCGCAATCACCTGGTCCGTTTTTTGCGAACCACCAAAGACAATTTCAGATGACCTTTTCAGGAAAGGCTTTCCTATGCCCGATGCATCGTCTCATTCCCTGGACGCACCGACGTACGTGCTGAGCTATCACGCGGCCTCCGGCGCCTCCAGCATCTGGAAAATGAATCTGACGGCGCCCTGTCTTTTTGAACGCGCGACAGTCGGTCCCGACAATCAGGGGGCGCAAAACAAGGCATATTGCACTGTCGGCAACTACTTGCTGCAATACGACCTGAACGCGCTTCAGGACGATCCGCAGATTGTCGAATACGCGCTGTATCCACTGACGCCTGGCGGGACAAACCCGCTGACCGGCGCGCCCATGCAAGCGGGCAGTTGGCAAAAGCACAAGTTCTGGCAGTACTACGACCATTACGAATGGGATCCCGACGCGACCGATTTTCTGCAGCTTGTGCCGATGACCGGATACGTGATGGCCTATATGCCCACGGCGGCGCGTGGGACATTCATGTTGTGGAACTTCGATCCAGCCCCAAACGCCCCACTCACCGCAGATCCGCTGCCCAATGCCATCGGTCCTCAGGACGCGCTGACCGAGATCAAAGAGGGCAGCCAACTGCTGCCGATGAACAACTATGTTCTGGAGTGGCAAGCGGCCACGTCGCACTACGTGGTCTGGAACTTTGACCCGATGAACACGCATCCACTGCTGATGCCGCCGATGTCCAGCGGTCACAAGGCCGACATCACATCCGACCACATTCTGATCGCCGCTGGCGCCTATATCATCGACATCCTGCCCGGCACCGACGGTGGCGGCGCGTTTCGCGTTTGGGCTTTCGATCCACATGCGAAAGATCCGTTTATCGGCCCCATCGCGACAGGCAGCCTGCCGCATGACTTTGACGCCACGCAGGATCTGATACCGTATCAACCGTTGCGCCCGGTCGATGTGGATCAGGCCGCAGTACCCGGCACGATGGATTTCATGCGCAGCAACATCGAACATGTCGTGGTCTACATGCTCGAAAGCCGGACGATGGACAGCGTCTTGGGCTGGCTTCATGCGCAGGACGCCGCGGACATCAACTACACCAATGCCACCGCGCCCTATGCGGGCAACTCGACCAGCTACAAGAACACGGTCAAACACGCAGACTATCCCGTCTACAAGTTCGAAGGCGGCACGCTCAGCACAAAATTCGTGCTCGCGTCTCCGGCCATTGATCCATTCCATGCGACGTCCGACTGCATCGCCCAGCAGTTCAGCGGCGGCTTCGGCGCGTATCTGGACGGGGCAGAGGCCGACATGGGCGGCTTTGTCAGCAACAATCTCAGCGGCGAGGTTATGGCCAGCTTTGGCAAGGCACAATTGCCCGTCATCAACGGCATCGCGGGCAGTTATGCCGTCTGCGACATGTGGTTTTCATCGATGCCGGGCGGCACGGTGCCAAACCGGGCGTTTGCGCTGTCGGGATCGAACAACAACGTCATCGTCAATTGCGAGGGTGAACCGCAATACAGCCAATACGCCAACACGCCCAAACGCCAGCCCATCTGGAAAGTCCTGCAAAACAACGGAATGACCGATTGGAAGATCTACTATTCGGTGTTGTGGGGCGGGGCCGCCTTTTCGTACCAGCTGTTCCTGCGCAACCAGTTGCCCAGCGTCGACAAGGACAAGGACAGCTATGTGCAGTCGCTCAAGGACGACTTTTTCGCCGATGTCGCCGCTGGCACGTTGCCGCGATACAGCTTTGTCGAACCGGCCTGGATCGCGCCCAATGGCGCAACGTCGTACCACCCCGGTGCGGCCGGCGACATGGTGCCCGGTGAGGTCGCGCTCAAGACGCTGTTCGATGCGTTGATGAACGGGCCCAAGTGGGACAGCACCGCGTTGGTCATCACGTTTTCCAAGGGCGGCGGCGTCTTTGATCACGTCCCGACCCCGCGCACCACACCTGCGTGGCCGCAGGATGAGGCAGCGGGGTTCAGATACGATGTTCTGGGCCCCCGCGTACCCACCATTGTCGTATCGCCGCGCGTCAAGGAAAACACCGTCTTCCGTAGCCCAGACAAGACCCCGTTCGAGGCGACCTCGCTGCTGTCGACCCTGTTGGAGTGGAGTGGTGTGCCCCGTGCCCGATGGGGCCTTGGGGACCGGGTGCAGGACGCACCGACGTTCGAGGCCGTTTTCGAACTGGACACACCGCGCACGGACAGGCCCGACTATCCGCTGCCCTATGACAGCAAATATTCACCGAACGCGCCGGGCAGCTGAGCAATGGCCACCATACGCTATCCGCTGGGTCCGGTGTCGCTGCTGGACGCGCTCTTTCCACCGGCGGACCTTGCCAACGCGGATGTCGGGCTGACTGATCGATGCAGTGTCGTGGCCCATTACACGCGGCAATCGCTGGAGGCCGACGGGTTCACCGGCGCGCAGGTCGCGGCGCATGTGGATGGCGCGCAGTACCATATCGTCCTCACGGCGGATGCGAGCACCGACGCGCTCAACGCATTTGTCGCGCAGCATCAGGCGCTCTTTCACGCCGATCGGGCAGGGTTGGCTGTGGAAGGGGCGCGTTTGCTCAGGGCTTTCAATGTCTGGAACCCGATGGCAGGCTTTCCCGTCAACGCGGATACCGACGACGGGACATGCAAATGGCACCTGTTCCCGCCGCTTGGACTGAACGTGATGGGCCAGCGTGGGCTGCTTTTGATGCACTACCCGCCCTGGCAAGTTCTGCAACAGGCCACGTTCCTCGATTGTATGACCGCGCGGCGCTGGAACACGATCCTGCACGCCGTTGGGATCCCAACGGACGAGATCAGCCGCTACCGCACCATCGTCGACGTCAATCCAATCGCCGCGCCCGGCGCCGGTCAAAGCGAGTATCCAAACGACTATTTCCCGATCATGATGGCGTCAGCCTTTTTCGATGGCGCGCCCGAACGGAACTACATCCGGCGTATGCTGGATCACTACGTGAACGGCCCCGAAGCGCGTGGCGACCGCTTTACCCTGCCGCTGCTGGTATGCGGCTCCCCGCTATATGACCCTCAGGCGCCGGGCTGGTTCCGCGTGGCGTTCAAGGATCACATGCCGCTGGACAAGAACGGCACACCCGAAACGGCGGTGCTGCAAGCAGGCGAGGTGCGCCTGACCCCGGATGGCCGGGAAACGCCCTACCTGATCGCCAACCACATGATTGCAGCTGGTGTGACCGGCAAATGCACGGATGATCCTGCGGCGCTGCCCGACATCCGAATGTACGAGGCGCAGGATTGTGTTGCGGCCTCGTTTCTGCACGCCTACGCGACCGATCCCGACATGGACCCGCAGGACGCCAAGGCGCGTGCCTGCACACGCTGGTTCGGCAATCCCGAAGGCATCGGCCCGCCGCACCCTGCCGATCCGAGGGATGCGCAGATCCTGTGCGCGCTGGCGCAGATGGATCTGTTCTTTTGCCCGGGGCCGCCGCCGCATCCGAAATACACGTTCGAGCAGGCGATGGCGCGGTGTGCAGGGGCGGGAAACGACGCATGCGCCTGTGCGATTGCGCCCGGATCATGACCCGTCCGGGCCCAGCACCGCGAAGGTTTCGACGGGTTGATCGATGCCGCGCAGCTTGATCTCGCCCCGTGCGGCGCACGCAATGCGCGCGGACACCAGATCATGCGTCGCCTGCGAGATCAGGATACCGCCGGGGTCCGCCGCAGCCTCCAGCCGCGCGGCGAGGTTCACCGCGCGCCCGATGACGGTGTAATCCATCCGCGCATTGCTGCCAAAGTTGCCCACGACGCAAGAACCCGTGTGAATGCCCATGCGGCACTCCAGGTCAAAGCCGAGGTTCTGCGCGCGCCACCCGTCCTGCAACTTGGCCAGACCCGTCCGCATGGCCAGAGCCATGTCGACACAGGCCACCGCGTCCTGCTGCGCGCCGCGGCTTTCCGGATCGCCGAAGAACGCGACAATCGCATCGCCCACGAACTTGTCGATGGTCGCGCCATGCGCCAGCGCGATGTCCGACATCTCTGACAAATACTGATTAAGGATTGTCTTGAGCGTCATGGAATCCATGTGCTCGGCAATTTCGGTAAAGCCGACGAGGTCGGAAAAGAAGATGGTCAGCGTCTTGCGTTCGGACCGCAGCCGCACCTCCTGCTCCTGATCGAACAATGACCGGTACACCTGCGGCGACAGATATTTGGACAGCTTGTTCGCAACCGCCGCCAAAGCGTTCGATTTGGTACTCAGCTCTTGGGTGCGCTCCGCGATCTTGCGCTCGAGGTCATCATAGAGCTTGGCGTTTTCGAGCGAAATCGCCGTCTGCGCCGCCAACATCTCGACGATGCCCGACCGTTCGCGGGGGAACGCGCCGGTCGTGAGGTCGTTTTCCAGATAGACGAGGCCCGAGATCTGATCGGCCCGCTGCACCGGCAGGCAGAGCACAGATTTCGTGCGTCGCCCGCGCAGGTACGGGTCGCGGTCAAACCGGTTCTCATCCGACGCATTGTCCAGCCGTACGGTCTTTTTGGACTGCAGCACGTAATTGAGGATGGATACGGGCGCGTCTTGGGCCGTCGCCATCGCGCCGGGCGTCGTGCGCTGCGTGTCGACCCCATCGACCAGGCATTCCAGTTCAACGGTGTATCCAGCCTCGGCAGGGCTGAGAAACAAACCGCGCCGCGCCCCGGTGCTTTGCACAAGGATCGACATGGATTTGTCGAGCAGATCCTGCTGCGACACCTCCCCCGAAATGGTGCGCGCCGCGACCATGATCGCCTCGAGGTCCAGCGACGCCTGAGAAATGCCGTCGGCGGTCTGGTCCGACGACGCTGGCACCACGTCGCGTGTTGCCGCACTTTCATCCAAGAGAGCAACCTTGCGGGTCGCACCCCATAACGCAAAGAGGTGGCGCGCCCGCGTCACATGCGCTTCGGCGGCGATGGGCATACCCGCTTGTGCAAACGCCTGCGCCGCATATTCATGTCCCACCGCCTGGTCCCGCGTGAACCCGGACGCCTTGGCCGCCTCGATCGCACGCTCGAAATCCCGCAGTGCCGGTGCCGTGTCCCCTTCGACCAGCGCGCGTTGCGCGTCCATCATGATCGCAAGATGTTCGAAATTCTCGGGGTTGTGACGCGCCCACAATGCCATCTTGGCATGATGCGCCTCCATCTTGGCCCGCAGGGTGCGAGCCGCGTCGCCAGTCGCAGTGCGCAGTTGGTCGGCATAGGTCATGAACGCCAACCACCTGAAACGCACCGATTGCGGCAACGACATCACGCTGTCAATCAGCGGCTCCTGCGCATCGACGTAAGGCTGCGCGCCTTCGAAATCCCGGTAAAAGCAATGCAGCTCGGCCTTGTAGATGTTGTAGTTGGCCACGCCGGTCATGAAGCGGCGTCCGACCATCCCGTCGAGGCAGGCCGCCTCGTCAAAGGCTGCGTCGCTCAGGGAAAACACATCATCCGTCTGGCCCGCAAAATTCTTGAGCAATTGCAGGAAAAGCGTGCCGGAATCGAGGCTGTCGCGGTATTGGCAATCGCGCACGATCTCGAGGTAGCCGATCTGTTCCTCGATCGCCGTCTGGATGTCCAGCGTCGGGTCCCAGATCACGCAATCCTGCGCGTTATAGGCCAGATAAAGCAGATCGCCCGACTGATAACCGGATTCGATGCCTCGTTTGAACCAGTCGGTCAGGCTGGTCCAATGATTGCTCCAATGGTGGATGAACATGCCGTAAACGTAGATGATCCGGGACTTCAGCCCGATATCCTCGTCGCTTTCGTTCATCGCCAGCGCAAGCTTGCCGTATTCATAGCCCGCCGCCGGATCGTCGAGGCCGCCGCACAGCAGCATGCCATAGGCTGCGAAGGCAAAGGCGGTTTCGGTGGAGTTGCCGTGCTGCAGCGACAGGTTCACCGATCTCAGCACGACAAAGTAGAACATCCGGCCCGCGCCCGATAGGAATGCGGCGGGAAAGATCTCCATCAGCAACTCGATGGAGACCAGCACGCTTTCATCCGTCATCCGTTCGGAATAGGCGAGGTCAGCCACCCTGCGGTCCCCCAGATTGACCGCAACCGCCGCAATCTCGGCGTCGAGCTGTGCCTGGGACACATCCTTGTCGATGAAGATGCCAAGCAGCGCGAGCCCTTCGAGGGCGGCCTCGATACTGCTCTGCATGCGTCCCAGCGTGGAGTAGTGGCGCGTGCGCATCGCGAGGACCTGCGCCTGCTCCAACGGGCTGCGCAAATGGGACAAGGCAGTGGTCAATTCCGCGTCGGCGGCGTCGTGCAGCCCGTTGAGGTAGGTGGCTTGGGCCAGCACCTTCGACAGATCCTTGGACAAGGTGTAGTGCGCGGTCCAGTGATCATCGGGCAAGAGCGCTTGTGCCGTCTGCGCATAGTGCAATGCTGCCGGATAGGCCGACGCGTCATGCGCCGACCGCGCCGCCATGAGGTTGAAACGGGCTAACCCCTCGCGCAGGGCAGGGTCGGACACCAACCCGCTGCCTTCGTTGAGATGCCGGACCACCGTCATCAACTGCGGCAAGGACGGCGGCCCCCCCATGTCGCGCAGCAGGGTCTGACCAACCGATAGGTGCAACCGCGGACGGTCTTCGACGGCAACCAGCTCGTAGGCGGCCTGATGCACCCGGTCATGTTGAAACCGGAATGCCGGGTTCAGCCCGCCATCCGCCATCGCCTTGGCCATCACGCCGGCACTATCGAAAAGCTGGTAGCCGTCGTCGAGCGGCAGGATCACATTGCGTGCCATGGCGGGCATCAGGGCGTTGCCCAGCGCCGCCTTGCTCTGCCCTGACAGCAGCGCAAGGCTGTTCATGTCAAACGCATGCCCGATACAGGCCGCAAGCTTGATCGCCTCGATGGAGGCCACGGGCAACTGTCCCAGGACACCGATCAGAAAGGCGACGACAGTGTCGCCGATCTCGGCCTCGCTGACCCTGTCGATGTCGCAGACCCAAAGGCCCTGTGCCGGATCAAGGCGGATCAGGCCGTCACTCGCCAGCGTTTCCAGCAACTCGCGTGCAAAGAACGGATTGCCGTCCGTCTTTTGATGGATAAAGCGCGCAAGCGCCCGCGTGTCCGCGCTGTCGTCACGCAGCGCATCGGCGATGATCCGGTGGACATCGTCCAGCGCCAAGGGTTTCAGGTCGATGTCATCGACCTTGCGGTGCTTGGCAATCTCGTTGCGCGTCAGGGACACCAGATGGCTCCCATCAACCTCGTTGCTGCGATAGGCGCCCAGGATGAACAGGTTTGATATGTCGCGCGCTGACCCAAGGCTTTGCAGCAGGTTCATGGTGGGCACATCGCTCCACTGCAGGTCGTCCAGATACAGGATCAACGGACGGCCCGCGTCGGCAAAGACGCGCACGAGGCTGAGAAAGCAGAGCTGCAGCCGGTTTTGCGCCTCCGTGGGTGGCAGGGCAACCACGTGTGGCTGCACACCCACGATCAATTCCAGGTCGGGCAACACATCGACGAGCGCCTTGAGGTTGGCACCGACGGCCTGCTGAATATGCGCGCGCCAGATGGCCAGCCGATCCGGCGGCTCGGCCAGCAGTTCCTGTACCAGACCCGAAAACGCAGCGGCGATACCGGCATAGGGACGCGCGCGTTCAAACTGATCGAACTTGCCGCGCAGCATGTAACCCCGCGCGCGCAGCACGGATTTGTCCAGCGCATCGACAAGGGCGGTCTTCCCGACACCCGACCGCCCACCGATCAGGCAGATCCGCGTCTCGCCCTCGACCACGGTGTCGAACATCGCCTCAAGCTGCGCCAGCTCCGCCTGCCGCCCATAAAGGACCTGCGGGATGCGAAAGACGTCAGACACGTCCCGCTGACCCAGGGCAAACGGGTGCACGCCGCCGTCACGCTGCAGATCCTGCAGAACCCGCTCCAGGTCATGGATCACACCAAACGCTGTCTGATAGCGGTCCTCGGGGCTTTTTTCGAGCATCCGCAACACGATGGCGGTGAGGGTTTCGGGCACCCGCGCGGCCGCATCATCCGGCACCTGCGGGCGCTGCCCGATATGCGCATGCGCCCATTCGCGGTGGGTCTTTGCCGTAAATGGACGGCTGCCAAAGAGCAGCTCAAAGAACACGACACCCAGCGAATAGATGTCCGACCGATAATCCACGTCATGCGCCACCCGACCGGTCTGTTCGGGCGAAATATAGGCCAGCGCGCCTTCCAGACTGCGCGACATGTGCGGATTGTGATGCTCGCGCGACAGAGCCGAGGCAAAGTCGAAGTTCATCAACCGCACACTCCAATCCCCGTCATCCAGCAGGATGTTCGTGGGCGCCACATTCTTGTGGATCATCTGCCGGGCATGGATTTGCGCCATGGCACGCGCCACCTGCAAAACGATCCGGACAACGTGGTCAAGCGACCAGGCCGCCGCCCGCTTGGCGTCGATGAAATGCGACAATGGCAGGCCCTTGGCCCTGCAGATGATCGCCGGAGTGCCCGCGCCGTGAAACACGATGCGCGACACCGAAATGATGCCTTCGGTCTGATCCAGCTCCTTGAGCAGCCAGAATTCCCGTTCCAACCGCTTGATATCTTTGACGTCTGGCAGGGCACCGGGCAACGTCTTGATCAGGACGGATTGTCCCGCCTCGACGTCCTGTCCGGCCATCAAGATATATTGCGCGCACGCCTCGACCTGCCGCTCAATCTCAAAGCCGGATATATGAAGCGTCATCGTGCCGATCTTTGACTTTAGGGAACCGGCAAAGCATGTCAGACCCAGAATTACATTGCAATTGCCGAGGTTCTGCAGACCATACGCGACGATGTCTGACATTCGATACTTCGGATATGGGTCCAATATGGATTTCGCTGCGCTGAGGGCCAAAGGCGTGACGCCCCGTGCGTCGCGCCGGGGTCGGCTGTCCGGCTGGCGGCTGCGATTCAATGTCGAGCATTTCTTTCGTCACGAGGGCGGCGTCGGCAATGTCGAGCGGACCGGCAAGGCGGATGACGCGGTGTGCGGTGTCCTGCACGTATGTGACGATGCCGACCTCGCGGCCCTGGACAAGCTCGAAGGGTATGGCGTCGGTTATGACCGGATCGAGGTGCCAATAGAAACCGCAGCGGGCACGGAAACCGCATTCACCTATGTCGGCCTGCCCGCCTATGTAAACGACACTTGCCTGCCCACGCGCCGCTACATCAACATCCTGGTGCGCGGCGCACGCGCCGCCGGGCTTGAACCGGACTACATTGCCGCGTTGGAACAGCAGACGCTGCTGCCGCCCGTCCTGCGCCCCGCGTTTGCCCCGACGCCGACCGGCAGGACCATGTCACATACCGCGCTGGAAACGGACCACACCGTGCTCGCCGGGCATGTCTTTTGCATGAAAGAGGTTCGATTTGCGCACGAGCTTGCCCGTGTCTGGTTTGGCGGCAAGGACGTGACGCAGTTTCACCTCAGGCGCATGGACCAGAGCACCGGCGCAGAGGATCTGGGCAGCTTTCTGGACGGTGAATTGCGCCCGGATCAGCGCGATTTTCTGAATGTCTATCTGCACGCATTCAGCGAGGAGTACCGGCATATCGGCCAGTTTGATTACACGGATCTGCCGAACGCGAAAATTCTGGCCTGACCAAAAAGACAATCTGGGGGACCCATCATGACATCATCCTACTTGCCCGCGCTGCCGCACAGCGCGATTTCCGAGCCGTTCAAGGACATCTTCTTTGTCACGGGCACCCGGCAATGGCATTTCATGGATCTCGAGTGGCAGTTCAGCCGCAACATGACCGTCGTGCGCGAGGGGGATGAACTGACCATCTTCAACTCGGTCCGCCTCACGGACGCCGGACTGAAAGAGCTGGAGGCGTTGGGCAAGATCACCAACCTTGTGCAAGTGGGCGGGCTGCACGGCGTTGACGATGCGTTTTACCGCGACACCTTTGGTGCAACCTATTGGGCACAACCTGCCGCAGGCCAGCCGGGTGTGCCCGTCGACCGCGAATTGGTCGAAGGGGGCGAACTGCCCGTGTCCGGCGCGGACCTTTACATCTTCAAGCACTCCAAGGTGCCCGAAACCGTGTTTCGCCTAAACCGGGATGGCGGCATCCTGATCACCTGCGATGCCTTCCAGAACTATGTGGCGCCGGATGAATTCTTTTCCGAAGAGTCCACCAAGGTCATGACCGACATGGGCTTTTTCACGCCGACCAATGTCGGGCCCGTCTGGATGCAAGCGGCGGAACCGGGGCCTGAGGATTTCGCGACGTTGGCGCAGTGGTCCTACGAACACGTGTTCTGCGGCCATGGTGCGCCTGTCATTGGGGGCGCATCCGCTGCCTATACCGAAACCTTCAAACGGCTGTTCGACATCTGATTTTCCGGCGCACACGCCACCTTTCGTTTTTCAAACAGGAGATTTTTCATGTCCGATGGCAGCTGGAAACCCGACGCCCCGAATGCCAACTGGACCGATCCGCAGAACTGGAGCGGCGGCACCGTCCCGACGGGCAAAGCCGTTTTCAGCACCTCGACCGAGACGGCTCTCGCCTTTGCGCCCGGCTCAGCCCAGACCATCGGTGAGATTGCGTTTGATGCAGACAGCCAACCGTTCTCGATCAACATCACACACCTGGACAAGACCCCCGCCCTGACCATCGACGGCGCAGGCGTGACCAACGCGTCGCTGGCCATGCAGTCCTTTGTCGTCGCGTCGTACGGCACCTACCACCAGCCGCAACTGTCGTTCACCGGCAAGGCCTGCGCCGGGGATGACACCGTACTGTACTACGCCGGACCCACGTCGCTGACAGACAGCTTTGGCGGTGGGACAATCGGGTTTTACGAGGGCGCCAGCGCCGGATCGGCGCGGTTCACCGTTCGCACGGGCCAAGTGTCACCGCATCAGGATACATCCACGCGCCCGCCCAAACAGGTCCCACCCGGCCAGAAGGATGCGTCCGAAAGCACGCTGGGCGGGTCGATCGTGTTCAACAATGACGCGGTTGCGGACCACGCGGTGTTTTCGCTGTTCGGTACGCTGGGCAGCGATGGCGACACCTTCGGCAACGTCGTCTTTCACGACACGACGTCCGCACACTGCGCCACGTTCCTCAATTATGGCGGCACTGTTCCGGGGGGCGATGGCGGCAACCCCGTCGAATGCGACGTCACCGCCATTCGCACCGCCCCATTGCGCGTCCT
>JBCBHM010000025.1:0-45483 GCA_038525585.1 Pseudomonadota bacterium
GGTCGCGGCCATCACCTTTGCGGCGCTATTCTGGCTGTGGCACAGTCCCGTGCCCTATGCCGCGACACTTCGGTCTGACGTGGTCTATTGGGCCATGCACCTGTCGCTGGTTGGGGCGGCGTGGTGGCTGGCCTCTGCCATTCTCAACGCCCAGCATGACCGGCCCGGCGACGCGGTTCTGGCGCTGGCCTTCACCGCGGCCCAGATGACGCTGCTGTCGGCCCTGCTGCTGTTTTCCGGCACGGCCTGGCATGGCTGGCACGCGCTGACGGCTACCCCTTACGGCCTGACGGCGCTGAGCGATCAGCAACTGGCTGCTGCGTTGATGTGGACGGGGGGCGGTGCGCTGATGCTGCTGGCCGTTGGCCTGCTGACCTACCGCTTTGTCATGCGCCCCGGCCCGTCGGCGGCGGGTGGGCGCAGGGCCTGAACAGCGAGGCGCCAAGCTGGCCGATTATAAGGCACCGACAGACGCCGGGCGACATTACCGAGACGGTTGCACAGCTGATGACCGCACCCGCGAAGCCACAAGCTTCACCGTCTCGATCCAGAAGTTCCGGCACTCCGTACCTACTCAGCCGTTCCATGGTCACGATCTTATCTTCGGCTCCACGACGCTGGCAGCAGGCCACTCCAAGGGAAGCAGGTCATCGGCCCTCCAAGCATCGGATATTTCAGATGCAATGAATTCCTTGGTCCCATTCTGTGACCTTTCGACGGCGTTCAGAACCCTTCGGACGGTCTGGACGTGCCGATCACCAGTCCTGTGCAAGTCTAATGTGCGCCTGGCCTGGAACCATTACCTTCCCCGGCCGTTTCTATCCAAGTCAATCCGACTGCTGGGCGACGGCTCTATCAGCGCGCGCATGATCAAAGATCTGATGCTTTCCGACGACAAGGGACCCGAACCACATGACTTTCAAAGCTGTGATTTTCACCTTGGTCGGAGCCGGGTTGTGTGCCGTTGGTGTATTCGTGTTCCTGATCGCCTCTGACGCGTCGTCCACGTCTACCGAACGATCGGTCCAGGCCCCCTTGGTCGAGGTGGCGGAGGTGTCCGAAGTTACGCGTTTTCCCGCCCTGACCACGACGGGATTTGTGCGTCCGGCGGACGCCCTAACACTGACCGTAGAGGTGTCTGGCCGGGTGGTGGAGATTCACAAACGGTTCGAGATCGGTGCCCATCTGGAGGCCGGAACCAAGATCATCGCGCTTGATCCGACGCTGTACGAAGCGGAGGTATTGCGCGCCGAAAGCGCCCTTCAGGGCGCGAGATCGCGCGTGAGCCAGGCGGAAAATGCCCTGTCGCGCCAGCAACAGCTTGCCCAGAACGATTTCGCATCCGAGGCGCGCATCGAGGAACTGGAGGCGACGCTGGCCGGGGCCGTGGCGGAGGAAGGCGCGGCCCGCGCCTCGCTCATCGTGGCGAAAGATCAAGTGGCCGATACCGTTGTCACGGTTCCGTTCCCCTTCGTCGTTCTCTCGGAACAGGTCAGCTTCGGGGCGCTCGTATCCGCAGGACAGAGCCTTGGGGAAGTGGCGCGCAACGACGTGGCCGAGGTCCGCACGGCCCTGACGGAGCGGGATTACCGCAGCTTTCGCGCGGCAGGTGGCATGATGGGGCGCGTGATCCGCGTCGGCGACGCCGACAGCGACATGTGGGCAGAGGCCACGATCACGGCCATCGCGCCTCAGCTCGACGGCGCGGCGCGGATGGTCGACGTCATCGCAACACTCCAAGACCCGTTCCGGCAGGACGTGCCGCTGCTGCTGAATTCGGTGGTCGATGTGGAAATCCCCTTGCCGGACACGGGCCAATCCGTGTTATCCCTGCCGCTCGATGCCTTGCAGACCGGGCAAAGGGTCTGGCGGGTTGACGAAGAAAAGCGCCTGCGCGCGGTCGATTTCACCATTGAGCGCCGGACAGAAACGGAGCTTTTCATCCTCTCGGACGCGCTCCAGCCCGGTGACCGCGTTCTGACGACGGCGCTGCAAATCCAGGTGGAGGGTCGCGAGGTTCGACTGACCGAACGAACAGACCACGGCGAGGGCTAAGATATGCGTCGCCTCATCTCCGCGGCCCTCGGCAACAGGGTCTTCCCCAATCTGTTGATGATCACGTTGCTGTTCGCCGGAGCCTTCGCCGTCACGAACCTGACCATCAAGAACTTTCCCGAAATTACCACCGGCGCGGTGAGCGTCACGGTGGCTTTCCCCGGTGCCTCGCCGCAAGAGGTCAACGACGGCATCATCGAACCCATCGAGAACGAAATCCGGTCCCTGGACGGGGTGCGCAAGATTACCGGCACCGCACAGCAAAGTGTCGCCACCGTGACGGTGGACATTCTGCGCTCTGCCGATGTGGCGGCGGTCCGTGACGATATCGAAACCGCAATCGCCGGTATCACCGTCTTTCCGAGCGGCGCGGAAGACCCGATCATCGTCGAGGTGGAGGCGCCCGAGCTTGCCATACAGTATATCGTGTCGGGCGATATCGACGCGGCCACGCTCAAGGACATCGCACAGACGGCCCGGGAAGGGCTGTTGGGCCAGCCGGGGATCAGCACCGTGGAAATCACCGGCGCGCCCGTGGACGAGATCGGGATCGAGATCGACCGCGCGACCCTTGAAAGCTACGGCCTGACCTTGTCGGACGTCGCCGACCGGATCGCGGCACAAAGCCTCGATCTGTCCGCCGGGACACTACGCTCTAGCGAGACCGACCTTCAGCTGCGCGCCATAGGCGAGCAGGAGACGGGCGCCGATCTGGGCGACATCATCCTGATCGAAGACAGCTCTGGCGCGACAATTACCTTGGCCGATATCGCAGAAATTGACGATGGCTTTGCCGAAGAGCCGATCATCGCGCAGCTCGATGGCACGCCCGCCGTCTACCTGTCTGTCTACCGCAACGGGAACGAGCAGATCCTCGACCTGGTGGAGGCCGCGCGCACCCAAATCGACGAGGCGTTCCGCCCCTCCATCCCCGATCAGATCGCGGTCACGGAATGGCGCAACGAGGCGGACAGCTTGCAAGGCCGGATCGACCTTCTGGTGAAGAATGCCGCCATCGGCGGCGCGCTCATCCTGCTGCTGCTCACGCTGTTCCTGGACTTGCGGATCGCGTTCTGGGTCACTGTCGGGATCGCGGTCAGCTTTGTCGGGGCCTTTGCGCTGATGCTGGCCTTCGGTATCACGATCAACCAGCTGTCTCTGTTTGGTTTCATCCTGGCGCTCGGCATCGTGGTGGACGACGCGATTGTCGTGGGAGAATCCGTCTATGCCCGACGCATGGAAGGCGACGAAGGCATGGAGGCTGCCGAAGTGGGGGCCTCGCGCATGGCGGGCCCGGTCTTTTATGCCGTGACGACCAGCATCGCGGCCTTCTCACCCTTGCTGTTCCTGCCCGGCACCTCCGGGTCGTTCATCGCCCCGGTCGCGGCGGTGGTGATTTTTGTTCTTCTGATGTCGCTTGTCGAAAGCTTCTTCGTTCTGCCGCAGCACCTGGCGCATATCAGCACAGCGGCGCCGCGAACATACTCGCCCCGGCGGGTCACGGATGCGCTGCGAAACCGCGTTGGCGGGGCGCTCGAACGGTTTGGGGATGGCCCCGTACGCCGCGCGGCGGCCCTGTCCGCGCGCCAGCCGCTGATGGTGGTGCTGGCCTGTACTGGCCTCCTGATCGGCAGTTTCGCCCTTCTCGCCAGCGGCACGGTTCGCGTGGTGTTCTTCCCCCAGATCGAGGGGAACTTCATCGCTGCCACGGTGGAATTGCCCGCTGGTACAAACGCCGCGCGTACCGAAGGTGTGGCCGGTGACATCGCGGCTGCCGCAGACCGCGCCGCCGAACGCCTGGCCGACGATCTGGGCGTCGAAGCGGATCAGATCTTGCAATCCGTATCGGTTGCGATCGGCTTTTCTGCGGGGTCGGGCGGCGCCGACAGCGCGCCAAACCGTGCCACCGTCGATATTCGCATTCAGGACTCCGAGACCCGGACATTCGCGGCCGGCCAGCTGGAAGACCTCTGGCGAGAAGAGGTCGGCGAAATCGCCGGGGCGCGCGAATTGTCATTCTCCGCATCATTGGTGGGGGTCGGTGCGCCTGTCTCGCTGCAAGTGTCCGCCGGGTCCGAAGCGGCGCGCGACGCGGCGGTCCAGCGGATCAGTGAAGCGCTCGAGCGCCGCGACGGCGTTTTTGCGATCCGCAATTCCGCCTCTTTTTCCGCGCAGGAGGTGCAGATCACGCGCACCCAGGAGGCCGAAGCGCTTGGTGTCCCGCTGGGACAGATTGCGCAAGCCGTGCGCGGCGCGGTGTTTGGCGTCGTCGCCACCGAGATCGTGCGCAATCGCGAAGAGGTCGAAATTCGTGTCCGGCTGCCCGAGGATGAGCGCATGACGCTCGCCAACATCGCCCGGTTCCGCGTGCAGGTCGGCGACGCGCAGGTGCCGCTGTCGACCCTGGCCAATCTGGACCTTGCTCCGGCGCCCACCACCTTGACGCGCATCGACGCGCGCCAGATCACGACCGTGGAGGCCGATGTGAACACCGCCGTCACCTCCGGCGGGGCGGAAACGTCGTTCATCGTGGATGACATCCTGCCGGACATTCAAAAGGATGCGCCCGATGTGCAGATCTCCTTGGGCGGTGAGCAGGAAGAGCAGCAGCGCTTTGCTGGCGCTCTGGGGCAGAACTTCGCACTCGCGCTGTTCGCGATGTTCGCAATTCTCGCCCTGGCGTTTCAGTCCTTTACCAAACCATTCATAATGCTGTTGACGGTCCCGTTCGGGATCATCGGCGCTCTGGCGGGCCACGCCTTGTTGGGGCTGAACCTGACGTTGCTTTCGATGTTTGGCGTGATTGGATTGTCGGGCATCATGATCAACGCATCGCTTCTGATCTTGAACGAGTTCGAAGATCTTGGCCGCGACGCAGATGCGCGCGCTGATGACGAGGACGATGATGCGTTGGTCGACCGGATCGCGGCTGCGGTCGCCTCCCGCTTTCGGCCGATTTTCCTGACAACCTGCACCACGTTCCTGGGCATTACGCCCCTGATCCTCGAACAAAGCCTACAGGCGCAGTTCCTCATCCCCACGGCGGTGTCGCTCGGCTTTGGGATCCTGGTGGGATCGATCATGGTGCTGCTGCTGATGCCGGCCTATTTGCGGATACACGACTGGCTTGGCCGCCAAGCGCGACGGGTCATGTCGTCGGGTCGCGACGCGCGGGCGGACACGCCTGGTGGCCCGGAAAAGGTCGAGGCTTGAGCGGGCTTGTCGGGTGCGGGGCGGACACCTGACCCATGGTGAGATACCCCAGCAACCGCCTCAGCCGCGAGACCGCCCGGCGCCGCGTCGCGGATGGTCAAAATTTGGTCCTCATCGCGCAGCGAAAACGGTCTTCAAAAGCTGGCCGGAACGCTCGCGCAGACGCATGGCGTCCAGGCGCAGGTTGTGGCCACCGACCTGCCCACCGAGGACGGCAGAGCCCGCGTCCCGCACGCGACCTCGGATCTGGATGTCGCGACCTATATTGGCGCGGCCGTGTCCGGCGATGCCGGGCCTTTCCCGGCGGAGATATTGGCAAACATCGGGGGATGATCGCTTCACGAGCTGGTGGACGATAGCGCCTCGGAATCCGCACCCAGATGCGGACGTCGGCAAAGCGCTCTTTGCCGACCTCTGATGCGTTGCAACATCTAGCCGAAGAGCTGCTCCGTCAGCGTCGAGGACGGCCCAAAGCCGCCTTCCACTTGGGGCATCAAACGCTGCAGTGCGGTCCGTCGAACCTGCCGTTCGCCGGGAACGCGGAACGGAGCCGACAGCGAACTCACAGATCGCGTCACAGTCTGAACTTTGATTGTACTGCTGAGGTGACGCAGCATTCTTTAACAGTTGCGGCACCGATTTTGGTGCGGCGAAGCTATCATCGCCAATCCGGACATCGATCGGGTGCGATTTGGTCTTTAGTGAGACGGATCGGTCGCGCATCCCACGGATCAAAACCTCCAGTCTTAATTAACGGTCGCTTACGACCGCGCATGTGCCGGAGACAGACAGAAACAGCGACCACGACGTTAAGTGAGGTCGCCTTTCTGAAAACCGCAGAGCTTTTGCACAATTCCGATTGATGGTGATTGTCGCGGCTATGGCGAACACCTGCGGCCGGACGGGCGAACACCGCGCCACGCGCGCATCGGTGTTCATCTCCAGCTTGAGAGGAACGAAAACCGCAACCCTGCGTTAACCAACGAAACCTAATAGAGCGAGCTTTTGAAATGACGGCGTTTTCGACGATCAACCCTGCGACTGAAACAGAGCTTGCGGGGTATGACCTGATGTCGCCCGATGCGGCCTTTGGCAAAATCGAAACCTGTCATGCGGCATTTCTGGACTGGCGAAAGAAGAGCCACACGGAACGCGCGCCCTACCTACGCGATATCGCGAAGGTGTTGCGCAGCAAGGCCGATGAATACGCCAACCTGATGACAGAAGAGACCGGCAAGCTGTTGCGCGACGGCAAGACCGAGGTGGAACTCTGCGCGCAGATTTTCGAATACACGGCCGAGCACGGCCCCGAAATGCTGGCCGACGAGGAACGTCAGCACGGCGCGGATGGCAAGCAGGGGTTCGTGGCCTATTGCCCGATCGGGGTCATCTACAGCATCCAGCCGTGGAACTTCCCGGTCTACCAGCCGACCCGCGTGCTTGCGTCGAATTTGATGGCCGGCAATGGCGTGATCCTCAAACATGCCTCGATCTGCACGGGCAGTGGCCTCATGCTGCGCGACATCTGTCTCGAGGCCGGACTGCCCGAAGGGTTGTTCGATGTGCTGATCATTGATCATGACACGTCGGATGCGGTGATCGAACACAAGCTGATACGCGGCGTGACCATGACGGGCAGCGACGGCGGCGGCCGCCATATCGGTCAGATCGCGGCCAAGAACCTCAAGAAGACTGTGTTGGAGCTTGGATCCAACGACGCCTATCTCGTCCTGGAAGATGCCGACATCGAACTGGCCGTGAAAACCTGCGTCCAGGGCCGTCTGTTCAACAACGGCGAAACCTGTGTGTCCGCCAAACGCTTTGTTGTGACTGAGGCTGTTTACGATGATTTCATCGGCGCCTTTGTCGAACAAATGCGCGCCATAGAACTGGGCGACCCCAAGGACGAGGACACGCAACTGGGCCCGCTTTCGAGCGAGGAACAGTTCAACACGATCTGCACGCAGGTCTCCGAAAGCGTCAAGGGTGGCGCGGAGATCCTGTGTGGTGGCGAAGCGCCGGACCGGACGGGTCAGTACTATCCCGCGACCGTGTTGGTGAACTGCCAGCCCGGCACACCTGCCTATGATGACGAGATTTTTGGCCCCGTCGCCGCAGTCATCAAGGCCAAGGATGATGAAGACGCGATGCGCATCGCCAATGACAGTCGTTACGGGCTGGGCGGCGGTATCTTTACCAAGGACGAGGAAAAGGCGCGCAAGTTGGCCCGTGATCGTTTCGACACCGGCATGGTGCGGATCAACTCGTTTGGTGCGGCGGATCCGAACATGCCCTTCGGGGGCGTCAAGGATTCCGGTTTCGGTCGCGAGCATGGCGGCTTTGGCATGAAAGAATTCGTCAACGTCAAGGCGATCTACATGCCCTGAGGCATCGACTGCCGATGCGGGGACAACCCGGTTGTCAATCTTTGCCCAAAACCCTCGAAAAGGACACCCGATCCCGTGATCACCATCCATTGCCTCGCCTATTCCCGCGCCATTCGGCTGATCTGGCTGATGGAGGATCTGGGCCAACCTTACGACCTGGTGCAATACGATCGGACCGATGCCTTTCGTGCACCGCAGGCTTTGCGCGACATCCATCCACTGGGTAAATCGCCGGTTCTCGAGGATAGCGATTTGCGCCTTGCGGAATCCTCAAATTGTCTACGGTATCTGACGCGCAAATTCGACGATCACACCCACGCGCCTGCACCGGGGTCAGCCGCATACGCGCACCAAGAAGAAATGCTAGACTACGTCGAAAGCTCTTTTGCTGCAGCCTGTATGAACGTGCTGCTGCCAGCCATGAAAGGCGAGGACGTCGCCGAAAACGCGCGCGATCGCTTGAACATGCACCTGACCTACATCGCGCAGAACCTGCCTGATCACGGCCTGCTCTTTGGTGAGACAGCGTCACTGGCAGACATCCAGATGTCCTATCTTCTGGCGAACCTCGCTGCGGCCGGCTTTCTGGCCGACGCGCCGCGTGTCGAAACCTATTGGAACGATCTACAAAAACAATACGGCTACATCGCGGCAACGAAGGTGGCCGGACCGATGGCCCCTGATCTCCAGGCGGCGCAATAGGCGTTGCCAATCTCTGAATTCAACAAAGGAACTTAGCATGAAAATTCTTGTCGCAGGCGCCACCGGTGCCACTGGTGCCCGCCTTATGAACAGACTTGTATCTGAGGGGCACGCACCTATCGCTTTGGTGCGTGAAAGCTCTGACACCAGCAAACTGCCAGACCAGGCTGAGACGCGCATGGGCGACCTTGCGGATCTTCAGGATGGCGTGTGCGACGGGTGCGAGGCCGTAATCTTTGCCGCCGGATCAGGGGGCGATACAGACAAGGACATGACGGACAAAATTGACCGTGACGGCGCCAAGAGCCTCATCGATCATGCGGCCAAGGCCGGTGTGTCCCGGTTCGTGATGCTCAGCAGCGTCGGTGCGGAAGACCCCGATCCGAGCACCGACATGGGCCATTATCTAAAAGCGAAACATGACGCCGATGAGTACCTCAAGGGGTCGGGCCTGACCTACGCAATCGTGCGCCCCGTCGCTCTGACCGACGAGGATGGCACCGGCGACATGATTTTCGGTGACGACGTCGATCCAAAGGCCAAAGCCGCACGTGGCGATGTCGCGCGCGTTCTGGCCGATGCCGTCACAAGCGACGCGTGGGCCGGCAAGACCCTCTTGATGCAGTCGGCCTGAGCATTGTCTGCCGACTGCGCAGACCAACAGGTGTCATTGCACCGAGTTTTGAAAGGATGGCACATGTTGCCCACGCCACGCAGTTTTTCACATATCGGTCTTTCCGTTCCGGATCTTGATGCCGCCGTCAAATTCTATGCTGAGGTCCTTGGGTTCTATACGATCATGCCGCCGACGGACGTCACGGAGGACGACAGCGATATCGGTGTGATGTGCACCGATGTCTTTGGCGCGGGCTGGGGGCATTTACGCATCGCACATTTGGCGACAGCTGATCGGATCGGGCTGGAGCTGTTCGAATTCGACGGCAACACGGCCCCACAGGACAATCTGGCATTCCGCAAGCATGGCATGTTCCACTTTGCCATTCAGGATCCCGACCTCGAAGGGATCCTGGCCAAAATTCTGGCCGCCGGCGGTAAGCAGCGGATGCCCGTGCGCGAATATTTTCCCGACAAAAAGCCATATCGGATGGTCTACGTCGAAGATCCGTTTGGCATAGTCTTTGAAATCTACAGCCACAGTTATGAGTTGACCTATTCGGCGGGCGCTTACACCTGAGCGCGCCTCGCCCACTTTCACCCACAAAAGGAGCCTGCACCATGAAAGCAGCCATCATCCGTGACTACGAAACAGACATCGAAATCGACGAGGTTGGCGAGCCTGCCCTGCAGGACGACTCGGTTCTGATTTCGGTCCACGCCGCCAGCCTGAACCCGATTGATTACATCCTTCAGTCCGGCGTGATGAAGGACAACATCCCGCTGCAATTCCCCCACGTCATGGGCTTTGACGTGTCCGGCGTGATCACCAGCGTCGGCAGCAAGGTGAGCGGGTTCAAGGTTGGCGATGCCGTGTTTGCCCGCGCAAACCAGGACGATGCGGGCGCCATCGCGGAAGTCGCGCGGCTGAAAGCAGACGAAATGGCGCTGAAACCCAAAAATATCAGCCATGTCGAAGCCGCCTCTGTTCCATTGGCCGGGCTGACGGCCTGGCAGGCGCTGATCACCAGGGGGAACCTGAAGCAGGGTGAAAAGGTGCTGATCCACGCAGGCTCCGGCGGCGTCGGCACCTTGGCGATCCAGATCGCAAAACATATCGGCGCGCATGTCGCGACCACCTGTAGCCCGCGCAATGCAGACCTGGTGCGCAGTCTGGGCGCGGATGTCGTGATCGACTACAACACCCAGGCGTTCGAGGATGAAGTTGCGGACTACGACATGGTCTTCGACATGCTGGGCGGCGAGACGCTCAACCGGTCGTTCAAGGTGCTCAAAAAAGGCGGCAGGCTGGTGTCGATCAAGGGGCAGGACACCGACAACCTGGCCCAAGAACATGACGTCCGGTTCGAGTGGTTTTTCATGGAGCCGGATGGCGAGATGCTGGGCCAGCTGGCCGCGCTGATCGAGAACGGCACGATCAGGACCGTCATCGACAGCACCTACGCCATGGCGGAGACGGCAGAGGCCTACGGCGCTTTGAAAGAGGGGCACGCGGTGGGCAAGATCGTTGTCAAAGTTGCCTGAGGTGCCGGTGTTCCATCACCGCCATGCGCGCTCGGAAACGGGGCCGGTTGTCCGCCCCCTGACACCCGTGAACGGCAATGCGGCGCGCCGCGCCTTCGCAGGCCATCGACGGTCCTTGGGTCGGGCGTTCTGAGCGCGCCATGACACAGATCGAAATCCAACATGAAACGACGTACCGGTACGCAGGTCCCGTCTCGCTCGGCCCGCACCAGATGATGCTGCGCCCGCGCGAGACGCGCGATCTGCACCTGGTGCGCTTCGATCTGGATGTGTCGCCCGATGCGCGTATCGACTGGTCAACCGACGTGGCCGGGAACCCGGTGGCCAAAGCGACGTTCCAAGACGCAAGCGACCGCCTTGTCGTCAACGCGCGTATGGTCGTCGACCTGACCGCGCCGGTTTGGCCCGTCTTTCCCATCTCGGCTGACGCGGCCTCTTATCCTTTTCTGCACTCGAACGACGAGATGACGGATCTCGGGCCACTTGTGAGGCCGCAGTATCAGGATCATGCCGGTCGGCTGTCCGACTGGGTCGAAGGGTTCGTGATGCAGCGGCCGACCGATACGCTGTCCCTGCTCAAGGACGTGGCCAACGGCGTGACGGCGCAGGTCGCCTATCAAAGCCGCGAGACGGAAGGGACGCAAGGACCGCTCGAAACACTGGACAGGGGCTGGGGCACCTGCCGCGATTTCGCGGTTCTCTTTGCCGAAGCGGCCCGCACACTGGGGTTCGGCGCGCGCCTTGTGTCCGGGTATCTGTCAAATCCGACCGACGACCTGGTCGGTTCGGCAGGCGATGGCTCCACGCACGCCTGGGTCGAGGTCTTTGTGCCGGGTGCCGGCTGGATCCCGTTCGACCCGACCAATCAGTCGGTCGGCGCGGCCAACCTGATCCCCGTTGCGGTGGCGCGCAGGATCGAACAGGTGGCCCCGGTGACCGGCAGTTTTCTCGGCACACCAAGTGCTCTGGTCTCGATGGATGTCGGAGTGCGCGTTGCGCACCTCACTGAATAGCAGCGGTTCGAGCCTTGACCTGACCTGCCGTGCTGGGCGCTTGGGGCCTGACGCGCGACGATCATACACATCGCTTTCTGCGGGGCGGAACCGCAGCATCTTGGACGCCAAGGTGCACACAGCCCCCCTCGGATCAGACTTGGGCGAAGCGGTCGGTCAGTCTTGTCATGTCAATGGGATCGCTAGACGGAACACAGTGCTTTGCGCGTTCGATGTTACGCCTATTTCGCCGGAATGCGCCTTTGCGATCTGATCCGCGATATAGAGCCCCAGCCCCAATCCCTGAAGCGAAGGGCTCTCATCAACACGCTCGAATGGCTTGAACAGGTTCACGAGAATGTCCTGCGGAATGGCCTTTCCGGCATTGGTGACAGACAGCACAAAACATCCGTCCGCAGCCTCTGTTTTGACCCGAATGGGCTGGTCCCTCGACCCATGTGTCACAGCGTTGGCCACCAAGTTCGACAAGAGCTGATCGAGGCGCGCGGGATCACAAATCAAATGACCGTCGAAGCCGAACAGAGTTTCGATCCTGCGTTCGGGATGCGCGATGCGGACCTCATCAACCACGCGTTCAAAGCCCTCCGTGAGGTCGGCAATCGGCCTCAAGTCAACTGGAATGCCACCGCCCAGACGCGCCCTCGCAAAGTCCATGATGCTGTCGATCAGTTTCGTCATCCTGTCCGTACTTCCACGAATGGAGGCGAACATGGCGGCGACCTTTTCATCATGGGGCTGGCGTGACGCGATGCGGACGGCAGACGCGATGGAGGCCAAGGGATTGCGCAGGTCGTGCCCCAGGATGGCGATAAACTGTTCGCGCAGCAGCGCCTCATCCTCGATGGACTCCAACGCGCGGGCACGCGCCTTGTCCTGCGTGACGTCGCGCGCGCTGCAGACAAAGACATCGCCCTCGGGAACGGCCACCCATGACAGCCAACGATAAGACCTATCCTTGCATCTGTATCGGTTTTCGAAATGCAAAGCGGGCTCGCCCGCCTTCATGGTGGTGAACAACGCCAGCGTGCGGTCCATATCGTCGGGATGAAGAAAGTCGGTAAAGACCATGCGTCTGATCTCGGCGTCAGACCACCCAAGAACAGCCTGCCATGCCGGGTTGGTTTCCACAAAAACCCCAGCTTGATTGACGATACCAAGCAAGTCGGGCGAAACCAGCCAGGTCAGGCTGTAGGTGTTGGCAACAGACGGCATATCGGAAGGATAGCGGATATCGTACGAATGTCATGTGACATGCCCGCGGCGGTGGAATAGCCCCCTGAAAGTGGTCCACCAACTGGGATAGATTGTCCCGCAAATTGGAGGATCAGCGATGGCTGGGAAACGAGAGAAGCCCGAAGAGATTGTGTCGAAGCTTCGGCAAGTTGAAGTGTTGCAAGGACAAGGTGCGACGGTTGCCGAGGCGGTGCGCCAGATCGGTGTGACACAGCAGACGTTTTATCGATGGCGCAAGCTTTATGGCGGGATGCAGCGGTCACAACTCGCGCGCCTGAAAGAGCTTGAGAAAGAGAACCAACGGCTTCGGCGCGCGGTATCAGACCTGACGCTGGACAAACTCATTCTGACCGGGTCAGCAAAGGGAAACTTCTGAGCCTTTCGCGTCGACGGAAGTGCATCGACTATGTACGGCGGGAGCTTGGCGTGTCGGAGCGTCGCGCCTGCCGCACACTTGGGCAGCACCGATCCACGCAGCGCAAAGCGCCCCAGAGCCGGGCCGATGAAGAGCGTCTGACCGACGACATCATCGAGCTGGCCGACCAGTACGGGCGCTATGGCTACCGCATGGTCACCGGCTTGCTGAACAACGCGGGCTGGCATGTGAACGACAAGCGGGTCGAACGCATCTGGCGACGCGAAGGGCTGAAAGTCCCACAGAAACAGAAGAAGAAAGGACGGCTTTGGCTGAACGATGGCTCCTGTGTCCGTTTGCGGCCGGAACGTCCAAACCATGTCTGGTCCTACGACTTCGTCCAGGACCGCACCGCTGATGGCCGGGTCTATCGGACACTGAACATCATCGACGAACATACGAGGGATGCGCTCATGATCCGCGTCGATCGCAAGCGCAACTCAACCGATGTGCTGGACGCATTGACCGATCTGTTCATCCTACGCGGGCCACCGGAATACATAAGATCCGACAACGGCCCGAAATTCATCGCTCAGAAGGTGCGGGACTGGATCGCGGCAGTCGGTGCCAAGACAGCCTACATCATGCTAGGATCACCTTGGGAAAACGGATATTGCGAAAGCTTCAATGCCAGGTTCCGAGACGAGCTGCTCAATGGCGAACTGTTCTACACCTTAAAAGAGGCCCAAATCCTAATCGAGCGATGGCGCGTCCACTACAACACGGTCAGGCCGCACAGCTCTCTGGGATATCGTCCACCTGCGCCTGACAGCATCGTTCCAATAGACCAAAGGCCGACGATGCACTAACAATCAAACCGGACCAACCGATGGGCGCACGCCAGAGTTTATAGCAGCCAAAACCTCTGCGAAATTGAGATAAGCGGATGGATGGTCACTTTTGATTGTATCATCTTGTTCGACTGATAGTCGGAAAAGCAGACCTTCGTTCATCCCACAGCATCGGCAAAAATGGGCTCTAAACCGACATCTGACCTAGTTTTGCAAAGTCCGCTTCTTGCGCACTACAGTCACGCGGCACTGCAGGCAGGAGATGCAACCAGGTACATCGAGACTGGGCGGCCGTCAAAGCCGCCCTGTGACGATCAATTCGGGATAAGGTCGGGAACTAGGGTCACGATGCCCGGGAAGGTCCAGAGCAGGGCCAGACCGGCCACCTGGATCAGCACGAACGGGATGATACCACGGTAGATGTGGCCCGTCGTGACCTCCTTGGGAGCAACCCCCCTGAGATAGAAGAGCGCAAAGCCGAAGGGCGGCGTCAGGAACGACGTCTGCAGGTTGACCGCGATCATGATCGTGACCCATTTGGGGTCGAACGTGCCGCCGTAGATGACGGGGCCCACGATGGGGATCACGATGTAGATGATCTCGAGGAAGTCGAGCACGAAGCCCAGAATAAACAGCACCAGCATCACGATCAGGAAGACGGTGAATTCGTTGTCGAAAGACTTGAGGAACTGCTGGATGTAGTGCTCGCCGCCGAAGGAGATAACCACGAGGTTCAAAAGCTGCGAGCCGATGAGGATGGTGAACACCATCGACGTCACCTTGGCCGTTTCGCGCACCACGGGGGCCAGCACGCCGCTGGTCCACAGGATGTAGCACGAGAACAAGAGGCCAAAGAGCGCGTAGAGATAGGCGGCATAGGCGACGGTGAAGGCGAACCAGCTTTGGCCCGACACGCCTTCCTGGTTGATGCGCAGATCAAAGTTCACGCCGACAAGGATGCAGACGATGATCGCAAGCGTGGACCAGATGATGATCTTGGGGCTGCGGTCCATATCGGTGAGCTTGCGGTAGGCGGCGAGCATGATCGCGCCCCCTGCCCCAAGGGCCGCGGCCGGTGTCGGGTTGGTGATGCCGCCGAGGATGGAGCCGAGAACGGCCACGATCAGCACCAGCGGCGGAAAGACGACGCGCACCAGTTCGTTCTGGGCACAGCGAATGACGCCCTCGACCACGCCAGACATGATCAGCACAAAGGGGATGACCATGACAAAGACGTAGTAGCCCGCGGAATTTGTCGGCCCGATGAGGGCGATATCGGCGAGGATCGCCAGCACGACCCCGATGCCCCCGATGATGAGCGGTTGGGGATCGCGGCTGGGTGCGATGCCGCGTGCGGTGGTGAGGATCAGGCCGAGGATGATCAGCAGGATGGCGGTGCCGGTGCCGATGGGTGCGGCGGCCGCGATCTTGGCGGCGACGGCGGCATCCAGCTCCTCGAGCGACAGGCGTTCGGATTGCTGGACGCCACCGGCTTCGGCGATGGCCTCTTGTTCGGTGACGGCGGCATCCCACGCCTCTTGCCCGTGGAGTTCGATCATGGAGGCCTGGCATTCAGGACTGACATTGGTGCGCAAGCTGGCGCTTTCGCCGATGTCCGAAAAGGCCGAGACCACGGTGGATTGGCTGCCCACGACGTTGAGGTTGCCCAGCAGGATGGTGCCTACGATGATCAGGACGGGCGCGCCCAGGAACCAGGTGAACGCCTCATTGCGGGTGATCGGCTCGGCATTGGTCGAGCCCATTTCGACAGCGGGCGCTTTCTCCGGGTTCAGGAGCGCGTAGCCGAAGGCGTAGAGCGCATAGAGCAGTGCGAGCATGATGCCGGGCAGGAGTGCCGCCTGAAAGAGCGTGCCGACCGAGACCACGGCAGGCTCGCCCAGATAAGTCAGCGCGTCGGTACAGCCCGCGACCTGGGCGCGGTTTTCCTGTGCCGCGGAATAGAGGTCACCGGCGAGCGTGCCCAACAGGACAATGACGATGGAGGGCGGGATGATCTGCCCCAGCGTGCCGGAGGCGGCGATGACACCGGTGGCAATCTCGGGCGAGTAGTTGTTTCGGAGCATGGTCGGCAGGGCCAAGAGGCCCATGGTCACAACCGTCGCCCCCACGATGCCTGTTGACGCGGCAAGGAATGCACCCACGACGACGATGGACACGGCCAGACCGCCGGGCAGCGGGCCAAAGACGCGCGCCATCGTGGTCAGCAGATCATTCGCGATCTTGGACCGTTCGAGCGTGATGCCCATCAGGACGAACATCAGCACGGCCAGCAACGTCTCGATCGACTGACCGGCAAGCACGCGTTCGTTCATGCGGTTGACGACAAAGGATACGTTGCGGTCCAGCGCCACTTCCCACCCGCGGGGAAAGACCGGCTCGCCGATGCGGGGCAAGTCCGGGTATCGGAATACGGATATGGTATCGGGTTTGACCCCGCTGTTGACGAGGTCGCGATAGGCTTGCGCGCTTTCGTCGATGGCCTGGTGGATCAGCAGGCCCGCGCTGTCGAGCGCTGCGATGATCGCAAAGGATATGACCCCGGCGCCAGCAATTGCAAAGGCCACCGGAAAGCCCGAGAGGATGCCGCCAAAGAGGCAGACAAAGACGATGATCAGGCCAATTTCGACGCCATCAAGTCCAAACAACATGGGTCAGCCCTTACTTCGGTTCGTGGGCGTGCGGGGCACGCGACTTGGGTGTGTGGGAATGCAATCGGATCATCAGTGCGTCCCCTCATAGGCTTCTTCGCCCTCGCCCAGGCTGTCGCGGTCGAGGTACTTGCCTTCGCTTTCCTCGCCTTCCTTCCATTCCAGGTAGGAGCGGTAGAAGAACGCGATGGCGTGCAGGAACACGAGACCGGCAAAGGCGACGAGCAGGATCTTGAACAGGAAGTAGCCGTTGAAGCCATTGGGGCTGAACCCGATGGTTTCGACGTTCCAGCGCACGGCCTGCGCCGAGCGTTCGGCGCGCTCCAGCGTCCAGCTGGCCGCCGGTTTCGGGGTCACCAGGTGACGCCAGAGGAAATACCAGCCATACATCCAGATCAGGATGGCTGAGGGTGCCATGAAGATCAGCGCGCCCACCATGTCGATCACCCGCTTGGCGCGGTGTGAGACGGCGGAATAGATCAGGTCGACGCGCACATGGCCGCCCTGCACAAACGTGTACGTCACGCAAAGACAGACGACCAACGCATTGTAAAGTTTCAGTTCTTCGGCGAACCACGAGATGTCGAATTGCAGCGGGATGCCAAAACCGATGGAGATGTCGGGCCGGGTAAAGATGCGCTGCATGAACACGATGACGATCTGCTGGATCACCATCAGGAGGCCCGCCCAGGCGGCAAAGCGGCCGCAGGTGTTGGCGATCCCTTCGAAGATGCGCACGCAGCCCCACATGAAGTCGTTGCGCCACATGCCCACCGCGGTCACGATCAGGATCAGCGCCAGCACGGCAAAGAAGAACTCGACCGAACCACCGTAGTAGACGACGTGCATCAGCGACAGCTTGTCTTCGGCGGTGTTGTTCCAGGTGATCCAGTCCAGCCAGAAGCCCGGGTGAAAGATCGCCCACAGGAGGTCGTAAAACCCGATCGCAAGGTTTTGAAAGAACCAGACAATTCCATCCAGCAACGTCAGCAAGACGCCTCTGCCTTCGGTCTCATCGCCCATGATGTGCCCCCCTTGTCCGCCGGTGCCCGGCGGGGTCTGCCAGTTCTGTGCAGACCCAAGGGCCCCGGGGATGTCCCGGAGCCCTTGGGCAATGTGTCATGTGTTGGCTTAGCCGCCCAGCACGCGCACGCGCTGTTCCACATAGTAGCCGTCGGATTTGTTGATCCAGCTGGCCGATGTGGCGAGGCTTTCCTCGAACGACTTGCGGGTTTTCGCAAACAGCTCGTCGCCCATGTTTTCGTCCATGACCTCGGCCGAGGCGGCACCGAACGCATCCCAGACATCGTCGGAGAATTGCAGGGTCTTCACGCCTTGCTGCTGCAGACGGGCAAGTGCGGCACCGTTGTTTGCCAGCGTCTCGGACAGCTGGAAGTAGGTGGTCGCGCGGCTGGCGTTCTGCAGGATCGACTGGTGCTGCGGCGTGAGGTCGTTCCAGACGTCGAGGTTGACGTTGGCGGCCAGCGCCGAGCCCGGCTCGTGGAAGCCAGCGGTGTAGTAGACCTTGGCCACTTCCTGGAAGCCGGCGCGTTCGTCGGCCATCGGGCCAACCCACTCCAGACCGTCCAGCGCACCCGAGGACAGCGCCTGATACAGTTCGCCGCCGGGGATGTTCTGCACGGAGGCGCCCAGTTTGCCCAGCACCTTGCCGCCCAGACCGGGCATGCGGAACTTCAGACCGTTGAAGTCGGCGGCCGAGTTGATCTCGTTGCGGAACCAGCCACCGGATTGCGAACCGGAGTTCCCTGCCAGCAGGCCCTTGAGGTTGAAGATCTGGCCCAGCTCGTCGTGCAGTTCCTGACCGCCGCCATGCTCGTACCAGTTGGTCACTTCCTGCGCGGTGCCGCCAAAGGGCACGGCGGTGTAGTAGGCGTAGGCCGGGTGCTGACCGATGAAGTAGTAGTCGGCCGAGTGGTACATGTCCGCCTGGCCCGACGACACGGCGTCGAACACTTCGAACGCGCCGACCAGCTCACCGGGGGCTTTCTTGTCGATGGTCAGCTGACCGTCGGACATTTCGCCCACGAACTGCTCGAGGTAGCTTGCCGCGTCGTCCAGAACGGCAAAGCCGCGGGGCCACGAGGTGACCATGGTCAGCGTGCGCTTGCCTTGGGCATAGGCCGGAGCGGCCAGCGTTGTTGCGGCGGCGGCTGTCCCACCAAGCGCAGATGTTTTCAGAAAAGAGCGACGATCCATGAAAGTAATCCTCCCAGATATGATGCCCGGCCCTGTCGAATGGACGGGCGGATCGTTTCGAGTGTGGCACACCATACTTACGAGCCATGCAAAGGAAATACCTAGTACTGCGTAGTCGTGCCACCAGATCGGGCGTTTCATCGCCTTTCTGGGGCGAATTGCGGGGGCTTTCATAATTTTGTCTTGGCGTTAGCGCGGGAACTTGAACGGCGCGGACTTTGATTCGCGCCGCTTTCGTCGTATCGATTCGTCCTATGTTGCGCACCCTGCCCGTCCTGCGTCTGTCCTACGCCCAAAAGCTGTCGTTGGTGGCAGCGGTTCCGCTGATCCTGGCGGTGGCGGCGATTGCCCTGCTGGTGGCCAACCAGTCGCGGGCCCTGGCCGAGCGTGAGATCCAGACGCTCGAGGCGCAGTTGATCGAGGCGAAAAAGCGCGAGCTGCGCAATTACGTCACCCAGGCGCGCAACGGCTTCTACTTCATCTACGGCTCGGCTGCCCCCGATGATCAGGAGGCCAAGGATCAGGTGGCGCAGATCCTGTCGGCGATGATCTACGGTGACGAAGGGTTCTTCTTTGTCTACGATTACGAGGGGACCAATCTGGTCAACCCGCGCCAGACCGAGATGATCAACCGCAACCATCTGGATCTGACCGACAGCGCGGGCACGCCTGTTGTGGTGGATCTCATCGAGATTGCGCGGCAGGGGGACGGGTATCTGACGCATCTGTGGCCCAAACCCTCGAACGGGCAAGAGGCGGAGATGATCACCTATGTCACCTCGTTCCCGTCCTGGCGGTGGGCGGTGGGCACGGGCGTGTTCATCGACGACGTGCTGAATTCGGTCGCCGCGGCGCGGGCGGATGTGGAGGCGCGGGTCGAGCGGACGTTCTACTATATCCTCGGGATCACGCTGGCGGCGCTGCTCTTGGTCTTCGGGTCGGGCATGGCGCTCAACATCCGTGAGCGTCGGCTGGCCGATGCCAAGCTCAAGAAGCTGACGCAGCGGGTCTTGGACGCGCAGGAGGAAGAGCGGGGGCGCGTGGCGCGCGAGCTGCATGATGGGATCAGCCAGATGCTGGTTGGCGTGCGCTATGCGCTGGATTCGGCGCGGCGGCGCTTGCAGCGCGGCACGGCCGACCCCAGCCAGCCGCTGGAACAGGGGATCGATGATCTGGGCACGGCCATTGCCGAGGTGCGCCGCATCAGCCGCGACCTGCGCCCGGGTGTGCTGGACGATCTGGGCCTGGGGCCCGCGATCAAGGCGCTGGTAGAGGATTTTGCGACCCGGACGGGCACGCATGTGGATTTCAAGACGGTCGTGTTCCGCAACCGGCTGGATCAAGACGCCAAGATCGCGCTTTACCGCATCGCACAAGAGGCGCTGACAAATATCGAACGCCATGCAAGGGCAAGCCGTGTCGCGGTCGACCTGCGCGGGCACCGCCGCGGGGCGACGCTGCGCATCAGCGACAACGGTGTCGGTCTGCCCGCCCGGGCGCGGCAAGGCGCCAGCGGCCTGGGTCTGCGCAACATGCAGGAGCGTGTCGAACAGCTGGATGGGCAGTTCCGTATCCTGGCCTCAGCCGGTAAGAGCACCGGCACGGTGATCGAGGTGACGGTGCCCCTGACCCACCTCCTGCCGCCCGAAGAGACCGCCACGACCAAGGACCGCGCCCGCGCATGACCCCCATCCGCATCATGATCGTCGACGACCATCCCATGGTCGCGCAAGGCATCCAATCCGTGCTCGAAGAGCATGACGATATCACCGTGCTCGCCACGCTCGGCAACGGGCGCGCGGCACTTGATGCGCTGGATCACATGGACCCGGATGTCATCCTGATGGATCTCAACATGCCCGAGATGGGCGGGCTGACCGCGACCGAGCTGGTGCTGGAAAAGCGCCCCGGCACCCGCGTGCTGATCCTGTCGATGCATGACAGCCCGGAATACATCACCTCGGCCCTCAGCCACGGGGCCATGGGATATGTGCTGAAGGACGTGCCCACGGACGAGATCAAGACGGCGATCGACACCGTCATGCAGGGCGCGCGCTACCTCTGTACCGGGGCCGAAGGGGCCATCGCGCCCAAGACGAACGGGATCAGCGACGCGCTCACGGGGCGCGAGCAGACGATCCTGCTGCAACTGGCCCAGGGCATGTCCAACAAGGACGTGGCCAGCGCGCTCGATATCTCGGTCCGCACGGTCGAAACACACCGCAAGAACATCAAGCGCAAGCTGGGCATCTCCTCTACCGCGGGGCTGACGCGCTACGCGCTGGAACATGGTGTGCTGCAGGGCACCGGAAACGCGCTCTGACGCATCAAGGCTAACGGATTGTTCACCATTTCTGCGTTAGCTCACAGGCATGGTTCTTGCTGCACACACGCTCTCCCCTCCCGTCCCCTCGCCCGAGACTGTGCTGTTTGCGCAGCGGCGCGCCGCAATCGACGTGATCGCGACCGTGCGGGCCCGCGCCATCCGCACCGCCCTGTTCGGATCGCTGCTGTTCCGCGTCAATCCCCTGAAACCCGAAGGGGACGACGCGCGCGCGCACTGGCGCGAGGTCTTGCACAAGACCCATCATGAGATGACCCGTGCCGCCGCCCTGGTCGAGGGCACCGATCCCGAAGGAGAGTTCCCGCCCGAAATCTGCACCTGGATCGCCGAGACAAGCGCCTCCATGCCGCGGCACGCAGCCGGGCTGGTGCGGATGTGCGATCTGACCCGGCAAGTGGTCGACGCGGTGGATGGGGACGACCTGCAGGCGCTCAGCACCGCAATCGATGCGCATTTCGCATTTGGCCGGGGCGGGTTCTTTGAAACCGTGACGGACCTCTGCGACAACCTGTGGGCGGACCTGGATGCCAAACGCCATGAAACGGTGGAACAGGTCTCGGCCCATGGCGACGCCATTGGTGACATCCTCGTCCGGCTGGAACGGATCGGAAAACATGTGCGGCTCGTGTCGCTGAATGCCTCGGTCGAGGCGGCCCGCGTGGGCGATGCCGGCAAGGGGCTGGGCGTGATCGCGGTCGAGTTCAAGTCGCTGGCAGAAGAGATCCAGCATCTAGCGGCGACGGCGCGGGAAAACATCGACGGCCTGACGACCGGAACCCGCTAAAACCGCCCTCCAAATTGCTGATCTGTCGCACCAACAGCTGTCACAGCAACAATATTCCAAAAATTTCTGACTGCGCGACAGATTTATCGCCGGTTTGCCTGTTGACCCTGCCCGCAGACAGGCCTACGGTCCGCGCACGCAGCAAAGAGGTCGCGGGTCATGACCGTTCTGGTAGACATCGTCGTAGGACAGCGCATGGGCCGGTAACGGAAATCCAAACCGACACCCATGCGCCCCCGAAACCCGGGGGCCTTTTTTTTGCGTAAATGAAAAGTGAAACCGCAATCGGAGCACGCGGATATGACACGTCAAATGACCGGAGCGAAAATGGTTGTCCAAGCCCTCATCGATCAGGGTGTGGACACGGTATTCGGATATCCCGGGGGCGCGGTGCTACCGATTTACGACGAGGTCTTTCAGCAGAACGCGATCAAGCACATCCTGGTGCGCCACGAACAAGGTGCGGTGCACGCCGCCGAGGGCTATGCCCGCGCCACGGGCAAGCCCGGTGTGTGCCTGGTGACCTCGGGCCCCGGTGCGACGAATGCGGTGACGGGGTTGACCGACGCGCTGATGGATTCGATCCCGATCGTCGTGCTCACCGGCCAGGTGCCCACGTTCATGATCGGCTCGGACGCGTTTCAGGAGGCTGACACGGTTGGCATCACCCGCCCCTGCACCAAACACAACTGGCTGGTGAAGGAGACGGACGCACTGTCCGGCACCCTGCACGAGGCGTTCCACGTGTGCACCTCGGGCCGTCCCGGCCCCGTGCTGATCGACATCCCCAAGGATGTGCAATTTGCCACCGGCGCCTATCAGGGGCCCAAACCCTCCGCCTCGCATTACCAGCCGCGGGTCAAGGGCGACATGGAAGAGATCACCGAGCTGGTCGCCGCCATCGAGGCCGCGAAGCGCCCGATCTTTTACACCGGCGGCGGCGTGATCAACTCCGGCCCAGGCGCCAGCCAGCTTTTGCGTGAGTTGGTGGATGCGACCGGTTTTCCCATCACATCGACCCTGATGGGTCTGGGCGCCTATCCCGCCAGCGGCAAGCACTGGATGGGGATGCTCGGCATGCACGGCCTTTATGAGGCGAACATGGCGATGCACGATTGCGACCTGATGATCAACATCGGCGCGCGGTTCGACGACCGGATCACCGGGCGCATCGACGCGTTTTCGCCGAAGTCGAAAAAGGCGCATATCGACATCGACCCGTCGTCGATCAACAAGGTGATCAAGACGGACATTCCCATCGTCGGCGATGTGGGCCACGTGCTCGAGGACATCCTCAAGGTGTGGAAGTCACGGGGCCGCAAAACCAACCAGTCGGCGCTGGCGCAGTGGTGGACCAAGATCGAAGAATGGAAGGCCGTCGACTGTCTGAAGTTCAAGCAGGAAGGCAAGACCATCAAGCCGCAATACGCCCTCGAACGGCTCGAGGCGCTGACCAAGGATCACGACCGCTACATCTGCACCGAGGTGGGCCAGCACCAGATGTGGGCCGCGCAATATCTGGGGTTCGAGGATCCCAACCGCTGGATGACGTCCGGCGGCCTGGGCACGATGGGCTACGGCTTTCCCGCCTCCATCGGCGTGCAGATGGGTCACCCGGACGCGCTGGTGATCAACGTGGCTGGTGAGGCGTCGTGGCTGATGAACATGCAAGAGCTGGGGACGGCGATGCAGTTCAACCTGCCCGTCAAACAGTTCATCCTGAACAACGAACGCCTCGGCATGGTGCGCCAGTGGCAGGAGCTGCTGCATGGCGAGCGCTATTCGCACAGCTGGTCCGAAAGCCTGCCCGACTTCGTCAAGCTCGCCGAGGCGTTCGGCGCCAAAGGGATCCTGTGTTCCGATCCGGCCGATCTGGATGATGCGATCATGGAAATGATCAACCATGACGGGCCGGTACTGTTCGACTGTCTGGTGGAAAAGCACGAAAACTGCTTCCCCATGATCCCGTCGGGCAAGGCGCATAACGAGATGCTGCTGGGCGAGGCCGAAACCCAAGGCGTGATCGATGCCAAGGGATCGGTGTTGGTGTGATCCATCAGGGTTCGACGCGCCCCGCGCGTCGGCCCGGGTATCACAGCCAAACAGGAGAGAGACAAAAACATGTCCGCACTAAAAATCAAAAAAGGCTCCACGAGCCACTCCGCCTACAACCTGCGGCCTACGTTCAGTGACGTGGTCGAACGGCACACGCTGGCCGTGCTCGTGGAAAACGAACCGGGCGTTTTGGCGCGGGTCATCGGGCTGTTTTCGGGCCGGGGGTACAATATCGAAAGCCTGACCGTGGCCGAGGTCGACCATCAGGGACACCTGTCGCGCATCACCATCGTCACCACCGGCACGCCGCAGGTGATCGAGCAGATCAAGGCGCAGCTGGGCCGGATCGTGCCGGTGCACGAGGTGCATGACCTAACCGTCGAAGGGGCGAGCGTCGAGCGCGAATTGGCGATGTTCAAGGTCGCGGGCCAGGGCGACAAGCGGGTCGAGGCGCTGCGGCTGGCGGATATCTTTCGCGCCAATGTGGTCGATTCGACCCACAGCAGCTTTATCTTCGAGATCACGGGCGCGCCGGAAAAGATCGACGCCTTTGCCGATCTGATGCGCCCGCTGGGTCTGGTCGAGGTGGCGCGGACGGGCGTCGCCGCCCTGCCCCGCGGCGACTGAGCGCCCTAGCGGAACGCAACATCCGGCTGCAGCAGGCGCTTGTGAAACGGCAACAACTCGTCCACGGCGCAATATCCGCCCGCCTTTCCGGCGGCCTTGGCGCTGGACAGCGACGTGCCGAGATGTTCGTAGACCATCCGCACCACGCGCTCGCCATCCGGGCTTTCCCGCACGGTGCGCGCGACATAGCCCACCCAATAGTTCTGCTCAAACGACGACACGCGCGTCAGAAAGTTGAACGATGCTGTCCGCGCGCTTTGCCGCGAGATCATCGACGCCACGCCCTCTTCCTGGCGGAAGACGATGCCGCGGAATTCGCGCGCCCCGCGCGACAGGGGCAAGCCCTGTGCGGCCATGGCGGCGCGCGCCTCGTAGCCGCGGATAAAGGTCGTCGTCTTGTCGCGAAAAACCCAGACAAGGCCGAGCACATAAAGCGATTGATCGAGGAAACTGCGCCGGGAAAACCGGTAAAAGCCTGACGGGAACATATCCTCGGGCACATAGCTGACGTCGCGGCCCAAAAAGCGTTTGAGGAACGGGCTGTTGAGCGGATCCTCCCCGGTCTCGATACTGCTCACAGGTTCAAGCAAGACGCGGGCGTCCACGCCGAAAAAGTCGCAGATACGGGCCAGTACGTCCGGACGCGGAAAGCTTTCGCCCGACAGGTAGCGGTTGAATTGCGTCCGGTTGATGCCCAATTGCCGAGAGAGTTCCGAAATCGACGGATAAACGCGGGCCAGTTGGCGCAAGTTGGCTCCAAACATGCTGCGCAGTTCAGCCGGCGTTCGGCGCATATCCGACATTTGGGGTCTCTTTTCGTCAATGTAAGCTGCGCGAAAACTGCGCGGCACCTGAATTGGGACACAAAAAATCGTCACCTATGACGCGTAATAGCATCACACCTGACGCCAAAATGCAACCACACGATAATCTCGCAGACACAAAATGCAAGCGCACGTTGCTGAATTAACCATGTATTCCATGCCGGAAATTGAGTTTGATGAAGCTGCCCCAACTCAAGGTAGAAGAATGATTGGCGTAATTCTTTGGAGCGATCCAACCGAACAGAAAGCTGTGATTTGGTGCGAGGATCACGGGGATCTCGCGTTCCTGTCGCAGCCCGACAACGTCCACTTGCCCGACATGTTTGTCGATGTCGGTGACGTGGTCGAATTTGATCTGCATGCACGCGGCCAGACGCGCAAGGTTCAGAACGTCAAGGTTCTGTCCGGCGGGCGGGGCGTGCCGCTGATCGAAACGCTGAAATCGGCCACGCCCGAGCCGCGCCCGCAGACGCGCCAGACCGCCGAGGTGATCCCGTTTCGGCTGGCCTCGCCCACGCGTCGCGCGGATCCGGTGCCACAACCGGTGCAGCGGCAAGGCTGAAATGCGCATGTCGGCATTGGAAAAGTCGGGTCGAATTTAAGCGCGCAGTTCAGGCGCGCGGGCCCTAGCCTCGCATCAAACATGCGAGGCTGTCATGACCCAATCCGATCTCGACCCGGTACGCCGCCCTATCTCCACCGCTCACGGGCTGCCGAACGCGCATTACACGGACGCCACCGTTTTTGAAGAAGAACGGGACGCCGTGCTGGCCGCCGAATGGGCGGGGCTCGGCGTTGCGGCGGATGTGCCCGCGCCGGGTGATGCCCGGCCGCTCGATTTCCTGGGCATGCCGCTTTTGCTGTTGCGCGACAAGGCGGGTGTTGTGCGCGTCTTCCACAACATCTGCAGGCACCGGGGCATGATCCTGGTGGACGCGCCGCGCAAGATCGAAGGGGCGCTGCGCTGCCCCTATCACAGCTGGTGTTACAGCACCGAGGGGCGGCTGGTGTCGACGCCGCATGTGGGCGGGCCCGGCCAAAACACCGCCCCCGGCATCGAACGGGATCAATTGGGCCTCGTGGAGGTGCGCAGCCATATCTGGATGGGCGTTGTCTGGATCAACCTGAGCGGTGATGCGGCCCCGTTCGAAGCGCATCACGCCGACCTGATCGCCCGCTGGGCGGAATTCGACGCCCCGTTGTATCATGGCGGCGCGGACAGCTCATTTACCCTCGACGTGGCGTGTAACTGGAAGCTGGCGGTCGAGAATTACTGCGAAAGCTATCACCTGCCCTGGGTGCATCCCGGCCTCAACAGCTACTCCCGGCTCGAGGATCACTATCATATCGAGGCTGCCGATCGCTATTCCGGACAGGGCACGCATGTCTATCGTCAGCTCACCGCGCCCGACGGCCAGACCTTTAGGGATTTCGCGGGCCTGTCGTCCAAGTGGGACACGGCGGCGGAGTATATCGCGGCCTACCCCAACGTGCTTTTGGGGGTGCACCGCGACCATGCCTTTGCCATCGTGCTGACGCCCAAGGGCCCGGACCGCACGCAAGAGCAGATACATCTGTTTTATCCCGACCCCGACACCGACGCGGACCTGCGCGCGCGCAACACCGCGCAGTGGAAGGTCGTGTTCGAAGAGGACATCTTTGTCGTCGAGGGGATGCAGCGCGGCCGCCATGCGCCCGCCTTTGACGGGGGGCGGTTTTCACCCGCGATGGACGGACCGACGCATATGTTTCACGCCTGGGTCGCCGCACGGGTGCAGCACCACCGGACGCCCGCGCATGCCGCGGAATGAGCACGCTCGAGGCGCGGCTGTTGTACGCGCATGCGCGCCGCGACCCTGCGGCCCTCGTTGCGCTGTATCAGGAGGCGGCGGATAGCGCCGAGCCTGCAGCGCGGGCGTTTTTCCTCACGCAAGCCTATGTCTACGCGCTCGAAACCGGGCATGCGGACGCGGACGCCCTGCGGGCGCGCCTTGTTGCGATGGGTTGCGAGCCGGCCTGATCAGCCGGGCGGCGGACGCCGCGTGGGCCACGCGGTGGCCCGGTGCCAGGCTTCGGCCAATTGCAGCAGACGCGCGTCGCTGCCCCGTGGGCCAATGAGCTGCAGCCCCATCGGCAGGTCGTCCGGGCCGCCAAATCCGGCTGGCACGCAGATGGCGGGCAAACCGATCAGGCTCGCCGGCACCACCACCTCCATCCAGCGGTGATAGGTGTCCATCGTGGTGCCCGCGATCTCGCGCGGCCAATCCAGCGTCACGTCAAAGGGCCACATCTGCGCCGATGGCAGCGCCAGCACATCGTAGCGGTGGAACAGATCGCCCGCGATCTTGAACCAGTCGGTACGGATCACGCTGGCGGCGTGGATCTGCAGTGCGGTCAGCGCCAGCCCGCGCTCGATCTCCCATATGGCTTGCGGGTTCAATTGCGCCCGTTTGGCCGGGTCGTGATAGAGCGGCGCGAGGCCGCCCGCGACGGCAAAGCTGCGCAGCGTCGTCCATGAGGACCAGAGCGCGTCTCGGTCAAACGGCGCGCCCAGCGGCTCGACATCGCATCCCAGATCGCCGAACTGCCGCAGCGCGTCCGCGCACAAGTCCAGCACGCCCGCCTCCATCGGCAGCGCGCCGCCCCAATCGGCCAGCCAACCGATCCGCGGGCCAGCCAGATGCCCGTCGATCTGCGGCAGGCTCGGGGCCTGGCTCAGCCCATGCGGCTGGCGCGCGTCGGGCCCCGCCATCGTGTCGAGCAGCGCGGCAAGATCCCGCGGGCAGCGCGCCATCGGCCCATTGGTCGACAGCTGATGCAGGAACGCGTCCCCCTGCGGCTCGGACGGCACCAGCCCCCATGTGGGCCGCATGCCATAGACGTTGTTCCAGCCCGCCGGGTTACGCAGCGACCCCATCATGTCCGACCCGTCGGCGATGCTCAGCAGGCCGCAGGCCAGCGCCACGGCCGCCCCGCCCGACGATCCGCCAGCGCTTCGGCGCGGATCATAGGGGTTGCGCGTCGCGCCAAAGACCGGGTTCGTGCTGTGTGAGCCCAGTCCGAATTGCGGCGTGTTGGTCTTGCCGATGACGATGGCGCCCGCGGCGCGCAATCGGGCCACCATGATGTCGTCTTGCGTTGCGATCTGCCCGGCAAACAGGGGCGAGCCCATGGAGGTTGGAAGGCCCGCAGCGTTCGCCAGATCCTTGATCGCGATGGGGATGCCGTGCAGCCAGCCCGTGCGCTCGGTGGCATCCGCTTCGGCGGCGGCGTGCAGCAACGTGTCGTGATCCCGGACCGCGACCAGGGCATTCACCCGCCCGTTCACCGCGTCGATCCGGTCGAGCGTGGCGCGCATCACCTCTGCCGCACTCAGATCCCCCGCCGCCAGCGCTTGGCCCAGGGCCAGCGCAGGGCTGCCGGGCCCCAGGGTCATGCCGCAGGCTCTGCCACGGCCCTAGTCACCCTGCGCCTCGGCCCGGCTCTTGCCGCTGACATCCATCGCCAGCGTCGCCGCCATGAACCCGTCGAGATCACCGTCGAGCACTTTCATCGCGTCGAACGTCTCGTGATTTGTCCGCAGGTCTTTGACCCGCTGCGTGGGATGGATGAAGTAGCTGCGGATCTGGTTGCCCCAGCCCGCATCGCCTTTGGCCTCGTGGGCCGCGTTGATGTCGGCGGTGCGCCGCTCCAGCTCCAGCTGATAGAGGCGGCTTTTCAGGGCCTTCATCGCGATGTCGCGGTTCTGGTGCTGCGACTTTTCCGAACTGGTGACCACGATCCCGGTGGGATGGTGGGTGATCCGGACGGCGGAATCGGTCGTGTTCACGTGTTGCCCGCCCGCCCCCGAAGACCGATAGGTGTCGATGCGGATATCGGCGGGGTTCACCTCGATCTCGATATTGTCGTCCACCACCGGGTAGACCCAGACCGAACTGAACGACGTGTGCCGCTTGGCCGCGCTGTCGAACGGAGAGATGCGCACCAGCCGGTGCACCCCGCTTTCCGATTTCAGCCAGCCATAGGCGTTGAGGCCGCTGACCTTGTAGGTCGCGGATTTGATCCCGGCCTCGTCCCCGCCCTGTTCGGCCTGCAGCTCGACCTTGTAGCCTTTCTTCTCGGCCCAGCGGACATACATGCGCGCCAGCATCGACGCCCAGTCACAGCTTTCGGTGCCGCCCGCGCCCGCGTTGATCTCGACAAAGGTGTCGTTGCTATCGGCCTCGCCATCCAGCAGCGCCTCCAGCTCTTTCTGCGCGGCCGTCTCGGCCAACGTCTTGAGCGCGGCCTCGGCATCGCCGACAACCTCGGCGTCCTCTTCCATCTCGCCCAGTTCGATGAGTTCGATGTTGTCGGCAAGGTCCTGCGTGATCCGGCGATGCGTGTCCATCGCGTCGACCAGCATCTGACGGTCGCGCATCAGCTTTTGCGCGGCCTCCGGATCGTCCCAGAGGTTCGGATCCTCGACCCGCGCGTTGAACTCTTCGAGCCGGTGCTGAGCGGTCTCCACGTCCAGCCGCTGCGCCAGCAGATCAAGCGACTTTTCAATCTCTTCCACGATGTTCTGTACTTCGGCGCGCATGAGACCCTTTCCCTTACAGAGCCCTCGCATAGCCGATGGTCCCAGCGGTCACAAGCCGGAGTGCCGCCAAAAGGGATGGCGGGTGGGGCGTCGTGGATCGGGCGTAGGCCCGGACACGCGCGTCACCCGTCATCCTCAGTACAGCCCACCCGAGCTGAGGCTGCCGAAATTGGCCTTGTTGCCCACCACGGCCTTGCGACCGGTCGATGTGGTCACCTGACGGCCGCCGCCGCCCACCTCTTCGAACAGCGGCAGATCGGCCCCCATGGCAAAGCCACCGTCGAAGGTGATGCCAAAGATCGGCTCTTCGCCCTCGCGGAAACATTCGGCCACGACATTGGCGCCCGCCGCCCCATCGCTCAGCAGCGACCCTGAGAAGCGATCGATTTTGCGGAACTCGCATTGCTCCGGCACCTCGAAGGCGCCGCCGCCGTATTTCTTGATCGCCTCACCCATGAAATCGGCAAAGACGCCGCCGCAGGTCCGACCGCTCGACACCGAACCGCCCAAGGGGCGCGGCTGGTCATAGCCGATATAGCAGCCCGCCACGATGTTGCTGGAAAAGCCGACAAACCAAACATCCTTGGTGTCGTTGGTCGTGCCCGTCTTGCCTGCAATGGGCACCGGCAGGCGGATCGACCGGGCCGTGCCGCGATCCACGACGCCTTTCATCATCGAGGTGAGCTGATAGGCCGTGACCGGGTCCATGACCCGTTCGCGGTTCGACACGATCTGGGGGCCAAAGCCGGGATCGAGGCTGGCCAGCCGCGTGCAATCCGCGCAATCGCGCTGATCATGGCGGTACACGGTGCGACCGAACCGGTCCTGCACGCGGTCCACCAGCGTGGGCCGCACGCGTTCGCCGCCATTGGCAAACATCGCATAGGCCGACACCATTCGATAGAGCGTCGTCTCCTCCGCCCCGAGCGAGTTGGCGAGGAAGGGGCGCATACGGTCATAGACGCCGAAATCATCCGCATAGCCCGCGACCACATCCATCCCCACCTCTTCGGCGAGGCGGATGGTCATCAGGTTCCGCGACTGTTCGATCCCGGTGCGCAGCGGCGTGGGCCCGTAGAACTTGTTGGTCGAGTTCTTGGGCCGCCACAGCCCCTGGGGTGTGTTCACCTCGATGGGCGCGTCGACCACGATCGTTGCGGGCGTGTAGCCGCTGTCGAGTGCGGCGGCATAGACAAACGGCTTGAAGGACGAGCCCGGCTGCCGCTTGGCCTGCGTGGCGCGGTTGAACACCGAATGCTGGTAGCTGAACCCGCCCTGCATCGAGATCACACGGCCTGTGTTGACGTCCATCGCGACAAAGCCGCCCTGCACCTGCGGCACCTGCCGCAAGGACCAGCGCAGGAACGACCCGTCGCTGTCGGCGGTCATGGCGCGCACATGCACCACGTCGCCCACTTCGAAATTGTCAAAGAAGTTGCCCTTGAGCCATTTGATATCCTCGCGCGGGACCACGGCGGCGGGCTCGGTATCGGTCCAGCCCTCGATGCCCAGTTGCAGCTGTTGATCCTCGACCGCCAGCACGACGGCAGGCCGCCAAACACCGTTCAGGTCGATGTCACGCGGCACGGTCAGCTTGGGCAGCGCGTCGGCCCAGTTCTCGAGGTCGTCGCCTTCGAGCTTTTTGCCGGTGCCGCGCCAGGTGCCCAGAGCGCGGTCATAGTCCTCGAGCTTGGTGCGCAACGCGCGCGCCGCCACCGGCTGCATCTCGGCGTCGATCGTGGCGCGCACCGTGTAGCCGCCGGTGAAAAACTCGCCCTCGCCAAAGTCTTCCGACAGCTGGCGGCGAATCTCGTCCGTAAAATAGTCGCGCGGCGGCAGTTCCGCCTTGAAGCTTTCAAAGTCGCCATTCTGGACCGAGCGCAGCGGCATCGCCCGCTCTTCCTCATAGCTGGCCTTGGTCAGGTAGCCGTTTTCGTACATCTCCTTGAGCACGAAATTGCGGCGCGCCATCAGCCGGTCCTTGCGCCGCACCGGATGGTAGTCCGACGGCGCCTTGGGCAATGACGCCAGAAAGGCCGCCTCGTGCGGGGCAAGGTCGCTGAGCTTCTTGTTGAAATAGGTCTGCGACGCCGCGGCAACACCGTAGGAGTTCTGCCCCAGAAAGATCTCGTTCATATACAGTTCGAGGATCTTTTCCTTGCTCAGCGCCTCTTCGACGCGGGCGGCCAGGATGATCTCCTTGATCTTGCGTTCGGCCTGCCGGTCGCCCGACAGCAAAAAGTTCTTCATCACCTGCTGGGTGATGGTCGACGCACCGCGCACGTCGCGGCCGCGCGACTTGACCGCGTCAAAGGCGGCAGAGCCGATGCCGCGCAGGTCATAGCCATCGTGGGTGTAAAAGTTTTTGTCCTCGGCGCTGATAAACGCCTGTTTCACAAGGTCCGGGATCGTCTCGGCCGGGGCGAAGAGGCGGCGTTCCTGCGCGAACTCGTCGATGATCTGCCCCTCGCCGGAGTAGATGCGGCTGATCGTTGCGGGCTGGTACTGTGCCAGGCTTTCGTGGCTGGGCAGGTCACGCCCATACATCCAGAACACCGCCCCGATCGACAGGGCGACCATCATGGCCCCCATCGTAATGGTGGTGAAAATCCCGCCAAAGAAGGAAAGTACGAACCGGAACATGGCCAACCGCCTGTGCATGAACTGCGTTTTTATTGCCTGCCAACATACGCCACTGCGCAAGCGCCGTCAAAAGGTTGCCCGTGCGGGATGCCGCCGATGTTACCGCCGGATCAGGGGCCGGGTCGCGGCGTCGGCATCGCGCCAGTTCAGGATGCCCTGCGCCAGCGCATCGACCATCATGGTGCGCCACACCGGATCCCGCAGATTGGCCAGATCACGGGCGTCCGACAGAAATCCGACCTCGACCAGAACCGATGGGATATCGGCACTTTTCAGCACGGAAAACCCCGCCTCGCGGCGCGGGCGCTTGTTCATTGGCCCGCCTGCGGCGCGCATCGCATTGATCAGCGCGGTGGCCAACGTGTCGGTGCGCGGCATCGTCTCGGTCCGTGCAATCTCCATCAGCACGGTGGCCACCTCGTCATCGGCACCGCTGAGGTCGATGCCCGCGAGGATATCGGCCCGGTCATGCTGTGCCGCCAGTTGGGCGGAGGCGGCATCGCTGGCCTCGTCCGACAGGGTATAGACGGTCGCGCCGCGCGCCTGCCCCTGGCTCAGCGCATCGGCGTGCAGCGACACAAACGCATCGGCGCCCACCTGATGCGCAAGGGCCACCCGGCCCGGCAGCGACACGAACACATCCTCGTCCCGGGTCATCACCACCTCGACCCCGCCCGCGCGGCGCAGCGCGTCGCGCAGGTCACGCCCGATGGCCAGCATCAACTCCTTTTCGCTGGTGCTTTCGCGCACCGCGCCGGGATCGATCCCGCCATGCCCGGGATCAATCACGACGACAAAGCTGTCGGGTGTCGGCGGTGCCGGCGCGGCCGCCGCCTGCACGCCCCAATCCGTGTCGTCCGGCGCGCGCGCCTTGGATGAAAAATGTTCCGCATCAACGGCTTTCATGGTGATCTTCAACGCGGCGCGACCGCTGGCCTGATCCACGGGCATGCCCACCTGCGCAGGCAACATCGGCTCGTCCAGATCCAGCACCAGGCGCGACCAGCCGGGCCGGAACGGGCCAAAGCGCACGGCTGTCACGCGCCCCACCTCGGCCAGCAGGTCGCTGGCCACGACCCCTTCGAAATCCACCTCGCGAAAGTCGGCCACCAGACGCGCCGGATTGTCGAGGGTAAAGACGCGGAACGGCACGCCCTGGCTCAGCGACAGGGTCAGGGTCGTGCGGCCAAACCAGCCATCCTCGATCCCGCTGCCCGCCGCATCCAGACGGGCGAGCCCGCTGAGATCCTGCGCCATCGCACAGGACGCTGTCAGCCAGATCAGGAAAGCTGTAAAAATCGCCCGCATCGGTGCCCGTTCGTTTTGCCCGCACCATAGGCCATCGCGCAGCCCGGTGGAAACCCTATCGCGCCGCCATGAACGCTACGAGGCGGCGCAGCCCTTCGGCGATATCCCCGGTGCTGCGCGCATAGGAAAATCGCAACGTCTGATGACCCCGCACCGGGTCGAAATCGAGGCCGGGCGTCACCGCGACACCGGCCCGGTCGAGGATATCGGCGGCAAAGGCGCGGCTGTCATCGGTCAGGCCCGACACATCGGCATAGACATAGAATGCCCCGTCCGGTGGTGCGATCCTGTCGAAGCCGGCCTTGGGGAGCCCGTCGACCATCAGGGCACGGTTGGCGCGGTAGACGGCCATGTTGGCCTCAAGCTCATCGGTGGCATCCATGGCGGCAAGGGCCGCGACCTGGCTGGCATGCGGCGCGCAGATGAACATGTTTTGCGCCAACCGTTCGATGATGCGCACGTGGTCCGGCGGCACGACCATCCAGCCCACGCGCCAGCCGGTCATCGAAAAGTATTTCGAGAACGAATTGATCACATAGACATCGTCGCTGACCTCGAGCGCCGAGACGGCCTTGGCCTCGTATTCGATGCCGTGGTAAATCTCATCGCTGATGAACGCGGCCCCTGCCCCCTGCACGGCCTCGACCAGTGACGCCATCGCGGCGCGATTCAGCATCGTACCCGACGGATTTGCGGGGGACGCAACCAGGAGCCCGGCCAGGTCCTGCCCCCGCAGATCATCGGCCACCGGTTGCAGCCGGTTTGCCGCCGCAGTTTGCAGATCGACGGGTGTGAACCCCAGCGCGCGCAGGATCTGGCGGTAGCTTGGATACCCCGGCGCGCCGATCCCCACCCGGTCACCGCTGTCAAACAGCGCGTTGAAGGCCAGCAAAAATCCACCCGACGCGCCCGAGGTCACAACGACACGGGCCGGATCCAGATCCAGCCCGTACCAATCGCCGTACAGCCGCGCGATGCGCGCCCGCAGCGCCGGCAGACCCAGCGCCACGGTGTAGCCCAGCGGCCCTGCCGCCATCGCGTCGCCCAATGCGCGGATCGCCGCCTGCGGCGCGCCCGTGCCCGGCTGACCCACCTCCATATGGATGATGTGGCGCCCTGCAGCCTCGGCGGTACGCGCGGCCTCCATCACATCCATCACGATGAAGGGATCGATGTCGCTTCGGCTTGAGCTTCGCATGGGGTCTCCTATGATCCGGTCATGACCTTTCATCGGCTTCTGTGGCAGGCGTCAATCCTGCTTTTGCTGTGTGCGCTGGCCCTGCCCGCGCGCGCCGTCACCCTGCTGCGCGATGCCGATATGGAATACGCGCTGGCGCAGGTTGCCGATCCGATCCTGAGGGCCGCCGGTCTGAGCGCGTCGGGCACCAAGATCCTCGTTGTGGACGATGCAACGCTCAATGCCTTTGTGATCGGCAATGACGCCATCTACATCCATTCGGGCCTGATCGCGCGGATGGATCGCGCGGCGATGCTGCAGGCGGTCATCGCCCACGAAGCGGCGCATATCGCCAATGGGCACATCACCCGCCGGATGACCAACCTCGGCGCGGCACGCAATGCCGCCGCCCTCGGCACGGCGCTGGCCGTGCTGGCCGGCGCTGCCACCGGCAACGGTCAGGCGGCCGCAGGCATCGCCATCGGGACGCAAAGCAGCGCGCAGCGCCAGTTCCTCGCCCATACCCGGGCCGAGGAAAGCTCGGCCGATCAATCCGGGTTGCGGTACATGCGCAGTGCCGGGGTGCCGGTGTCCGGGATGCTCGACGTGATGCAGCTCTTTCGCGGGCAAGAGGCGCTGTCGGCCGGGCGGCAGGACCCCTATGTGCGGTCCCATCCGCTGAGCCGTGACCGGTTGCGCGCGATCGAGGCGTTCGCCTCCGCCTCCGCCGGTACGGAAACGGGCGCACCCACGGCGGCGGATTACTGGTTTCTGCGCGCCAAGGGCAAGCTGACGGCGTTCAAACGCCGGGGCAGCTGGACCCTGCGGCGATTGGGCGAAAGCGGCGCACAGGACATTGCGTATATGCGCGAGGCTGTGGCGCGGCACCGCAACTCCGAGACGAACCGCGCGGTGTCAGCCATCAACAGCGCCATCGCGCTGCGCCCGCAGGACCCGTTTTATTACGACCTCAAGGGCCAGATCCTGATGGAATCGCGCCAGTTCAACGCTGCCGTCAACGCCCATGCCCAAGCAGTGCGGCTGCGCCCGCGTGACGGGCTGTTGCAGGCGGGCTATGGCCGAGCCCTGCTGGCCACGGGCAACGACCGTGCCGCCTTACAGGCGCTCGAGGCCGCACGGCGTGTGGATTTCCGCGACGGCTCGATGCTGCGCGACCTCAGCGTGGCCTATGCCCGCACGGGTCAGCATGGCATGGCCTCGCTGGTGACGGCCGAACGCTATGCCTTGCGCGGCAGGCTCGAGGATGCCGGAATTCACGCCAACCGGGCCACCGGGCTGCTGCCCACGGGGTCCGGACCTTGGCAACGGGCGCAGGATGTGCTCCTTGCGTCTGAACGCGCCGCCAAGAAACGGAGATAGACCGATGTTGCGTACCCTTCTTGCGACTGCTGCCCTGGGATGGAGCCTTGCGCTGCCGGCCGCCGCCCTCGACCTGACCCAGATGACCGACGAGGAACGCGCGATCTTTCGCGAGGAAGTGCGCGCCTATCTGATGGACAATCCCGAGGTGATCATGGAGGCCGTCGCCGTGCTCGAAGCGCGGGAGGCCGCGGCGCAGGCGCAGGCCGATCTGAGCCTTGTGTCGGACAATGCCGCCGACATCTTTGATGACGGGTTCAGCTGGGTGGGTGGCAATCCCGACGGGGACATCACGCTGGTCGAGTTCCTCGATTACCGCTGCGGGTTTTGCAAACGCGCGCATGGCGAAGTGGCCAAGCTGCTCGAGAATGACGGCAATATCCGCCTCATCGTGAAGGAATTCCCGATCCTGGGCGAGCAATCGCTGCTCGCGTCGCGCTTTGCCGTAGCGACCAAGCAGATCGCGGGCGATGAGGCCTACAAGGGCGTGAACGACGCGCTGATGGCCATGAATGGCGATGTCACGATGCGCACCTTGCGCCGTATGGCATCAACCTTTGGCCTCGATGCCGATGCGATCGAGGCGCACATGGACAACGACGCCGTGACGGATGAAATTCGCCGCACGCGCGCGCTGGCACAGCGCCTGCAGATCACGGGCACGCCCACCTTTGTCCTTGAAGACGAGTTGCTCCGGGGGTTTCTGCCCTATGATGAGATGCAAGCCCTGATCGATGAGAAACGCGGCTGACGCTGCGCCTGCAAATTCTTAAAGAATTTGTCCAGAGCTTTTCTTGCAAGAAAAGCCCTACTCTGCGGCGGCCGTCTGCTCGGACGCTTCCAGTTCGGCCGCTTTCTTCTCGACCTGCTCGACGATGTGGGCGACCATCTGGTCATTGTCCATCGCGTGGCTCTTGGCCCCACCGAGATAGACCATACCCCGGCCCGAGCCGCCGCCGGTCCAGCCGACATCGGTCATCAACGCCTCACCCGGACCGTTGACGACGCATCCGATGATGCTGAGGCTCATGGGCGTCTTGATATGCGCCAGTCGATCTTCCAGCACCTCGACCGTTTTGATCACGTCAAATCCCTGACGCGCGCAGGAGGGGCACGAGATGATGTTGACGCCCCGGTGCCGCAAGCCCAGTGATTTGAGGATTTCGTAACCCACTTTCACCTCTTCGACCGGGTCCGCCGACAGCGACACGCGGATCGTGTCGCCGATCCCCATCCACAGCAGGTTGCCCAGGCCGATCGCCGATTTGATCGTGCCCGATGTCAGCCCGCCCGCCTCGGTGATGCCGAGGTGGATGGGTGCATCCGTCGCTTCGGCCAGCTGCTGGTAGGCGGCGGCGGCCATGAACACATCGGACGCCTTGCAGCTGATCTTGAAGTCGTGAAAGTCGTTGTCTTGCAGGATCTTGATGTGGTCCAGCCCGCTTTCCACCATCGCATCGGGCGTGGGCTCGCCGTATTTCTCCAGCAGATGTTTCTCGAGCGATCCGGCATTCACCCCGATCCGCATGGAGCAGTTGTTGTCGCGCGCGGCCTTGATCACCTCGCGCACGCGTGTCTCGTCGCCGATATTGCCCGGGTTGATGCGCAGGCATGCCGCGCCCGCCTCTGCCGCTTCGATCCCGCGTTTGTAGTGAAAGTGGATGTCGGCGACGATCGGCACGGAGCATTCCGGCACGATCTCTTTCAAGGCCGCCGATGACGCCTCATCCGGGACCGAGATGCGGACGATGTCCGCGCCCGCCTCCGCCGCCGCTTCGACCTGCGCGATGGTTGCCGCCACATCGGTGGTCAGCGTGTTGGTCATCGTCTGCACGGTGATGGGCGCACCGCCGCCCACGGGCACGTTGCCCACCATGATCTGACGGCTTTCCCGGCGATAAATGTTGCGCCAGGGACGGATGTGGTTCAGCGACATGGGGACCCCGTAAGCCGATCAGCGATTGTCACTTAAAATAGACAGCCGCGGCCGATGCGGCAATGGGGTGCGGCGCTTAATCCGACCCTTGCGCAACCGATGCGGCCCGCGCCTCGGCATAGCGCACCAACCCTTCATCGGTGGACACGTCGACGGGCAGGTATGTTTCCTTGAGGCCCGCAATCTCGAGCGGGAGGTTCGAGGTCACCTGACCCGTATCACCCACAGGTCCGTAAAACTTGTCGTTCATGGCGAAGTATATCGCGCCACTCTCGCCGGTCCGCAGGGTCGGCGCCTCTTCGGTCAGGGGCGCGTCCCACGTGTCGCCCGGCTGCATCGTCGCTTCGAAGATCACGGTGCCATCGGCGGCACGTACACGCACCCAGCTGGGGCGGACAGCGACCATGGTCAGACCGGGCGTGACATCCTCGACCACACGGGGCACGGATGGCACCTCAAGCGCTTGCTGCAAGGTCGGATCGACGCGGGTGACGACCTGCGGTGCGACATCCGCGGGCGCGGCAAAGGTGCCGATATCGCGGGGATCCAGCGTTGCGATGGGCGCGTCGCGAGCGACAAGCACCGGGACATCAAGCGCTTGCGGACGGTAAAGCCGGTCCAGCGCATCTGCGCGCGGCGTCTCGATGGTCGGGCCTGACGTGGAACCGGTGCTTGAGACAGTGTCAAGCGGGTCAAGGTCGGACAGCACGACAGGTGTCTGTTCAACCGGCGCGACCTGCACGCGCTGCACCTCTTGCAACACGGCATACCCGCCCCACCCGATGCCACCGATCAGTGCCAGCAGGACCAGGGATGACCCGACCGCGCGCGGCTCGATATGGGACCAGACGGCCTCGGCGGCGGGCACAAACGGTGTTGCTGGGGCCGCAAAGATATCGGACCCCGGCCCCTTGCCCAAACGCTCTTCGCGGGAGGGTTTCTTGATGACGGACGCTTCGGCAGACATGCCGTGCGCGACCTCGAACCCGCTTTCCTGACAGAACACCGCAAAGGCGTGGTCGGGATCCATGTTGAGGTAGCGTGCATAGGACCGGACGTAGCCCGCGATGAACCCGGGGGTGTCGAAGGCGCTGGGATCGCACCCTTCGATGGCGGCGATATAGCTCGCCTTGATTCGTAGCTCGCGCTGAACATCCAGAAGGGATTTGCCGAGGGTTGCGCGCTCACCGCGCATCACATCACCCAGGCGCAGCTCAAAGTCGTCAAAGCCCTTTGGCTTGGCGACGTCAGCTGTGTCGGTTGTATCGGCTCTCCGCCCGATCATTCCCGCTGCCCCATGTGTCCCTGGTTTTAGCTATCGCATGGACCGCGATTCGCTTCACCGTGTTTGTTAGACTTAGGTTAACACACCGCAAGGCAATTTGCGAATTTTAGCGCGTCAACCAGCGCTTTCTGCGCGGTTAAGCGCGCAATGTGACCAAAGTTGGTCCATGGCATGGACAAGCGCGTCAATCTCGGACGGGCCATGTACGGGCGACGGTGTGAACCGCAGCCGTTCGGTGCCACGCGGGACGGTCGGGAAGTTGATCGGCTGCACGTAAATCCCGTGGTCCTGCAGCAGCATGTCACTCAGCATCTTGGTGTGCACTGGGTTGCCCACCATGACGGGCACGATGTGACTGCCATGGTCGATAATCGGCAGGCCCAGGCCCTTGAGCCGCAGTTTCAGCGCCTTGGCCTGTACCTGATGGTCGGCGCGCAGGTTCTCCGCCGTCTTGAGAAAGGCGACGGATGCCGCCGCGCCGGCCGCCACAGCAGGCGGCAGTGATGTGGTAAAGATAAAGCCCGGCGCATAAGACCTTATGGCGTCACACATTTTCGCCGATGCAGCGATATAGCCGCCCATCACCCCGTAGGCCTTGGCCAGCGTCCCGTTGATGATGTCGATTCGGCCCATCAGGCCGTCACGCTCGGCCACGCCCGCGCCGCGCGGGCCGTACATGCCGACCGCGTGCACCTCGTCGATATAGGTCAGCGCGTCAAATTCAACGGCCAGATCGCAGATCGCCTCGATCGGGCCAAAGTCACCGTCCATCGAATAGATCGACTCGAACGCGATCAGCTTCGGCGCCTCCGGGTCATCGGCCTCAAGCAATTCGCGCAAATGCTCGACGTCGTTGTGCCGGAAGATCCGCTTGGCCCCGCCATTGCGCCGCACCCCTTCGATCATCGAGGCGTGGTTGAGCGCGTCCGAGTAGATAATGAGGCCTGGGAACAGCTTGGGGAGCGTGCTTAACGTCGCATCATTGGCGATGTAAGCGCTGGTAAAGAGCAGCGAGGCTTCCTTGCGGTGCAGGTCCGCCAGCTCCGCCTCGAGCCGCTTGTGGTACACCGTGGTGCCCGAGATGTTGCGCGTCCCGCCGGAACCCGCGCCCGTTGCATCGATCGCCTCGTGCATGGCCTGCAAGACGATGGGGTTCTGGCCCATGCCCAGATAGTCGTTGCCGCACCAAACCGTGATGGGCCGTGGGGTGCCGTCGGGCTGGGTCCATGTTGCGTGGGGGAACTGCCCCTTTTGCCGCTCGATATCGATAAAGGTGCGATAGCGCCCTTCGTCGTGCAGCCGTTGCAACGCGTAATCCAGTTGGCCGTCGTAATTCACCTCTGAGCTCCCCTCAGTCTCGTGCCCGCGACGCCATTCCACGCCCTGCGAGATCATTTAGAACGAATATAGATTGCCCGCGCCCCGTTCAATGCCAATGACATGCGCGTCATGTCGCAGGCTTACGGTCGCAATTCTCCCATATGCGCCATTCATTTCCGATACTTGGCGCCTGCGCCCGCCATCCGCGTTGATCCAGATCAACCGGGGGCTCTGGACACCACCGATCGCTCTGCGCACTCTGCGCCGCAACCCATCCAAGGAGTGCCCATGACCCTCGACGCCGTCCTGTCCCGTATCGATGCCGACCTGCCTCACGCCACCGAACGGCTGCTGGAACTGTTGCGCATCCCGTCGATCTCGACCGACCCGGCCTATGCCGCGCATTGCCAGACCGCGGCGGACTGGCTGGTGGCGGATCTGGCCAGCATCGGGATCACGGCGGAAAAACGTCCCACACCGGGGCACCCCATGGTCGTGGGTCATATCGACGGCGACGGCCCGCACCTGCTCTTTTACGGGCATTACGACGTGCAACCTGTTGATCCATTGGCGCTTTGGGATCGCGACCCGTTCGATCCGCAGGTGCAGGACACCCCCAAGGGCCCAGTGATCCGGGCCCGCGGCGCGGCCGATGACAAGGGCCAGCTGATGACCTTTGTCGAGGCCTGCCGCGCCTGGAAGGCCGAACATGGCACCCTGCCCTGCAAGCTCACCTTTTTCTTCGAGGGCGAGGAGGAATCGGGTTCCCCGTCCCTCGTGCCATTCATGCAGGACAACGCTGATGAGTTGCGCGCGGATCTGGCGCTGATCTGCGACACCGGCATGTTCGAGTCCCGTGTGCCCGCCATCGTGACCATGCTGCGCGGGCTGCTGGGGGAAGAGCTGACAGTGACCGCCCCCGACATGGACCTGCATTCAGGCATGTATGGCGGCGTTGCGATGAACCCCATTCGCGTGCTGACCCGCGTGCTGGCGTCGCTGCATGATGACACCGGGCGCATCACCATCCCCGGCTTTTACGACGGCGTGCCCGAACTGCCCGACGCCATTCGCAGCCAGTGGCAGGGCCTGGCCTTCGATCACGCGACGTTCCTGGGCGATGTGGGCCTGTCCCAGCCTGCGGGCGAGCATGACCGCACACCGGTCGAGATGATCTGGTCGCGCCCGACCTGCGAGGTGAACGGCATTTGGGGCGGCTACACCGGCGAGGGGTTCAAGACCGTCCTGCCCTCCAAGGCATCGGCCAAGGTCAGCTTTCGCCTCGTGGGGGATCAGGACCCGCACAAGATCCGCGAAAGCTTTCGCCAGATGGTGCAGGACGCATTGCCGCCCGACTGCACGGTCGACTTTGTCAGCCACGGCGCAGGCCAGGCCTCGGTCACCGAAACGTCGAACCCCGCCTTCGAGGCGGCGCGCGCCGCCCTCAGCGACGAATGGGGCGTGCCGGCCGCCTATGTCGGGTGCGGCGGCTCGATCCCCATCGCGGGCCACTTCCAGGACATCCTCGGCGTGACGCCGATGCTCATCGGCTTTGGCAAGGACGACGACGCCATCCACTCCCCCAATGAGAAATACGATATGGAGAGCTTCCATAAGGGCATCCGCAGTTGGGCCCGCGTGCTGGCGGCCCTCACCTGATCCAACGTCATCTTGCCATAAACTCCGGGGGTGAGCGCGCATGCGCGAGGGCGCCCCCCCTGGCCCCCAATCTGAAGGCCGAACCGCACATGTCCCATGCCACGCGACAGATCGCACATGATATCATCGGCGCAGGCCCACCGGTCCTGCTGCTGCACGGCTTTCCCCAAACCCGCGCCATGTGGCACGCGATTGCGCCGCGTCTCGCCCGTGACTTTACCGTGGTCACAGCTGACCTGCGCGGCTATGGCGCCAGCCACAAACCCGAAACGATGGAACAGATGAGCTTTCGCGCCATGGCCGCCGATCAGGTGGCGCTGATGCAAAGCCTCGGGTTCGAGCGGTTCCACGTGGTGGGCCACGACCGTGGCGGGCGCACGGCGCACCGGATGGCGCTCGATGCGCCTCAGGTGCTGCTGTCGCTGACGGTGATGGACATCGTGCCGACCCAGTTCTTGCTGGCCGAAATGACGCACGAGATCGCCCGCGCCTACTACCACTGGCTGTTTCTGGCCCAACCCGAACCCCTGCCCGAAACACTGATCAACCGCGACCCGGTCGCCTATTTCGAGGGGATCCTGACGGGGATCGGCGGCAGCGGCGCGGCGTTCGATCCAACCGCGATGGAGGCGTACCGCACCGCGTGGCGCGACCCGCAGGTCGTGCGCTGCATGTGCAACGATTACCGCGCCGCGATCGATGTGGACTTTGCCCTCGACACCGCCGACCTGCACCGCAGTGTCGATGTGCCGGCACTGGTGCTGTACGGAGCCGACGGGATCATGGCGCGGCATTTCGATGTGCCTGCCACGTGGTCCGCGCGGCTGAGCGACATGCAAAGCGCGCCCGTCCCCGGCGGCCATTTTTTCCCCGACACGCACCCGGATGAGACGGCGGACGCGCTGCACCGCTTTCTGGGCCAGCAGGCTCAGATCACACCGTAAAACCGCTCGGGCAGCACGTATTGCGTGTCGTAATCGGGTCGGTCGAATTGATAAAATCCGGTCTCGCCCCGCGGCTTGAAACTGCGCTGCATGCGGCGGCGCAGGGGGCGCATGTCGAACCCGTCCTGCATCTTGAGCTGCTCGAACGCTTCGAACACCGCGCGATCCTCACCGCGCGCCTCGGCAAACCAGTGGCGGCCCACCGCCGCGTCGCGGATCGTGGTGTTGAGCGCATCCGTGACTGCGTTGCGCTGGTCCATCACGCCCGAATAGACGCCGAAATCGCAGAATTTCAGGTGGAACAGGAACAACGCCTCGGGCGTCAGCAGCTTGTCGAACTGGGTAAAGTGCCCGCCCCGCGCAATCTTGACCGGCGACGATACGATGCAGGGTTTTGAGTAATGCGGCGCGGGCCGCACGTGGCGGCGTGGGCCCAGGATCCCGTCCTCGATCGGCGCATGCTCCAGATCGACGCGGTGGATGACCTCCATTCCCAGCGGCGTGAACACCTTGCCCTTGGGCGATTGTTTCAGAAAGTCGAGCAGCGAGCCTTCGACGCCGGGATCCCACACCACCAGCTCGTCGACATCGCCCACAATGATGTGCTTGTAATACTTCCGCAATCCCTCGACGAGGTTGTTCAACAGCTGCCAGCGTTTGACATCGAAATTCTTGTGCGGATCGCCCGGGATGCCAAAGATATTGCAACCCTCGGCAAGCTGCGCCACCTCGGCGCCGCGTCCGTGATTGACCACATAGCAGTTCTCGCGGCCGAACATCTGACCGTAGTGGCGCAGCCACGCTTTGAGGAAAAACGCATCATCGCGCACCATGGTGACGGCAGCCACTGTTTGCATCTGCTAGGGTCCTGCTCGGGATCGTTTTGCGGCACCCTAGCCGATGCAACCCCCGCTGAGAACGACAAAAGAGCCTGCATGACCCTGCCCGCCGCCTTTGCCGACACCGGATTCTTTGCCACGCGGGCCGGGAATACGCCCATCACGCGCTACCAGGTTCTGGGCGAACGGTCGTCGGGCACGAATTTCGTCAAGCGGCTGCTGGGCCGCAACACCGCGCTGACACCGACGGAGGCGCTGGGATGGAAGCACGGGTTTGCCCACATGATGGCCATCCCGCCCGACATGGCCGTGATCTGCGTGGTCCGGCGGGCGGACAGCTGGGTGCAGTCGATGTATCAAAAGCCCTGGCATACGACGCCCCAGATGCAACGCCTGACCTTTCCCCAGTTCATCCGCGCGCCCTGGGACACGATCATCGACCGGCCCCGCTACTTTGGCCGGCTGGTGCCCGATGGCAGTATCGGCGCGCCGTTGCAGCAGGATCGCAACCCGGCAACGGGGCTGCCGTTCGAGACCGTGTTTGCCCTGCGGCAGGCCAAGCTCGCCAGCCTTCTCACCCTGCCCGCGCGCGGCTGCACCTGTGTGGTGCTGCGCATGGAAGAGGCGCAAGCCAACCCCGAACACACCCTGTCGCAGCTGTGTGACGCGCTTGGCACCCCGGCCGGCGAGGCGTTTCGCCCCGTGGTCAAGCGCCTCGGCTCAAAATTCAAACCGTCCGTGCCCAACCGCCCCGCCAGCCCCACGACATGGAGCGACGCCGACCGCGCGTTTCTGACCGCATCCATCGATCCGGATCAAGAGGCCATGCTGGGCTACGTGTATTGAGGGGTAGTGTATTAAGGGGTAAGTGGCGCGGTTGACGGGGCTCGAACCCGCGACCCCCGGCGTGACAGGCCGGTA
>JBCBHM010000026.1:0-45296 GCA_038525585.1 Pseudomonadota bacterium
AACACCAATTCGTTGTTCACGATGTCCACGGTGCCCTGCTCGGTCGGGACAGAGGCCGCCGTGATCGTCAGATCATCGCCGTCCACATCCGTGTCGTTGTCCAGAACGTCGATGGTGACGGGGGTTTCCTCGTCCGTTTCGGCCAGATCGTTGACCGCATCGGGTGCGTCATTGATGGGCGCCACGGTGACGGTGATCGTCCCTGTCGTCTGGTTCCCGTCCGGATCTTCGGCAATGTAGGTGATCGTGTCGGTGCCGTTGAAATCCGGGTCGGGCGTGTATTCGATCGTCCCGTCCGGGTTCACCGTCACAGTGCCGTTCTCCGCCGTCGGCGTGCCGGAGATTTCCAGCGGATCGCCATCGGGATCGCTGTCATTGGCCAGCGGGTCGATGGTGACGGGCGTGTCCTCATCGGTTTCCGCCGTGTCGTCCACGGTGACCGGCGCGTCGCCCTGCGGGGCCACGTTGATCGTGTGGATCGCGCTGTCGGTGCCGCCATTGCCGTCGGAAATGGTGTAGTTGATCACCACCGGACCGTTGAAGTTCGGCGCAGGCGTAAAGGTGACGGTGCCGTCGCCATTGTCGTCCAGCGTGCCGGTCGACGGGTCGGCCAGCGTGGCGTCTGTGACTTCGAGGTCGTCGCCGTCCACATCCGTGTCATTGGCCAGCAGATCGACCGTGATCGCCACGTCCTCGTCCGTGGTGTCGCTGTCATCGACCGCATCGGGCGCGTCGTTGACCGGGTTCACCGTGACGGTGATCGTGCCGGGCGTCTGGTTCCCATCGGGGTCCTCGGCCACATAGGTGATCGTTGTGTCGCCGTTGAAATTCTCGTCCGGCGTGAAGGTGATCGTGCCGTCGGGATTGATCTCGACCGTGCCGTCGGGCGACGTCGCCTCGGCCACCTCGAGCGGATCGCCATCGGGATCGCTGTCATTGGCCAGCGGATCGATGGTGACGGGCGTATCCTCGTCCGTTTCGGCCACGTCGTCTACGGTCACCGGCGCGTCCTGCACCGGGTTCACCGTCACGGCCACCTCGGCACTGCTTTCCTCGCCCGACGGATCCTCGACCGTGTAGCTGATGGTGACGTCGCCGTTGAAATCGGGCGCAGGCGTGAACACAAGCTGGTTGTTGACGATCTCGACCGTGCCTTGGTCCGCAGGCACGGAGGCGTCGGTGATGGTCAGCGCGTCGCCATCCGGGTCTTCGTCATTGTCCAGCACGTCGATGGTGACGGGCGTATCCTCATCCGTCTCTGCCGTGTCGTCATTGGCGATGGGGCCATCGTTGACGGGGGCCACGTTGACCGTCGCCGTGCCTTCGTCGGTGCCGCCATTGCCGTCATCGACGGTGTAGGTGATCGTTGCCGGGCCGTTGAAATCGGGCGCGGGTGTGAACACCAGTTCGTTGTTCACGATCTCCACCGTGCCCTGATCGGACGGCACGGAGGCGTCGGTGATCGTCAGATCGTCGCCGTCCACATCCTCGTCATTGTCGAGCACGTCGATGGTGACGGGCGTGTCCTCATCCGTTTCCGTGATGTCATCAACGGCGATGGGCGCATCGTTGACGTTGTTCACGGTCACGGTGACCTCGGCCACGTCGGTGCCGCCATTCCCGTCGGAAATCGAGTAGCTGATGACCGCGTCGCCAAAGAAATCATCGGCGGGCGTGAACACCAATTCGTTGTTCACGATGTCCACGGTGCCCTGCTCGGACGGGACGGAGGCGGCTGTGATCTCAAGATCATCGCCATCCACATCCGTGTCGTTGCCCAGCACATCGATGGTAACGGTCGTTTCCTCGTCCGTCTCGACCAGATCGTTGACCGCATCGGGTGCGTCGTTGACCGGATCGACGGTCACGTTGACGGTCGATGTGCTCGTCTCGCCGCTGGGGTCGATGACGGTCACGTCAAAGCTGTCGGGGCCGTTATAGTCCGGGTCCGGCGTGTAGGTCAGCGTGCCGTCAGGGTTCTGCGTGACCGTGCCGTTATCGGGCTGGGTAAAGCTGTCGACAGACAGTTCGTCGCCATCGGGATCGATGTCATTCGCCGTGGGGTCGAAGGTGACGCTGTCGTCCTCGTCCACGGTGATGTCATCGTCAACGGCTGTGGGCGCCTCGTTCTGCGGATCGGTCAGGATCGTTTCGATCTGGCTGAACGTCAGGACGGAGCCATCCTCGAACGTCACGGTGCCCGATTGCGCGCCATCGTCGGTGCCATCATCGGTCGCCACGATGGTGACCTGGCCGGTGCCGCGCAGATCCAGCACGTCATTGTCGGTGGTGTCGTCGGGGCCGTTGCCACCCACGACAGTGTCGCCATCGGCATCGGCCACATCGTCCACGATGAACGTGTCGTCGCCACCCTCGCCAAACATGGCGTCCGCACCGGCACCGCCGGTGATCACATCATCGCCGCCTTCGCCATCGGCATTGGGGTCGATCACGTCAAAGAAGATGTCGGTGACAACCACACCCGAATTGTCGTCGCCATCCTGGTCATGCTCGACCACGATGCGCGACACGGGGCCCGGGATCGTGACCTGCAGGTTGTAGTCGTCGGAATCCGTCTCGTCGTAATCGCCGTTGCTGTCGGCGACATTGCCCGTCACGGTCAGCTCGTTGCCGCCCACCAGCTGCACGGGGATCTCGTTGCCGTCCGCATCAAACGCGGTGACCGTGACCACGCCATCGCCGTCGATGTCGTTGATGTTGAATTCGACATTCTCCACCGGGTCCGAGAACGTCCATTGGAAGTCGCCCTCGTTGCCCTCGCCATTCGTGGTGGATTTCAGGCCCGTATCGGTGTCGATCGTCTCGTCGCCGCTATCGATCCCGTCGACATTCAGGTCGTCGGTGCTGATCTCGCTCTGGTGGTTGCCGGTATCGGTGATCCGCTCGTATGTGACGGTGACCGAGCCGGTATCCTGTGTGACGCCGTCGTCGATCTCATCACTGTTGAGTTCGTTCCAGTTGAAGCTTTCGCGGCCAACGACGGCACCGCCCTCGCCCTCGTCGCCAAAGATCGTGTCGTCGCCATCCGCACCGTCGATGGTGTCATCGCCGCCATTGCCCTCGATCACATCGGCGTCGTTGGTGATCTGGTCGCCGCCCTGATTGGTGGGCGCGTTGGAATCGTCATAGCCCAGTTCCATGACTTCGCCGAAGTCTTCTCCGTCGACGATGCCGTCAGGTGCGTTCTGGATGTCCCGGTCATAGACGGCGACAAAGTCGATGGCACCCTTGAAGAAGTGATCGTAGTCGCCGTCGTCCTTTTCGCGCGCACCGAAGGTAAAGATCTCGTCGTCATTGTCCCCGATGTCGAGCGTGAAGCCGGTCTTGTCGCTCGTCACCGTCTGGCTTTGACCGGTGGTCAGGTTGTCGACGGTAAAGGTCAGACCGCCATCCTCATTCCAGGAATAGGTCGCCTTGACCGTGTCGCCGGTGTCAAAGAACCCGGCGTCCGTGCCCAGCCCGACGGTCTTGCCGTTCACGCTGTGCACCACTTGCACCACACCGTCGCGGGTCACTTCGATGGCGAAAAAGCCTTCGTCGCCGCGGTCGTTGAATTCCCCACGGTTGACGAGCGTATCGGGAGACGTGCCGATATGCTCTTCCTGCGTGAACTGGACAGAGACGGTGCCTTCGCCCAGATCGAACGCGCTTTCCTTGGGGCCGCCGTGATCGCCTTCGACATCGAAGCGATCATCGTGCCCATCAAGGTGCAGCAGACCGTTTTTGGCGTTGGCGCCGTTTTCGGGTGTTCCGTCCTGGGTCAGGCCGTCGGCCGTGCCGGTGTCACCGTTCGGGTCGGAATTGAGGAAATCCCACAGGCCGATAAGGTTCGTTGCAAAGGGATCATTGAAGTTATCAGCCGTCATAATCGTCTCCATTCACCGGCGTGGGCACGCCATCCCGCGCATCGGCGGACACCTTAAAACAACCCGTCACATCGGCCGTGCCACATACGACCGTGCATTCAACGTCACCAAAAGCAGGAGAGCGCATATGCGCTACAGCCCGGCAGGAATGGCCGGTCCTTCACGCAGATCACCAGGCGTCGCCACAGGCGACCAAAGCGACTGCACATCTCCTGCGTCTACTCAGACGCAACAGGTGCGGTCGCCCCCACGACCACAGACAAAGCCCCCCAGTTGGGCAAGGCCGGTTTTACGGTCAGGGTTGATGCAAACAAAGGGAAAAATGTCCGAAAAACGTCAACATCTAGATGCTTGGCCCCGCGCAGACGCATCAGTCTGTCAACAAAACGTCACCGTAGGTAGAATTGGCCCGCACCCGCTTGCCGTCTTTTGAACAGCAAAAACACGCCTATGCGCTTGGGTACAAAGGATTTCATCGGCGATTTTGCGCCGGTTTCTTTCAACGCAGGGTTTCCAATTCGGAAACAGTCAGGTGATCCAAATTGTGGCACCATGCGCCACCGGCTTCACGTGCATGTGTCCACAATTTGTCACCAATCGCCAAAACAAGTGGCAATTGGTGCCGCGACCGCCCGCCTCTGCTCTCACTGAGCCGAATCGTTGGACAAAAGATGGGCGCGATTCGCGCTGTGCTGTCCGGTTTCGATGAGGCTGGTACCCAAGGCCGGACTCGAACCGGCACGCCCGCAAAGGCGGGGGATTTTGAATCCCCTGCGTCTACCATTCCGCCACTTGGGCCTCGCCGGTGTCTCTACACCGTGCCCGATGCAGGGGCAAGCGGCCCCGCGGCAAAACACGCCACCACACCCGGTCTGGCGCTGGCGCCCGCCGTTCGCATTTGCTAGGCCGCGCCATCACGTCAGGAGATCGCCGCATCATGGCCCCCGCAGCGCAAGACATGCCCATCTCGGACCGGCTGGCCCGTCTGGTCGCGGACGCCAGCGGCGACACGGTCACGCTCGACTGGATTTTGCAGCAATTGCATGAACGTGCCTTTGGGCTGTTTCTGCTGATCCTGGCGCTGCCCTGCTGCATCCCGCTGCTTTATGGCATTCCGCAGGTGGTCTCGTTTCCGTTGATGTTCGTTTCGGCCCAGATCCTGTTGGGACGGCGCGTGCCGTGGCTGCCCGGACGTCTGGCGGCGCGCACGATCACGACCGATGGGCTTGGCGCCCTGTCGCGCCGCGCGGGCCCCTGGCTGCAGCGGATCGAAGCGATCAGCCGCCCGCGCCTGTCCGGGCTGACCCGCGCGCCGTTTGACCGGATCGTGGGACTTGGGCTGCTGGCCTTCAGCGCATCGATCATGGTGCCGCTGCCCGGCACGAATACCGTGCCCGGGGTCGCGGTGGTGATTGTGTCGATGGGTCTTTTGCAACGGGACGGCGTCCTCGTGCTCGTGGGCTCCGTGCTTGGGCTGGCCTGGATCGGGTCGCTGATCTTTGCCGGTGCCACCTTGGCCAGCCTCATCACCGGGTGGATCGGCCTGTGAGGTGCGCCATGCCACGACGTTTCCGCGCGCAGACCTTGCAAGATGCGGCGCACCCGCCCTACTTCACACACGGCACAATAGGTTCGAGGGTCCGGTGACACGTCAGCGTTGGATTGGTCTTGCAGGGCTCGGCTCTGCTCTTTTACTGGGCGCCGCGTTCTTCTTTCAGGCGCTCGGTTGGGCGCCCTGCGCCATGTGCCTGTGGCAGCGCTGGCCACATGCCGCAGCGGTGGCCGTGGCCGCGCTGGGTCTCGCCCTCCCGTTCAAGGCGCTGGCCCTGGCGGGGGCGGCCTCCACAGCAACCAGCGCGGGCATCGCGGCCTTCCATTCCGGTGTGGAGTTGAAGTGGTGGGACGGACCGGCATCCTGCACATCGTCCGGCCAGACCCTCTTTGGCCTCGACGGTGACGCCCTCGTGCCGGGCTCGTCGGACGTGCCGGTGCTGGTGCTCTGCGACACACTCACGCCCTTTTTCCTCGGGCTGACGATGGCGAACTGGAATCTGATCGCCTCGCTCGCGCTGACAGTGGCCTGGCTGGTCGCCGTCACACGCGCTGCCGCGTAGACAGCAGCAGCGACGTCTCGCTCGCCACCACACCATCCAGACGGCGGATGCGAAACAGCACGGCGTCAAACGCATCCAGCGTATCGGTCCCGATCTCGACAATCACATCCCAGCGGCCATTGGTCGAATGCAGCGCCCGCATCTCGGGCATGCCCTGAAGCGCGCGCATGATCTTGTCGGTGCCGCGCCCCTCGATGCCGATCATCATCAGCCCGCGCACCGGATCACGCTGCACCTCGGCCTTGGTCACCACCGAAAATCCGACGATATCACCCCGCGCCACCATCTTGTCGATTCGTGCGCGCACAGTCGCGCGCGACAGGCCCAACGTGGCGGCCAGGGTCGAATGCGAGGCGCGCGCGTCGTCCCGCAGGGCCGCCAGCAGGCGATTGTCCACATTGTCCATGACGACATCTCACTTTGATCAATCAATGCTCAATACCGTCACTTGGTTGGCTTGTCGACGCCGCAGATTGCGCGCATCTGACGGGAAACCTGACCTGTCGGAGTGTCTTATGCCCCTGCCCCCGATCCGCCTCATCGGCGTGCCGATGGATTGCGGCAAACGCCGCCAAGGCTGCCTGATGGGCCCCGACGCCTACCGCACAGCTGGCCTGCGCGCGGCCCTTGCCGATCTGGGTCACCAGGTCACCGACACGGGCAACGTGGCCCCCGATCCGTTCACCCCGGCGCCCCACGACCGGTTGCACGCTAAAGAGGAGACCATCGCCTGGACCAGTGCGCTGTCGCGCGCGGCCACCGATGCGGCGGCCCGCGGCCTGCCCATTTTCATGGGCGGCGATCATGCCCTGGCGCTTGGCACCGTGCACGGACTGGCGGCACACGCAGACAGTGCAAACCGCCCGCTGTTTGTGCTGTGGCTGGACGCGCATACCGACTACCACACGCCTGCCACCACCGGCTCCGGCAACCTGCACGGCACGCCCATGGGCTATGTCACCGGGCGCGACGGCTTTGACGGCTTTCCGCCGGTGCCGCACGCGATCCCGCATGACCGCATCGCGATGCTTGGCCTGCGCTCGGTCGATGCGGCGGAACGTGCGGCGCTGCAAGCCACCGATGTCACCTATGTCGACATGCGGCATATCGACGAACACGGCATCGCAAAGCCGCTCAGCGCATTCCTCGACACGGTGATACAGGCGAACGGGCTCTTGCACGTCTCGCTCGATGTCGACTTCCTCGATCCGACCATCGCCCCCGCGGTCGGCACCACCGTTCCCGGCGGCGCCACCCTGCGCGAGGCGCATCTGGTGATGGAGATGATCTGCGACAGCGGGTGCCTGACCTCGCTCGACCTGGTGGAGCTGAACCCCTTTCTCGACGAACGGGGCCGCACTGCACAGGTGATGGTCGATCTCGTCGCCTCCGCCTTTGGCCGCCGCGTCTTTGACCGCCCCACCCGCGCCTACTGAGAAGGAGTGACAATGGAACCCTCCGACAAGGCCCTCGTGCCCTTCGTCTCCGTCGATCACATGATGCAACTGATCCACCATATCGGGCTGGAGCACATGCTGCGCGGCCTCGCCGACTACATCGCCGATGATTTCAGCCGGTGGGAGCAGTTCGACAAAACGCCGCGCGTGGCCGCCCATTCGCCCGAGGGCGTGATCGAGCTGATGCCGACCTCCGACGGCGTCAGCTACGGTTTCAAATACGTGAACGGCCACCCCAAGAACACGGTCGACGGTCTGCAGACCGTGACAGCATTCGGGCTGCTTGCGGATGTCGATACCGGCTATCCGGTGCTGCTGACCGAGATGACGCTGCTGACGGCCCTGCGCACCGCGGCCACATCGGCGCTGGTCGCGCGCACCCTCGCGCCACAGGGCGCCACGACCATGGCCATGATCGGCAACGGCGCGCAGTCCGAATTCCAAAGCCGCGCGATGCAGGCCATCGCCGGGATCACCCATGTGCGCCTCTACGACATCGACCCCGCCGCCACCGCCAAATGCGCCGCCAACCTCGCAGGCTCGGGCCTGCATGTGACGTCCTGCACCACGGCCGAGGCCGCTATGGAAGGTGCGCAGATCCTCACCACTTGCACCGCCGACAAGGCCTATGCCACGATCCTGACCGACAACATGGTGGGTGCGGGCGTGCACATCAACGCGATCGGCGGCGATTGCCCCGGCAAGACCGAGATCGCGCCCGCGATCCTGCAACGCGGCGACATCTTTGTCGAATATCCGCCCCAGACCCGGATCGAAGGTGACATTCAGCAGCTGGGCGCAGACCACCCGGTCACCGAAATCTGGGAGGTGCTCGCAGGTCGCAAACCTGGCCGCACGTCAGACAAGCAGATCACGATCTTCGACAGCGTCGGCTTCGCGATCGAGGATTTCTCCGCCCTGCGCTTTGTCCGCGACCACGTTGGCGGTACGCCCTTCTACCACCCGCTCGACCTGCTGGCCGATCCCGACGACCCGCGCGACCTCTACGGCATGCTTGATCGGGCCTCGCCAGCGCGCTAACCGGGTGCCCTGTTGATTCGGCGCCACAGCGCCATCACCGCAAACGCACCAGCAGGCCAGATGACCCAAAGCGTGCCGCCCCATGTGGCAACGTTGATAAAAAGCAGCATGGCCACCAGCACCAGCGCGCGCGAGGGCCAGAGGCCCAAGCCGGCCCATCCCCCCTGTGGCACAGCCATCACGCCGAGCCCGGCAAGAATGACGGCGCTCGGAAAATGCGACCAGAGGCCGTCGCCGGTCAGCAGGTCGATGGCGACGAGCGTACCGATGATCAGCGCCGCGCTCTTGGCATATCGGCGCACGGGCAATGGGCCCGGGGCCGGAACGCGGGGTGCGGTGTTCGCTGGTTCCGGCTCAACCCGCACGCGCGGTTGCACTTGGGCCAGGTTGTGCGCGGTTGTCACTTGATAGACGGACACATCCTCGGCAAAGTTTCTGGGCCGCTTCTCACCCAGATAGTCAAATCCCACCGACAGTTTGGCATGCACCTGGTCGTAGACGGGGCGCGAGATCAGGATGCCGCCGGGTGGCGCCATCGTCTCGAGCCGGGCCGCGAGGTTCACGCCCTCGCCCAGCAGATCCTCACCATCGACGATCACATCACCCAGATGGATGCCGATGCGATATTGCAACGCCATGCCATCCATTTGCGACAGCTCGTTCTGCACCTCGATGGCACACTGGACCGCCTCGACGACCGAAGGAAAATCAGCGATCAGACCGTCGCCCGCCGTATTCGCGATACGCCCCGCGTGCCGGTCGATCAGACGGGCGAACACGGCGCGCGCGCTGCGCAGAGCGCTCACACCCTGCACCTCATCACTGGACATCAGGCGCGAATACCCGGCGGCATCGGCGGCCATGATGGTGGTCAGTTTGCGTCTCACCTCGGCTGGCACGGGGTCGTGTCCCTCACTTACGGCTTTGTGACGATATGAGGAAGACGGGCATCCGGTTCAAGCCGGGCGCCGGAAATGCCCGTGCCCCCGCCAAAGAAAAAGGCGCGCCACTGGCACGCCTTGTTTGGTCGAACGGAAATGCCGGATGCGCACTCAATCGTCGCGGTGGACTTTCTCGCGGCGCTCGTGACGCTCTTGCGCCTCGAGGCTCATCGTGGCGATGGGGCGCGCGTCCAGACGCTTGAGCGAAATCGGCTCGCCCGTCACGATGCAATAGCCATACTCGCCCTCGTCTATGCGGCGCAGTGCGGCGTCGATCTTGGACACCAGCTTGCGCTGGCGGTCCCGCGTGCGCAGTTCGAGCGCGCGGTCGGTCTCTTCGGACGCGCGGTCGGCCACATCAGGAATGTTACGCGTACCATCCTGCAACCCTTCGATGGTGTCCCGGCTGCCCGCAAGCAACTCGGCCTTCCATGTGTGCAGCTTGCGACGAAAGTATTCGATCTGACGGTCGTTCATGAACGGCTCGTCTTCGGCCGGGCGATAATCGTCCGGCAAGAACATTTCCTGCTTCATTTGCTTCCCCTCAATACGACTTGCGTTGGCCATGAACGGTCCTGTTGGCTCCTCGTGCATCGCCCCCACCGGCGCCCTGCCGCAGCGTCTACCGGACACATATAGGATTGTCACTACACAATCATGCGCCAGATTGGCTAAAAGCCCCTTCATCAACTGAGGCCCGCAACAAGGTGATCCCACATGAAATTTCAAGGCACTGACGCCTATATCGCCACCGACGACCTGACGATTGCCGTCAACGCCGCGGTCACGCTGGAACGCCCGCTGCTGGTCAAGGGAGAGCCCGGCACAGGCAAGACGGAATTGGCCAAGCAGGTGGCGCGTTCGCTGGGTCTCAGGCTCATCGAATGGAACATCAAATCGACCACCCGGGCGCAGCAGGGCCTCTATGAATACGACGCCGTGTCTCGTCTGCGCGACAGCCAGCTGGGCGAGGACCGCGTGCATGACGTGGCCAACTACATCAAGAAGGGCAAGCTGTGGGAGGCGTTCGAGGCGGGCGAAAAGGTCGTCCTGCTGATTGACGAGATCGACAAGGCCGATATCGAATTTCCCAACGACTTGCTGCAGGAACTCGATAAGATGGAGTTCTTTGTCTACGAGACCGGCGAGACCATTCAGGCGCGCCACCGCCCCGTCGTCATCATCACCTCGAACAATGAAAAAGAGCTACCGGACGCGTTCCTGCGCCGCTGCTTTTTCCACTACATCCAGTTTCCCGACATGGAGACGCTCAAGGCCATCGTCGAGGTGCACCATCCCGGTATCAAGCAAAGCCTGCTGACCACGGCACTGACCCAATTCTTCGAGATCCGCGACCAGCAGGGGCTCAAGAAAAAGCCCTCGACCTCAGAGGTGCTCGACTGGCTCAAGCTGCTCTTGGCCGAGGATATGGATGCCGAAGACCTCAAATCCGACGGGGCCTCCGCCCTGCCCAAACTGCACGGCGCGCTCTTGAAGAACGAACAGGACGTCCACCTGTTCGAGCGGCTGGCCTTCATGGCGCGAGGTCAGAGATAGGCATCGGCACAATTCTAAAGACTAAAATACTACTTTTATTTCGTTCTTAAGACCCGCGCGGCATTGCTGCCGCGAGGGTTCTAACATGACACTTGTTTTTCGAGGGCTGGATAATGAATTCGCGGCGTCGACCGGGAGCAACGTCGACGTCACGCCCAACACATCGCGGTTCGACAATCCACCAAACGGATCAAAGGACCTCGTAATAACCGCCAAGGAAGGCGACCCAGACCCACGCACATTCGAGTTGGGCGATACCTACGACATCACCTGGGGCGGCCAGGGCGGTGGCGGGACGATCCAGAACGCCGTTGTCATCCGGTCCGATGACAATCCAATAGGCGGGCCGGGCGGCGTCATCGTCTTCGAAGGGACCGACGAAAACGGCGATCCTGCGCAGATCATTTGGACCCCCGGCATCAACCTCGAAGGGTGGTACCAGGACAATTACAACCCGTCGATGGAGCCGGAGTTCTACACGGCCGATCAAAACGCGTCCTACAACCACACCTTTGTCTGCTTTGCCGCTGGCACGCTGATCGACACGGCGATGGGGTCCGTCCGGGTCGAGGATCTTCGGGCCGGAGACCATGTCCTGACCCTCGATGCCGGGCCGCAACCCGTCATCTGGGCCGGTCGGCGCCGCTGTAACGCGATGTCGGATCACGCGCCCGTTCGGTTCGAGACGGGCACAGTGGGCAACGCCGCCCCGCTCTTTGTGTCACCACAGCACCGGATGCTCGTCCGCTCGCCGCTTGCCGAAATCATGTTGAACAGCAGCGAAGTGCTGGTGGCGGCCAAGTGTTTCGAGGGCCTGCAGGGCGTGGCGCGCGCGCCTCAGGCCACCACCGTCACCTATTGCCATGTCCTGCTCGCCGCGCATCACCTTATCTGGGCCAACGGTGCCCTGTGCGAAACATTGCTGCCCGGTGCCGTCGCACGCACGATGTGCCGCGATGATCCGGGATTTGCCGCGGCGTTGCACGCCCACGGCCTCACCGAATGCGAGGCCCGGCCAGCCCGGCCCATCGCAGACGCACGCGATCTTGCGGGCCTCGACCTCACCGTGGGGCAAGTCGGCGCAATGTCTCGGCCGCGGATGTGCAGCGTGCCGCGTCCGGCACAGGATCTGCGCCCGGTCTGCTAACCCCCGGAAGCCGCCGCATTTTCACGCATTCAGGCGAGTCTTTTGGGTCACAACCCCGCGCGCGTCCCTCATACCCGGCCGCCTGTGGATAAAATGTCTTTCTTTTGCCTGAAATGCTCCATAAGTTGACCGCGATGAGAGGCGAAAACGCCCGCATCCAATGCTAAAAAGCAGGCAGGCAGTATAAATGACCCCGAATGACGCACTTGACGTGCGCCCTCTGACTTTGTCGGATCGTCCGCAATGGGACGGTCTGTGGGCGGCCTATCTTGAGTTTTATGGCACGTCCCGCCCCGCGGCGGTCTATGACACCACGTTTGCGCGCCTGATCGGCTCTGATCCGCAGGATTTCTCCGCCTTTGTGGCGGAGCGTGCGGGCACGCTTGTCGGTTTGGTCCACTACCTGTTTCATCGCCATTGCTGGAGCGTGGAAAACACCTGCTATCTGCAGGATCTCTATGCCGATCCGTCCGTGCGTGGCCGGGGTGTGGGCCGCCGGTTGATCGAGGCGGTGTATGCCGCCGCGGACGCCGCCGGCAGCCCGTCGGTCTATTGGCTGACGCAGCACAGCAATACGGATGCGCGCACGCTCTATGATCGCATCGGCACCCTGTCGCCCTTTATCAAATACGTGCGGGGGTAATCAGCGATGCGCCGTTTTGTCCTCCCGTTTGTGCTGTTGCTCAATGCCTGTGTGCCGGTGACCCCCGGCGACACGCCGACGCGCGCCCTGCCCCAAACCTCTGATCTGCCGCCGATGAAGACCTTTGGCGCGCCCCGCCCCGAAGCGCCGGTCAAGTCCAACAACGATCTGGCCCTCGATTTCATCGAGCTCAGCTTTCAGCTGGAATCGGGCCGTGAACTGCCCTTTTTCACCCGGTTCGAAGGGCCGATTTCCGTGCGCGTGACCGGCGCGCCGCCGGTCTCGCTGGGCAGTGATCTGCGCCGCCTCATGCACCGTTTGCGCACCGAGGCGGGCATCGACATCTACGAGGCCGCACCGGGTGCCGGTGCCAACATCACCATCGAGGCGGTGAGCCGCGCCGAAATACGCCGCGCCCTGCCCCACGCCGCCTGTTTCGTCGTGCCCAATATCGACACGATCCGCGAATACAAACCCAACCGCCGCAGCACGCGCACCAGCTGGTCCGCCCTGCGGACCCGGGAAAAGCTCGCCATTTTCCTGCCCAATGACGCGAGCCCCCAAGAGGTGCGCGATTGCCTGCACGAGGAACTGGCGCAGGCCATCGGCCCGCTCAACGACCTTTACCGCCTGCCCGACAGCGTGTTCAACGACGACAACGTGCACACGGTGCTGACCGGCTTTGATATGATGATGCTCAAGGCCTATTACGCGCCCGAACTGCGCTCGGGCATGACGCGCGGCCAGGTCGCGCAGCAACTGCCGCGCATCCTGGCCCGCATCAATCCGCGCGGTGAGACCTTGCCGGCCAAGTTCGCGACCCGCACCCCCCGCGCCTGGAGCGCTGCGGTCCAGACGGCACTTGGCCCCGGCGCAAACGGCAATCAGCGCCGCATCGCCGCGGCCCGCGCGCTGGAAATTGCCGAAGCCATGGGCTGGCAGGATCACCGCCGCGCCTTTGCGCACTATGCCAATGGCCGCCTGCTGCTGTCCTCCGACCCCAAGGCCGCACAGACCCATTTCCGCGCCGCCGACCAGTATTATGCCGCAACCCCCGGTGCCACGCTACACCGCGCCTATGTGGCCACGCAGCTCGCAGCCTATGCGATCACCCGGGGCGACGGCGATGCCGCGATGCTGATCCTGTCGCGCCATATCGACGAGGCCGCGCAGAACGAGAACGCCGCACTGCTGTCCACGCTTTTGCTGCTGCGCGCCGAAGCGCTGGATTTGCAGGGCCGCACGGCGGAGGCACGTACCGTCAGGCTGGACAGCCTGGGCTGGGCGCGCTACGGCTTTGGCTCGGATTGGGCGGTACGGGCCAAGTTGCGGGAAATCTCCTCGCTGAGCCCGTTGAAAGGTTAAGTTTCGCGCCTAACTCCTTGCGAAAGCATCGGAAAGGCGCGACATGATCTACATACCAGCGGCATTGATCGGCGGCGTCATCGGCGGCTTTACCGCCAAGCGGCGCGGCGGCAAGGGGCTGGACATCGCGCAATACGCCGCCGCCTACGGCATCGCCTTTGCGCTGCTGGGCCTGATTGCCACGATCATCCTGGACCGCAACGGTGTGTTTGGCTGATGTTCCTGCCCTTCTTCGAACATCTGAGGAAGAGCGGCGTACCAGTCTCCCTGCGCGAATTCCTCAGCTTTCTCGAGGGGTTGCAAGCCGGTCTTGCCACATATGACATCGAGGCGTTCTACTATCTCGCGCGGCTGAGCCTAGTCAAGGACGAGCGTAATATCGACAAGTTCGACCGCGCCTTTGCCGCCGCGTTTCAGGGCCTTGAAGGGATCAGCATCACACAGGTCCTGGAGGCGGTGGACATCCCCGCCGAGTGGTTGGAAAAGCTCGCCGAAAAGCATCTGAGCGCGGAAGAGCGCGCCGAGATCGACGCCTTAGGTGGCTTTGACAAGCTCATGGAAACGCTCAAGAAACGGCTTGAGGAGCAAAAGGGCCGCCACCAGGGCGGCAACAAGTGGGTCGGCACGGCGGGCACCTCGCCCTTTGGCGCCTATGGCTACAATCCCGAAGGTGTGCGGATCGGTCAGAACGAAAGCCGGCACAAGCGCGCGGTCAAGGTCTGGGACAAGCGCGCATTTCGCAATCTGGACGACACGGTCGAGCTTGGTACCCGTAACATCAAGGTCGCCCTCAAACGTCTGCGCCGGTGGGCCCGCGACGGCGCCGCCGAAGAGCTGGACCTGAACGGCACCATCCGTGCCACCGCCGAACACGGCTATCTTGACGTGCAAACCCGGCCCGAGCGGCGCAATGCGGTCAAGGTGCTTCTGTTCCTTGATGTGGGCGGCAGCATGGATCCGCATATCAAGGTGGTCGAAGAGCTGTTTTCGGCGGCCAAGTCCGAATTCAAGCATCTCGAATATTACTACTTCCACAACTGTCTCTATGAGGGCGTGTGGCGCGACAACCGCCGCCGCTGGGACGCGCAGACGCCCACGCACGAGGTGCTGCGCACCTATGGCCCCGACTACAAGTGCATCTTTGTGGGCGATGCAAGCATGTCGCCCTACGAGATCGCCTATCCCGGTGGTGCGAACGAACATTGGAACGCCGAGGCCGGTCAGGTTTGGCTGCAGCGCGCGCGGGAACAGTGGGCGTCCAACCTCTGGATCAACCCGGTGCCCGAGAAATACTGGGGCTACACCCCCTCCATCGGCATGATCCAGGAGATCTTTGGCGCCGACATGATGGTGCCGATGACCCTCGAAGGGCTGGCACGGGGCATGCGCGCGCTGACGCGTTAGGGCTTTTTGGTTACAAATGCGACAGCTACGGTGCAGCCCATGGCCGATGCACCCATCTACAAAATCGATCCTGCAGCCTTCCACGCAGACCCCTACTCGGATCTTGCCGCGATGCAGGATATCGGGCCGGTCTGTTTCGTGCCGGAACTCGGCGCGAGCCTGTTCACCCGCCGCGACGACATCTTTCGCGAGGAAAAGCGGATTGATCTGTTCTCAAGCCACCAGCCCGACGGATTGCTGACGCGGGTGATGGGCGCCAACATGATGCGCAAGGATGGTGAGGCGCATATGGTTGAGCGGCGCGCCCTTTTCCCTGCGCTCAGCCCGCGCACCGTGCGCAATGTGCTGTCGCAGCGCTTTGCTGACATCGTCGCGGGGCATCTGGCGCGGCTCGGGCCGCAGGGCCAATGCGACCTTGTCGCAGACTACGCGATGCCCGTGGCAGCGGATGCGTTGCGGATCATGACGGGGCTGACCAACATGCCGGCGGCAGAGATGGACGCCGCAAGCCAGGCCATGCTGGATGCAGCCGCCAACTACCAGGCCGACCCGGAGGTGGACCGCAAGGGATACGCCGCCGCAGACCGGGTGCTGGCGCTGATCAGCGACCGGTTGCCACAGCTGCGGGCCGCACCCGACCTGTCGATCATATCGGTGCTGGATCAGGCGGGCCTGAGCCTTGACGCGATTGCGGGCAACGTGCGGGTCATCATCGGCGGCGGACAGAACGAACCGCGCGACGCCATCGCGGGCACCATCTGGGCGCTGCTGGCGCACCCGGATCAACGGGCGCTGATCGATGGCGGCCAGGCCACCTTTGCCGATGCGTTTGACGAATACGTGCGGCTTGTGGCGCCCATCGGCATGACGCCGCGGCGCGTGGCGCGCACTGACAGCGCCTGCGGCACGCAGTTTCAGCAAGACGAGCTGATCTTTTTCATGTTCGGGGCGGCCTGCCGCGACGCCACGCATTTCGCCGATCCAGCGCGGTTTGACATCACGCGCGACACGAGGCCCGCCATTCCCTTTGGTGCGGGTCCGCATTTTTGCGCCGGTGCGGCAGCCTCGCGTACGCTGATCGCAGATCATGCCGTGCCCGCGCTTTTTGCGGCGTTTCCAAATCTGCGGCTGGATGGCGATGTGCCGTTTGCCGGGTGGGCGTTTCGCGGACCGACGCATGTTCCCGTCGCCTGGGACAGCTAGCCGCTTGCCAGCCCCGGGGCGTCACCCCATATCACTGCGTATGATCAAGTTTACCCCGATCCTTCTGGCGCTGCTTTATGGCCTCGTGATGTACCGGTTTTCGGTCTGGCGCACCTCGCGCGAGCTCGACACGCAGTCGACCGAGCTGGCCGATCCGCTGTTGCGCCAGATGTGCGACCAGATGGCCGCAGCGCTCGAGCTGCCGCGCATCCGCGTGCACATCTACGAGATCGAACCGATCAACGGGCTGGCGGCCCCGGACGGGCGGATTTTCATCACGCGCGGTTTTTACAACAAGTTTCGGAAGGGCGAGGTCTCGGCCTCGGAAATGGCCAGCGTCATCGCGCACGAGCTGGGGCATGTGGCGCTGGGGCACAGCCGGCGGCGGATGATCGACTTTTCCGGCCAGAACGCGCTGCGCACGGCGCTGGCGATGGTGCTGTCGCGGTTTATTCCGGGCATCGGCGTGTTTGTGGCCAATGCGCTCACCAGCTTGCTGGCGGCGCGGCTGTCGCGCAGCGATGAGTATGAGGCCGACGCCTATGCCGCAGCGCTGTTGACCAAGGCCGGGATCGGCGTGGGCCCGCAGATCTCGCTGTTCGAAAAGCTGGAAACGCTGACCAAGGTGCGGATGGGCGCGGCCCCGGCATGGCTGATGAGCCACCCCAAGACCACCGACCGCATCGCCGCGCTGCGCAAGCTCGAGACTAAGTGGCAGATCACCAAACCATCTTAGCATTGCGGTAACGCCTGTCGGCTATCTGGCCAGACATGACGGTTGGCAGGGCGATACAAGGCATGGGGATGGGCGCGGCCCTGCTCGTTCTGTGTTTGCCGCGATCGGTGCGTGCAGATGACGGCGCGGCCCGGGTGTCGCTAGCGCTGCGGCAGGCGACGTTGATCCACAGCATGCGTGCGGCCACCTGCTTTGCCATGGCGGGGATCGATGCGGGCCAGCAAGCGGCGTTGGCGCTGGAGCACGCCGATACGTATGGCACGACGTTGGGCGCGTTGCGCGACGGGCATGACTGGCTGGGCCTCGCGCCGACCGAGGATCCCGACACCATCGCGGCCATTGCCGCATCGGAGGCGGTGTGGCGCGGTTTTCGCCCGGCCATCGACCAGATCATTGCGGGCGATCTGCACAGTGTCGTGATGCGTCAGATCATGCGCGACACTGACGCAACGGTCGAAAGTGCCACGACGATGGCCGCCCATTTCCTCGACAGCGCCGCGCCCCCGGACCGCAGCGCAGCGGTGCGGCAAGCGGCCGAGCTGGCCGCCCACCACCGGATGCTGACGCAACGCGCGCTGGGGGAGATGTGCTATGTCCTGTTTGATCTTGGCGGCGCGGCGATGCGGTCCCGGCTGGAACGGACGCTGGACGAGATCGCGCGCAGCTATGCGGTGCTGAGCGCAGGCAGTGATACCGTTGCCGCGCCGCCAAGCGCGCGCATCGCGCGCAATCTGCGCACCGCGCATCTGTTTTGGAGCAAGATGCGCCCGACGATCGAGGCGGCCCGCTCGGACACGCCGCCAGACGCGCTGACGGTGCAAAAGATGTTGAAACTGAACCGATCCGTGCTGAAACAGCTGAACCAGGCAATTGACGGCTATATCGGCTAGGCGTCGGGGGTTTGCGCGGCCTCGATGGCCTTGCCCATGCGCGGCAGCCGCGCCTTTTTGAACAGCGCGCGCAGGCTCCAATCCTCGCCCGACAGGCGCCGCGCCTCGTCCAGCACCGTTTGTGCAACGTCGGCCACGGGGCCGGGATCGGCCAGCGCGCACTGCTGCAGGTAGCCATCGGGATCGACGCGCGACAGCCCCTCCTCGGCGAGGATGTTGCGGGGGAAATCCTTGGCGTTCACCGTCATGATGACATCGGCCGAGCCGTGAATGGCGGACGCCAGCACGTGAATGTCGCCGGGATCGGGCAACCACAGCCGGTCCTCGAGCTCCCGCGGATGCCGGACGGAGGCGCGGGGCCAGTCACGATCGATCTGGGCACTCTCACCGCGCGCCTGCGCCTCGGCCGATGGTCCGAGCTTGGCCGCCGCCCGCGCCCATTCCTCGAGGATGCGGGGCGACCACAGCGGCTCGAAGAGCCCTTGGCCCGCGACCCCCAGCACCACCTCGCGCATGACCGTCGGGAACAGCACATTGGCATCGATCAGGATTTTCATAGCCGGAAAAACAGCGCCTTGAGATAGCCCGTTTCGGCCAGTTGCGGCAGTTGCGGGTGATCGGGCCCGGCAAACCCGGTGTGGATCAGCGCCCCCGTGCGTCCGGCCCGCCCGATGCCACGGGCGCTTGCGGCATGGAACTTGCCCAGATCGGCGGCATGCGAGCAGCTGCAAAGGCCCAGTATGCCGCCATCGGCGACAAGTGCCGCGCCAAGGCGCGCGATACGCTCATAGGCGCGCAACCCCGCCTCCAGCGCCTTTTTCGACGGGGCAAAGGCAGGCGGGTCGCAGATGACCATGTCGAACTGCGCGCCGTCATCGGCCAATGCCGTGAGGACGTCGAACGCGTCGCCCTGACGTGTGGAAAGGCGCGCCGCCGCACCCATATGCGCGGCCCCTTCGGTCGCCAAGGCGAGCGCCGGGGCGGCACCGTCCACGCATGTCACATGCGCGGCACCGCCCGCCAGGGCCGACAGACCGAACCCACCGACATGGGAAAACACATCCAGCACGCGCGCGTCGCGCGCCAGACGCTGGGCAAAGGCGTGGTTCGGCCGCTGGTCAAAGAAAAGCCCGGTCTTTTGCCCGCCCATCACGTCCGCGAGGTACGTCGCACCGTTCATCGGCACGGGCAGCGGCCCATCGGGCGCTTGCCCCCGCACGACGCCCGACACATCGTCGAGCCCTTCGAGCGTGCGCGTGCGGCCCGAGGCGTTCTTGATCACAACCGTCGCACTGGTCACGGCGACAGCCGCATCGACCAGCGTATCAAACAGCACATCCGCCCAGGCGGCGTTGGGCTGGATCACCAGCACGTCGCCAAACCGGTCGATGATGACGCCGGGCAGCCCGTCGGCTTCGGCATGAATCAGGCGGTAAAAGGGCGCATCGTAAAGCCGCGCGCGCAACGCCAGGGCACGCGCCAGGCGCGCCTCGAACCAGGGCGCATCGACCACAGCCTCGGGATCACGGTCGAGCATGCGGGCAAAGATGCGCGATGCGGGGTTCACAGCCACCAGACCCAAGGGGCTGCGGGCCTCATCCTCAAGCACGGCGAGCGTTCCGGGTGCCAACGCCTTGGTCCGGCGGTCGGTCACGACCTCATTGGCATAGGCCCACGGATGGCCGTGGCGGATGCGGCGGGCGTCAACCTTGGGGCGCAAGCGCACGCGTGGCAGGTCGGCAGCGGAAAGAGAGGGCACAGTCATTGTGCCCCCCTCTACGGCTTTGCGCGCGCAGGCGAAAGGTCACTTTTGCTGGTGGTTCATCGCCTGGATAAAGCCAAGGCGCGGGTTCTGGAACCCTTCGGCACGCGTCAATTCCTGACGGATCACCTCGGCCAGGTGATCGGTGATACGCACCTTTTGCGTCTGTCCCTGAGCATCGGCGTTGATCGCCCGCTGGCCGCCAAAGCCGTCCAGGTCCGCCTGGACCTCGCGCGTGGGCGCCAGTGCGACGCCCGTTTCAGGGTCCCGCAGGGTCAGATCGAATGTGATATTGTGCACGCCGCCCACGGAATAGCGCGCCTTTTCGGTCAGCGCATGAAACCGCGTGACCTTAACATCAAGTGCGACGGGCAACGCGCCGTTCACCGATTGCGCGCCCCGCGTCAGGGCCGTGTCAAAGATGGCGGCAACCTGCGCATGGCGGTCGCCAATGGGATCGCCCCGCCAGACGATATCGCCCTTGGGCAGATAACGGTTTGCCTCGGACACGGTCAGATCGCGCGGCACCGCGACGGTGATGGACGCCACACGCACATCCGTAAGCGGTGCGGCGGCTTCTGGCGCGGCGACGGGCGCCGTGGCCGACGACAGCGGCGTCGCCTCGAACGGGGCGCTGTTTCCGGATATGTTCTGTGCCCCACAGGCCGACACAAGGCCGCTGATCATCAGGAGCATCGCCATCTTGATGCGTGTCATGTCCACTCTCCAATCGGTCAGGCGGCTTGGCGCCACCTTTGGTTATGGATGGAACGATGCCCGGCAATTGAGGCAAATTTGGGACAAATTCGGGTAAATTGCGCGATTGTTGCGCGGCTAGTCAGGAGGACGCCCGGCGGGTCCGGGCCCGCCAACCGCCGCGCCGCCGGGGTGTCGCGATGCTTTGCTGCCCCTCGCGCATCACCTCGGTCATCGGGTGATCCGGATGATCGGGTGCGTAGGTGGCCAGCAGGTCGGCCAGCGCGCGGTCCTGCGGACGCGCGGCCGGCAGGCTCAGCGCCCAGTCCAGGAAGATCGTGCGGCAGTCGGGCTTGGTGATGGCCTCGATGCGGTACGCCTCGAGGATGAGGCCCTTGGGATCGTTTGCGTCGTTCGACTTGCTCATTCCGCCTGTCCTCCCGCAAGGGCTGCGTCGATGATCGCGGCGCAGCGGGCATAGGTGTCCGCCAGCCGGGCTTCGCCCGCCTCTATGCGCTCGGATTGGGTGGCGCGCAACAGGATCGTCTGGCCGCCCGCGCCGATGTCGTCCGGCGCGATTGCCCCGGTGCTGAGCAGACGTGTGGCCATTTGCACCCGCGCGATCAGGCGGTGCGCATCGGCGAGGGTTGTGGCCTGGTCCTGCGTCAGCACACCGACGGCGACACAGGCGTCGAGGCCCGCGGCAATCGCACGTGACCCGGCGCCGTGCAGAAGGATGCCGGTTTGCGACAACAGCTCGATATCCTGCAGCCGTCCCGGCCCCACTTTGACATCCCAGACGGAGCCCGGCGCCTTGGCAGAGGCGATACGCCTCCGCATGTCGGCGAGGTCGCGCAACACCTGCGCCGTGTCCCGGGGTGCCGCCAGCACGTCGCAGCGGAACGCTTCGAGATCGTCCGCGAGGGTCTCGGGGCCCGCAACGACGCGCGCGCGGGTCAGGGCAAGGTGTTCCCAGAACCAGGCGTCGCTGCGCTGGTAGCTTTGGAAGGCGCGCCAGCTGGTTGCGACCGGCCCCTGGTTGCCCGACGGACGCAGGCGCATGTCCGCCTCATAGAGGCGACCTTGCGCGGTTTGGGCGGTGATCGCGGTGATCATCGCCTGGGTCAGCCGCGCGTAATAGCTGCGCGCGGGCAGCGGGCGCGTGCCGTCCGACATGTCCACGCCCTGTGCGTCGTAGATCACGATCAGGTCCAGATCGGATTGTGGGGTCAGCCGCCCTGCCCCCAGAGATCCCATGCCCATAACGATCGCGCCCCGCCCGGGCGGCATACCGTGGCGTATGGCAAACTGTGCCGTCACCTCGGGCCAGAGTGCGGCGACGCAGGCCCCGGCCAGGTCCGCATATTGCTCGGCCGCCTCTTCGGACGTGATCAGCGACCGCAGCATGTGCACACCGATGCGAAAGTGCCATTCCTTGGCCCAGACGCGGATCGCATCCAGCTTCTCCTCGTAATCGGCGGTGGCGGCCATCCTTGCCGCCGCATCCGAGCGCAGGGTCGCCGGACCGGGCCACGGGGCAAAGAAGCTGCCGCCCAGCACCGCATCCAGCACCTGTGCGTTGCGCGACAGGTACTGCGCCAGCGCGGGCGACGTGCTGACGATGTCCACCAGCAGATCGACAAGGGACGGGTTGGCCTCGAACAGCGAAAACAGCTGCACGCCCGCAGGCAGCCCCGCCAGAAACCCGTCAAAGGCCAGCAGCGCCTCGTGCGGGCGCGCCGCCTCGTTGAGGCGCGCAAGCAGCGCAGGCTCGATCCGGTCAAACAGCGCCGCCGCCCGTTCCGACCGCAACGCCGGGTAGCTGCGCCACCGGGCCTGCACGGCGGCATCGATGGTCGCAGGTGGCTGCGCATGCGCGTCCGGGGCAAAAAAGCCCTCGGTCTCGCCATGCACCTCCGACAGGCGGGCGCGCAGACCGTCCTGCAACGCGGCACTGTCGGTGCCCATCATCGCGGCGAGCCGGTCAAACTCGGCATCGCTGCGCGGCAGTGTGTGGGTTTGCGCGTCCTGGACCATTTGCACACGGTGTTCGACCGTCCGGGCAAAGCGGTAGTGATCGGTGAGGCGCGCGGCCTGATCCCGGGTGATCCAGTCCTTGTCCGCAAGGCGTTCCAGCCCAGGCACCGTGCCGCGCAAGCGCAGGTCAGGGTCGCGCCCGCCTGCGATCAGCTGACGCGTCTGGGTAAAGAATTCGATCTCGCGGATGCCACCGCGCCCCAGCTTCATGTTGTGACCCGGCAGCGTGATCGGCCCGCCCGTCCCCTTGTGCGCGCGGATGGCGAGCCGCATGTCGTGGGCGTCCTGCACGGCGGCGAAATCCAGATGCCGCCGCCAGACAAACGGGCGCAGGTCACGCAGGAACGCCTCACCGGCCGGGATGTCACCCGCGCAAGGCCGGGCCTTGATGTAGGCGGCCCGTTCCCACGTCCGGCCCACGCTTTCATAGTAGCGTTCCGCCGCACCGGTCGACATCACCACCGGCGTCACGGCGGGATCGGGGCGCAAGCGCAGATCGGTGCGGAACACGTATCCTTCGTCGGTCAAATCGCTGAGCGTCGCGCACATCTGTTGCACCGCCTTGACGCAGGCGCTGCGGATGGTCGGGTAGTCGTCGGGCGCATGGCGCGTCTCGTCAAAAAGGCAGATCAGGTCGATGTCGGAGGAGTAGTTCAGCTCCGCCGCCCCCATCTTGCCCATCGCCAGCACAAACAGGCCCACCTCGCCCTCGGGCAGCTTGCCCCGCTTGCGCTGCGCGGCGAGCCCCGCCTGCAAGGCCGCGTCGCAGGCCATGTCCGCCAGTTGCGTCAGCGCGCCCGTCACCTGTTCCAGCGACCAGGCCCCGCCCAGATCCGCAAGGGCGGTCAGCAAGGCCACCCGCCGCTTGGCCTGACGCAGGGCAGACTTGAGCGGCACGTCAGGTGCCGCGACCAAAGCCTGTGCCAGGGCGGCCTCCGGCGCGTCGAGCGCGCCGGGCAGCCATGCTGCCTCTTTTTCCATGAGGGACGCGAGATACGGGCTGCAGCCCGCAGCACCGGCAAGCAGGTCACGGGCCACCGCATCGGTCAGGCCCACGGCATCCGCCACCTCCCGCCCCCGCTCGGGCTGGTAGGCGCGTGGCATGGATGTGAGCGCAGCGATCAGCGTCATGGGGTGCACCCTTTCGCGCCGCTTGGCGGGCGTCAATGCCCCTTGTGCTCGCCTGCGCCGTGGCTAGGCTGCGGCCCATGAGCAAGAGCCTGAAACGTGTCCGCGCCGCCCTCGAGGCTGCGGGGATCGACACCGAGATCATGGAAACGCCGCTGGCCCGGACGGCCGCGGACGCCGCCCAGGCGATCGGCTGCGAGATCGACCAGATCGCCAAATCCATCATCTTTCGCGGCGAGACCAGCGGCACCGCGATCCTGTTCTTGACCGCTGGCGGCAATCAGGTGGATCCCGCGCGTGCCGCCGCCCTGGCCGGTGAGCCGCTGGGCAAGGCGGACGCGGCGCTTGTCCGCACCCAAACCGGCTTTGCCATCGGGGGCGTGTCCCCTGTGGGTCACCTCAACCCGATCCGCGCCTTTGCCGACACACGGCTGACCGGTTTCGATGTGATCTGGGCCGCGGCAGGGACGCCGCACCATGTTTTCCGGGCGACACCGTCAGATCTGTTGCGGATTTCCGGCGCGCAAGCGGCTGATTTTACGTCCTAAAAGCGGTTTATGTAAAAAACATTCACATCCTCTCTTGCATTGCCACCCCCAGTTCCCATTTATTTGATGTGAAGAGCATTCACATAGACACACACCGGGCCCTGCCCTTTATCGAAAGGTTACGCAATGACGTCGATGTCCACCTCCGCACCCGCACCGCGCAGCTCGGAGGGTTGGTTTACCCGCACCGAGCGGTGGCTTGACGACCGTGGCAAGGGCGCTTGGATCGCAGCCATGGTCATCGGGTTCATCTTTTTCTGGCCCATCGGCCTCGCCCTTCTGGCCTACATGATCTGGAGCAAACGCATGTTTTCCAAGTCCTGCACGACGCGCCGCATGGGGCGCACGATGACCACCATGCGCTCGACCGGCAACTCGGCCTTTGACTCGTACAAGGCCGATACCTTGCGCCGTCTCGAAGAAGAGCAGCACAATTTCGAGGCCTTCCTCGAGCGGTTGCGCGAAGCCAAGGACAAGTCCGAGTTCGACCAGTTCATGGAAGAGCGCGCCAAAGCGGCTAAGTCCGAAGAGTAAACCAGCGGGCCTCGGCATGTCCGGGGCCATCCCTTGCCGGAGGCTTTGATGCATCTCGCCGATCCTGTCACCCAACCGCAGTTCTACCGCGATGTCGCGGGCAAGCGCTTGCTGGCGTGGGTGGTCGATACGATCCTGGTCTTTTTGATCTGTCTGTTGATCCTGCCGTTCACCGCCTTTGTGGCGGCCTTCTTTTTCCTCGGGTTGATGGCCGTTGTGGGCTTTGTCTACCGGCTGATCTCGTTGACGGGCGGGTCCGCCACGCTGGGGATGCGCCTGTTTGCGATCGAGTTCCGCCGCGCCGACGGCACCCGCTTTGACCTCGGCACCGCGTTTCTGCACACGGTGGGCTATACCGCCAGCTGGGCGGTGGCGCCGCTGCAGTTGATCTCCATCGTGCTCATGGCGACGTCGGCCCGCGGTCAGGGCCTGACGGATATGGTGCTGGGCACCGCGGCATTGAACCGGCGCGCCTGACGGCACGACCGGGCCATTGCAGGGTTGCGCGCGTGAGGCGTCTTGCTATCATCACGCGCAACCCAAAACAGGTCGTTCATGCGCCACACCCTGCCCCTTGCCCCGCAGTTCTACGTCACTGCGCCCCAGCCGTGCCCCTATCTCGAGGGGCGGATGGAGCGTAAGTTGTTCACGGCGCTGCAGGGCGAGAACGCGGAAAAGCTGAACGACAGCCTGAGCCAGCAGGGATTTCGCCGCTCGCAAAACGTGCTCTATCGCCCGTCTTGCGCCGAATGTTCGGCCTGCCTGTCGGCGCGGATCGATGTGAGCGCCTTTACCCCAACCAAAAGCCAGCGGCGCACGTCCAAGCGGAATTTCGACCTGGATCGCCGCGCCACGTCGCCCTGGGCGACCGAAGATCAATACGCCCTGTTCCGCGATTACCTCGACAGCCGTCACGCCGATGGCGGCATGGCGGACATGGACGTGTTCGAATTTGCCGCCATGATCGAGGAGACGCCCATTCGCAGCCGGGTCGTGGAATACACGATGGATCGGGGCAAGACGCTGATGGGCGTGAGCCTGACGGACGTGTTGAGCGACGGGCTGAGCATGGTCTACAGCTTTTACGCGCCGGGTCAGCAGCGACGGTCCATGGGGACCTACATGATCCTCGATCATGTGGAGATCGCCCGCGAGGCGGGGCTGCCATATGTGTACCTGGGCTATTGGGTGCCGGGCAGCCAGAAGATGGGCTACAAATCCAAATTTTCCGGGCTGGAGGTCTATTTGGGTGGGCGCTGGCAAAAGATGGCGGACCCCGAGAATTTCAGCCCCGACACGCACCCCCTCTCGACCGATCCGATCGCCGAGCAGGTCGCCAACATCTCGCTGCCCGACACCCGCCCGACCCGCTGAGCTGTTGCCACTCCGACGCTGGGAGCGGCTTGCGCGCAGGTCAAGTCGGTAGGTTACCGAGGTCATTCATTAACTGTTAACTTTTAGACCCTGCAATCCCGAACAGACAAGCAACGAAGGACCGGGTGCGTGTCTGCCAGGCGCTAGCCCGTTGCAGCGCCGGAAGGAAAAGGCGGATTCCGGTTCTATTTGCGGGTCCAACTCGGTCCAAAATGCTATTCTGAACTGCGGGGTCAGTCAGCCCAGAGCCGACCTTACATCAACAGTGTCCCTCGGCAGGTGTGCGGACAAACCGGCCATTGCTATGAGCAGCGTGAATGACTGCTTTCGGAATTTCACCCGCGATAGTCGCACATGTCGACCGGACCGCATACCGGTGAGGGTTGGAATGGTCTGCGTTTCAGACGGTTATCACAGCTGATCGAGACCAAAAGCCGGATGTCATCGACGTACTCGCGAAGAAAAGTCGTGTTTACGTTGAAACTATCTGGCGCCGTCTTTCGTGCTTCAGGTCAGAGCGCATCCCGATACGTGCGCATGGAGACCGACCTGAAAGGAAATGCAATGAAAACCCAAGCCCTTGCGACATCTCTTGTCGTCCTCGCCGCGAGCCCGGCTTTGGCCGCGGGTCATGCGGCTGTATCCGGCTATGCCTTGGCCGATGACGGCGCAACACTGGTTGTGATGAGCGACATAAGCGCCCCCGGAGAGGTGATGACCTACGACCTTGAGGATCCGTTGAAGGCAATCGCCTGGCGTCCGGTCACCGGCGCGCTGCTTGGCTTTGCCGAAGGCATGATCGTGGCGATTGATCCGATGTCGGGCGAAATGACCGATCTTGGCGCATCGTTCATGAACGATGCGATGATCGGCGATGGCAAGATGGTCGCATTTGACTTCAACAACAAGATCGACGCCGTGCGCGCCGTAACATCGGCGGGCGACAACCTCGTCTATTTCCCCGACGGCTTCGGCGACAATGACGAGCGCGCTGGTTCCGTGCGCCGTTTCACCGACTTGGCCTATGCCGATGGCGATGTCATGGCGGGCACCACACCGATGATCTTTGCCAACGCCTACACGAACGCCATCAACGGCCAGACGGCAGGGACCACCTTCCAATACGCGCTTGACGCAGAGACGGACACGCTTGTGAGCCTGGCAAACAACGCGGGCACGCTGGAGACGATCGGCAAGATCACCGTCGATGGTTCGACCGTCGATCTGGCCCCGATGGGTGGCTTCGACATCGTGTCCGCCAAAGAAGGTGACAACTTGGGTCTCGCGATCCTTCAAATGGAAGGCGCAAAGACCGCCGGTCTTTACGAGATCGACCTTGAAACGGGCGCGGCCACGATGACGGCCGACCTGGGCATGGGTGGGATCACGGGCTTCGCGGCATCGCTCGGCATGTAGCCGATACAGTTGGGTAGCGAGTTATCTCGTAACCAGTGCAGAATGGTCCCGGCGGCATGACATTGCTGTTCGGGGCCATTTCTGTCAGTCAGACAGGGAAAAGTCGATATTTGAACTGCTTACAACTCATATGACGGACCGCGAGGATATCGAAGAGCTGATCGGCAAAGTGGCACTGGGCGACAGGGCCGCGCTGGCCGCGCTATACGATGCAACGAGCGGGAAACTTTTCAGCGTCTGCCTGCGTGTCTTGAAAAACAGGTCCGAAGCCGAGGATACGCTACAAGACGTGTACCTTCGGATATGGGCCAAGGCCGACCGGTACGCTGTCACGGGTCACAGTCCGATGACATGGCTCATCACCGTTGCCCGCAATCTGGCGATAGACCGGTTGCGCGCCAAAAAGACCAATCACCTGGACTTGGACAGCGTTGGCGAGCTTGTCGAAAAACGTCCCGGCCCCGAGGCGGCGACGATTGCCGCGTCCGAACAACGCCGGATCAGCGCCTGTTTCGAAGAACTGCCGCCGGACCGGGCCGATGCCGTCCGCGCCGCCTATCTTGACGGCGCCACCTACCAAGCGCTCGCGAACCGCTTTGACGTTCCGCTGAACACGATGCGAACCTGGCTGCGCCGCAGTCTGATAGCCTTGAAGGAGTGCCTTTCGCGATGAGCGACCAACAGGATATGCGCGACGACGAGGCGCTGGCCGCCGAATACGTCTTGCGCCTGCTGGATGCGAACGCTGAGCGGGCCTTCGAGGCGCGGCTTGGGGCCGAGCCGGACCTGGCCGCGCAGGTGCGGTTCTGGGAAGCGGAATTCGCGGCCATGGCCACCGATATGCCAGACGAAGCGCCGCCGCCTTCGGTGCGGTCGAAACTGCTTGCCGAATTGGGTGGCACCGACACGCGCACAAGACGGGATTGGGCGTGGGGCTGGTGGCTGACATTCCCCGGATTGGCCGTGGTTGCCGTGGCGGTGTTTCTGGTTCTCGGTCCCATGATGCGCGGCCCGGACTTTGATCCGACGCTGCATGCGACCCTGATCTCGGCAGACGGGGCCGTGCATATCGAGGCGGGCTATGCCCCAGCCGGGAACCTGTTCAAGGTGATCCCCGAAATGGGCGCCCCCGCGACCGGTCGGGATTTCGAGCTTTGGGTGATCGGCGCAAATGCGGACGCGCCCGTGTCGTTGGGTGTGATCCCTGCAGATCGTGAAAGTCTGTTCGAGATTACGCCCGCAATTGCGGCCCTGATCGACGGCGGCACGCTGGCCGTCTCGGACGAACCTGAAGGTGGTTCGCCGACCGGAGCACCAACCGGTCCTATTCTGGCGACCGACGTATTCTTTGATGCGGATTTGTTTCAGTCGGGCTGAAACTCTCGCGTGGCGCGCCCCGTGTCTTCTTTCGTAACCGCACAAATCCGCGGACAATTACGAGAGGAGATTAACATGAAAATCGCATCCACACTGGCCACTACGGTCGCCGCGCTGACCATTGCGACCGTTGCCTATGCCGAAAACCCGACAGTAGGCGGCGCGCCGATGTTCGAAGACAAGAACATCGTGGAAAACGCGGTGAACTCGGTGGACCACACCACACTTGTCGCTGCCGTTCAGGCGGCCGGGCTGGTCGAGACGCTGCAAGGCCCCGGACCTTTCACCGTATTCGCGCCCGTGAACGATGCCTTTACCGCCCTGCCTGCGGGCACTGTCGACACGCTGCTGAAGCCTGAAAACAAGGACATGCTGGTCAAGGTGCTGACCGCCCACGTGGTGGCCGGTGACTGGTCCGCGGCCGAGATCGCGCGTCAGGCCCGCGCATCATCCGACGGCTTTTATCATTTCAATGCCGTTTCGGGCGACGCGCTTTCGGCCCAGGTCAAGGGCAACAATGTCTACATCTATGATGAAAACGGCAACGCGAGCCGCGTGACCATCGCGGATGTCGATCAGTCGAACGGCGTGATCCACGTCGTCGATACGGTCCTCGTTCCGAAGTAAGTCGAGCAGGGCCGCCCGGATGGGTCAGCATGCCCCCCCTTGCTGACCCGTCCGCACGCGTCCAGAAAGGGTGATGAGATGAAGCGCAGAACATTTCTATTAACGATGGGCGCGGCCCTGTTGGCCCGTCCGCTGCAGGCGGCGACATGCGGGTTCGAGATTTGCCGCACCGAAGCCGAGTGGCGCGCGCGGCTGACCGAAAATGAATACCTTGTCCTGCGCAAGGAAGACACCGAACGCCCCTACACCAGCCCTCTGAATGACGAAACGCGCAACGGCACCTATCACTGCCGGGCATGCGATTTGCCTGTCTACAACGCGCAAGCGAAATACGACAGCGGAACCGGTTGGCCGAGTTTCTTCGAAAGCCTGCCGGATGCGGTCGGGACGAAAGAAGATCGCAAGTTCATCTTTCAGGTTCGGACCGAGGTGCATTGCCGTCGCTGCGGCGGCCATCTGGGCCACATCTTCGATGACGGGCCGAAACCCACCGGAAAACGCCATTGCCTGAACGGTCTCAGCCTGACCTTCCGTCCCGCTGCATGACGTCGCGGTTTGAATGGGTCTGTGGGCGGTATCTGTTGGCGGCGTTGTTTCTTGCAGGGGCCGCGCAAAAGGCCGTTGATCCCGGTCCCGCGCAGACGCTTTTGGCGGGATACGGGTGGCCAGAGTGGCTGGTCTGGCCGGCATTGGTGTTCAATGCGGTGTCTGCCGGCCTGTTGATCTTGGGCCGGTTTCTCAGACCGATGGGGTGGATGCTGGCCGCGTATTGCTTGGTGACCAGCATCTTTCATTTTGTGCCGTCCGATCCATGGCAGATGTCGATCTTGGTCAAGAACTGGTCCCTGGCGGGTGGGTTCCTGATCCTGTCGGCGGCCGCGTCAAGTCGATCGTACGAACGCCGCGGCAAGGGTCCGTTTACGTAAAATCCCCGTCGCGCCCGGGTTTTCCCCGGCGCTCGAGGAGGGCTCTGTGGCAAGGTTCAACTGCGTAGGCCCCGGCCTGATGACCGGGGCCACGGCAATCACATCTTGGCGCGTTCGCTGGCAAGGCCCCGCCAGATGCACCAGCACATGAGCACCAGCACCATGGTAAACAAAAGCCCAGTTGAAATGACCATCGACTGAAGCGCGGCCAGCCCGCCACCCACAAGAAGGGCGATGGCCACCGCACCTTCGAAGATGCACCAGAACACGCGCTGTGGCAGCGGCGCGTCGATCTTGCCGCCCGCCGTGATCGTATCGATCACGAGCGACCCGGAATCGGACGACGTGACAAAAAACACGATCACCAGCACGATCCCGATAAAGGACGTGATCCCAGCAAGGGGCATCGGTTCGAGCATCTTGAACAGCTGGAGCGGAAGCTCCGCCTGCTGAGCGGCCGTATAGCCATCGGCCAGGACTTGGTTGATGGCCGTGCCGCCAAAGATCGCCATCCATGCCACACAGACGAAGGATGGGATGATCAACACGCAGGTCACGAATTCGCGCACCGTGCGGCCCCGGCTGACCCGCGCGATGAACATGCCGACAAACGGTGACCAGCTGATCCACCATGCCCAGTAGAACGCAGTCCAGCCCTGGCTGAAGTTCACGTCCTCTCGCCCAAACGGATTGGCAAGCCCGGGAAGGTAGGTGACATAGGCCACCAGGCTGTCCCAGAAGAAGGTCAGCAGGAATGCCGTCGGTCCAACAATCAGGACAAACAGCGCCAATATCCCGGCAAGCCCCATGTTGATCTCGGACAGCACCTTCACACCGCCATCCAGTCCACGCAGCACCGAGATAAGCGCAACCGCCGTGATCAGGATGATCAGGACAACCTCGGACGTTGTGCCCATGGGAATGCCGAACAGCGCATTCAGACCCGCTGTGGCCTGCGTGGCACCAAAGCCAAGCGATGTCGCAAGGCCGAAGAGCGTCGCGAACACAGCGATGATGTCGATGATGTGCCCGGGCCACCCCCAGACACGCTCGCCCAGGATGGGATAGAATGCCGACCGGATCGTCAGCGGAAGCCCCTTGTTGTAGCTAAAAAGCGCGAGGGCCAGGGCCACGGTCGCGTAGATGGCCCAAGGGTGCAAACCCCAGTGGAAGATCGTCGCGGCCATGCCCAGTCGAATGGCGGCCGCCTCATCCCCGCCAGCGGCACCAAGCGGCGCCCAATCCGTGCGCAGGTCGTTTTCGGCAGCCGTCCCACCTAAGGCCGTGGAAAAATGCGTCAGGGGTTCGGACACGCCGTAGAACATCAGGCCGATGCCCATGCCTGCGGCAAACAACATGGCGAACCAGGCGGGATAGCTGTAGTCCGCCGTGGCGTCTGACCCGCCAAGGCGAACGGCGCCGAACGGCGTTACGATCAACAAGAGCGCAAAGATCACCACGAGGTCGGCCGCCCCCAAAAGGAACCAGTCAAAGTTCTTGGTCGTAAAGTCGAACATGGCGGAGAAAATGCCGCCCGCCTGTGTCGGAAAGACCAGTGTGAAGAACACAAATGCCACAACAGCCAGCCCGGAGATCACAAAGACGGGATTGTGGATGTCGAGACCGAAGGACCCCACGCTTTTCTGAATGTTGTCCTGACCGATTTCGTAATTGGTTTCGATAATCTCACTTGCGCCATCTGGTTCGGGAATACCCGTTCCGGCGGTTGTATCTGACATATCAATGTCCCTTTCTTTGCGACAACCGCGTTTTGTCCGAGCCTTGCACCTCGGAGGATCGCGATATGCGACTGACGGCGCCCATATGGGTCGCACGCCTCATTTTCTTGATGTCAGGCCATCGGGTAACAGACCCATCAACAGGATGCGACCCGGTCGCCAAAGTTTCTGTCCAGACACCCTTCGTGATCACTTCGGTTCCGGCACGACAAGGATCGGGCAGGGCGCGAATTTTGTGACGTCCCTGTCCAACGCGGGGTTGAACACCGTTTCCAGCCAGGACCTATCGGGCGATCCAACGACGATCAGGTCGGCCTTCCACGTCTCGGCGTAGGCGACGAGTTCACTCTCGACCGGTCCTGACCGGATTTCGATGTCGACGGTTTGATCCGCGCCGCAGGTGCCGCGAAGCTCTGCCAGCAGTTTTTTCCGATCTTCGATGATGCCGGAACGGTCGACGCTGACGACCTGCGCTGTACCAGCCATCGGCAAGGCCGTTGCCGCACCCACTGCGCCGACATCAGGTGGAACGATACTCAACAACGACACATCGCCCCCGGACAGGGTCGCCAAGTCCAATGCATGATCCAAAACGACGCGGTTCAGGTCCTCACTTGCGGAGGTCACGACAAGGATCCGCTTGAACCGCTGCGCAGCGTTCTGGACTGCGTCTTTCGCAAGCGCACCAGTGTCTTTGATTTTGCTGAGCTTTTGCAATGCAAGGCGAAGGTCTTCGGCCTTGTATGTCTGGCTTGGATTTTCCATGCCTTCGGCGGTGGCGTCCACCAATTGCTCCGCGTCGACCGCCATGGAGCGAAGGACTTTTTCCTTTTCCTCCAAGGACAGGTTATCATCTTTCAGGACTTCATTCGGCGCATCGAAGAAACACACCGGGTTTGCGATGCGTTGCTGTGCATAACGTGTCATGGTGTGGTCGTGCTCTCCCTTCACATCGTTGATGTTGTTCGCCAAGACCGGTTACGGTGAAAACCTGGTCGTTTACCAAGGTCCGACAGAACAGTCGTCGTCACCGACGGAGTTGAGGGGCGGACGTTCAACAACCCCTTTTCTGGAAACGTGCACATCGTCGATAAGTTCCGTCTGCACGGTCATCGTCATCGGTGTCACCCGTTTCACGGACGCAGTCGGTTCATGATTGTCGAGCGTGTCCTGCGCGTTCCAACAGAAAAAGCGTATCGCACGCCCGGCCACCCTCGGCCCATACAAACGACCCGTGCCTGACGGGATACATGTCACAGCGCCAATTGCGTTGCCGCCAGGCCGACAGCAAGACAGTAAAGCACGATCAGCGCGATGCTTTCCGTGCCGATCCGGGCCGGTCCGTTGCGTTCCCTCAGGATCAGACCCAGAAGTAGCACCGACGTCATTGCCAGTCCGGTTGCGAGCCAGAACAGGTCTCCGGGGCCGATAGCATGGTAGAGCGACCCCTGCCGATAGCCGATGTCGGATGCGGTCAGGAACAACACGTCGAACGTGTTGCCGCCGATGATCCCGCCGACAGCCAATTGCAAAGCACCCCGCCTGACCGCTGCTAGCGTGGTGACCAGCTCTGGCAGCGACGTGATCACAGCGGTCATCAGCGCCCCCACGATGGACGCAGACAGGCCGAAACGTGTGATGAAACCGGATGCGATCACCGATATGACCCAGCCCGCCATCGCCAGCACGCACATCAGAGCCAGAAACGCCGTGATGGCACCGCGTGCGGACTTTCCCGCCTCTTCCTCGTCCTCGGGCTCGTCGAGGCGGGTCGCGTCAGTGCTGACCGCGGTCCACATCGGTTCGGCGCGCACGCGCGCAGCGACGCGCATGCCCCAGACATAGACCAGCGCCAGCAGGATTGACGCAGGATTGACGCCCAGAACCGTGATATCAGGGATCAGGTGCGCCAGTAGCGGGATGCTGAGCAACAGTAACAGCAAGGTGGCCTGGAACAGGCTCGCAGGTTCTGCCGCGGCATGTTCCAGATTGGCGCGCCGATATGTCAGATCGGCAATGGCCAGAAACAGGGTCTGCACCGCGATCCCCCCGACGCCGTTCGAAAACGCCAGCGCGGCATCGCCGCCAAGCGCTGCGGTCACCGACACCACCATCCCCGACAGCGACGTCGCCGCCCCCAGGGCAATCGCGCCTACGACAGCTTCGCCAAAACCGGTGCGGTCCGCGATCACATCCGCCAGTGCCGTCAGGCGCAGCGAGGCGCCAAGGACGACAAGCGCCGCGACCGCAAGCGCGACCGTCAACCAGATGGTGGGGATGCCCTCAATCACCGGATCGCGCGCCAGCCGTTACCAGAACAGCACGAGGATGGTCAGGATCAGGGCCATCAGCACCACGGCGTGCAAGCGCACGTCTGAAAGAAGCCCGCCCTGTAGCCCGCCTTCGTGATCCAGCGCCTTCTTGCGGGTCCAGATCACGTCGTCGTCCACCTCTTGCGGATCGTCCATCAGGCTGAACACGACAAAGACCAGCGCGCTGACGACCGTCATGATGACAACATTGATGGTGTAGTGCAGCGGCCAGACCTCGATCATGCGCAACGCAAACAGGACAGTGCCCACGCCATGTCCAATGATGAGCGTGTAAAAGGCCGCTGGTGCCGTCCCGCGCTGCCAGAGCGCACCGCCCAGAAACAGAACCACAAGCGGCGGGACAAGCACCGAAAACATCTGTTGCAGGTAATCCCAAAGCCCGCCCGCGTACTGGATCAGCGGCGCCCAGGCGATTGCGATGATCATGAACGTGATCGTGGCCATCTGCCCGTAGCGTTTCGATTTTTCGGGCGGCAGCTCTTCGTCCGGGTCGCTGATGAAGTCGTGCACGATCAGTGTCGACGATGAGTTGAGCGTTGAATCGACACTCGACATGATGGCGGCGATCAATCCGGCCAGGACCAGACCCGTCAGACCGGCGGGCAGGATGGTGGTGATCATGACCGGAAAGACCTGGTCATTCTGAGGGATGTCGGGGATCAGCGACACCGCCATCGCCCCCGGCAGCACCATGATGAACAGGGGTGACAGTTTCAGCATGCCGCCCAGGATCGCGCCCCACTGCGCGTTCTTGAGGTCCTTGGCCCCAAGCACGCGCTGCACGATGTATTGGTTCGTGACCCAGTACCAAAAGCCCAAGAGCCAGACGCCGAAGAACAGGCCGAACCACGGCAATTGCGGGTCGTCGATGGGCTTGACGACATTGAGGTGACCGTCCGGCAGCTCCGCCTGAAGCGCATCCCAGGAAAAGCCGAGGTCTTGGAACATCATGAAGGCCAGCACCGCGCAGCCGGTCAGTAGGACCACGGATTGCAGCACGTCGGTGAACACCACGGCCTTCAACCCCCCGACGGCCGTGTAGATCCCGGCGAAGAGCCCGATGCCGACGCAGGTCATCCAGATGTCTACATTAGGGAAGAACACCTGCATGACGACGGCCCCTGCATAAAGCCCGCCCGCCGTGTCGACGATGACCGTAAACACGATGGTCAGCCCCGAAAAGTACAGCCGCACGCGCCGCGAATAGCGCTTGTCGAGATATTCCGGCGTCGTCGTGATCCGCGACTTCAGGAATAGCGGTGCAAACACAAAGGCGAGGATCAAAAGCGGGATGCCGGACGTCCATTCATAGGCGGACACGGCTATCCCGTCGCCATAGGCGGACCCGGTCAGACCGATCAGCGTCGATGTCGAAATGTTCGAGGCAAAGAGCGAAAAACCGATCGCGCCCCAGGTGAGTGAACGCCCGGCAAGAAACAGGTCCTCTCCGCTTTTGGTGGATCGACTGACCCAGACGCCAATCCCGATGATGAGCGCAAGGTACGCACCGATGACGACATAATCGAGAACGGCAATCTGGCCTGAAACACTGTCCATCGCGACCCGCTTTCCGCTTGTATGGAGGTAAAGGGGTAAGGGTCCAGACGGGGAAAAGTTCCGAAAATAGGTACAGCCATCGGTTGAAGTCCGGCAATGCGCTTACGGCCGACCCTGCACAACCGTTTCGATGCGACGGCACCATGGGCGCACAATCAGGCCGCCTGCGCACGCACCAACGGGTCGCCCACAGCGGTAGCGAACGCGCCGGAATGCTTGTGCAACCAGCGCCGGTCTTGCTGACGGTGCCGCCGTGTCGACCTTGGGGGTACGCTACGCGCTGTCACGCTGGCCACAGAAACGCGGTGCGTGCAGGGCATCATCATCGCGATTTGCCCCAGACGGCGATTCCGCGTCTGTTCTGCAGCGTGTGATGGTGCGATGGCATGGCCCGCGCCTTCACGGACGACTGTCATTGCCGCCTTGGCGCGGATGCGTCGGTCGTGATGGTCTACCGCGACGACGTCAACATTCGTGCGACTTGGCTTGGCAAATCAATCGGAAACGAACGCGTACCTTTACGGATCGACTGTGCCCAGCTGCTCGACATCTGTGACGCACTTGGGCTTGACGGCATCGTCACGCTCCACGCCAGCGTCTCCCGTTCGGTCATCAGATCACTCGAGGATCATTGCGATGTCTGGACGCAACGCGACGTGACCGAAGGCATAATCGCCCAAACAGTCAACGCGTTGAAATTGCCGGGATATACCCGTGCGGTCCCCGTGTTGTGTGATGGCGAAACCGCTGACATGGCCCCCGACACGGAACGGCCCAAGGACCATACGATCCTTGTCGCCGTAAGCGACGACATGCGCCGACCACTGGAGGACCCGGTCACAGCAAAGAATAAATAAATCCTGAATTTTCGGAACGGATATGTCGGCCTCACGTTGAAGTCGCAACCAACCTGCCAAACAGCGAGGTGAACATGCCCGGCCCAAATTTCTCACGACGCCGCATTTTGCAAGGGGCCATGGCATCTTCCTTGGTCGCTTCGCTTCCTGCCAAACACGCATTTGCACAATTTGACGAAACACCGTTCTTTTTCCTGTCCAACGACGAAGCACAATACCTTGCAGCGCTGTGCGACGTGCTCATCCCCGAAGATGATTTTCCAAGCGCCAGCCAAGCCGGTGTGGTTGATTTCATCGACATGCAGATGAGCGGCGGCTACGGTCAGGGCGAGGGCCTGTACCTCGAGGGCCCATTCCCCCAGGGCACGCCCGAACAGGGGTATCAGCTGCCGATGACGCCAGCCGAATTCCTGCGCGCGGGTCTGGGCGAGGCGATAGTGACCTTGCCCACCGACGCGGCAGAACTTGAGGATTACGCCACCGCACTGTCCAAGGACGAAATCCTCTTGGGCGACATCTCGTCGAAGATGTTCTTCGATGAGGTCTGGAAGCTCACCAACCAGGGGTACTTTGCCGACCCAATTTATGGCGGCAATACCGACTACGCGGGCTGGAAGATGGTCGGCTTTCCCGGAGCGCATGCCTATTACCTCAGCTTTGTCGACAAGCATAACCGCCCCTATCGTCAACCGCCCATGGGCGTGAACCACAAACCGGGCGGCACCGGCGCCATGCCGCGCGCCCGCCCGCAGGCCGGAGGTGCCGACAATGGCTGACAAGACGCTCCCCAAAATCGACGTTGTTATTGTCGGCGGAGGCTGGACCGGCCTGACCGCCGCTTATGAGCTGGCCAAGGCCGGGCAACGCTGCGTGATCCTGGAACGCGGGCAACACCGTCACGACGCGACAAGCTTTGCCGGCCCCGAGGAACATGACGAACTGAAATACGCCCTTCAGTACAAGCACATGATGGACGTGAAGCAGAACACGCTGACCTTCCGCAACAATCGTGGTCAACGCGCATTGCCAATGCGGCGGTTGGGGTCTTTCCTGCCGGGCGAGGGCCTGGGTGGCGCGGGCATCCACTGGAATGGCCAGATCTGGCGCCCGCTGGAATCCGACCTGACGATGCGGTCGCATTACGAGGAACGCTATGGCGCCGATTTCATCCCTGACGACCTGACCATCCAGGACTGGGGCGTGACCTATGATGAGTTGGAACCGCATCTCGACTTTTTCGAAAAGGTCTGTGGCGCGGCCGGATTTGCCGGAAATCTGAACGGGGACAAGCGCAAGGGCGGCAACCCGTTCGAAGGGCCACGCACCGCAGAATATCCGACACCGGCGATGAAGCAGCCGATTTCATCGACCCTGTTCAAGGAAGCGGCAGAGCGCGCGGGGCTGAACCCCTTTCCCATGCCGTCCGCAAACGTGACCGAGAAATACGAGAACCCCTATGGTGCGGTCCTGCACGCCTGCCCCTATTGCGGGTTCTGCGAACGCTTCGGCTGCGGATACCTCGCCAAGGCCGATCCGATCATCTGCATCTACGACCGCATCAAGGATCACGAAAATTTCGAGATCCGCTTTGACAGCACGGTTCTGCGCGTCGACAAGACCGAGGACGGGCAGACCGCGACGGGCGTCACCTATATCGACGCGGACGGACGCGAGGTGTTCCAACCCGCCGACGTGGTGTGCATGAACGCCTATGCGCTGTGGAACGTGCACCTGATGCTGGTGTCGGGTCTGGGCACACCCTACGACCCCGAAACACGCACCGGCACGGTCGGGCGCAACTATGCCTACCAGACAATCGCCGCGGTTGATGCGTTTTTTGACGATACGATCACCACAAATCCGTTCATGGGCGCAGGCGCTCTGGGAACGATTGTAGATGATTACAACGGTGACAATTTCGACCATACGGGCCTGGATTTCGTCGGCGGCGGCTATATCGCGTGCAAGCAATATAATGGCCGCCCGATCAGCTACCAGCCGACGCCCGAAGGCACCCCACCCTGGGGTGCTGAATGGAAGCGCGCCGTGCGCGACAACTATCTGCGCCATGCCGATTTCGTGATCCACGGCTCGTCCGCATCGACGCATGAGAACTACCTGGATCTCGATCCGACCTGGACCGACGCCCATGGCCGTCCGCTGATGCGCATGACATTCGATTTCCCGGACAACGACCGGCGCATGATCAAGTACGTGCTCGACCGGACGGTCGAGTTGGCCGAAAGCATGGACAATGTTGTGTCCGTGTCGTCCGCCAATCTGGCCGCCGAAGGCAGCAGCTATTCCATCGTGCCCTACCAAACCACGCATAACGTGGGTGGCGCGGTGATGGGCACCGACCCAAGCACCAGCGTCGTCAATCGGTTTGGCCAGATGTGGGACCACCACAACGTCTTTGTCTTTGGCGCGTGCCTGTTCCCGCAGAACCTTGGCTACAACCCGACCGGTCCGTTGATGGGGCTGGCCTACTGGACGCTTGAGCACATGAAGAACGATTACCTGGGCAACCCGCGCCCGCTGATGGACGCATAAAGGAACCCCGTTATGACACGCACCCGAACAGCTGTTCTCGGCCTGGTGGCCGCGGCGGCGTCCTTTCCCCTGATCCTGGTGGCGCAAGCCACGTCCGATATCGGGGACAACAGCATGGCTGATCTGGAAACGCGCCTGTCGGATGAACGCACCTTGTTCAACGTCACCGTGAACGAAACGCCCGATGACGACCTGCTGGAACTTGGCCGCCTTGTCGCCATGGGCGGCGCGGAAAACGGCGGCTCCGGCATGGCTTGCATCACCTGCCACGGTGGCGCGGGCGAAGGGGATGGATCGGGCGCGTTCCCGCGCCTGACCGGCTTGCCAGGATGGTACAGCTACAAGCAGCTCAACGATTATGCCTCCGGCGCGCGACCCAACCAGATCATGAGCGGCGTGGCCCAACGCCTGACCGAACGCGAACGCGAGGCCGTCTCGGCCTACTACGCCGCGATGCGGGCACCGCACGTGCCGACGCTGGGCGCCGTCGATCAGGGGCTCTTGCAATGGGGCGGCCAGCTTGCCGCCGTGGGGTCGGCCGAAAGGGGTATCCCGGCCTGCGTCAATTGCCACGGGGCACAGGGCACCGGCAATCCGCCCTCGGTTCCCTATCTGGCCGGCCAATACGCGGATTACATGGTTTATCAACTTGAGCTTTGGAAGGACGGCGTGCGCGACAACGACGCGATGAATGTCATGTCCGCCATCGCCGAGAAGATGAGCACCGAAGACATGCGCGCGGTCAGCGAATACTACGCCCGCGTCGCCAATCCCCTGACAACGCCGGAATAGGCGATGCCCGGTGCGTCACGACAGCGAATTGCGCGGGGCGGGGGGATCGCACTGCTGATAGCCCTCGGCTGTGGCGCGGTCGCCGTCTGGGCGCTTGCGCCCCCGGGCCGGGACCCGCTGGGTCAGGCCATTGGCTGGGCGGATGCGCAACTCATCCGGTTGCACGACTGGTACCGCACGCAGCCCGTGGACGGTGTGCCGGAATGGGATGCGGCACAGCTTCAGTTGCTTCAGGGCGACCCGGCCCAAGGGCCTGCGCTGATGGTCGCCTATGGCTGCGGATCGTGCCACGCCATCCCCGGGGTGGCCGCCGCGCACGGCTCCGTCGGCCCATCGCTGGCCCGTTTCGGCGACCGCGCCTATATCGCGGGCATTCTGCCCAACACGCCCGGCAACCTGACCAATTGGCTGATCAACCCGCCGCTTTATGCCGAAGCGACCGCAATGCCCGACATGGGCGTGACCGAAGGCCACGCCAAGGACATGGCCGCCTACCTGCTCGCGCTGGGGCATGACAGATGAGCGGCGAAACCTCGACCCTGGGCCAATTCGGAAGCCAGTCCGCGTTGAACGCCACCGGTCTCGGCGCCGAGCTGACGCTGACGTTGATGGTCGCGCTGCATGTGGCGGCGGTGGTCATCTTTCTGGGTGTGATGGGCGCTGTGGCCTGGGCGTGGTTCCGCGACAGCGGCGGCCGCGCCTGGTGGATCTGGACCGGCGGTGTCGCGATCCCTGCCGTCGCGCTGAGCGTGCTGGTCGTGGGCTCCACCCTGACCCTTGCCGCGATCCGCGCCGACGCCGAGGCTGACGACACAACGGTGATTGCGGTCCGCGGCTATCAGTTCTGGTGGGATGTCACCTATGATCCCGATGGCGATCCGGTCCGCGACGGAAACGAGATTTACCTGCCCCTTGGCGAACCCGTGACGTTTCGCCTGACCTCCGAGGATGTGATCCATTCGTTCTGGATCCCGTCCATCAGCGGCAAGATGGACATGATCCCGGGCCGGGTGAACGAACTGACCGTGACCGCGCACGAATTGGGGCGCTTCCGTGGGCAATGCGCCGAATTCTGCGGCATGTCCCACCCGCTGATGGCGTTCGAAGTCGTCGTCGTGCCGACAGAGGATTTCCGCACCTTTGTCGCCGGGCTGCGGGACGAGGCGCGCGATCCCGACACGCCACTGCTTCTCGCGGGGCGCGAGGTGTTCCTGAACGCAGGCTGCGCCGCCTGTCACGCGATACGGGGCGAGGCCGAGGGCGGCGTGCTTGGTCCCGACCTCAGCCGCATAGGCGCGCGCGCCGCTCTGGGTGCAGGCATGTGGCCAATGAACGTCGGCAACCTCGCAGGCTGGATCGCTGATGTGCAGGACATGAAACCGGGCGCGAACATGCCGTCCTACAACCACCTGTCCGGGCCGGACCTGCGGGCCGTGGCGCATTACCTGGACAGCCTCAAATGACCGATACAACCGCAGCACCGCACGTTGAGAAGCCCGTCGTCGGAGGATCACTGCCCAGCTATGACGAGATCTGGGAAACGCCGAAAGGCTGGCGCAAGCTGTCCTCGGTGTCGCACCGGGTCGTGGGGCAACGGTTCATCGTGACCGGGCTGATCTTTTTCCTGATCGCCGGATTTCTCGCACTGCTGGTGCGCACGCAATTGATCGTGCCGGACAACACGTTCCTCGATGCCGAGACCTACAACCAGGTCTTCACCATGCACGGCACGCTGATGATGTTCCTGTTCGCCATTCCCATCCTCGAAGGGTTCGCGATCTACCTGTTGCCGATGATGCTGGGCGCACGCGACATGGTGTTTCCGCGTCTCGGTGCGTTCGGGTTCTGGTGCTACCTCTTCGGTGGCATCATCGTGCTGTCATCCTTCATCTTTGACGCGGCCCCCGATGGCGGCTGGTTCATGTATGCGCCCCTGTCGACCCGTGAATATACCGAAGGGCTGTCGGCCGATTTCTGGCTGATCGGCGTGACATTCGCCGAGATCGCCAGCGTCACCGCAGCGGTCGAGATCATCGCGACAATCCTATGCACCCGCGCGCCGGGCATGTCGCTGACCAAGATGCCCATCTTCGGGTGGTACATGTTGGTCACCGCCTTCATGATCGCCATCGGGTTTCCGCCGCTCATCATTGGCTCGCTCCTGCTCGAGGCGGAGCGGGTTCTGGGTCTGCCGTTCTTTGACCCGGCGATGGGGGGGGATCCGCTCTTGTGGCAGCACCTTTTCTGGCTGTTCGGCCACCCAGAGGTCTACATCATTTTCCTACCCGCCGCGGGCATGGTGGCGACGATGCTGCCGACCTTTGTGCGCCAGCCGCTCTTTGCCTACGGCTTTGTCGTGGCCGCTGTGGTTACGATGGGCTTTATCAGCTTCGGGCTTTGGGCGCACCACATGTTCACGACCGGGCTGCCGACGATCTCACTCTCGCTGTTTTCAGCGGCATCGACGGTGGTCACGATCCCGACGGGGGTGCAGATCTTCGCACTGATCGGCACGCTCGCGCTGGCGCGGCCGCAACTGAAGGTGCCGATGCTGTTCATTCTCGGCTTCCTCTTCATCTTCGTGATGGGGGGGCTGACGGGCGTGATGCTGGCCGCCGTGCCGTTCAACTGGCAGGCCCATGACAGCTATTTCGTCGTGGCCCACCTGCATTACGTGCTGATCGGCGGCATGGTCTTTCCGCTGATCGGGGCATTCTACTATTGGACGCCGCATTTTACGGGCCGGATGATGTCCGAGCGGTTGGGCCGGTGGGCGTTCTTGCTGATGTTCTCGGGCTTTCACATCACGTTCTTTCTGATGCACATCACCGGCCTGCGCGGCATGCCACGGCGCATCGCCACCTATCCCGAAGGGATCGGGTGGGATCGGCTGAACATGCTGTCGACCATCGGGTCATACATCTTTGCGGCGGGTGTCCTGATCTTTGTGCTGGATTTCATCCGCCACCGCTGGACCGGGCGCGCAGCCGGGCGCGATCCCTGGGGTGCGGGCACGCTGGAATGGCTCTACCCCGCCGTGGCCCCCGGCCACAATTTCCACGCCATTCCCCGCGTCACCTCACGCGAGCCGCTGTGGGACGACCCGGACCTGATGGCCCGCGCGGCCCACGAGACCGATGGCAGCCTGCGCGGTGCCCCCCACGGGCGGCGCGAAACCATGGGCTGCCACCCCATATCCGGAGAGCCGGTGCAGATCGTGCGCCTGCCGCACCCGACGTGGCTCCCGCTTTGGGCGGGCTTGGGCGTCGCGGTTGCGGCAGTGGCCCTGCTGGCCAGCGCCTATCTTGTGGTGGCGGTGGCGACGGTGGCGACGCTGATCATCTTCTGCATCTGGGCGTGGGAGCCGTCGTTCACCGGTCAGAGCCATGACAGCGGGCCAGACGGCGTGCTGCCGGTTAACGCCGTGTCGCGGCTAAGCCACACGCATGTGGCGATTGTCGGTACGCTTCTGATCGTGGGATCGCTCTTTGCGTCGCTCTGCTTTGCGGTGCTCTATCTGTGGAACGTGCACCCGGGCTTTACCACCGTTGCCGGTCTGGCCGCGCCCGGTGCAGCCGTCGTCGCGGCGGGCGCTGGCGTGGTGATGGCGCTGATGGCCGCACTGACCAAGGATCGGACCAGCGTCCTGGTCGACATCATCTGCCTTGCCCTGTCGTTGATTGCGGGCGCAGCCCTGATGCTGGCGGTCTGGCCCACGGATCCGATGGCGTCAGCCCTCGGTGCGACGCTGGCGGTCATCGCGGCGTTTGTCGCGGTCCATTGCGGGGTCATCGCGCTTTGGAGCGCTGTGATGGCCGCCCGCAAACTGGCCGGTCAGGTCGGTCCCGCACAGACGCTGCCCGAATTGAACCGCGCCACCTACGCCAAGGTAACGAGCGCGATGCTGGTGATCGCGGCGCTGCTGCTGTGCGCGCCGCAGCTGGAGCTGTTTGTATGACCGATCAACAGGCATCACGGGACATCGCAGCACTGGTGCGGGCCATCGCACGCCCTGCGCTGGTCTGGACCGCGCATTTCATCTTTGTCTATGCGGCCTTGTCGGCGGCCTGCGCAAGTCGCGGAGTGGTCACCTATGCGCCCGTCGACATCGCCATCATCGTCGTGACCGTGCCGGCTGTGATCGCCGCGGGATGGAGCATTTTTGGAACCGGCACCGCCCAGCTGGACATCGCGGCGCGCTGGACCGGCATCATATCCGTCGTGGCCATCCTGTTCACCGCGGCCCCGGTGATCCTGATGGACGGCTGCGGCTGAGGAAAGGAACGCGCATGGATCCCTACACCCCTTTCTGTGGCACGCCGCCGGCGCCCAGCGAGTTGCTGTCGCGCTGGCTGTTCGATCCGGCACTGCTGGCGGGCCTTGCGCTGTTTGGCCTCGTGCTGGCATGGCGCGCGCCGAACCGGATGTCGCTTTCGGCCTGGGTGCTGGTTGCGGTGCTGTTCATCTCGCCCATTTGCGCCCTGTCGATGTCGCTGTTTTCCGCCCGCGTGGCACAGCATGTGCTGCTGACCCTGGTGGCCGCGCCGATCCTGGCGCTGGGATGGCCGCTGCGCTTGCGCGGGCTGCGCGCGCAGACGTGGGTCGCGGCCATCACCTTTGCGGCGCTATTCTGGCTGTGGCACAGTCCCGTGCCC
>JBCBHM010000027.1:0-44114 GCA_038525585.1 Pseudomonadota bacterium
GGGGCACGAACCGGCGCATGCGGGCTTTGTCGGCCCCGGCATGCTGACCGCCGCCGTCTGTGGCGAGGTGTTCGCCTCGCCCTCTGTCGAGGCTGTGCTGGCGGGCATTCTGGCTGTCACGGGCGAGGCGGGCTGCCTCCTGATCGTCAAGAACTACACCGGCGACCGCCTGAACTTTGGCCTCGCTGCCGAACGCGCCCGCGCCCTTGGCCGCCGCGTGGAAATGGTGGTGGTGGATGACGACATCGCCCTGCCCCACCTGCCGCAGCCGCGTGGCGTGGCCGGAACCCTTTTCGTGCACAAGATCGCCGGTGCACTGGCCGAAAGCGGCGCGTCGCTGGACGATGTGACCGCAGCCGCCCGCCGGGTCATCGCGAATGTCGCCTCCATCGGCAAAAGCCTCGACACCTGTACGGTTCCCGGCTCTCCCAAGGAGGACCGCATTCCATCAGGCAAGGCCGAACTGGGCCTCGGCATCCATGGCGAACCCGGCGTCGAACAGGTCGACTTCGACGGCGCTGCCGCTGCAATGACCCTGGTCCTGGACAAGCTGACACCGCATCTGGGCGACCGTCACTGCGTCGCCCTTGTGAACAACCTCGGCTCGACGACGCCGCTGGAGATGTCTGTCCTGACCCACGCCCTGGCCGAAGCGGGCGTGGTCAGCCACATCATCGGGCCCGCCCCGATGATGACATCGCTCGACATGCACGGCTTTTCCGTGTCCGTTCTGCCCGTGGACGATCAGGACCTTGCCGCATTGGCCGAACCGGTTCCGATGTCGGCCTGGCCGGGCCTGCAAGCCCTCGCAAACATTCAGGTCACGCCCCTGCCGGACGGCCTCACCCCCATCGCGCCCATCCCGTCGGCCAATGACCGGACGCGGGCCACGATCCTGCACGTGGCCGACCTTCTGATCGGGGCTGAGGATGCGCTGAACGCGCTCGATGCCAAATCGGGCGACGGAGACACCGGCAGCACGCTCGCAACTGCGGCCCGGGCGCTGCGCGACGGGATTGACGACATGCCGCTCGCCGATCTGACACAGCTTTTCCCGGCTCTCGGCAATGCGCTGAGCCAGACCATGGGCGGATCCTCCGGCGTCATCCTCGCGATCTACTTCAACGCCGCGGGCGATGCCTGCGCCAGCGGATCGAGCGTGGACCAGGCGCTGGCCATCGGCTTGCAACGGGTGAGCGATGTGGGCGGCGCCGAAGTCGGCGACCGGACCATGATCGACGCCCTGTCGCCCGCCCTCGACGCCCTGCCAAACGGTCTGCAGGCCGCGGCGAGGGCCGCGCGCGCAGGCGCGGATGCGACGGCAGGCATCCACACCGCCAAGGCGGGCCGCGCGGCCTATGTGCCCTCCGACAACCTCAAGGGCCATAACGATCCGGGCGCCGAAGCGGTCGCCCTCCTCTTCGAAGGCCTCGCCGGGCATATGGAAGATTGACGACCCGTGCCCGAAGGCGATCTCTCACCCACCGGGAAACCGACGATCAACGATCTGGCGCGTGTGGCGGGGGTCTCCCTCGCCACCGTGGACAGGGTGTTGAACGGGCGGCCCGGGGTGCGGCGCGCCACAATCGACAAGGTCAACAAGGCCATCGCCGACCTGGGCTATATCCGCGACACCGCTGCCGCAAACCTGGCGCGGCGGCGCGTGTACCGGCTGCTGTTCATCTTGCCGGATGCGGCCAATGAGTTTGTCGATGCGCTGATCACCCAGGTCAGTATCCAGGGCGCGCAGCTGTCACACCAGCGCACGACGCTGGGTGCCCTCACCGTGCCCCCGTTCGACCCCCAAGCCATTGTCGCCATGCTCGATCAGCTTTCGCCGGACGAGATCGACGGCGTCGCCGTTTTTGGCCCCGAAACACCGGCCGTGCGGGACGCGGTGAACCGGGCGCGCGCGCGCGGCATTGCGGTTGTGTCGCTGGTCGCGGACCTGCCCAGCTCGGAGCGCGATCACTTCGTGGGCATCGACAATTATGCGGCGGGGCGAACCGCGGCGCGGCTCATGGGGCGGTTCATCGACCAGCCGGGGCCGGTGCTGGTCATCACCGGCTCGCGCCTTGCACGCGACCATCTGGAACGGCGGGCGGGCTTTGACGCGGTCATGACCACGGATTTTCCAACGCTCGACGTCCTGCCGTCGGTCGAGGGCCGGGACGACCCCGCGCTGATCCAACGCCTGCTGCCCGACATCCTGCGCACCGTGCCCAACCTGCGGGGCATTTATTCATCCGCGGCGGGCAATGCAGGGTTGTTGACCTGCCTCGAGCGGGAGGGGCGCCGCGACGACCTGGTGGTGATCGCGCACGAATTGACGCCCGTATCGCGCCGCGCGCTCGAGACAGGTGTGTTCGACGCCGTTATCTCGCAGAACGCGGGCCATCTGGTGCGGTCGGCTGTGCGCCTGCTCAAGGCGACGGCAGACCAAGTGCCCTTTGACGAAACGCAGGAACGCATCCGCATCGACATCTACTTGCAAGACAACATGCCGCCTGAATGATCGCGGCCCAGGGGAGGACAAGACCATGAAAACTATCAAGGGACCGGCGCTGTTTCTGGCACAGTTCGCGGGCGATGAGGCACCGTTCAACAGCTGGGACGCGATCACGAAATGGGCGGCCGACTGCGGCTACAAGGGTGTGCAGGTGCCCAGCTGGGATGGGCGGCTCATTGATCTGGCCAAAGCGGCCGAGAGCAAGGATTATTGCGACGAATTCAAGGGTGTTGCCGCCGCAAATGGCGTGGAAGTGACCGAGCTTTCCACGCACCTTCAGGGCCAGTTGGTCGCCGTGCACCCCGCTTATGACACCGCCTTTGACGGCTTTGCCGCACCTGCAGTGCAGGGCGATCCCAAGGCCCGTCAGGCATGGGCCGTGGATCAGGTGAAACTGGCGCTGACAGCCTCCATGCATATGGGGATCGGCGCACATGCGACGTTCTCGGGCGCGTTGGCCTGGCCCTACGTCTATCCGTGGCCGCAGCGCCCGGCGGGCCTTGTCGAGACGGCGTTTGACGAGCTGGCCAAGCGCTGGTTGCCGATCCTCGATCATGCGGAGGCGTGCGGCGTCGACGTCTGCTATGAGATCCACCCGGGCGAGGATCTGCACGACGGGGTCACCTACGAGATGTTCCTTGAACGGACGGGCAATCATGACCGGGCCTGCATGCTCTACGATCCCAGCCATTATGTGCTGCAATGCCTCGATTACCTCGACAATATCGACATCTACCGCGACCGGATCCGCATGTTCCACGTCAAGGACGCGGAATTCAATCCAACGGGCCGGCAAGGTGTCTATGGCGGCTACCAGTCGTGGGTGGATCGCGCAGGGCGGTTCCGGTCGCTTGGCGACGGACAGGTGGATTTTGGTGCGGTGTTTTCCAAGATGGCGGCCAACGATTTCGACGGGTGGGCCGTGGTCGAATGGGAATGCTGCCTGAAGCATCCCGAAGACGGCGCGCGCGAGGGCGCGCAGTTTGTCTCCGACCACATCATCCGCGTGACGGAACGCGCCTTTGACGATTTTGCGGATGGCGGCACGGACGAGGCGGCGAACCGGGCGATGCTGGGGATCGACTGAGCGCCCGCCGGAGGGATCGAATTTGAGTATTTGGAAAGAGAAGAAGCAGGGGGCAACGCGCCACTGTGACGGAGGAACAAAGTGATGAGCCGGATCAGACTGGGTATGGTGGGCGGCGGCAACGACGCCTTTATCGGGGCAGTGCACCGCATCGCATCGCGGATCGATGACCGGTTCGAACTGGTCGCGGGCGCGCTGAGCGCGACGCCGGAAAAGGCGCGCGCCAGCGGTGAGGCGCTGGGGCTGCCGCGCATCTACGACGACTTCAAGGCGATGGCGATCCGCGAGGCGCGGTTGAAGGACGGGATCGAGGCGGTCAGCATCGTCACCCCCAACCACGTGCACTATGCAGCAGCGCGCGAGTTCCTGAAGCGCGGCATTCACGTGATCTGCGACAAGCCGCTGACCTCGACCCTCGCGGACGCCAAGAAGATGGTGAAGGCGGCAGAGGCGTCGGACGCGCTGTTCATTCTCACGCACAACTACACCGGCTATCCGATGGTGCGGCAGGCGCGGGAGATGATCGCAAGCGGTGAGATCGGCACAGTGCGCGTGGTGCAGGTGGAGTATCCGCAGGACTGGCTGACGGTGCCGCAGGACTTCAAGCAAGCGGAATGGCGCACCGATCCGGCGCGGTCAGGTGTGGGCGGATCGACGGGGGATATCGGCACCCATGCGTTCAACCTCGCCTGTTTCGTGACCGGCCTCGAGGTCGATAGCCTTGCGGCGGATCTGCAGGCCTTTGTCCCGGGACGCCAGGTGGACGACAATGCCCATGTCATGCTCCGCTTTGCCGGTGGGGCGCGGGGCATGCTGTGGTCATCTCAGGTGGCACCGGGCAATGAGAATGCGTTGCGCGTGCGCGTGTACGGGGAAAACGGTGGCCTCGAATGGGCGCAGGAGGATCCAAACTATCTCTGGCACACGCCCTTTGGTGCGCCCAAGCGCCTGATCACCCGTGGCGGTGCCGGAGCGGGTGACGCAGCAGGCCGGGTCAGCCGCACACCACCCGGCCACCCCGAGGGCTACCTGGAAGGGTTCGCCAACATCTACAGCGAGGCGGCAGAGGCGATCGTGGCCGCGCGTACCGGCGCGCCGGTGCCCGCGCATGTGATCTACCCCACGGTTCATGACGGCCTGCGCGGAGTGCAGTTTGTGTCAGCCTGCGTAAAGTCGTCCCAACGGAACGCGGCCTGGGTCAAGTTGGATCACTGATGTATCTTGGCCTCGACCTCGGCACCTCGGGTGTCAAAGCGCTGCTGATCAGCGACGAGCAGACGGTGATCGGCAGTGCCACCGCATCGCTGCAGGTGACGCGCCCGCATCCCGGCTGGTCCGAGCAGGATCCCGACAGTTGGATCAGCGCGACCGAAGCCGCCTTGCGGCAGCTTGCCGGCGCCTATGACCTGAGCGGCGTGCGCGGCATCGGCCTGTCAGGTCAGATGCATGGGGCAACGCTGCTGGACGCGGCGGACACTGTGCTGCGCCACTGCATCCTGTGGAATGACACCCGCAGCGCCGCAGAAGCGGCCAGCATGGACGCCAATCCGATCTTTCGCGCGCAGACCGGCAACATCGTGTTCCCGGGCTTTACCGCGCCCAAGCTCGCCTGGGTCAAGGCGCACGAGCCCGAGATCTTTGCCAAGACGGCGCGGGTGCTGCTGCCCAAGGACTACGTGCGCCTTTGGCTGACCGGAGAGCCGGTGTCGGAGATGTCGGATGCCGCCGGGACCAGCTGGCTGGACGTGGGCGCGCGGGACTGGTCCGATGATCTGCTGTCCGCGACCGATCTGGGGCGCGAGCACATGCCGCGGCTTGTGGAAGGGTCTCAACCCTCCGGGCAGCTGCGCAACGGGGTGGCGACGCCCTTTGGCCTGCGTGCGGGCATTCCAGTGGCCGGTGGGGCGGGCGACAACGCGGCCTCTGCCGTGGGTGTGGGCGTTGCCCGGCCCGGCGAGGGCTTTGTATCACTGGGCACGTCCGGCGTGCTCTTTGCCGCCGCCGATGGCTATGCGCCCGATCCGGCCACGGCCCTGCACACATTCTGCCACGCCCTGCCCGGCCAGTGGCATCAGATGGGCGTGATCCTTGCCGCGACAGATGCGCTGGCATGGTACGGGCGGATGGTCGGCGCGGACCCGGCCGCACTCACAGCGGAACTGGGCGACGCACAGGGGCCGGGTCGGACCCTCTTCATGCCCTATCTGGGCGGCGAACGCACGCCGCACAACGACGCCCGCGTGCGCGGTGCCTTTATCGGGCTGGCCCACGAAACCGACCGCGCAGCCGGCACGCGCGCCGTGCTCGAGGCGCTGGCCTACGCCTTCCGCGACACGCAAGCGGCGATGACGGCCACGGGCACACAGCTCGACAGCCTGATCGCTGTGGGCGGCGGCGCCGCCTCATCCCACTGGCTGCAGACCATCGCGACCGTGCTGGGGCTGCCCATATCCGTCCCGGCGCAAGGCGACTACGGCGCTGCCTTTGGGGCCGCGCGCCTCGGCCTCATGGCCGCGGGTGATGGCGGCCCCGAGATCGCCACCGCCCCCGAGCTTGCCCACATATATGATCCCGACACGAGACACCGCGCCGCCTTCGACGACGCCTATGCGCGCTACCGCGCCACGTACCAAGCCCTCAAGGATGTATCATGACCGACTTCTTCACCGGCATCGCCCCCGTCCAATTCGAAGGAACCGGCAGCACGTCGGACCTCGCCTACCGCCACTACGACCCCAACGAGGTGATCATGGGCAAGCGGATGGAGGATCATCTGCGCTTTGCCGTCGCCTGGTGGCACAGCTTTGCCTGGCCCGGCGGCGATCCCTTTGGCGGGCAGACATTCGACAGGCCCTGGTTCGGCGATACGATGGATCTGGCGCGGATGAAGGCCGATGCGGCCTTTGAGCTGTTTGCGATACTGGGCCAGCCGTTCTTCTGTTTTCACGACTATGACGTCCGGCCCGAGGGCAGCACCTTTGCCCAAAGCACCCGCAATTTCGAAGAGATCGTCGACTATATCGCTGGCAAGATGGAGGATGGGCCCAAGTTGCTCTGGGGGACGGCCAACCTCTTTACCGAACGGCGGTTCATGTCGGGCGCGGCCACGAACCCCGACCCGGATGTGTTCGCCTATGCCGGAGCTACGGTAAAGTCCTGCATGGACGCGACCCACAGGCTCGGCGGGGAAAACTATGTGCTCTGGGGCGGGCGCGAAGGATACGAGACGCTGTTGAACACCGACCTGAGGCGCGAACGCGACAATGCGGGCCGGTTCTTGCGGATGGTGGTCGAGTACAAGCACAAGATCGGCTTTGACGGCGCGATCCTGGTGGAGCCGAAACCTCAGGAGCCGTCGAAACACCAATACGACTATGACGTCGCCACGGTCTACGGGTTCCTCAAGGAGTATGGGCTGGAAGGCGAGGTGCAGATGAACATCGAACAGGGGCACGCGATCCTCGCCGGACATTCGTTCGAGCACGAGCTGGCGATGGCCGCATCGCTCGGCATCTTCGGCTCCATCGACATGAATCGCAACGACTACCAGTCCGGCTGGGACACCGACCAGTTTCCCAACAACGTGCCCGAGGTGGCGCTTGCCTATTACGAGGTGCTGCGTGCGGGCGGCTTTACCACGGGCGGTACGAATTTCGACGCCAAGCTGCGGCGCCAGTCGCTCGACCCCGTCGACCTTGTCGCCGCACATGTGGGCGCCATGGACATCTGCGCCCGCGGGCTCAAGGCCGCCGCGGCCATGCTGGAGGACGGCGCCCTCGAAGACGCGCGCGCTGCGCGTTATGCGGGCTGGGACAGCGCGTCCGCCAAGGAGATGTTGGCGGGCGGCCTCGAAGGCTGCTTTGACCGCGCGATGCAAGACGGGTTCGCACCCGCGCCACGTTCGGGCCAGCAGGAACGGCTGGAAAACATCGTCAACCGCTATGTTTAAATGTCGTCCTTGGGCATCAGCCGGGTGATCAGCGCGATCAGCAGACCCGTGCTGATCCCGAAGGTCAGCAGGCCCGTGATTGACGCAAAGCTGGCAAAGACCCGCAAGCCCGGCCCAAGGATGAGGTCGCCGTACCCAAGTGTCGTGTAGGTCGCGATGGCAAAATAAAAGCTCTCCGGGAAATCGGCGAACGCCCCAACAGCCAAAAGCACAAAGGCCCACGCCCAGATCTGGACGGTGTGGGCCAACACCACGACGACGACACCGAAGGACAGCAAAACCACGTCACGCACAACCACGCGCCGCGGCTTCAACACCTTTCCCAAGCGGCCCAGGTAAGGCAGGCTGCCCACCACCATGAACACATGCCCCAACGCGCAGGCCGTCAGCAGGCACGAGCCCAGCACGATTTGCGCGAACAGTGTCAACGATAAGCCTCTCCAAGACCCGCGATAAGCCGTGCAAAGAACACAGCGATCCAAACGGAATGGCAAGCCGTCCTCGTTGCATATTCTCTTGAGCAAGGCTCAGACCCTCATTCGACACAACATCCGTGTCGCGGTACGCCGTGATGCATTTGTTCAACGTCGACATCAAAACACCCAGACCGTCAGCCACCTGCTTGCGCGCCCAGCCACTGGTCAATGCAATGCGCACCGGATCCTTGCGGAATCCTGCCGTTCTTCCATGTCCGGTAGGCAGTCTCTTTTGTTTAAGTAATGTTATCGAAGGAGCTGCATTAAACCGCGACATGCCCCACTCGACCGGCTGCCTCACGGGCGTCGGAACAGGCCAAAAACCACTTCGCTATCTGCATGGAGGAGAAACGGTTTCACTTGGGATCACGGGGCTGGGTTCGCAAAAGAGCCCGGTGCTCAAGTCTGTCTAGAGCCTCGGCGGATGGTATGCCCGCTCAGTCGCGTCGGCCTGCGCATCCAGCCAGTTGGCATGACCCCAAAACCGACGGATGTGTATGTCAGCGGTCATGCCAGCGCGGGCTTTGGTTTGGTTTTAGGTCAACAAGGCGGCTGACTTTCGACATCGCACAGGTTCCACTCAAAACGGAACGAACGGCTGAGTGCCCTCAAGTCTATAGAAAATCACTGTTGCTTGCGCAGAAAATACCGGCTTAAGTGTCGGGCTGGTGAGCCGTGGATGTCTTTCACTTTGTCGTTGAGCGAAACCACCTGCCTAAAGCGCCAAAACGGCTTCAACCCAGAGTTACTTGAATTTCCTGCTCAAATCGAGTTACGTGCAAGACAACGAATAATTCTTTTTGGTTCTATGGCCGACGCATTTTCACAAACGGCCCGTCTCGGACGGCTCACGACCGTATTGGGCGAAAACAATTTGGTTTTGTTGCGGATTGACGGAACAGACTACCTAAGTGCGCTTTTTGACTACACCGTCGAATGCCTGTCGGAAAAACACGATCTGGCCTTTGACCAATTGCTTGGCACGCACGCCACAGTCACGCTGACGGATCACGAAGGGTCAGAACAACACTTCGACGGACTCGTCACCGAAGTACGGTGGAAGGGCGCGTCGGAAAACGGTTATCGTTACCAGCTTCAGCTACGCCCCTGGCTGCATTTGGCGTCGCTGCGTCGCAATCAACGCATTTTCCACAACATGACAGTTGTCGATATCGTCGGGCAGGTTTTGAGCGCTTATGCGGAGGCCGGCACGCTTCGACAGGATTTGGTCAGCACATATCCCGAGCTTGAGTACACCGTTCAGTACAAAGAAAGCGACTTTGCCTTTGTCAGCCGCATGATGGAGCGGCACGGCATTTCTTATCGGTTCCAACACGATATGGGTAAACACGCGATGGTGACGACTGACATGGCTGTGAGCCACCCGTCGATTGGCGCGCGTCCCTTCAAACGTGTGGACGGGCATCACCATCAAGAGGTCGAACACTTTTGGGAATGGCACCCGGCCAGCCGTGTGACGACGGGGGCAATTCGCCTGACCGACTACAACTTCAAAACCCCGACCGCGACCATGGAGGCATCCATGGAAGGAGACGCGGCCTATGCCCAGGGCAAGATCGAAAGCTTTGACTGGCCTGGGGATTACCTGGATCTGGAGCGCGGACAGGTCGTGGCGCAATTGCGTGCTGGCGGCGAACGCGGCCAGGATCCGCGCTACCGCGCTTTTGGCGATATCCAGGGGCTGCGCAGCGGTGTTCAAGTGACGCTGTCGGGGGACGAGGTCCCGGGCACGGGCGACGAATACATCTGTCTGCAAGCCACCCACACATTCGTGTCCAACAGTTACGGCACAGGTGGTCCATCCAGCGACGACTATGCCTGCACGGCGCGTTACATCCTGATGCCCAGCACGATGCCTATGCTACCGGAACTCAAGACCGAGCGCGCCGATGTAAAAGGGCCCCAGACCGCCACGGTTGTGGGCGCAAAGGGCGAAGAGATCGATTGCGACGAGTATGGTCGCATCCTGGTCCATTTCCACTGGGACCTGGACTCTGCGTATTCCATGCGTTGCCGCGTGAGCCAAAACTGGGCCAGCAATACATGGGGTGGCATGGTGATCCCCCGCATTGGTATGGAAGTGTTGGTCGAGTTTCTGGATGGCGACCCTGACAAACCCCTGGTCACGGGCTGCGTCTTTAATGGCAAGAACGCTGTGCCCTACCCCCTGCCCGCTCACAAGACCAAGTCGGTTTTCCGCAGTGACAGTCACAAAAGTGACGGGCACAACGAACTGAGCTTTGAGGATGCCACCGGTGCCGAAAACATTGCACTGCATGCGCAGAAAGACCAAACGCTCAAGGTGCTCAACAACCGCATGAAGCGGGTTGACAATGATCAGGTGGAAAGCGTCGGCACAAACAAGAGCATAGAGGTCGGCAACAATCATCAGGAACGCGTCGGCGGCTCGATGAACTTAACCGTGGGCGGTGGCAAGGCTGGCCTGTTCGGCGGCACGGCGGCCCTTTTGTCCCAGGCCACCGGCGATGCTTTGAACGTGTCGAGCGAGGCGGGCAACGCGTCCATCGGTGCGTTTTTGGGTGGTATCGTGGCGCAGACAGTGGGCGGCGAGGTTGCTTCCAACCCAAAAATCGCGGACTTCGATGCGGCGGGCGATCACTACAATGTAGCCGGTGCCAACCAGATCAAGACCGGAACAGCGCTTGGGTCCGTTCTGTCGTCTATTATGCCCATGGCTGGCGTCATGAACACCGTTATCGAAAAGTTTCAATCCGACACGATTGGCCTGGCCCGCACCGAACAGATTGGATTGTTCAAGAACACTCTGGTGGGCGCAGTCCAGAACACCTTTGTCGGGGCCAAGCAGTTCACCAAGGTTGGACAGGAACAGCGCCTGCAGGTTGGCAAGATCAAGACGGTCGAAGTTGGCGAAGAATACACAACTGCAGCGAACAAACGGTCAGCACACTCCTCCGGCAAGCTATTTGAAATCCAGACCGAAGAGCAATTCACCGGTACCGCCAAAAAGTGGGAGATCAAGACGAGCGATACCCTGCTGTTGACGGCGCCCGGCGGATACATCGAAATCTCGAAATCCGGTGTCAAGATCCGCGGCAATAAGATCGAGGTTTTCGGCAACGCCATCGACTTCAAACCCGGCGGTGGCGGCGAAGGCTCGAAATGCCTGCGCGCAATGGCAGCGTCTGCGACTCCGTTTGTGAAATGATGCCATGGACGCGTTGAAACAAATATTGCTTGACCAGGATTACGAGGCGGAACCGATTTTTGCCGTGCTTGATGGCGCGCAGTTCGACGACTTGCCCATGGACCTCATGATGGGAGAATTTGTCAGCCGGTGCCTTTATCTGGACCGGGGCGACAATGACCCCGAGCAGGTCATAACAGCGCCCCACATGGTATGGCTCGACGAGCGGGTGCAAGACGAGGAAAACGGGCGCGCGCCACAAGAGGTGGTAGACGCTTTGGCCGAATTGGTGGATGGCAAGCCCGCAGTGGTTTTCTGGCAGTGCTCCGAAGGGGCTGACGCCCTATTCAAACACCTGCGCAGCATCAACATGGTCATGCTGCCGAAGATGGCGCTGCCCGAAGCGGAACGCAAATTCATCGAGGCGGATGAGGATTCAGTCCTGTTTCGCCACACCGATGCCAATGTGATGGCGCAGGTGATCCGCTCGCTGAATCAGCGCGAGGCAGTACGTCTGTTTGGACCTGCCGAAGCTATCCTGTTTCAGGCTGAAGACCATTGGCAAGAAGGGCAGCCTTACAGCCGCTTTGACGTGTCCGACACGTGGCCCGCCCCGGCACCTGGCATGTTACGCTTTTCCGAACATTCCATGCATCGCCTGTCAAAGGTGCGCGAGGCAGGTCTGCGCAAGTGGGCAGTTATCGACTTTGCCACGGAACAAGACGATGCCGCACAACACGAACAGATTGATGCGGCCTATTCGCGGGCTGGCATCTATGGGCTCGACAGCAAAGAGGACATTTGGATGTTCATCGCGCTTGATCAGGAACACGGGCCCGAATTCGAGAAAAAACCGGGCTACGAAGAGGTGATGGAAGCTCTGACGGACCTCAACGACAGCCCTGAACTGCGTATCGAATATGCCAGCGACGCCTGCAAAGCGCTGCAAGAAAGGGTGTAGCCATGGCGAGCGGATGCAAGGCATGCCAACAAAAATGCGGCAAAGGCAAATCAACGCCCAAGGGCAAAGCTGACGCGACCAAGAAAGCGCTTTGTAAGATCCTTTGCGTCGTACGCATGGAAATGTGCCAAGGAAAGCACAAGGGCAAAAAGGCCAGCAATGTCGCTGAAAAACGCGCCCGGGCGGATGCCAAAAACCCCAAGAGCGCTTTGGGCAAAGCAACCAAGGGCAAGAACGTGGCAGTCAACAAGGGCCGCTACGTGAAGTACCCAGGGGCAAAGAAAAGCTGGGGACGCTCCCCTTTGGGACAGGCGGCGCTCGACCGTCAACTCGACAAGATCGAAAGGCAAATCAAAAAGAAAGCGGCCAAGGTACTGGCGACAAAAGCCGCCAAAAAAGTCGCCACCGCCTGGATCAAGTTTGTGCCCGTGCTCAACGTCGCCTCGACGATTTATGACGTTTACGACCTCGCCTCCACGGGCGCGGACATTTACAAGCAAATACAAAGCGCGCGCAGTTCACTAAAGGGCGGAGACGTTTATCGCACGCGGCCCGACGTTGCGATCCAAGGCAAAAACGGCCAGCTTGAAAAAATCTATGACTTCAAGTTCGATGGCGACAAATGGCAGCCAGGTCAGAGAGAAATGTATAACGAGGACTTAGCAAACTCGGGGTCATCTGCAAAAGCAGAGGAAGTGAATTCCAGAAATTGCGGCTGCGACGGCCCGGACAGAGTAGCGAGGACAGGATGACATCCTGGGTCAACGATCCCCTTTTCAAAGAGAAATTTGGCAGCGACAATGGGGCTACCAGCATAGATCGCTTTGCCACACCTGCCTTTCGCCTGAGCGTGAACACATCACGATATATCGGCGCACCCTATGATCACGTTGACGCCTATCAAACACTGTTCGATGTGTTCAAACCAATCCTGCAACGTGACGCGCAGCGTTTGATCATGATCGGCGAAACAGGAAGACCGCGCCGTCGCCGGTCCATCACCAAAGACGATTGGGAACCGTTCCAGCAGCAGCGCGACATCCATCCAGAAGACGACAGGTATTTTCTGGGCTTTGACTACCAGTCCGGTTTTGTACAGTCTGATTGGCCCAAGGCCTCGGAAGTTCCGACCGGGTATATTCGTAAGGATCTTGGCCCGACCAAATTCCTATCCCGAGATGACAGCAGCGGGCGGCTCGAAGCATCAATCCCGGTTGCCGATTTCGTGGACGGCAATCTGGATGTTGCTGCGCTGAAATCTGCCATGCTGGGACTGCCCGTATTTGGCGCGCTCGCTGGCTACGGGATGTGCCATTCCGACACATTCGACTGGCCGCATGGGGATGACCTGTACTTGAAGAATATCGCCCGAAAATACCCGGCGTTGGACGTCTGCGGATCGGAAATGCGGCGATTTCGGTTCGATTATGACGACGACACTTCCAAACACTGGATCCCCGGCATCAACTGGTTGACCCTCGTCCGTGATCCGTATCTGACGGCGTTGGGCGGGATCAAAGCTATTACCGACGGACTCGATTCCGCCATTGAAGTCGAAACAGGCAACAACGGCGTGCTGTTCCAATTGGGCGACCGGCCGATCACCGGCGAAAAAGGCGTCGATGACGATCTGCTGCCGCTGTATTTCGAGTTGGGGCAGCGCCTGCAACCCAAAGGCGACGGCGCCCCAAGCGCTGCGGAGCCTTGGCAAGAACCTTTCGGCCACTACAGCGCCGACGACGAAAACAAACGCCAGAACCTCAACTGGGCGCGGCGGTTTTACGATCGCAAATGGTTTGAAGAGGAAGGGTTATGAGAGAGCTTGGATTTCACGTCGCCTTCCGGCCCGCGCCCACCGAGCAATTCCACATCGTCATTTATGTGGGCGAAGGATTTACGTCGCGCGAGCTCATTGAAGACGGGATTTTCGGGGACAGCATCGGGAACTTTGTGAACGCCATTGCTGCGGCAAAGGGGATGCAAAGCAGGTATCAGATGGTGGCTGCAACGCCTCGTGAAGTCCACATCAATGCCGCCCGCGCGGTGCTGGACCAGCCATGGCAGATTGCCTCTATCCTGAACATGATCGATGGCGCGACCTTTCTGGGTCAAGAGGATGACGACCCCTTTATCGATCGCGTCGAAGTGGCCGAACCACAGACGCTGGAAGGGATTTATCAAAATCTCGCGGGATACATGGAAAGCTGTCGCGTCGCGGTTCAGGAATGGTTGCCCGAAGATGCCGAGGTACTTGATGGATCAGACGACCGACGCTGGCCTGCACCTGCGGTTGACTACATGTATAATGTCGCGCTGATGCTTTCAGATCCGCTGTCAGGCGAGGCCCAGGCCCAGATCGCGGAACTACTGGAACAGCTTGACCAAGTCATGGCTGAAAGCGCATTCGAGCCTGAAACGGGGCCAGACGAGTGGTTCGACGAGGGCATCGTGCCCTACCCGGTCGAGTTTGATATCAAGCCGCAAGAGATCTTGTATACCGTGGAAATGCCGCCCACTGACATTGCGCCGATCCTGCTGATGTTGATGGCAGTATTGCAAAGACGCTACAATGTCCGCGTAACGCGCTTTGACGCCAATATCAGGGAAGGGTGGTAGGCCATGCCAATGCCGATTTCGCTTGTAGGCCATATGCATGTTTGCCCCAAGGTCGATCCGGGGCCCAAACCGCATATCGGTGGTCCAGTGATCAACGCCGGTCAAACCCTTGTAAAATATGCTGGTATCCCGGTCGCCGTCGAAGGAGGGCAATGCTTTTGCTCTGGCATGCCCGGCCCCGACAAGATGACCAAGGGGTCTAGCCTCGTGAAAATCCAAGGCAAAGGCGTAATGCGCCTTGGCGATGCCACAGCACATGGTGGAAAGTTGGTGATGGGCGTGCCGGTGTTTCGCGCTGATTGACTGCGCAGCACCAACCGGCGAAAGAACCATCGCGGCCACTCAGCATCCCGTTCTCAGTGACAACTTTGCGCGTGCCAAAGCCCTTGGATGCAAGGGCGGCACGCATCCGTTCCTCGCCCCAATCTGCGAAGTTTTTCGCTTCGAAACCACGCGAAAGGCGCAGCCAGCACAGCGTGATGATGGGGCCTTTCTCCTCGGCTAACCAGACGAGACAGAGCCATGTGCGCGGCTGCGTCCGCCTACAGCACCACCCCTGGCAAATTGCGTTGCATCCAACTTTACCGCGGTCACTGAGTGGCAGATTTTCCCGAGCAGGCAGCGTGGGCGTCTGACTTACTCACCTGCCCCGATTTTCCTCACAAGGAGCGGGAGCCGCCGAAAAGACCAAGATGTGCCAATGGGAGTGCCGACCCAAGTTACGGCGCGAAAGTCAAAGTCATCTGCCCATCGACAAGGGGAGCGTGGCGGACCGAGGAGGATTCGAACCCCCGACCCCTTGATTCGTAGTCAAGTACTCTATCCAGCTGAGCTATCGGTCCACTGGCGGGCGGTTTAGTCTTGTGGCGGGGGCAATGCAAGGGACAAATCGCGCGTCAGCTCAAATCCCGTCCCCCTTGGGCAGGCGGATGGAAAAGACGGTGCCCGACGGCCCGGTTCGGTCCAGTTCCAGCGCCCCACCGTGGCCGCGTATCAGCTCGGAGGCGATGGCAAGTCCGAGGCCTGTGCCACCCTTGCTCACCCCGCCCTGGAACGGGGTAAACAGATGCTCTTGCGCCTTTTTCGGCAGTCCGGGGCCGGTATCCGCGATCTCGACCCACCAATTGTCGGCGTCCTCATAGGCCGACACCGTGATCTCACCCGGGGTCCCGCTTGCCACAATGGCCTGGCGGGCGTTGCGCACCAGGTTCGAGATGACGCGGAAGAGTTGTTCGGGGTCCGCGCGCAGGGAAAAGAGCGGCGGGATGTTTTCCGACAGCACCAATTGCTCGGGCTCTACCGCAAGGCGTTCGCTGTCGAGCACATCGGCCACCACATCATCGAGCGTGACCATCATAAGCGTCGGGCTCGGCTCTTCGGCCTTGCCGAAGGCGAGCGTGCTTTCACACAGATGCACGGCGCGGGTGATGGAGTTGACCAGCTTCGGCGCCATGCGCCGCACAAGCGGATCCTCCGACGCCTCGATCCGATCCGTGAAAAGCTGGGCCGAAGTCAGGATGTTGCGCAGGTCGTGGCTGATCTTGGACACCGCACCGCCCAACTGGGCCAGGCGGTCCTTTTGGCGCAGAGCCGAGATCAGTTCGGTCTGAAGGCTACGCAGCGCCTCTTCGGCCTCGCGCAGCTCGGTCACGCCCGCGTTCGGAGTGATGATGCGCCGGGCATCCTCAGGGGCGGCCGCATAGCGCTGCATGTGGCCCACGACGCCCCGGATCGGTTTCACGAGGATCGCGCGCACCGCGACGAACAAGAGCCCGGCGGTAAAGATCGAGATGACCGCCGACAGGATCAGGATCCGCACACCGTAATCGAGCATCGCCATGCGCAGCGGCTCGGTTTCCATGGTGACCTCGATCAGCAGGCCCGCTTCGCGCGTGGGCGCGCCGATGACACGGATGATCGTGTTGTTGGGGTTGACCAACCGCATCATCGCGTCACGGATCAGCACCAGCGCCGTGCCGTCGCGCAGATCGAACGTCGCCTCGATGGGCTGCGGCATGGGCGTGGCCAGAACGAGTTGGCGCACCTCGTCCCGGCGCAGCACGACGTTGAACACTTCGGCGTTCTTCAGCAGTTCTTCTTCCAGCTCACTGGTGATCATATCGTCCGCCAGCAAGGCAAGCGACGCGATCTGCGCCCGTTCCAACCGGGTCTGCAGATACTCTTCACGGAACCGGGCAATGGACGGCACAAAGATCAGCACCTCGGCGAGCATCACGAAGATGGTCGTCAGGATCAAAAAGCGGCCGGAGAGTGAATTCAACATGTGACTATGTGGTCAGGGAAGGACGCGCTGCACAAGGCCCACAACCCGTTTGACCATATTGCTTTCAAAGAGTTTCGGACCAAAGTAAGCGCCCGCCGCACGTTTGTTGACCTCGCCGATGGTCGGATAGGGCGACACCATGCCTGCGACCTGGCTCATTTTCAGGTTGTTGGCCAGAACCAGCGCCCAGAGGTTGATCAACTCGCCCGCCTGATGCCCGGCGATGGAGGCGCCGACGGCGCGCCCCTTGACCACCATCACCTTGATCAGGCCGCGGGTCTTGCGTTCGGCGATGGCGCGGTCGTTGTGGTTGTAGTGAAAGCGGACCACGTCGAGCTTGTCACCATGCTGCTCGCGCGCTTGCGCCTCGGTCAGGCCGACTTGCGCCAGTTCCGGATCGGTGAAGGTGGCCCAGGGGATGTGATCTGTCTTGGCCTTGGATGGCAGGCCAAAGAGCATCGAGCGGATGATGACCCCGGCGTGGTAACCCGCCACGTGGGTGAATTGCAGACCACCCGCAGCGTCGCCGATGGCATACACCTTGCGGTTGGTGGTGCGGAGCGCGGCATCGACTTTGACCCCGGTGCGCGTGGTCTCGATCCCGGCGGCCTCAAGGTTCAGCGACCCATGGTTGCTTTTGCGGCCAACCGCGACGAGCAGGTGCGAGCCGGTATAGCTGCGCCCATCTTTGGTGTGGACGGTAACGGTGCCGTCGTCGCCTTCGATGCGCTCGGCCAGCGCGCCCTCGACGATTTCAATCCCTTCTTCGCGCAATTTTTCAAGCACGACGGCCGCCATTTCCGGGTCGTCCTTGCCCAGCGCCTTGTCCCCCTCGATCACGGTGACATCACTGCCCAGCCGGCGGTGGGCCTGCGCCATTTCCATGCCGATGGGGCCGCCGCCGATGATCAGCAGGTGATCGGGGCGCTCGCGCAGCTCCCACAGGGTTTCGTTGGTCAGGTACGGCACGCCGTCCAGCCCGTCGATGGGTGGCACCAGCGGGCCGGAGCCTGTGGCGATGACGATGCGCCGCGCGGTGATCACATGATCCCCGGCCTGTACCTCCGTCGGCGAGATGAAGTGGCCGAACTCCCGGATCACCTGAACACCGAGCCCTTCGAACCGTTCCTGACTGTCCACCGGTTCGATCTGGGCGATGACCCCCTGCACGTGATCCTTTGCCGCTGCGTAATCCACCTGCGGCGCGGCGTCGGCGACACCGTAGACGGCACTGTGGCCTTGCGCGTAGGCAAGCTTGCCGCTGGCAATCAGGGCCTTGGACGGCACACAGCCGTAGTTCAGGCAATCGCCGCCCATCTTGTGTCCTTCGAGCAGGACAACGTCCGCGCCCATCTGGCCGGCACCGGCTGCCACGGACAACCCGCCGGACCCGGCGCCAATCACCAGGATGTCGGTCTTGATACGTTCCATGGGTTCAGATGCCTTTCTTGCCCGTCACCGCCTTGACCACCACGGGCAAGAGCGAGAGTGCCGCCAGCCCGAGAATGGGCAAGAGCACATGTGGCTCAAAGATAATGCCGAAATTGGGCGTTTCACCCCGGGCAAACACCTCACCCAAGCCAGCGCCCACGGATGTATAGACAACCGAACCGGGCATGATCCCAAAGAACGTCGAAATAACATAGCGGTGCAGCGGCACCTGCATGAACGCAGGCACAAGGTTGGCGACAAAGAAGGGCACGACCGGCACGAGCCGGATCACGAACAGCATCGACCACTGGTTTTCGTCGATCCCGTCCTTGATCTTCTTGATCGTCCCTTTGGACGCCTCCATCCGAGCGCCGAGCGTCTCGCCAAAGCCGTGGCGCGCGGCGAGGAAGATGATGGTGGCCCCAATCGTGGCCGACAGAACGCTGAAGATAGCGCCGAATACCGGACCAAAAAGGAACCCGCTGGTCAGCGTCGCGATGCTGGCACCGGGCAGCGAGAACGCGACCACTAGGACATAGACAGCGATCAGCGCCAGCGCCGTCAGCAGGTAATTGTCGTCCCGAAAGGCAATCAGGGCCTCGCGATTGTCCGCAAGCGTCTGAAAGCTGAGATAGTCGCGCAGCGTGAAAAAGCCGATCACGGCGACCAGCAGAATGCCGATGACGGGCAGATTGCGCATCAGCGCGGGTTTGCGCGGTTGGGTTATGTCGGACATCCTCGTGTTTCCTTCTCGGACCATGTAAACGGCCCTCGGGCCTCTGTCTTGACTTGAAAATGCGCACCGCGCATCCCCGAAAACAGGACGCTCACGGGCGCTTGATACCGAACGGCCCGTTTCGTGATATGACGGCGCGTCGCATCGGCCCCTTGAAACATTCAACGCGCCGGCACGCCGAAATGTTGCAGCCTCGGCGGATTTGACTGGTCAAAGGGGCTGGACTTGGCCCCCGCACCGCTTTAGAGGACGGGCTTCGAACATTGCCTGTGCCCGAATCCGCGGTGCCACTGGCCAAAAACAGTCCGGAGCCATTTGCGATGAAACGCACCTATCAACCGTCCAACCTCGTGCGCAAGCGGCGCCACGGTTTCCGCGCGCGCATGGCCACCAAGGCCGGCCGCAAGATCCTGAACGCACGCCGCGCCCGTGGCCGCAAGTCGCTGAGCGCCTAAGCCAGCCACACGTCAAGGGTTATCCATGACCTCGCAGCTATTGCCCCCGACCCGCGATACCGCGGACGCGGCGGCGACGAGCGCGGGGTCATTGCCGTTGGAGCGGCTGCTGAAACGCGCGGATTTCCTGCGTGCCGCGCGCGGCAAGCGGGTTGTTACGCCAGGTTTTATTCTGCAAATCCGCACCCGGCCTGATACGGACGGGCCCATGCGCGCAGGCTTCACCTGTTCCAAAAAGGTCGGCAACGCGGTCGCCCGCAACCGCGCCAAGCGGCGCTTGCGCGAAATCGCGCGCCTCGTGCTGCCGCATCTCGGGCGCCGGGGCACCGATTACGTTCTGGTGGGACGCGCACAGGTCACCGCCACGCGACCCTTCGGCCTGATGCTGGCCGATCTGCAGGACGCGCTGCGGTGAGCCCGCTGGCGCACATCGTCGCCCTGCCCGTGCGCGCCTATCGCCTCATCTTTTCCCCTTGGGTCGGCTTCAACTGCCGCTACCAGCCCACCTGCTCCGCCTATGCGCTCGAGGCGCTGGAAAAGCATGGCGCGGTCAAAGGCACCTGGCTTGCTGCAAAGCGCATCGGACGCTGCCACCCGCTGGGTGGCGATGGCTACGACCCTGTGCCGCCGAAAGACCCGCCGGAGTGAAGGGCGACCGCCCCTGCGGTCCGTGGGGTGAATGGGGGAAAGTGCAGGAGCGGTCGGTGCCGCAGATGGGTGTTCTGCGGGGCGCAGGCTGGGGACACGAGCTGCTGTGTATCAACGAGCGCACCCTCACGGTATACCACCTATGCTAGAAATCAAGCATTAGTTAACGACCTCTTCCGATGCTGGCATAGTCTGGCTATACCCGGCACGTTCCACCAAAGGCAGGCGCGCTCATGCTTGATCAAGGCGACGACATCCACCCGCTCTTTTCCGGAGCGCCGCAGACCACCGAATTCAAGAAACTGCGCAAGCGGATCATCCGCTATACCCGTGAAGCGATTGATCAATACGGGATGATCGCGGCTGCAGCGCATGACCCCGACGCGCCCCGGCCGCGCTGGTTGGTGTGCCTGTCGGGGGGCAAGGACAGCTACACCCTGCTCGCCGCACTTTACGAGTTGCAATGGCGCGGATTGTTGCCGGTCGACCTTCTGGCCTGCAACCTCGACCAGGGGCAGCCCGGATTTCCGGCGACGGTTCTGCCGGATTTCCTGAAACGGATGGGGGTCCCGAACCGGATTGAATACCAGGACACCTATTCGATCGTTGTCGACAAGGTGCCCGAAGGGCGCACATTCTGCGCGCTCTGTTCCCGTCTGCGCCGGGGCAATCTGTATCGGGTCGCGCGCGAGGAGGGATGTTCGGCGGTTGTGCTGGGTCATCACAGGGATGACATCCTCGAGACGTTCTTTATGAACCTGTTCCACGGTGGGCGGCTGGCGACGATGCCGCCGAAACTGCTGAACGAGGAGGGGGACCTTTTTGTGTTCCGCCCCCTCGCACATGTGGCCGAGGCCGATTGCGCCAAATTTGCCGCGGCGATGAACTATCCCATCATCCCATGTGACCTGTGTGGCAGTCAGGATGGCCTGCAGCGCCAGCAGGTCAAACAGATCCTCGACGGGTGGGAGGCCAACAGCCCCGGGCGCCGTCAGGTCATGTTCCGCGCGCTGATGAATGCGCGGCCCTCGCATCTGCTCGACCCAAAGCTCTTCGATTTTCAGGCCCTCGCACGGGTCGCGGATGAAGGTGCTGAAAATTCGAATGAAATTCCGGGTGGACGTTAAGAACCCGGTCACGCTGTTTGATTAGGCAAAACCCCTAACCGGCGCGCGGATTTGCGTCGGTATCGGATCAAAGGGGTAGAACATGGCGTGGCGCGCACCAACCTGGGTCGTCAATGGTCTGGATCAGAGCAAGGCGATCCTGAACGGACCCCCGATGCTCGCGCTGCTTCCGGCCATCACGTTGGCCGCGTATTGGCTGGGCGGCGAAATCGCATTGCTTGTCACAGCCTTGCTGATCCCCGTCATGTGGATCGCGGTCGGCGGGTCGTTGAACGGGTTTGATTTCAAAACCCATATCCTGACCAAGGGGCCGGTCACGCCCGAACTCTTTCGCCGCACGGTGGACGAGGTGCGGCAATCCGCGACGGCGTCGGGAAAATCATGCGCCGTTCTCGTGGTGGAACTGGACGAGTTCAGCACGCTGCGCGACCGGTTCGAACCCGAGGCGACCGACCGGGTGTTGAGCGCGGTAAGCGACCGGATCACCACAGTGCTGCGCGACAGCGACACGGTCAGCCGAATTGGCGATTGCCGCTACGGAATATGCCTGACCCCGGTCGTGCATATGGATCTGGAAAGCAGCATTCAGCTGTCGGGCCGCATTCAGGAGGCGATCGAAGAGCCCTTGGCCTTGGACGGCACGTCGATCTACGTCACAGCCAGCGTGGGCTTCTGTCTTTTGGGGCGCGCGCCCGGGCACAGCGGGCAGGACTGGACCAATGCCGCCATCGCCGCCTTGAACGAGGCGCAAAAGCGGGGCCATGGTGCCGTGCGCGCCTACTCGGCCGAGTTGCAGATCCGCATGAAGAAGCGTGCCGACTTGCGCGACGAAGTCACCGGCGCCCTCGAGGGCGGGCACGTGCAACCCTGGTTCCAGCCGCAGATTTCCACCGACACCGGCCGGGTCACCGGGTTCGAGGCGTTGGCACGCTGGATCCACCCGCATCGGGGTGCAATCTCTCCCGCCGAATTCCTGCCGGCCATCGAGGAGGCCGGGCTGCTGGAACGGCTGGCAGAAATCATGACGTATCATACACTCACGGCGATCAAGGCGTGGGATTCCGCCGGGGTGGTCGTCCCGCAAGTCGGCGTGAATTTCAGCGGGCTCGAGCTTGCCAACCCGCGTCTCGTCGACAAGGTGCGCTGGGAATTGGACCGGTTCGACCTGCGCCCCGACCGCCTCACGGTCGAGATCCTCGAAACCGTCGTCACGGACATGGCCGACGATACGATTGTTCGCAACATCAGGGCGTTGTCGGAAATGGGGTGCCGCATAGATCTGGATGACTTTGGCACTGGCCATGCCTCAATCGCGGCCTTGCGTCGGTTTGGTGTGAATCGGATCAAGATCGACCGGTCCTTTGTCATGAAAGCCGATCGCGATCCAGAACAGCAGCGCATGATCTCCGCCATCCTGACCATGGCCGAACGCCTTGGCCTCGAGACGCTGGCCGAAGGCGTCGAGACCGTTGGCGAACACGCGTTGCTGGCGCAATTGGGCTGTGACCATGTCCAGGGTTACGGCATTGCACGCCCCATGCCGTTCGAGAAAACGCTGGACTGGGTCCGCACGCACGAGGCCAAGCTGCAAGAGGCACCGCCGCTCCCCGGTCGTCGCTATTCCTGACCGTCCGTTCCGTGGGTCACGACCGCGCACCAAGAACCGAGACCTACCCCTTGTTAACTGCCTCCGAATGCCCAATTCGCATGGGGTGGGTGGGCACCGAATCCACTTGACCTTTGCCCCCGCACTCTGTTGAACCCGACCAACGCAGCAGACAGCAGGTAGTGGTCCACGATGGACGATCAGAACAAGAACCTCATTCTTGCAACGGCCCTCAGCTTCTTGGTCATTCTGGTCTGGTTTGTCCTGTTCCCACCGCCCGAACCCGATCTGCCCCCGGCAACGGACAGCACCGATCTGACAGCCCCACCCACCGGCGAAGCCGCCGTGCCGCAAGCGGTCGACGCACCCGCTGCAGCCACGCCGACCACCACCGCCGATGCCAGCGACCCGACCGAGGACGCCCCCCGCATCGCAATCGAAACGAACCGTCTGACCGGTTCGATCTCGCTGCTGGGTGGGCGCATCGATGACCTGTCACTGAAAGACTACAACGAGACGCTGGACGACGGCGCCGACATCGTCACCATGCTGTCCCCGGTCGGCCAGGCCAACGCCTATTACGCTCTTTATGGCTGGGCCGCCGGTGCGGGCCTGACACCCGATGATGTGCCCGGCCCAAACACAATCTGGACCCTGGCCGACGGCGAAACGCTTACCGCAGACAGCCCGGTGCAACTGACGTGGACGAACGGATCAAACCTGACCTTCACACGCGAAATCGCGATCGACCAAGACTACATGTTCACGGTCACACAATCGGTCAGCAATACCGGCGCCGACACCGTCAGCCTTGCCCCCTACAGCGTTCTCGCCCGCCACGGCCTGCCCGAAGGCCGCACCAACATCTGGATCGTGCACGAAGGCGCGGTTCAATACACCGGCGGCGAATATCTCGAAACCGACTGGAACGATTTTTCCAGCTTTGCCGAGCGTGACACCGAGGCGGGGCGCGACGCACGCTGGGCCGGCTTCACCGACCACTACTGGCAGACCATCCTGATCGCCCCGCAAGACATCGAAACCCGGGTCGAGACCTTCTATGACGGCACCCGCGACATCTACCAGACCACCGCAAAACAGACGACGCAATCGGTGGCCCCGGGCGCATCCGCCACGGTCACCAGCCAGGTCTTCGCCGGCGCCAAGGAATGGGAAGCCATCCGCGCCTACCAGGACACCGGCATCGAAAAGTTCGTCGACAGCATCGATTGGGGCTGGTTCTTTTTCCTGACCAAACCGATTTTCTGGCTGCTGCACGAGATCAACCTGATCGTCGGCAACATGGGCTGGGCGATCATCGGCCTGACCCTGATCATCAAGGCGATCCTCTTTCCGCTGGCCTACAAATCCTACGTCTCCATGGCCAAGATGAAAGAGCTGCAGCCACAAATGGAGGCGCTCAAGGAAAAGGCAGGCGACGACCGCCAGAAACTCCAGCAAGGCATGATGGAGCTGTACAAGAAGGAAAAGGTGAACCCCGCCGCGGGGTGCCTGCCCATCCTGTTGCAGATCCCGATCTTCTTCTCACTCTACAAGGTGATCTTTGTCACCATCGAACTGCGCCACGCCCCATGGCTCGGCCCCTTCCAGGACCTCAGCGCGCCCGATCCCACCTCGATCCTCAACCTTTGGGGCCTGCTGCCCTTCGCGGGACCCGAGCCGGGCTCGATCATGGCGCTGCTCTTCATCGGCATCCTGCCGCTCTTGCTCGGGATTTCGATGTGGCTCCAGCAAAAGCTGAACCCGGCCCCGACCGATCCCACCCAGCAAATGATCTTTGCCTGGATGCCCTGGATCTTCATGTTCATGCTCGGCAGCTTTGCCAGTGGCCTCGTCGTCTACTGGATCGCCAACAACGTGATCACCTTCACGCAGCAATACCTGATCATGCGCAGCCAGGGCTATAAACCGGATCTTCTGGGCAACATCACCTCGAGCTTCAAAAAGAAGGTGGCCGAGGAACCCAAGAAGTGACAGCCGCCTTGGCCCATATCTGGCGCCACCCGATCAAGGGGATCGGCAGCGAGGCCTGCAAATCTGTCGACCTGACGCCCGACGCCGCGGTTGTGGGCGATCGCGCCTGGGCGCTTCTCAACGACCAAGCGCCCGACACGGATGATTGGCAACCGCGCCGCAACTTCCTGCAAGTGGCCTCCGGTCCCGCGCTTGCCGCCGTCGGGGCCGTCACGACGGACCGTGGCGTGCGCCTGACCCATCCCGACCACGATCCTCTGGACTTTGCGCCTGAAACACAGCCGGACATGCTCGGCGCCTGGGTTGGCGATCTGTGGCCCGCCGAACGCCCCGGCCCCGCACGCCTGGTCAAGGCGCCGACCCAAGGCATGACCGACGTGCCCTTCCCGTCGGTCTCCATCGGCAACCTCGCCTCGCTGCGCGCGCTCAGCCAAAGGGCCGGTTTCGACATCGACATGCGCCGCTTCCGTATCAACCTTTGGCTCGATGGCCTCGCCCCATGGGAAGAGGGCGACCTGCTGCAGGGCGACATCACCCTGGGAACCGCGACGCTGCAACCGGTCGAACCCATCGAACGCTGCCGCGCCCCCGACGCCAACCCGATGACCGCAACCCGCGACATCAGCATGTTGAACCTGCTCGAGACCGGGTGGAACACCCGCAATTTCGGTGTCTATTTCCAGGTCAAATCCGCAGGCACCGTCACCATCGGTGACACAGTGGCATGACCAGCCTACCGTTCCCCATCGCCCAAGATCCCGACGACACCGCGCGGGAACAGGGCCGCCTGCTCTTTGCCGGCGAAACCGACTTCGTCAAAGGCGTGGTTGCCATGTCCGGCCTGCCACCTGCCGACCGGATGGAGGTCTGCTTTGCCGGGCGGTCCAATGTCGGGAAATCGTCACTGATCAACGCCGTCACCGGGCGCAAGGGCCTGGCCCGTGCGTCCAACACCCCGGGCCGCACTCAGGAAATCAACTACTTCACCGCAGGCGACAGCCACTACCTGGTCGACCTGCCCGGCTACGGCTACGCCAATGCCCCCCTGCCCGTCGTCGAAAAATGGCAACGCCTGCTCAAGCAATACCTGTCCGGCCGCCAAACCCTGCGCCGCGCCTTTGTCCTGATCGACTGCCGCCACGGCATCAAAAAGGTCGATGAGGACATCCTGACGCTGCTCGACACCGCCGCCGTGACGTTCCAATGCGTGCTGACCAAGGCCGACAAGGTCAAAGCCAAGGACCGCGACGCCGTGCTGGCCCAAACCCGCGCAGCGCTGTCCAAGCACCCCGCCGCCTTCCCCGAGATCGTTTTGACCTCCAGCGAAAAGGGTGACGGCATCGCCACCTTGCGCGCCATCATCGCAACGCTCGAATAACGAACAACCGCGCAGGTACGTCCCCTCCCCCAAGGGGAGGGCCAGGGTGGGGGTCATGGTTTGGCTTGCGCGGCAGCGCGCAATTCTGGATAAGCCCCCGGATACCGCGAGTGCCCAACATGAAGACCCAGGATATGAACCGCGATTGGATCGCCACCGCCCGCACCCTCAGCCAGGCCCTGCCCTACATGCAGCGCTATGCCGGGGCGACAGTCGTCATCAAGCTGGGCGGCCACGCCATGGGCTCGGATGACGCGATGGAAAGCTTTGCCCGCGACGTCGTCCTGATGCGCCAAGTGGGCGTGAACCCGGTGATCGTGCATGGCGGCGGGCCCATGATCAACGACATGCTGACGCGGCTCGACATCCGGTCCGACTTTGTCGGCGGCAAACGGGTGACGGACGCTGCCACGATGGACGTTGTCGAAATGGTCCTCTCCGGCATCGTCAACAAGCGCATCGTGCAGGCGATCAACCGTGCGGGTGGCAAGGCGGTGGGCCTGTCGGGCAAGGACGCCAACCTGATCACCTGTGACCAGACGGATCCGGCGCTCGGTCTGGTTGGCACGCCGTCGCAGATCGATCCGAGCATCCTGCACACGCTCTTTGACACCGCCATGATCCCGGTGATTGCGCCCCTTGGCGCTGGACAACAGGGCGAAACGTTCAACATCAACGGCGACACCGCCGCCGGCGCCATCGCCGCAGCACTCAAGGCCGACAGGCTTCTGCTGCTCACCGATGTCGAAGGGGTCAAGAACAGCGCGGGCGCCGTCATCACCGAAATCACCGCAGATCAGATCCGCACCCTCACCGACGACGGAACCATCGCAGGCGGCATGATCCCCAAGACCGAAACCGCCCTCGATGCCATTGCCAGCGGCGTGCGCGCGGTTGTGATCCTCGACGGGCGCGCGCCGAATGCGTGCCTGCTCGAACTCTTTACCGACCACGGCGCAGGCTCGATCATCCGCCCGCGCTAACGCAAACGTGTCCCTGCGCCGCATTGCTCTGCCACCCGCGACGGATAAGTTTCCGGCATGGAACATGAAACCCTGATCCGCTTTGGCGTCTTCCTTGGCCTCTTTGTCCTTTTCGCAATGACCGAAGCGATGCTGCCGCGTCGCCCGCGCACGCGGCCGCGCAGCACGCGGTGGTTCACCAATTGGGGCATCACCATCGCCAACACGGTCCTGTTGCGGCTGATGTCCTTTGGCCTGCCCTTGCTTGCCGTGGGGGCCGCGACCCATGCTGCCGCGCAAGGGTGGGGTCTGTTCAACGCGCTCACCCTGCCCTTCTGGGTCGAGGTGCTTGCGGCCATCCTGATCCTCGACTTCATCATCTGGGCGCAGCATCTGATCACGCACAAGGTGCCCTTGCTCTGGCGTCTGCACCGCGTGCACCACGCCGATGTCGACATGGACGTGACCACCGCCATCCGCTTTCACCCGGTCGAGATTGCGCTGTCGATGCTCATCAAGGTCGGTGCCGTGTATCTGCTGGGCCCGGCGGCGCTGGCCGTCATCCTGTTCGAGATCATCCTGAACGGCACGGCCATGTTCAACCACGCCAACATCCGCCTGCCGCTCTGGCTGGATGCCGTCGTGCGGCGCGTCATGGTCACGCCGGACATGCACCGCGTCCACCATTCGGTGCACCGCCAAGAGCATGACAGCAACTACGGATTTGCCCTGTCGATCTGGGACCGTTTGTTCGGCACCTACATCCCGCAACCCGCCGCCGGGCATGACGCGATGGAGGTTGGCCTCGAATGGCAGGATGACCGTCCGTCGAAACTCGGCTGGTCCCTGGCCTTGCCGTTTGCGCGGAAATGACACTGTCGCAGGTCGAAGACGCCGCGGCTCCTCACGGGCTTTTTGTGATGGGTGTCGATGGATCGCGCGTCTTGCTGGGCACAGCCTCCGGCTGGTGGTCGGTCTTCTCGGAAACGCCGGAGGCGCAGGACGGCGTGCCCGATCCGATCGACCGCTGGTCAAAGCGTGTGATCGGCAATCTGGCGACTGCATTCGGGGCCAAGGACAGCTATCCGTCAGATGGGCCGCCCTATGCCCCCTTCATCGCATGGGCGCTCGCAACGGGTCGGTTCTGGCAAAGCCCAACGGGCATGATGATCCACGACACGGCCGGATTGATGATCTCGATCCGCGGCGCGTTGGTGTTCCCGACGGTGTTCCCGGTTGCGGAAGCGGCGCCTTCACCCTGCGAGACCTGCGCAGAACAGCCCTGTCTCACCGCCTGCCCGGTTGACGCGCTGAGCGATCAGCACGCCTATGATGTGCCCGCGTGCAAGGCCTACCTCGCCGCGCCCGAAGGGCAGGCGTGTATGGAGCGGGGCTGCGCCGTGCGCCGGATCTGTCCCGTGTCACAGGCGTTCGCCCGGCCCGAGGCGCAATCCGCATTTCACATGAAGGCGTTTCTGGGATGACCCGCACCCTGATCCTCATGCGTCATGCGAAATCAAGCTGGGATGACCCCGACCTTGCCGATCATGACCGTCCTCTGAATGACCGGGGCATAGCGTCGGCGCGGGCCATGGGCACCTGGTTGCGGGGCAAAGGATACATGCCGGATCAGTGCGTCAGTTCCTCGTCCACGCGGACGGGGCAAACCTTTGCTGGCCTCGGGGTCGACTGCCCTGTCAGCTTTACGCGCAGCCTGTACCATGCGGGTCCCGAGATGATGATGGAAGTGTTGCTCGCGCAGACCCAAGCCACGGTGCTGATGCTGGGGCACAATCCCGGCATCGCCGACTTCGCCTATCGGTTGGTCACTGCACCGCCGCAGCATCCACGCTTTGCCGACTATCCAACCGGCGCCACAACGGTGATCCGGTGGGATGCGCGCAATTGGGCCGAGGTCGGGTGGCGCACGGGCACACCGGTGGATTTCGCAATCCCGCGCGAGGTCATGGGCACGACCTGAAACGGCGGATCATCCGATCATGAATAGGACAGGGGCGCGCTCCGGATCAGAACGCGCCCCTTTTCACATGTCGTCGGATGGGCAAGCCGCCCATCGCGGATCAGTGGCCGAGGATCTGGCTCAGGAACAGCTGCGTCCGCGGCGATTTGGGATTGTTGAAGAACTCTTCGGGTTCGTTCTGTTCCACGATCTGCCCTTCATCCATGAAGATCACGCGGTTGGCCACCTGACGGGCAAAGCCCATCTCGTGCGTCACGCACAGCATGGTCATCCCCTCTTCGGCCAGTTCGACCATGGTATCCAGCACCTCCTTGATCATCTCGGGATCGAGGGCCGAGGTCGGTTCGTCAAAGAGCATGATGCGCGGCTTCATGCAGAGCGAGCGGGCGATGGCCACGCGCTGCTGCTGCCCGCCGGACAGCTGGCCGGGATACTTGTCGGCCTGATCGGGAATCTTGACCTTTTCGAGGAAGTGCATCGCGATTTCCTCGGCCTCTTTCTTGGGGGTCTTGCGCACCCAGATCGGGGCCAGCGTACAGTTTTCGAGGATCGACAGGTGTGGGAAAAGGTTGAAGTGCTGAAAGCACATGCCGACCTCCGACCGGATCTTGTCGATATTCTTGACGTCGGACGACAGCAGGGTGCCGTCCACGGTGATCGAGCCTTGCTGATGCTCCTCGAGCGCGTTGATGCAGCGGATCAACGTGGATTTGCCCGAGCCCGAGGGCCCCGCGATCACGATGCGTTCGCCGCGATAGACCGTGAGGTCAATGTCGCGCAGCACGTGGAACGTGCCGTACCATTTGTTCATCTTTTCGATGGATACGGCGACCTCGTCCGAGACGTTGGCGTCGATATGCGGCAGATCGCCGGTGTCGGGCAGGTTTGTTATTGTTGTGTCAATCATTGTCACACACTCCCTTAGCGGTGATCGGTCGCAAGCTGGCGTTCAAGCCACTGCGAATATTGCGAGATGCCGTAGCAGACGACAAAGAAAAGCAGGATGGCGAAGGCCCACAGCTCCCAATAGACGCCGTTCCAATCGGTCGACGACAGGATCGGGCCGCGGATCATGCCCACGAGGTCGAACATCGAGATGACCGAGACCAGCACGGTATCCTTGAAGAGACCCACAGCCACGTTGACGATCCCGGGGATCGAGATCTTGAGCGCTTGGGGCAGGATGATCAGCCGCATCGCCTGAGCGTAGTCGAGGCCCAGACTGTCGGCCGCCTCGTACTGGCCGCGTGGCAGGGCGGCGAGGCCGCCGCGGATCACCTCGGCGATATAGGCCGCCGAGAACATCGTGATCATGATGATCACCCGCAGGATCAGGTCAAAATTCGTGCCCGGCGGCAGGAAGTAAGCCAGCACCACGTTCGCCACAAAGAGCAGCGTGATGAGCGGCACGCCCCGCACAAACTCGATGAACACCACGCAGATCCACTTGATGATCGGCATGTCGGACTGGCGCCCGAGCGCCAGCGCAATCCCAATGGGCAGCGATAGCGACACGCACACCACGCCGAGGATCATGTTGAGCATGAAGCCCCCGATATCGCGGCTTGGCACAGCCTCGAGGAACGTCTGCTCCGGCGTGATCGCACCAACGACAAAGCCGCCGATCCACCACGTGATCGCAGCCGCCGCAACACCCCCAAAAAAGCCCGCGGCAAAGGATGACGCCACGAGGCGGCTGTAGACCAGATACCCCACCACAAAGCCGAGCAGCGCCATGATCGGCGCAAAGATCGTGCCACCCCAGATCAGGTAAAAGGCGACGAACGGGTAGAGACCGGTAAAGATCAGCATCTGCGACGGCAGCTTGTTGAACAGGACCGGCGCCACGGCGACAAACAACAGGACAAAGGCCAGCGTGGGCCGCCAATACTCCGCCCGGTCATAGGCGATGCCAAAGATCAACTGGTTCCACCGCTCCGTCAGGACGGAAAAGCATCCCCCCGGCGCACCATCGAGCACCTCGCGACATTCGCGGATGTTGTTGGTGTCCCACACGCCGCCAAAGAGCCACGGCAGGAACCCCGAAAGGATGGCGTAGATGCAGTAGATCGCGACGAGGGTCAGGATCGAGTAGGGGATGTTCGAGAACAGGTTTTCGCGCACCCATTTGACAGGGCCCGCGGCGGTGACCGGCGGTGCCTGCTGCGGCAGCTGTTCGGTGCGGACAAAGGCGACCGCATGTGCATGTGTATCGCTCATCTCAACGCTCCTTCAGGCTGACGGATTTGTTGTAGACATTCATCACCGCCGAGATCAGCAAGCTGATCGTCAGGTAGAACGCCATCAGGAGCAGGATGCACTCGATCGCCCTGCCCGTCTGGTTCAGCGTGATGCCACCCAGCGTGGCCGTCACATCCGCATAGCCCACGGCAATGGCGAGGGACGAGTTTTTGGTGATGTTGAGGAACTGCGAGATGAGCGGCGGAATGATGACCCGCAGCGCCTGTGGCAGCACCACCAGGTTCATGACGCGACCCGGACGCAGGCCCAGCGACGATGCCGCCTCGGTCTGGCCCTTGTTCACGGCCTGGATGCCTGCCCGCACGTTTTCAGCGATGAAGGCCCCGGTATAGATCGAAAGCGCCAGCCAGAGGGCAATCAGCGGTCGGCCGATCTGTGTGCCGCCCTGAAAGTTGAAACCGGCAAGTGCGGGGATATCCACGCCAATCGGGCTGCCCATCACAAAGTAAGCCAGCAGCGTCGGCACAAAGAAGATGCCGACCGATGGCCAGAACGTCTTGACCACACGACCGTGGTCGAACAGCTGTTTGACCGCATAGCGGCGCAGGAAAAAGATCCCGGCGATCGATGCAAGGAACACCAGCACCACCAGCCATGCACCCGGCCCGAACGTCGGCGCAGGAACGTAGATGCCGCGATTGGTGTAGGCGATGAGGCCGAACAGCATCTCGGCATCCGGCGTTTCGCCACGATAGGCGCGCGGGGCGGGCATCGAGATCACGACAGTGTTGATCACCAGGATCCACACCAGCACCGGCACGTTGCGGAACGCCTCGACATAGGCCGACATCAGCTTGGAGACGAGCCAGTTCTTGGACAGGCGCAGCACCCCGGCGATCACGCCCAGGATGGTTGCCGTCACACAGGCCATGAACGCGACCAGAAGCGTATTGATGATCCCGACCCAGGCGGCCCGCAGATGGGTCGACTGGCTGGTATACTCGATCAGCGTCTGCTGAACGTCGTAGCCCGCAGGCTCGCTCAGGAAATTGTACGAAATGTTCAGGCCAGCTGCCGCGAGGTTCGCAAACAGGTTGCTCATCAGGTAGGCGAGCGCCGCGATCAAGACGATCAGCGCGATAAACTGGAATGTGTAAGAACGGTATCGCGTGTCGTTGATCAGCATCGACAGGCGGAACGTACCCTGTGGCGGGTCGGTCATCGTAGTCATATCAGGTGATCCCCGTGCTGCCGGCTTTTTTGTCCTGGCGCTTGGTGCGCACGTTCCGGCGTTTTCAGTTTGGCTGCATCTCGGGCACACCTGCCGCTGTTTTCAGCGATCCTTACCCCCAGATGCGCAAGGGGCGCAGGGATGAACCTGCGCCCCCTGGCTTGGTATCTTAGCGGAAGGGCGGTGAGTAGAGCAGGCCGCCGTCGGTCCACTGTGCGTTCAGGCCGCGTGCCAGACCGATGGGCGTTGCCTCACCGATGTTAGCCTCAAAAACCTCGCCGTAGTTGCCGCTGACGGCAATGGCGCGCTTGGCCCATTCAGCGTCCAGACCCAGCATCTCGCCCAGGGTACCTTCGGTGCCCAGCAGACGGTTGATTTCCGGGTTGTTGGTGCCGGCAGCCATCTCTTCCAGGTTGGAAGACGTCACGCCCAGCTCTTCGGCTGCGATCATCGCGTTCAGCGTCCAGCGCACGACGTCACCCCATTCGTGGTCGCCGTGGCGCACGAGCGGGCCCAGCGGCTCTTTCGAGATGATTTCGGGCAGAACGACATGATCACCGGGGGCTTCGAACGTGGCACGTGTTGCCGCCAGGCCCGACGCGTCGGTGGTGTAGACGTCGCAGGCACCGGCAAGGTACTGCTGCTGCGCTTCGGCGTTGGTTTCGATCGGAACCGGCTCGTAGCTGATGTTGTTCGAGCGGAAGAAGTCCGCCAGGTTCAGCTCGGTCGTGGTACCGGTCTGGATGCAGACGGTTGCGCCGTCCAGTTCGCTCGCCGACGAAACGCCGAGATCCTTGGGCACCATGAAGCCCTGACCGTCGTAGTAGTTGATGCCGGTGAATTCGAACTTGAGGTCGACGTCACGGCTGAAGGTCCAGGTGGTGTTCCGGGCCAGCATGTCGATCTCGCCGGACGCCAGCGCGGTAAAGCGTGTCTTGCCCGTCGTCGGAACGAACTCGACAGCGTTCGAGTCGTTGAGGACCGCAGCAGCGATGGCACGGCAGACGGCAACGTCAAACCCTTCCCATTCGCCGTTCGCATCGGGGGCGGCAAAGCCCACGAGACCGGTGGACACGCCGCAGTTCAAAGTGCCGCGTGCTTTCACGTCATCCAGCGTGCCAGCAGCCGCCACACCGGCAGCCATGCCGGTGAACGCGAGCGCGCCAAAGAATACGGATTTTTTCATTTTTACCTCTTCCTGATGTTCCACCACGTTGGGTGGAGAGCCCAGTTTCACCCGTTCGTCAGGCAAAACTGAAGGTGATCCCGAAAAGCATTGTTTTCCGGGTGTGCGGCAGTCTGTCCAGAATCGCCATGCGAGGTCAAGGGTAGGTCGGGCGAAATTGACGCATTTCTAAGCAACTGCACAAGGTGCGCGCACCGGTTTACGCGGCGTCGCCCTGCACTGTATCCCATAGGGATTTTGCGTGGAAAAAGGCGGTTTCGCGGTGTTTCACCATCTCGAGCGCTTCTTCGTCGTCGCCCCACTGCTCGGCTTGCCATATCTCATCGAGGCGGGATGCAGCCCAAATCTCGGGCAGGCTGGTCATGTCTTTGGCAGCGGCAAAACCTAGGGCCCACGACCCGCTCAGACTGACGAGATCGTGAAAGGCGGCCAGCTCGAAATGCGACAGCGCATGGGTCGCGTCGCGCAGGATTTGCAACGCGTGCTCGTCCTGTGATTCGTGCATCAAGCCGGTGCGCGGTTCCAGCCGTACACCAAGCTTGGCCGCCAGCCAGTCCAGATACGGATCCCAGGTCGCGGCCTGCCGCGCCACCAGCGCCTCGGGCCCTTCGGCGCGGTAACACAGCAGATCGGCATCGGCATAATCGGCCAGAAGGTCGGCAACCTCGGCGTGCTGCACGGCAACCTTGTCGATGGCGGCGTTGGCACTGCGGGTAAACGGCATCGACAGCGGGTTCACCACATCCTCTTGCGCGGCCCATTCGGCAGCGATGGCGGTGGCCAGGGCCTGTGTCGGTACCAGCAGCGCCGCCTTTGCCGGTGTCTTGACCCGCCGGCCATCCAGTTCGATGGTCCAGCCGGCGCCGTCTGCCACCGCCGTCGCATCCGTCCAGAACCGTTTCTGCTTCCACTCGCTCATATCAGCCCGTCCAGTTCCGCAAAATCGCCGAGGATAGCGCGCGCCGCGCCCAACTGTTCGGTCGCATGATAGCCCCATGAGACACCGATAAAAGGCATCCCCGCCGCCATCGCCATGTCCATGTCATAGGTCGTGTCGCCCACCATCACCGCCTGATCCGGTCGCGCGCCAACATCCGCCATGGCCTGCATCAGCATGGAGGGGTGCGGCTTGGACGGGTGGTGATCCGCCACCTGCCGGGTCACGAACAGACCGTGCAGATCATGCGCGGCAATCAGGCCGTCGAGCCCGCGCTTGGACTTGCCGGTTGCCACGCCCAGCCAAACGTCCTCGCGCGCATTGAGCCGCAGGAGGGCCGCCCGCGCCCCGGGATAGAGCGGCGAGGTCTCGGCCTCGTTGCCCGCCATGCGTTGCGCGCGGTAGGCCTGCTTGTAGCTGTCGACAAGCGTTGTGGTGTCCGCTGCGGGCGCAAGCCGCGCCATCGCCTGCGGCAGCGACAGCCCGACAATCGACAACACATCGGCCCGCGACGGCGGCGGCAACCCGGCACCGGCAAAGGCGGTTTCCATACAGCCGTGGATCGTTGCCTGGCTGTCGACCAACGTCCCGTCGACGTCAAAGATCACCAGCTTCACTCGAGCACCTCGAACGGATCCTCCGCGGCGAGGTCTTCTGTCCAGCCGAACGTGTCCCAGCTTTCGGCCATATGCGGTGGCAGGGGCGCGGTGACGGTGATGGGCGCGCGCGTTTCGGGATGTTCGAAACGCATCATGCGGGCGTGCAGGTGCAATCGCTTCGAGATGACGCCGCCGATCTGCGCGCCCCAGCCGTCGCCCGCATTTTCCTGGCTTGAGCCGCCATATTTGCCGTCGCCCGCAATCGGATGGCCAATCTCGGCCATATGCGCGCGCAATTGGTGGGTGCGACCCGTGATCGGCTCCATCGCGACCCAGGCCGCGCGCGACGCGACGCGGTAGAGCGTGGCATACAGCGTATGCGCCCGCTTGGCCCCATCGGTGTCGTTCATGTCGCGCGGGTTAACGGCGATCATCTTTTCGCCCTCCCCACCCCGGCCACGACCCGGTGCTTTGACCAGACCGTATTTGATCTCGCCCAGATAGGGCGTCGGCACACCGGCCACGAGCGCCCAGTAGATCTTGCGCGTCTCGCGGTGGCGCATCGACGCGGTCAGCGCCTTGGCCGCCATGCGCGTGCGCGCCAGCAGGAGGACGCCGGAAGTATCCTTGTCGAGCCGGTGCACAAGCCGCGGCTTGTCGTCGTAATCGTATTGCAACGCGGCGGCGAGGCCATCCACATGGCGCGTCTGGCCCGACCCGCCCTGGGTCGGCAGACCGCTGGGCTTGTTCAGGGCAATCACGTGGTCATCCTGATAGATCACGCAGTCGCGGATCATCTGCGCGTCCTTGTCGGACACGGCGCTGACCTCACGCTTGGGCGCGGGCCGGTCCGGCAGCGGAGGCACGCGCACCGCCTGCCCCGTGTCCACGCGGGTGGCGGATTTGACCCGGCCGCCATCGACGCGGCATTCGCCCTTGCGGCACATCTTTTCGATCATGCCCTGGCTCAGCTGCGGAAAGCGCCGCTTGAGAAACCGGTCAAGGCGCTGGTCACCCTCATCCTCGCCCACGGTGATGGTCTGTACGCCGCTCATGTCACGATCCCCCGTGCGATCAACAGGCCCACAGCGAGACCGCCGATGGATAGCGCAACTGACAAGGTGATGTAGAGCGCGGCCTGCCCCATGGCCCCCCGCTCGATCAGTGTCATCGCCTCGAGGCTGAAGGCCGAAAAGGTGGTGAAACCACCCAGCAGGCCGGTCATCACGAACGGGCTCAGATGCGTCAGCCCCTTGTGCGCCGCGACGACCACGAAAACACCCATCAGCACCGACCCCAGCACGTTGGCCGACAGGATTGCCATGGGGAAATCCGACGGGCCCATGGCGCGCAACAGTGCGACGCCCATGAGCCAACGCAGGGACGCGCCGATGGCCCCGCCAAGGGCCACAAGAGAGAGGGTGGTCAACATGCGCGGTCTGTCACCGCTTGGCGCGCCAGAGTCAACTGTTCCGCTTGGCCCGCAGCTTGGCGAAATACGCGACACGTTTCAGCAGGTCGCGCTCGAACCCCCGTTCCACGGGTTGGTAAAGGTCGCGGCGCCCCATCCCGTCGGGGAAATAGTCCTGCCCCGAAAACCCGTCCTCGGCATCGTGGTCGTAGGCATAGCCCGCGCCGTATCCCTGATCCTTCATCATGGCGGTTGGCGCGTTGAGGATATGCTTGGGCGGGGCGTGCGAGCCGGTTTCCTTGGCCGCCTTGCGCGCGCCCTTGTAAGCCACGTAGGTGGCGTTGGATTTGGGCGCGAGGGCGACATAGATCAGCGCCTGGGCCAGCGCCAGTTCGCCCTCGGGACTGCCGAGCCGTTCGTAGGTCTGCCAGCTTTGCAGGCATATGGACTGCGCCTGCGGATCGGCCAGACCGATATCCTCGACCGCCATGCGCGTGATGCGACGAGCGAGAAAACGCGGGTCTTCGCCCCCTTCGAGCATCCGCGCAAACCAGTAAAGTGCGGCGTCCGGATCGGACCCGCGCACCGATTTGTGCAGGGCCGAGATGAGGTTGTAATGCGCGTCGCCCGACTTGTCGTATTGCGCTGCGCGGCGCATCAGACGTTTCGACAGCTGTTCGGCGGTCAGCTTGGCGTCGACGTCCCAGGCCATCACCTGCTCAACCAGGTTCAGCAGCGCGCGGCCATCGCCATCGGCCATCTCCAGCAGCGCCTCGCGGGCGGGGCCGTCGAGCGGCAGTGCCTTGTCCAGCTCTTGCTCGGCCCGTTGCGCCAGCAGTTCGAGGTCCCTGAGATCCAGCCGCTCCAGCACCAGCACCTGCGCGCGCGACAGCACAGCGGCGTTCAGCTCGAAGCTGGGGTTTTCGGTCGTGGCGCCCACCAGCAGGATCGTCCCGTCTTCCATATGCGGCAGGAACCCGTCCTGCTGGGCCTTGTTGAACCGGTGGATCTCGTCGACGAACAGCAGCGTGCCCTGCCCGTTTTGCCGCCGGATCTTGGCCGCTTCGAACACCTTCTTGAGGTCCGGCACGCCGGTAAAAATCGCGCTGATCTGGACAAAGTGCAGGTCGGTCTCGTGCGCGAGCAGCCGCGCGATCGTCGTCTTGCCCACACCCGGCGGCCCCCAGAACACCAGCGACGACAGCGCACCCGAGGACAGCATGACCGTCAGCGGCGCATCTGCGCCCAGCACTTGATCCTGCCCGATGACCTCGCTGATCTTGGTCGGGCGGAGCCTGTCGGCGAGCGGTCGGGGACCGGTATCGGGCTGGGGTTCGTCAGAGGCAAAAAGGTCCGCCACCCCTAGAACCGCAACATGACGCGGCTGTTGCCGCGCAGTGCACGAACGGAGGTGCCGCGGGTCGCCTCCGCCAGGATCCCCGCGGCCTGCTCGGGTGTCCGAATGTCGCGCCGGTTGATGCGTTGCAAAACGTCGCCACGGCGCAGGCCGACACGACGGCCAATCGGCCCTTCGTCCAGCACGACAACGCCTTGGGCAGCGATGGGCAGGTTCAACTCGGCGATGACCGACGGGTTGATGCGGGCCACGGTCAGGCCCGGCAGGCTGCTGCCCTCGGGCAGCGTGATGGCGTTGCGGGGCGGATCGTCGGGCGGCGGAATGAGCGAGACGGTGAGCGTGTCGGTATCGCCGTCGCGCAGACGCCTCATCGCCGCCGTATCGCGGACGCTTGCCACACTCATCCGGTAGAGCATCTCGCCCGGGCTGTTGACCGGCGCACCGTCCACATGGGTGACGACATCGCCCACCGCGAACCCGGCCTCCGCCAGCGGGCTGGCGGGATGCAGACCGGCAAGGATGATGCCCACGGGTCTGACCTGCCCCAGCATCTCGGCCAGATCCGCGTCCACCGCCTGCCCGGTCGCACCCGCCCATGGCCGGACAAAGCGATCATTGCCCGTGCGGGCCTGCCGCAGCACGGCCGCCACGAGGTCCGCGGGAATGGCAAATCCGATACCGTTGGACCCGCCCGACCGGCTAAGAATACGGGTGTTCACCCCGATCAGGCGGCCCGCCACATCGACAAGGGCACCGCCGGAATTGCCGGGATTGATGGGCGCGTCCGTCTGCACGAAATACCCAGCCCCACGGCCATTGGACCCGCCCGAACGGGCGAGCGCGGAGACGATGCCGGAGGTCACGGTTTGGCCCACGCCAAACGGGTTGCCGATGGCCAGTACCAGCTCCCCCACCTCGACGGTTTCACTGTCGCGAAGGGGCAGAAAGGGCAGGTTTTCCGCACCATCGAGCTGCAGGATGGCAAGGTCGCTGGCCTGATCGCCCAGCAACACGCGCGCCGCGTATTCGCGGCCGTCATTGAGCACGACGTTGATGTCGGTGGCCTGCCCGACCACATGGTAATTCGACACGACGATGCCGTCACCCGACAGGATCACGCCGGACCCAAGCGAATTCTGGACCCGCGGTGTGGGCTGGCCGAACCCTTCGAAAAAGCGTTCAAAAAACGGGTCGTCCATGAACGGTGTGCGGCGGCGCGCCTCGGTCACGAAACGGACGTAGATGTTGACCACGGCCGGAGCGGTGTCGCGCACCAGCGGCGCAAAGCTCAGCGAAATTTCGGCCTTGCTTTCGGGCACGCGCGTCTGGGCAAGCGCAGAGAACGGCAGCAGGCAGAGGATCAGAACAATCAGGCGTTTCATGGTTTCGCGAATATGCAAACCCCGCCCCGGCAATACAAGCGCCCCAACGCAAAACCCCCGCCACGATGGACGGGGGTTTTGGAAACTTTGTGGCGCATCAGGCTTATGCGTCGCCGGCCTCTTCGGCGGCAAGGCGCGCCTTGTCCGCGGCGCCTTTTGCGTCGCGGTCACGGTCGACAAATTCGATGATCGCCATGGGCGCCATGTCGCCATAGCGAAAGCCCGCCTTGAGAACGCGGACATAACCGCCCGAGCGTTCTGCATAGCGGGGGCCCAACACATCAAACAGCTTGGCGACGTATTGCGCCTCTTTCAGCTTGGAGGCGGCCTGACGGCGGGCGTGATCGTCGCCGCGCTTGGCAAGCGTGATCAGCTTTTCCACGATCGGGCGCAGTTCCTTGGCCTTGGGCAGGGTCGTCTTGATCTGCTCATGTTCGATGAGCGAGCCGGCCATGTTCGAGAACAGCGCCTTGCGGTGTTCATGTGTTCGGTTCAGGCGGCGGTAACCACGTGCGTGACGCATATTTCTATCTCCAATGTGTGCCCTCTACGGGCGTTTTTGCTTTGTCTGGCCCGCGATGCGTGTCTTGGGCTCTCCTTGGGGCTGCTCGCCCGGGTCTGTGCGTGACATCACGCACCCTACCGACAGCTATACGGTAGGGTGCGTGCTTGCACGCACCTAAAAGTTGTCTTCGAACTTCTTGGCAAGGTCTTCGATGTTGTCCGGCGGCCAGTCCTCGACATCCATGCCCAGGTGCAGACCCATGCCCGACAGAACCTCTTTGATCTCGTTCAGCGACTTGCGGCCAAAGTTCGGCGTGCGCAGCATCTCTGCTTCGGTCTTCTGGATCAGATCGCCGATATAGACGATGTTGTCGTTCTTGAGGCAGTTGGCCGAGCGCACCGACAGTTCCAACTCGTCCACTTTCTTGAGCAGAAGCGGGTTGAACTCGAGCCCATCATCGTCGTCCTGACGCGACGCGCTTTCCGGCTCGTCAAAGTTGACGAAGATGCCCAGTTGGTCCTGCAGGATACGCGCGGCAAAGGCCACGGCGTCATCTGGCGTGATGGAGCCATCGGTTTCGACCTTCATCGTCAGCTTGTCATAGTCCAGCACTTGGCCCTCGCGGGTGGGCTGCACATCATAGCTGACCTTCTTGACCGGCGAATAGATCGCGTCGATCGGGATAAGGCCGATGGGCGCATCCTCGGGCTTGTTCTTTTCCGCCGACACGTAGCCTTTGCCGGTGTTCACCGTCAGCTCCATGTAGACGTCAGCACCGTCATCGAGGTGGCAGATCACATGGTCGCGGTTCAGGATCTCGATGCCCGCGGATTCCGAAATGTCACCGGCGGTGACAACGCCCGGACCCTTGGCGGAGATCGACAGGCGCTTGGGCCCCTCGACTTCCATTCGGATCGAAACCTGCTTGAGGTTCAGGATGATGTCGGTCACGTCCTCGCGGACGCCTGCGACAGACGAGAACTCGTGCAGCACGTTGTCGATTTGCACGGATGTGATCGCCGCACCCTGCAGCGAGCTCAGCAGCACGCGGCGCAGCGCGTTGCCCATGGTCAGGCCAAAGCCGCGCTCGAGCGGTTCGGCGGTGACTGTTGCCTGACGCGCAGGCTCGTTGCCCGGCTTGACGTCAAGCTGTTGTGGCTTGATCAGTTCGGCCCAGTTTTTGTGGATCATGCGTCCCTCCATTCCTGCCAACGTGCCATGTCCGAGCACGTGGGCTCCCGAGGTTTCAAAATGCGGACGGGGACCGCCCCAAGACAACGGAACGGTCCCCAGATGTGGTGATGTCGATCAGACCCGACGACGCTTGGGCGGGCGGCAGCCGTTGTGGGCAATCGGCGTCACGTCGCGGATCGACGTGATGTTGAAGCCAACTGCGGCCAGAGCGCGCAGCGCGCTTTCACGGCCCGAACCGGGACCCTGCACTTCAACCTCGAGCGTTTTCACGCCGTGTTCCTGTGCCTTGCGGCCCGCATCCTCTGCCGCCATCTGGGCGGCGTAAGGTGTGGATTTCCGCGAGCCCTTGAAGCCCATTGTGCCGGCAGACGACCAGGAGATCGCGTTGCCTTGCACGTCCGAGATCAGGATCTTGGTGTTGTTGAACGACGAATTCACGTGGGCCACGCCCGCCGCGATATTCTTGGAGACCTTGCGCTTAACGCGCCGTGTATCACGTGCCATAATCGCTGCCCTCCCTTATTTCTTCTTGCCGGCAATGGCCTTTGCGGGGCCTTTGCGGGTGCGTGCGTTGGTGTGGGTGCGCTGCCCGCGGACAGGCAGGTTACGACGGTGGCGCAGGCCACGGTAACAGCCCAGATCCATCAGACGTTTGATGTTCATCGTGGTCTCACGGCGCAGGTCGCCTTCGACGGTGTAATGCTCGTCGATGTGCTCGCGGATCTTGAGGACTTCGGCGTCGCTCAACTCGTTCACACGGCGGGCAAAGTCGATCCCCACAGCTTCGCAGATTTTCTGGGCGGAGGTGTTGCCGATGCCGGTGATGTAGGTCAGGGCGATCGGAACACGCTTGGCGGTGGGGATGTTCACCCCTGCAATACGTGCCACGTGGCATTTCCTTTTCGTTGCGAGCCCGTGGTTCCAGGCCCTTTTTTCACAACATAAGGCCCAAGGATTTCGCCCCCGGGCCTGCAGCTGATCAGGTGATCAGGTCGAATACAATTCGACCATCGATTCTCGTCAGAGATGGCGTGAGATAGGCGTTGATCCGCTGGGCGTCAACCCCTGTCACACAGAGCGACGGCAAGCAGATTTTTGCAAAAATCTGCCGCCTCGCTCAACGGTCGAGAACGGCTGCCATCGACGCCTTCACCGTGTCGATGTCGCCCAGCCCGTCGATCTTGGTCAACTGGCCTTTGGCGTAGTAGTACCCGATCAGTGGCGACGTCTTCTTGTAATACTCCATCAGCCGGACCTTGAGACTTTCGGCATTGTCATCCGCGCGGACGGGTTGACCGGCTGCGGCAGCTTCGGCCGCGCGGCCGACGATACGGGTGACCAGCACCTCATCATCGACCTCAAGCTCGATCACCGCATCCAGGTTCTGGTCGAACTCCGCCAGAAGACCGGCCAGTGCGTCCGCTTGCGCCAGCGTCCGGGGAAAGCCGTCAAATACAAAACCAGCCGCATTGACCGTCTCGAGCTGTTCGCGGATCAGGCCGATCACGATGTCGTCCGTGACAAGCGCCCCGCGGGCCATGACATCGGCCACGATCTGGCCCATCTCGGTCCCGCTCTCTTTGGCGGCGCGCAGCATGTCGCCCGTGCTCAGTTGCACCATGCCGCGCTCTTCCACGAGGAAACGCGCCTGCGTGCCCTTACCCGCACCTGGCGGGCCAAGCAAAATGATATTCATAGTCCCTATCTCCGGATCGGGCTGCGCTTGCGGCGGCCTTTGCCGCCACTCTTACCACGCAATTGCGATCTCTCAATAAGGCCTTCATATTGATGCGCCAGCAAATGGCTTTGGACCTGCTGGATCGTATCCATGGTCACCGACACCACGATCAGGACGGACGTACCACCGAAGTAGAACGGGATCGCGAACTCACCGCGCAGGATTTCCGGCAGCAGGCAGACCAGCGCCAGGTAGGCCGCCCCGAGTACAAGAATGCGATTGACCACGTATTCCAGATATTCCTCGGTCTTCTTGCCCGGACGGATGCCGGGGACAAAGCCGTTCTGGTTCTTGAGGTTCTCGGCCACGTCCTCGGGTTTGAAGCTGACGTTGAACGTGTAGAAATAGGCAAAGAACACGATCATCGCCGCAAAGAACAACAGATAAAGCGGCTGACCGGGACCGAAATTCGCCAGCAGCCACGACATCACGGGGCTGGTGGAATTGCCCGAGAACGTGCTGATCGTCACCGGCAACAGCAGCAGCGACGAGGCAAAGATGGCCGGGATCACGCCCGCCGGGTTCACCTTGACCGGCAGGTGGCTGGACCCGCCATCATAGACCTTCATCCCGACCTGACGGCGGGGGTACTGGATGTGGATCTTGCGCAAGGCGCGTTCCATGAACACCACGAAGGTGATCGTCGCGATCACCATGAAAATCACACCGACGATAATCGCCGGGCTCAGCGCGCCGGACCGACCGGAGGCAAAGAACTGTGCCAGTGCGGCCGGCACCTCGGCGATGATGCCGACAAAGATGATGAGCGAGATGCCGTTGCCGATGCCGCGCGCGGTGATCTGCTCACCCAGCCACATCAGGAACATCGTGCCGCCGACCAGCGTGATCAGGCATGAAATGCGGAAGAACATGCCCGGATCGGTGACAAGATCGCCCCCTTCGAGGCTGACAGCGAGGCCCCAGGCCTGCAGGGTCGCCAGCGCCACCGTACCGTAGCGCGTGTACTGGTTGAGCTTTTTGCGG
>JBCBHM010000028.1:0-44105 GCA_038525585.1 Pseudomonadota bacterium
TGACGTTCACGTTGTAGAAAAAGCCGTACATCTGGTCGTTGCCATCGGCATCCGCATAGGTGCCCAGATCCACCCAGGACTGACCGGCGGCATAGTTGTCGCGCACCCAGTCGCCCATGTCCGCGGGCAGCGGGAACAGCTGACCCTTGGAGGCCATCACAGCCGCGAGGCCAGGCTGTGGAAACACGGCCACGTTGGGTGCGGATCCTGCCTCGGCATCGATCACGATTTGCTGCTCGAAGCTGTCGGAACCGGTGTAGATCACGTCGGCGCCTGTGGCTTCTTCGAAATAGGCCAGCGCGTTGTTCAGGTAGCCATCTTCGGGCGTCAGCCATGGGCCGAACACGGTGACGGTCTGACCGCTCAGGTCGGGGGCGTTTTCGGCCCATGCGTCATAGCTGTCCCAGCTGAACGGGCCGCCCTCGGTGCCGAAGGCGAGGTGGCCACCGGCCGAAGCCATCGATGCCACCATCGCAAAGGCCGCAGTGCTGGCCAGAAGTGTGTTTTTCATTTTGGTCTTCCTCCCAATTTCAGTCCCTTCGGCCGGGCATTTCCCTCGGCCATACGCGCATGGATTGATTCCATCTCCCCAAAGCGCTTTGGAATGCGCCAAACGTTACGTAAATCACAGGCTGTGTCAAACAGTGTATACCACTTTGGTCGGATTCGCCCCTTTGCCGTCGACATGCGGAAGGTTTTGACCTGACAGGATTGTTTGGCTAGCGTTTGCCCCTGTCAAAAGCGCTTTGGATCGGTGTTTCCCCGTGAACCTCAAAGAACTGTCTCACATGCTGGGCCTCAGCCAGACCACGGTCAGCCGCGCGTTGAACGGTTATCCCGAGGTCAGCGAGGCGACGCGCAAACGTGTGGTCGCGGCGGCGGAGGCGCACAATTACCGCCCCAATCCGCGTGCGCAGGGTTTGGCCACCGGTCATTCGCGCTGCATCGGCCATGTGATCTCGGCCAAGCACTCGGTCGAGACGGTGAACCCGATCTTCGGCGACTTCATGGCCGGGGCGGGCGAGACCTATGCGCGCCACGGCTATGAGATGATGTTGACGCGTGTCGACGCCGAAGGCGAGGCGGACGCCTATCGCAACCTCAAGGCGCGGGGCGCTGTGGACGGCGTGGTTGTGCATGCACCCTGCATGGATGATCCCCGCCTGCCGGTGTTGCATGAAATCGGCCTGCCGTTTGTCGTGCATGGCCGGGTGAGCGGAGCGCGCACGCCTTACGACTGGCTCGACGTCAATAACCGGCGGGCGTTCCACGAGGTCACGCAGTATCTGCTGTCGCTGGGGCACAGACGTATCGCGCTGATCAACGGGCACGAAGAGATGGACTTTGCCATGCGCCGCCGCACGGGGTTCGAGGGGGCGATGCGCGATGCCGGTGTGCCGATCGATGCCGACTTGATGGTCGCCGGTGAGATGACCGAGGGGCACGGCTATCAGAACGCGTATCGCATGCTGGGTCAAAGCGCGCCGCCCACGGCGTTTCTGGTGTCATCGATCATCAGCGCGCTCGGCGTGCGCCGGGCGCTTGATGCGCGTGGGCTGCGCGTCGGGCAGGATGTCAGCATCGCCACCTTTGACGACTGCATCAGCTATCTGCAGAACGGGTCGGACACGCCTGTATTTACCGCTGCGCGGTCATCGGTGCGGGCGGCGGGCGCGTCGTTGGCCGAGATGTTGATCGACCGCATTCAGAACCCGCAAGCGGATCCTGCCACGCGTCTTTGGGAAGCGGAGTTCGTGGTAGGCGCGTCCACCGGCCCCCGTCCGACGCAGCCCTAACGCGGCGCCATCCATGGCGTCGGGTCGATGGCGGCCCCTGTGCGGATGCTCTCTTGCGCGGCGATCCCCATCGCAACGGCCGCCCAGCCATCCTCCAGCGACACCTCGGGTGCGTCTCGCGTGCCGCGCACAAGTTCGGCAAATTTCTGATGCTGGTAAAAGGTCGAGCCGTTGTGATCGCCTGCGTCAAGCAATGTGGCGTCGACGGGGATGTCGTGGACGCGGGGCCCTTTGGGCATGCGCGGGCTGCTGACCAGCTTTGCCACGGGCGCGTCGCCCAGATGCGGCGGCCAGAACCGGCCCGGGCCGGGCACAAAGGCCTCGATCTTGCCCTTGGGCCCGACGGCCGACAGCTCTTCCTGATAGGTGCTGCCCTCGGCGAACATGCACAGCTCAAGCATCGCCCGCGTGCCGTTGGCAAAATCCACGAGCACATAGCCGGAATCGAGAATATCGGGCGTCTGACCGTCATACGCTTCGGTCAGGTGGTTCAGCGCTTGCGCGCCGCTCGCCATCACGCGCACCGGTTCGGACCCCAGCGCGAGGCGCATCAGATCGAAAAAGTGGCAGCATTTTTCGACGAACGTTCCGCCGGTGTAGCGATTGAAGCGGTTCCAATCGCCGACCTTTTCGAGGAACGGAAAGCGATGTTCGCGGATGCTCAACTGTCGGATGCCACCCGTCTCGACCGCTGCCTGGTCGAGGAATGCTGCAATAACGGGCATGTAGCGATACTCCATCGCGACCCAGACTGGCGCGGGATAGCCATCGCGAAAGGCCGCGAGGGCCGCTGCGTCGCCCGGGTCGGTATAAAGCGGCTTTTCCACGAGCAGGGGCAGGGGGCGTATCGCCGCAATCTCCTGCATCTGGGCGACGTGGCGGAAATTGGGGCTGACGATCAACAGGCAATCCAGCGCCTCGACCTGCAGCAGATCCGCCAATGAAGTGGCGGCATAGGCGTCGGGCACCAGCGCGCTGGCCGCGGCGGCCATGGCGGCGTCGGGCTCGAAAAACGCAGCGACGCTGCAGCCGTCGAGCAGGGCAATGTTGCGAATATGCTCTTGCCCCATCATGCCGCACCCAATGATGCCGTAGCGGACCTCTTTTGCCATATCGGGCGTTCCTTACTTACTTCAGTCGTTGGACGTAAACCGCGGTGCCCGGATCGAACCAGGTGCGCGAGAATTCAATAGGGGCAGGGCCGTCGGCCCAACTGAACCGTTCGATGTACCCTGCCGTATGGCCGGGGCGGGGTGCGAAGGCATCAGGCGCCCAGTCGGGCACGGGGCCCAGCGACACCCGGTCTTCGGCGCGGGTGATCCAGAGGCCCAGGGATTTGCGGTAGGTGGCGTAAAGCGATTCGGACATTGCGCCTTGGTCGATGATTCCCGCGCCGGCATCCAGCCAGATTTCCTCGACCGCGATGATTGTTTCATTCAGGCGCCGCAAACGGCGAATGCGCGTGCCCCTGTCAGAGGTGCCGAAGGCTGGCAGGTCGCCGGGCTTGACCATCACCGACAGATCCAACACCTGGGCCCGCGGCAGGCCGCCCCCCTCGAGCAGTTCGAGGCGGAACATCGCGTAGACCGTCCCGGTATCGCCCGCCGCACGCACATAGTTGCCCGAGCCCTGCACGCGTTCCACCAGCCCCTTCTCGGTCATTGCGGCAAGCGCCTTGCGCAGGGTGCCGACGCTGACGCCCAGTTCGCGTGCCATGTCACGCTCGGGCGGCAAACGCTCACCATCGATCAGGCGACCGGCGACGATGTCGCGGGTCAGAAGCTCGGCGATCTGCACGTATATCGGCAGGGCATGGGGTGCGTTGGCTTGGGTGCTCACGTGGCGTCACTGTCACATGGGATGGGAATTGATACACCATTGATCTACATCAATGCGGATGCTACGCAAAGGCTAAGTTGTCGCAAATGAAAGAGGCCCATACGGACATGACTGTTGTCCCCATCACCTCCCCCGATCTTGATGCTGCCGAGGTGTCCTGGTTCTCCGCCCTGTGTTCGGATGACTATCAGTTCCTGGGTGTGCCGGAGGGTGATTTGCGGTCGTCCTGGGCGCATTGTTCCGACATCGTGCGCGAGGCCGAGCGTCAGGGTTTTCGCAATATTCTGTGCCCGTCCTCCTATCAGGTGGGGCAGGACACCCTGAGCTTTGTCGCGGGCTGCGCGCCCATCACGGACAAGATCAACCTGCTGGCCGCGGTGCGCTGTGGTGAGATGCAGCCGATCATGCTGGCCCGCACCATCGCAACGCTCGACCACATGTTGCAGGGGCGGCTGACGGTCAACATCATTTCGTCCGACTTTCCCGGCGAGAAGGCCGACAGCGACTACCGCTACCAGCGGTCACGCGAAGTGGTGGAGATCCTGAAACAGGCCTGGACGCGCGACGAGATCAATTACGAAGGCGACGTCTATTCCTTCACCGGCCTCACCACCGACCCGGCGCGCCCCTATCAGACGGGTGGCCCGCTGCTCTATTTCGGCGGCTATTCACCCTCGGCGCTCGAGCTGTGCGGCCAGCATTGTGACGTGTACCTCATGTGGCCGGAGCCGATGGAAAACCTCAAAGGCCGCATGCGCGACGTGAATGCGGTGGCCGAGAAATACGACCGTACGCTCGATTACGGCCTGCGCGTCCACATGATCGTGCGCGATACCGAAGCCGAGGCGCGCGAATACGCCGACTACATCGTGTCCAAGCTGGACGATGAATACGGCCAGTTGATCCGCGACCGGGCGCTGGATTCCACCTCTCTCGGTGTGGCGCATCAGGCCAAGGCGCGCGAGTTGGCGGACACGTTCGGCTATGTCGAACCCAACCTGTGGACTGGCGTGGGCCGGGCACGGTCGGGTTGCGGTGCGGCCCTCGTCGGGTCCACCGATCAGGTCATGTCCAAGATCGAGGAGTATCAAAAGATGGGCATTCGCGCCTTCATCTTCTCAGGCTACCCGCATATCGACGAGGCAAAACATTTTGGTGCGCGCGTCATGCCGCACTTGAAAACCTGCTCACTGCCCCATGCTTATGGCCGGGTGCCCGCAGCGGCACCCGCCACACCCCTTGCCGCAGGAGAGCGCCGCTGATGGACCGCGTCACACTCGCACCGAAACTGGAAATGTCGCGCATCGTGTATGGCATGTGGCGTCTGGGCGATGATGCCGATACGTCCACCGCCCATGTGCAGGCCAAGATCCGCGCCTGCCTCGATCAGGGCATCACAACCTTTGACCAGGCGGATATCTATGGCGGCTACATCGCCGAGGCGATCCTGGGCGAGGCGCTGAAGGCCGATACCGGCCTGCGCGCCAAGATGGAGATTGTGACCAAGTGCGATATCGTGGCGCCCATCGGGCGGTATGCGGACGCGCCGGTGAAATACTATGACACAAGCCGCGCGCACATCCTGCAATCCGTCGACAACTCGCTGCGCGACATGGCCATCGACCACATCGATCTGCTGCTGATCCACCGGCCCGACCCGTTCATGGATCACCATGAAACGGGCGCTGCGCTGGATGAGGCCGTGGCCTCGGGCAAGGTCGGGCATGTGGGTGTGTCGAACTTTCGCCCCTATGATTGGGACCTGTTGCAATCGGGCATGAAGACCCCTCTTGTCACCAACCAGATCGAAATCTCGCTGAGCGAAATCGCACCGTTCACCAACGGGGACCTCGCATTCCACCAGCGCCATGGCCAGCATCCGATGGCCTGGTCGCCGCTTGGCGGTGGTGGTCTCATGACTGGGACGGGTGCTGTGCAAACGGTGCTGGACGAGATTGCGACGGGGCAGGGCGTGGACCGCGCCGCCGTCGCCACGGCATTCCTGCTTGCGCACCCCGCGGGGATCATCCCCGTGATGGGCACCAACAACCTTGACCGGATCACACGTATTGCCGAGGCCACGCGCGTGACCCTCGACCGACCCACATGGTTCCGCCTTTACGAGGCAGCCCTAGGACACGAGGTGGCCTGATGACGATGCAAAGCGCTGATCAACCCACGACCTTTCGCCCAGATGCCGACAGCAGCCGCCAATTGCGCGACGCCTTTGGCAAGTTTGCCACCGGTGTGACGGTGATCACCGTTCCCAGCGCGGATGGCCCCATCGCCATCGTGGCCAACAGCTTTTCGTCCGTGTCGCTCGACCCGGCGCTGGTGCTGTGGTCCGTCGACAAGGGCGCGCGGCGGTATCCGTATTTCGAGGCGGCCGATCACTACGCCGTGCACGTGCTGGCCGCCGAGCAGCAGGATCTCGCGACGCTCGCGGCGCGTGACGCCCATGTGCTGGACCAGCATCCGCATGACGCCAATGCCGACGGTGTTCCGCTGATTGATCATTGCCTTGCCCGGTTCGAATGCCGCAGAGTGGCGGCACATGCAGCGGGTGATCATATGATCATCGTGGGCCAGGTGCAGCGCACGCAGATGCGCGATGGCCAGCCGCTGACCTTTTTTGCCGGCCAGTTCGGCAGCCTGCCCAAGTAAGGCAGGCCAAGACCCGCCCGCGGGGTGAAAGCGGAAAATGGGCCACGGTGGAATAACCGCCGGGCGACCGACAACGGGAGGGCCCTTCATGGGGCTAATTCTGACGGTGCTTGCACCGATCAGCTGGGTGAACGGCGCGCTGCTCAAGATCGGGCGCGGCATCGGTATCGTGGCCATCGCCGCAATGGTGGTTGCGATCCTGATCCAGGTGGTCGCCCGCTATGTGTTCAACAACGCCCTGCCCTGGCCGGATGAGGCTGCGCGGTTCTGCATGCTCTGGATGACGGGCCTGATGGCCCCCACGGCGTTCCGGCGCGGCGGGTTTGTGGCGCTCGACATGGTGTCGGGGTTCTTGCCCAAGGCCGCGGCGGCGCTGTTGAGCCTGTTCTTGCTGCTCATCTCCATTGGCATCCTGATCGTCGCCCTGCCCATTGGCTGGTCCGAGGTCACGGGGTTTGGCGGGCGCTTTGCCACCGCGTCGCTGTATCTGCCCACGTTTGACGGATGGTTCCGGGTGCCGCGCAGCTGGATGATGCTGTCGCTGCTGGTGGGTGTCGTGCTGCTGTTGATGGTGAATGTCGAGTTGATCCTGCGCAGCATCTTGACCCTGTTGGGCGGGGGCGACCGGCTGCCGGACCTCGATCTGGGCGACATGGCGGCGGGGAGCGAATGATATGCTGATCTGGTTCCTGCCGCTGTTCCTGTTGTTCCTTCTGATCGGTCTGCCGGTGTTCTTCGGCCTGCTCGCCGCCCCCGGCATCCTGCTGTACCTCAACGGGCAAGAGCGGGACATTACGCTGCTGTATCGCAATGTTTACAACGGGATGGACAGCTTTCCGCTGATGGCGATCCCGTTCTTCATGCTCGCGGGCGAGCTGATGAACAAGGGCGGGATCACGATCCGCCTGGTGCAGTTTTCCCAAGCGCTGATGGGCCACCTGCGCGGTGGGCTTGCGCAGGTGAACGTGCTGTCGTCGATCCTGTTTGCGGGCCTGTCCGGGTCCGCCGTCGCCGACACCTCCGCGCTGGGCTCCATGCTGGTCCCCGCGATGGAGAAGGAGGGGTATACCCGCCGCTATGCCGCGGCGATCACGGCGGCGAGTTCGGTCATCGGCCCGATCATCCCGCCCTCGGGCATCATGATCATCTACGCCTATGTGATGGGCGAAAGCGTGGCGGCCCTGTTCCTTGCCGGTATCGTGCCGGGCGTGCTCGTTGGCGTGGGCCTCATGGTCATGATCCGCGTGACCGCCGACCGCTACGACCTGCCCGCGGCGCACAAGGTCGAGTTCGACGGCGTCGAACTGGGCGCGCTCGAGCGTTGGACGTCCTTTGTGCTGGTGCGGTTGAACATCGGCCTGCTGATCTGGGCGTTTCTGCCGCTGGGCGAAACGTCATCGCTGATGCTGTGGGGGACATTCATTGCCGCCGTGCTGGTGGCGCATGCGCTGATGCTGGCCCTGCGCACGCAAGTGTCGTCGGAATTCCGCACCATCTGCAAACGCGCCATCGTGCCCCTGCAAACACCCGTGCTGATCCTGGGCGGTATCCTCGGCGGGGTCTTCACGCCGACCGAAGCCGCCGCTGTTGCCGTCGCCTATGCCATTTTTGTCGCGTTCTTCGTCCTGCGCACCATGTCGCTCAGGGACTTGCCCGATATCCTCAGCCGCGCCGGCCTGACCTCTGCGGTGGTGCTGCTGCTTGTCGGTGCCGCGCTTGCGTTCAAAACGGTCGTGTCGCTCAGCTACGCGCCGCAGATCCTTGCGGATTTCATCCTGACCCTGTCGGAAAACCCGCTGGTGCTGCTGTTCCTGATCAACCTGCTGCTGTTCATCGTCGGCATGTTCCTCGATGCCGGGCCTGCGATCATCATCCTCGGGCCCATCCTCGGGCCGATCTTTGTCGATCTGGGCGTCGATCCGATCCACTTTGCCATCATCATGAGCGTGAACCTGACCGTCGGCCTGGCCACGCCGCCCATGGGGCTTGTGCTGTTTGTCGCCGCCGCCGTCAGCCGCGAAAAGGTGGAAACCATCGCGCGCGCCATCCTGCCATTTCTGGCCATCGAGATCGCGGTGATCTTTCTGATCACCTACGTTCCGGCCATTTCCATGACGATCCCCCGCCTGACGGGGTTCGCGAACTAACGAGCTATAGACAAACCGGGAGGACCCAATGCTCAAAACCCTAACGAAATCCCTTGCAGTGGCCGCGCTTGTCGCGGGCTCGGCAATGATGGCCAGCGCGCAGGAATACACGATCCGCGCCACCGCCAACTCCAACACCAATGACGAAGATTATGACGGCCTCGTCGTCTTCAAGAACTATGTCGAGGCGGCCAGCAACGGCGCCATCGCCGTCGAGCTGTTCATCGGCACGCAGCTGTGCTCGAACGGGGCGGAATGCCTGCAGGGCGTGGCGGACGGCTCGATCGACGTCTACATCTCCACCTCCGGCGGTGCCTCGGGCATCTTTCCTTACGTGCAGGTCCTCGATCTGCCCTACCTGATGGCCGATGACCGCATTGCAGAACATGTGCTGCAAGGCGACTTTGTCCGCACCATGCGGGATATGGCGCTTGAGGATTCCGGCGGTGCAATCCGCCTGATGACCATCGGCAACACCGGCGGCTGGCGCAACTTTGCCAACACGCAACGCCGTGTGGCCGAGCCAACGGATATGGAAGGCCTGAAGATCCGCACCGTGGTCGCCGATCTGCCGCAGGAACTGGTCAAGGCTCTGGGTGCCTCGCCCACGCCGATCCCGTGGCCCGAGCTGTTCACCTCGTTCCAAACGGGCGTGGTCGAGGGCTCCAAGAACGGCATCACCGACATCATGGGTATGAAGTTCCCCGATGCGGGGCTGCAATACGTCACGCTGGACGGCCACGCCTATATGGGTGCGCTGTGGTGGATGTCGAACGAGAACTTCATGGCCATGCCCGAAGACATGCGCCGCGTCGTGGTCGACGGCTTCTACGCGCTGCAGCAGGCGACGTTTGCGTCGCCCAAGCGCAAGTCGATCCAGGCCTATGAGGATTTCGTCGCCGGTGGCGGTGACCTCTATGTGCCGACGCCCGAGCAAAAGGCCGCCTTCGCCGAAGCGGCGGCGCCCGTGAACGACTGGTTCACGTCCAATGTGGCACGGGGTGACGAAATCCTCGCCGCACTCCAAGAGGCTGTGGCCGCAGCCGAGGCCGACGTCAACGCCGCCCGAGCCGCCGACCTGAACTGAGCGAAGCCGCGCTCTTGCGCGTCAAAAGAGAAAAGGCCGCCTCATACCAGGCGGCCTTTTTGTATTTGCATGTCGAAGGTCTGGATTGCGGACGAAGCAGTCGTTCAGCTCAAAGTACTCAATGGCTGCTTTTCGTTATCCCTTTCGGGAATTGACAAAAGAAGCCGCCAAGGAGCAGTGGACTTTCAATGCGCGTCATGGCGAGGTAAGCCATTGATCTATTGGGTTGAAACCAAACTGTGCTACCGAGGTACTAGGTTAAGCATGTTCACGCGGGCCGGGTCAACCGAGTTGCGAAGATGAACCCTCGCCGCTCACAGTTTTGGCATCAACAGATTTTGGACTCAAGTCCGTTTTATTCCAATTCCGCCAGTTCCCTTTTTGGGGGTTATGCCAGTCGTCAAGAGTGACCTCAACGTTGTCAAAAACTGGGATACTCTTCCCAAGTCGAAATTCATTTGTACCCACACGATACTCTTTTCGTTGATACACAGTTCCGAATTCGGTCTCTGCGCGGACCATAACAAAGAAATAGCCCCGCTTTTCCGAACTCAGTTTTGTAAGCCAACTAACCGGCACATTTTCTCTCACTTGCCCTTCTGCTGTAAGAACATCCTCCCAGGGTACGAAGTCGTCGGCAAGGTCAAATCTGATTATGTACGGATACCTTGATCGCAAAAGCTTGCGGTCTTTGGGATGTACTCTGACCTCTTCGGTTCTCCCCCAAACACGACCATCTTCCCGCTTATGCAAAAGGAAGCGATACAGTGAGAACTCAATGTATACTGCCTCAGTTCGAAGGCGCGAGTAGAGCCGAATCTCGCCACACATTTCCTGGTTGTTGACCACTATGTGTGAGCCGAATTCGAAGACATTCTTTGGTCGAAGAACTTGAGATACGAGAAGCGCAATGTAAATTGCGTTAATTACTAGACCAATAAACCCATTCAAAAGAGCCAAAGAGCGTGAAACATCATTTGTTGGCACAAACTCCGTAAAGCCAGGAGAGATTTGTGACGTCATACAGTAGTATAAACGATGCCAATAACTAAGCGAAGTCGTCTCTCCAATAACCCAAGGCCCACCATAAGACACTTGAAGAAATACAGCAATCACTGAAGCAGTAGTTGCATGGGATGCTATGAACAAGCCGAGCAAGACGAGAACGTTCTGTTGACCCAAAAAACTTAATGTCTGCTTTGTTGTTTTTGGATGCGCCAAGTTAAGTCGCCTCCCCGACTTCTTCATTTATAACGGCTTTTATTTCTGACCATGGCCTCGTTGTCGCCGTCAAAAAATCCATTTTCTCATGAATCTTCATTGCTGATTGATGTGCGGTTCGCGCTACTTTTGAAAGCCCGTTTGTAACGAAATGGCTCCCGATAGTAAGACTTCCTGCAAGACAATAGATTTCCGCAATCGCTCGACCGGCTTTGTCAGTTACCTGACCGGACCTAAAGTCTACATGCGCGCCACCGTATTCTGCAGGGTAGAGTAGCCCATTTTGGATCATTGGCTCCACAAAAAGCCATGGTGCCCTGGACAAATCTCGACCTAGTCCACTGCAATCAATCACTACATCAAAACGTTCCACATCCAGCTTAGATTTCTTTACAGTCGCGAACTCTGCCAAGAAACATGAATTGGTTTCGTCAAAACGCACGTTCCGCAAGCCGCCTCGTGTCGTCAAACGCCCTTCATCAAGCATCTCCAATACTCGAAGAGCTTGCGGAGGAGCCATCCCGTAAGCAAGATTTGAAACAGAACGGAACAGCTTAGCAAATTTCTTCCTATGGCTTTCACGGAGAAGAGACCAAACCAACGGCACAAGTCTCTCAAGAGCGATAAGAACACTGAACCAATCTTCTATATCGTCACTTCTAGCGTATCCGCGCCTTAAGGATTGAACTGGTGGTTTGGATGAATCGATGAAGGCTTGCTGAATTCTTCCCCATGATCCCGGGTATTTATTGAACTCGGCTGCCGCCAACGCAATTAACATGTCAACCGTCAGACCACCGAAAGCGTCAGCTAAGGAACGGAGCAGATCTTCAGATATTACCGAGAGGGTCGCAGATGAGTGTCGAGGGCGAGGATATTGCATCAAGCCTGTTCGAGACAGAGCGTGGACTTCTTTGTGACCATGCTCACTGAGAACTAAAGCTGCATCTACAGCTGTTGGTCCCATGCCTAATAGCCCAACCCTCTTACCAACAGGGATTGATTGAAGACGCTCCCAATCCCATGCACTTTCGATGAAGCCATCGCAATCAATAAGGTCAGGGAAATTTTGAGAAGGAAAGTGGCCAGTTGCAAGAACGACAATATCAGCAAAAATCTCGCTACCGTCATTAGTTTCTACCGCGTATCCTATTCCCTGCTTGTCGATGCTTGCAACTCTAGCTTCTATCGGATGAAACTCTATTTCAAGGTCCGCAAACCTTTGAACGACACGAAGAAAATCTTGATGTATTCGATCTCCGATTTCCTTTCTAGACTGGTAAAGAGTGGAAATCGGATTCCTATCAGCTTGAAGCTTCTCGATTGACGTGAGTAGCGCGTTGTTTTGATCAGTCCCCAGCACAATTGTAGCGCTATTCATATTGGCTCTCAAGGCTTCTGACTGAGTCCCGGTCCAAGCCACTCCTCGACCATACTGCTCAATTGGGCGCCTATCAATCACCACGTACCGAACGGCGTCCGTCAGCCCTTGAAGCTCCGTAAGTCTTACACTCTCGGCGATGAAGCGGTAGCCCGCGAAGCCTGCGCCTACTACCACGATCGTTCGCTTCCCACTGGACTGCTTCACCAGCTTACTGTTTCTCAAAATTGGATTTCCGTAACATTAATGTAAGTAGGCCTATCAGCAGACTATATACTCGAAGTTAAGAAATTTGGCTGCGAAGTCCAGAGGAATTCGCGGCTTACGACTCCGTTCGCGGAAAGGCATTAAGCAAATTGATCAGCCCCACCTGAGTGGTCCAGTTTGATTGTTAGTGCATGATCGGCCTTTGGTCTATCTGGACGATGGTTTCCGGGGCCGGTGGGCGGTAGCCCAAAGCACTATGGGGGCGTTTTGTGTTGTAGTGTTTTCTCCACGCCTCGATCAGGACTTGGGCCTCACGCGGGCTGTAGAAGATCTCGCCATTCAGGAACTCGTCTCGGAACCTTGCATTGAAGCTTTCGCAGTATCCATTCTCCCAAGGCGAACCTGGCTCGATGTACGCGGTCTTTGCTCCAACGGCTTTGATCCAATCCTGTACGGCCTGGGCAACAAACTCGGGACCGTTGTCAGAACGAATGTACGACGGGGTGCCGCGCAGGATAAACAGGTCACTCAGGACATCGATGACGTTGCCTGAGTTCAGCTTGCGGTCTACGCGTATAGCCAGACATTCCCGGCTGTGCTCGTCGATGATGTTGAGCGTTCGGAACGCCTTTCCGTCATCTGTCCGGCAATGTACGAAGTCGTAGGACCAAACATGATCACGGTGTTCTGGCCGCAACCGAACACATGATCCTTCATTCAGCCAGAGCCGCCCCCTCTTTGGTTGTTTCATTGGCACTTTCAGCCCCTCTCGTCGCCATAACCGTTCCACGCGCTTGTCATTCACATGCCAGCCAGCGTCTCTCAGCAACGCAGCGATCCGACGATAGCCGTAGCGGCCATACTGCCGGGTCAGTTCAATCATATCGGCCACCAATCGTTCTTCATCCGGGCGACCCGCAGATACTTTGCGCTGTGTGGATCGATGTTGTCTGAGAACCCGGCATGCCGGGCGCTCCGAGATGTTCAGCTCAGCACGAACGCGATCAATACAGGCACGACGACGAGTGGGGCTCAGAAGTTTCCCTTTGCCGCCTCCGCCAAGATGAGCTTGTCCAGCGTCAGGTCCGATACGGCCTTTCTCAAACGCTCATTCTCTTTCTGAAGCCGCTTCAGTTCCTTCAATTGGTCTGTGCCCATTCCGCCGTATTTCTTCTTCCAACGGTAAAACGTCTGTTCAGTGACACCAATCTGGCGGATCGCATCCAGACGCGGCATCCCTTGCCCAGTCAGAACCTCAACCTGCCGTAACTTCGTGACAATCTCTTCGGGCTTGGGTCGCTTGTTTGCCATGTGTTTCCTCCGTTTTCCTAAACATAGCGGAGGACCACTTCAGTGGGGGAAGACCAAAATCAGCACGTGAGCACCATTTTCCACCATACTCCCATTTCCCCCAAGCAGAGATCTCAACCCCAACTCTCGAATGATCCCAGATAGCTGCCGTTGGCGCACTATGCAGCACTCGACGAGATGGGCCCAAACCGGACCTCGGCGCATCTCGCAGGACCGGTGACGTCGACACATCTCGGACGCCACCACAAACATCGAAGGTCGAGCATCGGCCCTTCACACGTCAAACCTTACCCAATTCTTATCGCTCAAATCCAAACGTTAACGCGCACCAGATCTGAAGGCTTCGTTAACTGCTCCGGTCTCTCCAAAACGTACAGTTTCGCCGACAAACTGTACGTTTCCTACAATACCCGCCAAAACCGGCGCATGGCGCGGGTGCCAAAACGTACACTTTCCCACCCGAACTGCACGTTTCACCCGATCTTCACCAGATGGTAACCACCGTACGCCCCGTTAACCGGACCGTGCGGTCAAATCCCTTCCCAACCGCAAACCAAGCTGCCAAACTCAGCGGAACGGATACATCCAGACCTTGTAGTCAGCGACCAGAACATGCGCCCGATCAATCTCTTCCTGCGTCATCTTCTTGACCACCTCTTCCAGCGAAATGGCCGCGTCCGGGTCGCCGCCGATGGCGCTGAGCGTGTACCACATGTAGGCGCGTACCAGGTCCGGGGCAGTCATCCCGCGCCCGACCTCGTAGTACCAGCCGACACCGCTTTGTGCGCCCGGGTGCCCCTTCATGGAACTGCGCAGATACCACTCGAACGCGCGTTCGTCGTCCCGCTCGACCCCGAGGCCAAGGGCGTACATCACGCCGATCAACTCTTCGGCGTCCGCGTTGCCCGACCGTGCCGCAGGCCACAGCGCGTCATAGGCCGCCTCATACGCGCCAGCCTCCATCAGGTCGCGCGCCTCCTCGATCTCAGCCCACGCCGGAAGCGCCAAAAAACAAAGGGTTATGGCAAGTTTGCGCATCTGATCCTCCTTGTCGCGACACCGGCCTTCGCCACCGATCTGCCGCGTCCGCTTGGCCCGGATGATTTCATCACGCCCGATGTCGCGCAAGCCAAACTGGGCCAGTTGCTGTTCTATGACCGCATCCTGTCGGGCAACCGCAATATTGCGTGTTCCACCTGCCACCATCCCGATTTCGGCACCGGTGACGGGCTGAGCCTGGGCATCGGCGAGGGGGGTGTGGGCCTCGGCCCCCACCGCACGGCTGGCACGGGTGACGACCGGATCCGCAAGCGCATCCCGCGCAATGCACCGGGCCTGTGGAACCTCGGGGCCGAGGACCTGCACGTGATGTTCCACGACGGGCGTCTGAGCATCGCGGACACCTATGAGAACGGGTTCAACTCACCGGCCGAGGAGTGGTTGCCGGGCGGGCTCGACAATCTACTGGCGGCGCAGGCGATCTTTCCGCTCGTCGCGCAGTTCGAGATGGCCGGAAACCCCAAGGAGAACGAGGTGGCAGGCGCGGTCCACAACCGCATCGATTACGCCTGGCCCATCCTCACAGACCGCGTGCGTCACATCCCGGACTACGCCGACATGTTCGCGGCGGCCTACATCCATATCGACGGACCCGCAGACATCACCATCGCCGATATTGCCAATGCGCTGTCGGCCTTCATGATCTTTGAGTGGACCAGTATCGACAGCCCGTTCGACGCCTATCTGCGCGGCGACACAACGGCGCTGACACCGGAGCAATCGGCGGGCATGGCGCTGTTTTACGGCAAAGCCGACTGCGCGCGCTGCCACAGCGGCCCGCTGATGTCCGATCAGGGCTTTCACGCGCTTGGCTTGCCGCCCTTCGGCCCCGGGCGCACGCGGCGCTTTGACCCGATGGTGCGCGATGTCGGCCACATGGGCGAAAGCGACCGGCTCGAGGATGCCTATGCCTTTCGCACGCCCATGCTGCGCAACGTCGCCCTCACGGCACCTTACGGCCACAACGGGGCCTATCCGACGCTCGAGGGGATCGTGCGCCATCACCTCAATCCGCGTGCGGCGCTGGCGACGTGGAAACCCGAGCGTGCCGCGCTGCCGGACGTGCCGTGGCTTGCCGCGATTGATTTCATGGTTTGGCAGGATCCGCGCGAGATGGCGCGTCAGCGCGCCGTGGTTGGGCTGGCGCCGACCGCGCTCGACGATGCCGAGGTCGACGCGATTGTGCAGTTCCTCCAATCGCTTACCGGTCGGTCCGCGCAAGCCGGCCTGTTCGGTATACCCCAAGAGGTGCCCAGTGGCCTGCCGGTGGACCACGCGGTGTCGCAGTGACCGACCCCGGCAATTGAACTTGACTTGCTGCACAAAGGCGATTTTGTTGACTTATCAACCAATCTCGCGAAGACGGGATGGTGTGCATAGATCAGGGAGGATCTTGGAATGAAGACATGGCTGAAAACCGTGGGCGCCGCTGTCGCCTTTGCCATTACCGCCACCGCATCCGTGGCCGCGGACTGGACACCGCCCGGACCCATCAAGATGATGATCGGCTTTCGCGCGGGCGGCGGTGCCGACACCCAGGCACGGCTGATCGCCGAAGAGCTGGAAAAGCGGCTGGGGTGGGAGATCATTCCAGAACAGGTGACCGGCAAGGGTGGTCTGAACCTCGCCGCCGCACTCAAGGATGCGCCCGCCGACGGCACTGTCATCGGCATGGCCGTGACCGAGACGTTTGGCTACAACATGGCCGCGGCGGATGCGGGCATGACGCCTGCGGACTTTTCTGGCATCACCACCACCGCCGGGTTCCAGATGGGCGTCGTGTCGCTCAGCTCCAAGGGGTGGCGCACCATGTCGGACGTGATCGATGCGGCCAAGGCGGGTGAGGCGCTGCGCTTTGGCGCGATGAGCCCGCGTTTGGCTGACCTCGCCTACCTGCTGGGCAAAGCGCAAGGCGTGGAATTCAACATCGTCGAAGTGCGCGGCGGCAAGGCCGTGATGGACGGCGTGAATGCGGGCGATATGGATCTCGGCTTCATGGCCGGGATCCAGGCCAAGGGGGTGGCCGCAGGTGATCTGGTCAACCTCGCCTCCGCCCTGTCGGTGCCCCTGAACCAGACGCCGGATGCGCCAACCTTTGCGGAACTTGGCGTCGCGTTCAACTCGGACGGACAGTTCATGTTTGCAGGCCCCGCTGGCATGCCAGCCGAGGCGGTGGAGGTCATGGCAAGCGCTGTTGCGGACATCGTGTCGGACGCCGACACCGGGGCCGGTGCGCTGATCGCGCGGGCGTTTGGCGGCCCATCCATCGTGGCAGGCGACGACCTGCAGGCACAGCTTGCCGCGTCCTACGAGGCAGCCGGCGCCTTGCTCGAAGCCGCGTCGGAGTGAACCCCACGCCGGGCTGCACCGCGCGGCCCGGCACATAAGGAAAGGGCCGCGCCCCATGACCCGTCAAAGCCAAATCGCGCTGGGTCTGGGTTGCGCGGCCTTCGCCGTTCTGACGCTCGCGGTCTGGATCCCGCTGGACACCGACACGGGCCTGATTGAAACGGTGCGGCGCCGCACGGCCATCGGCGACGCCTTTGCGCCCACGCTGGCCGCTGGGTTCATCCTGATCGGTGGGCTGCTCACCGCACTGTCCCGCGCGGTGCCGGGCGGCACCGAGGACGCGCCACGCCGCGCGCTGCGCTTTGGCGCGATCATGCTGGCGATCCTGATCGGCGGCTTTCTCATGGCGCTCTATGCCGGGCCGATCGCCGTTGCCCTCTACAATCTGGGCGCGACCGAGCCGCTTGAATACCGCCTTTTGCGGGGCAGTTTTCCGTGGAAATACATCGGCTTCGTCCTTGGTGGCACATTCGCCATCACCGGCAGCATCGCACTGGCCGAAGGGCGGCTGACCCGGCGTGCCGTCCTCATCGGGATCGGCGGCGTGCTTGGTATGATCGTCCTGTTCGATGTGCCCTTTGACGATCTGCTGCTGCCGCCCAACGGGGATTACTGATGGACGCGCTGGGATATGTTTGGGCCGGTATCCTCGCCGTATTTCAGGGGCCGGAGGCCTTTGCCCTCCTCGGCGTCGGGGTCTCGATCACGCTGATCATGGTCATCTCGGGCTTTGTCCTTGGCATCGTCGTGGGGGCCACGCCCGGCCTCGGCGGACCCATCGCCATGGCCATCTCGCTGCCTATCCTCATTTCCGCCTTCGGCTTCACGCCGGACGCGCTGCTGCCCGTCATGGGATTTTTGATCGGGATCATGAAAGGGGCGACCATCGGGGGCGCTGTTCCCGCCATCCTCTTCAACACCCCCGGCACGCCCGACAGCTACATGACCACGCTCGACGGCTTTCCGATGGCGCAGCGTGGGGAGGCTCGAAAAGCGCTGCGCATTGCGCATTTTTCGTCGGCCTCAGGTGACACGTTCTCGGATATCGTCCTGATCGTCTGCGCCCCGTCGCTTGCGTTGCTGGTCGAGGCTTACCTGGACTTGCCGGAAAAGACGGCGCTGCTGATCCTGTCCCTGTCCTTTATCGCCGCCGTGGTCGGCGGGTCAGTGGGCAAGGGGCTGATCTCGGCGGGGCTTGGCCTGCTTGCCGTGTATGTCGGCACGGGCGAGGACTTCTATCCGCGCCTCTCGATGGGAACGGATGTGCTCAACCGCGGCTTTCCCATCGCCACAGCGGTGCTGGGCGTGCTGATCGTGGGGGCCGTGTTTCACCAGATGGCTCTGGCGCATGCGGACCGCGTCCGGTCGGTCACCCGCCCGACCGTGCCGGCTGAGACGGGCGCATCGCTCGGGTGGCCCCAAATCCGCAGGCTTCTGCCCGTCATCGCCCGCTCTGCCGTTGCCGGCACGGTCATCGGCGCGCTTCCCGGCATCGGCTCGACCCTCGCGGCGACCATCGGCTACACCACGGCCAAGGCGCGCCATGCCAGGCGCAAGGCGCCGGGCGATCCGGCCTTTGGCGACGGCGCGCCCGAAGGGATCGCCGCGACCGAAGCGGCCAACTCCTCCGTTTCCGGCGCCAACCTGATCCCGGTCCTGTCGCTCGGGATCCCGGGCAATACCGCTGCGGTCTTTCTGATCCTGGCGGCCGAAAGCATCGGCGGTTTCAACCCCGGCCCGTCGGTTTTCAAATTCAGCACCGACAGCGTGAACCCGGAACTGGTGATCGCGTTTGGCCTCTTCACCTGCATGTTTGTGGCCAATCTGATGAACTGGACCATTGGTGGCGTCATCATGCGCTCCATGGGCTTTTTGGTCCGCATCCCGAAACACCAGCTTTTGCCCGTGGTCCTCGTCCTGACCCTCACGGCGATCTACGTGCAGGAGACGCGGATGGACGCGGTGTGGTTCACCATCGCCTTCGGCGTGCTTGGCTTTGGCATGCGGCTTCTGGATGTCTCACCACTGCCTTTCGTCATCGCCTTTATCCTCGGCGGCAAGCTCGAGGACAGCGCCAGACAGGCCTTTGCCGCGACCGGTGGCGATGCCTGGTTCCTCTTCACCAGCCCTGTCGCGGCGACCTTCATGGCCTTGTCTGTCCTCATTGTCATCCTCGGCCTGCGACGCACCTGACCCAAGCCGCGAGGGCGCGTCATGCCCCGTCTTTGTCCTGAAAAAATCCCCCCCGGAGGGCCGGTCTGCCATCCCGTCAAAACCGGTCAGCGTCCTTTCCAGACCGGATCGCGCTTTTCGGCAAAGGCGCGCGCGCCCTCCAGCTGATCCTCCGACCGGTACAGCGTCTCGACCGTGGCAAGCTTGCTCTGTGTGATGCGGTTCATTGCGTCCTGAAACTTGCTGTCTTCGGCGTCGCGCACGATCTCCTTGATCGCGGCGTAGACCAGCGGTGGGCCCGAGGCGATGAGGCGCGCAAGCGCCCATGTCCGGTCCATCAGGTCCGCTGCGGGCACAACCTCGTTGATCAGCCCCCAGCGATGCGCTTCGGCCGCATCGAACCATCGCCCGGTCAACAACAGCTCCATCGCGATGTGATAGGGGATGCGCTTGGGCAGCTTGACGCTTGCGGCATCCGCCACCGTGCCCGAGCGGATTTCGGGCAAGGCAAAGGTGGCGTGATCCGCAGCCAGGATCATATCGGCGCTCAGCGCCAGTTCCAGGCCACCGCCGCAGGCGATCCCGTTCACCGCTGCAATCACCGGCTTGTTCAGCCCGCGCAGTTCCTGTAGGCCGCCAAAGCCGCCGACGCCATAATCGCCATCGACCGCGTCGCCATCTGCCGCGGCCTTGAGGTCCCAACCGGGGGAAAAGAACCGCTCGCCCGAGCCGGTGATGATCGCCACGCGCAGATCCGGGTCATCGCGAAATCGCAGGAATGTCTCGCCCATGACGCGGCTGGTGGCGAGGTCAATCGCGTTGGCCTTGGGCCGGTCCAGCGTCACCTCGAGGATGCCGCCCTCGGTCCGGGTCTTGATGGGGCTGTCGGTCATGGCTGCTCCGTTCTGGCAAAAGGATCGTTGGCGGGGTCGGGGTTGCGGATGAATTCGGCCCATTGCGCTGCGTTGTCCGCGGCCTCCGGGCCGAGGCAATCTTCGATGACTGCCAGCGCCATGTCCATGCCTGCAGAGACGCCCGACGATGTAAAGACATTGCCATCCCGCACCCAGCGCGCGCTGCGTTGCCAGTGCACGCCTTCGGTTTGGTCCGCCACCCAGTCAAAGGCCAGCTTGTTTGTCGTCGCCGCACGCCCGTCGAGCACGCCCGCCTTGGCCAGCAACAGCGACCCGGTGCAGACCGAGGTCACGTAATCTGCGTGCCCGGACTGTGCCTTGATCCAATCGAGGAACACGGGATCATCCTGCACCGTCCGTGTCCCACGCCCGCCGGGGACCAGCATCAGGTCATAGTCCACACCGTCCGACATACTGCCCTGCGCAACCGTGTCCGGCCCGCCCGAGGACCGCACCGGGCCCCGGTCCAGCGCGACGGTGCAGATCTCAAAATCGTCCCGGAAAAAGCTGAACATCTCGAGCGGGCCATAAAGGTCCAGCATCTCGAAATCGGTGAAGAGCACGGCGGCGATCTTCCGCATCGTCTAATCCTCCGCGCTCATCTGCAGCAGCGCATCCACCGCGACGGCCCGCATCGGGGTACAGATTAACGGGTTGATCTCGACCTCATTCACCTGATCCCGGTGCGCCGCGACAAAGCGCTGGAGCGCCATGACAGCGGCAACGATGGCATCCTGCGACGCGGCGTGCTGCCCGCGATAGCCGGCCAGCACCGGCGCAATGCGTAACCTGTCGAGCGCTGCGGTAACATCCGCTTCCGTGGCCGGCAACAGCAGTGAGACCGTGTCGCGCATCACCTCCGTCCACACACCGCCCGCGCCCAGCGTCAGCACGAACCCATGCGCCGGGTCGCGCGTCACACCAACCAGCAACTCGACCACCGCGCCCCCGATCATCTCTTCGATCAGAACGGTATCTGTGCTCATACTCTGCGCCACATCTGCTGCGTCCCCCGGCGCGACGCCCAGGCGAACCGCCCCCGCTTCGGTCTTGTGCGCCAGCCCTTCGCCTTTGATGGCGAGCGGGCCATCGAAACCAGCGGCCGCTTGCGCCACCTCATCCAAGGCCACGCTCCTGTTCCGCGGCACATCAAGGCCGAACACCGCCAGCTGCGCCTTTGCCCGGGCCTCCGTCACAACCGCTCCGGCCGCGATCTCCGGCGCCGGCCACAGCGCGTTCACATGCGGTGCGCCAATCTGGCCCGCGGCGTCCGCGGCCGCCAGAGCCTCGGACAGGCCACACATGGGCACCACGCCGCCCTCCATCAGCTCCGCCGCGATGCCCGCTGGCATCAACTCCGGCAGGCTCGCCACCACGGCAAAGGGCCGATCCGTCTGGGCCCGCGTCGCCAGCGCCGCCTCAACAGTGCAGCGCCAATCGGTCGGGTCCGTGCGCGGGTAGTCCACGACCGACAGCGTCAGGTCGATCCCGGGCGCCGTCATCGCCGACCAGGCCTGCGTCATCGCCGCCGTGTCCCGCCAGATATAGGTGTGGTAGTCCAGCGGGTTGCTCAGCGCGACCATCGGACCGAGTGCATCGCGCAACGCCGTCTGCTGCCCCGCATCCAGTGCGGGAAACTGCAGGTCATGCGCCAGCGCCATGTCCGCGATCAGGCTGGCCTCGCCACCGGAACAGCTGATCGACGCCAGCCGGTTTCCGCCAAGGGGGCCCGCGCAATGCAAGAGCTTCAGCGTTTCCAGAAAATCCGTCAGCGCGCCCACGCGGGCAAATCCCAACCGCTCCAGCAGCGCCTGGGCGCCCGCGTCCGAGCCCGCAAGCGACGCGGTATGCGACACTGTCGCCGCCCGCGCCTGATCCGACGCGCCAACCTTGAGTGCAACGACAGGCACGCCGCGCGCATGCGCGCGTGCCGCCAGCGCTTCCCACGCGGCGATGTCGCCGAACCCCTCGATGTGCACGCCGATGGCCGTCACCCGCGTATCCTCTAAAAGCGCGAGGGCAATCTGAGCCTGACTGGTCTGCGCCATGTTTCCGCACGTCACCGTATAGGCGATGGGCAACCCGCGCTGCTGCATGGTCAGGTTGATCGCGATGTTCGAGCTTTGGGTCAGGATCGCGACACCCCGCGCAACCGGCACACAGCCATGCTGGTCCGGCCAGAGCAGGGCCGCATCGAGCGCGTTGATAAACCCATAGCAGTTCGGGCCCAGGATCGGCATGTCGCCCGCCGCAGCGACCAGGGCCGCCTGCAAATCCGCGCTTGCCGCATCTTCGCCGCGCGCCTCGGCAAAGCCCGAGGCAAAGCAGACCGCCCCACCGGCCCCGATCTGCGCCAGGGCCCCCACGACATCCACCGTCGCTTGCCGGTTCACCCCGACAAAGCAGGCATCCGGCGGGGCCGGCAAATCCTCGATCGTGGGGAACGCGCCATGTCCCGCAATCTCCATCGCGCGCGGATGCACGGGCCAGATCGCCCCGTCAAAACCCATCTGCTCTGCCTGCCGGATCACTGACGTACACCACGCCCCACCGCCGACAACCGCCATCGAACGGGGCCGCAGCAACCGCCCCAGCCCCGTCTTTGTCCCAAAAAAATCCCGGGGGGTGTGGGGGGCTGGCCCCCCACTCCCGTCGGATGAGCCTTGCTCATTCGAAACCAATTTACGCGCCCAACGGCCGCAGCAGGTCGCGGCTGATGATGTGGCGCTGGATCTCGGACGTGCCGTCCCAGATACGTTCGACGCGTGCGTCCCGCCAAAACCGCTCGATGGGGAAATCGTCCATCAGCCCCATGCCGCCATAAATCTGCAAGGTCGTGTCCGTCACCCGCGCCAGCATCTCCGAGGCATAGAGCTTGGCCGACGCGATCTCGCGGTTCGCGGGCAATCCTTGGTCGAGCCGCCAGGCCGCGGCGAGCGTCAGCCAGTCGGCAGCGTCGATCTCGGTCACCATATCGGCGATCTGAAACCCCACGCCCTGGAACTTGCCGATGGCCTGTCCAAACTGCTTGCGCTCGGCCGCATAGGTCAGGGCGTAGTCAAAGCAGCGCCGCGCGCGCCCCACGGAAAACGCGGCCACCGTCAGGCGGGTCGCGTAGAGCCATTCGTTCATCACCGCAAAGCCGCCGTCGACGTCACCCAACACCTGCGCGTCGGGCAGGCGGCAGTCCGAAAAGTCGAGGATGCAGTTCTTGTAGCCCCGGTGGCTGACCGAGGCGTAGCCATCCCGCACCTCAAAGCCCGGCGTGCCGCGGTCCACGAGGAAGGTGGTGATCCGTTTCTTGGGCCCTTTGGGCGTGTCGTCCACGCCGGTGGCAATGAAAACGATAAAGAAATCAGCATGCTCCGCGCCGGAGATAAAGTGCTTGGACCCGTTGATGACCCAATCACCGCCATCCCGCACGGCGGTGCATTTCATGCCACGCACATCCGATCCCGCATCCGGTTCGGTCATCGCCAGCGCATCCATCCGCTCGCCCCGCACCGCGGGCAGCAGATAACGCGCACGCTGTTCCTCGTTGCAGGCCATCAGGATGTTCTGGGGTCTGCCAAAGAAATGCGTGAGCGCCATGGACCCGCGGCCCAGCTCACGCTCGACCAGCGTAAAGTCCAGATGGCTGAGGCCCGCGCCGCCCACCTCTTCGGGAAAGTTGCAGGCGTAAAAGCCCATCTCGAGCACTTTGCGCTTGATCTCCTCGCCCAGTTCATGGGGCACCTGGCCGGTGCGCTCGACCTCGGCCTCATGCGGATAGATCTCGTTCTCGACAAAGCTGCGCACGGTCGAGACGATCATCTCCTGTTCCTGGCTCAGTCCAAACTGCATGCGTGTCGTCCTTGTCGTATGTGGCGTCAGCAAAGCGCAGCTGGCGCGGCTTGCCGCCTTGGTTTGCGACGCATCTTGTGTCGTTATCGGTGCCTGTCGGTCTCGCCGGCTGCGCGGATGGCGCTGAGCGTCATGCGCGGGGTGAGCGCCTCGGCAGAGATCACCAGATCGAGCACGGCACCGGTGGGCGAGGCCAGCGCGCGGTCGAAGGCGGCGGCAAAATCCTCGGTGCGGTCCACCCGTTCGCCGTGGACGCCGTAGGCGCGGGCAAGGGCGGCGAAATCGGGGCTGACCATCTCTGTCCCCGACACGCGGGCGGGGTAGTGACGTTCCTGATGGGCGCGGATGGTGCCGTAGATGCCGTTGTTGAGGATCAGGATCACGGGGCAGGCATCCGCCTGCCGGGCGGTCGCAAGCTCTTGGCCCGTCATCTGGTAATCGCCGTCTCCGGCAAAGCAGATGACCGTGCGCGCAGGGTCGGCCACCTTGGCGGCGATGGCGGCGGGCACGCCGTAGCCCATGGCGCCCGATTGCGGGGCCAGCAGGCGCTGGCCCTTACCGAAACAGAAGTGCTTGTTGGGCCAGATCGCGAAATTGCCCGCACCGTTGGTGAGGATGGCGTCGTCGGGCAACGTGTCTTGCAGATGTGCCATGACGGCGGCCATGTCGACGGGGGAGGGTTGCGCAGGCGCGCGCAGCCCGGCCTCGTAGGCGGCGCGGCCTTCGGCGCGCCATGCGCTCCACGGGCCTGTTGCGGGGCCGTGTGTTGCGAGGGCTGTGGCAAAGGCGCTGGGGTCGGCATGGATGCCCAGAGCGGGTTGGTAGACCTTGCCCAGTTCCGCGTCCGCGCCGTGGACATGGATCAGGGTTTGCGCGGGCAGCGGCACATCAAGCAGGGTGTAGCCATCGGTCGAGTTCTCGCCGAACCGGCCCCCGAGCGCGAGGATCACGTCCGCCTCACCCATCATCCGCTTGACCCACGGAACCATGCCCACCCCCGCCTCGCCGACAAAGGCGGGCGAGTGGTTGTCGAACTGGTCCTGGTAGCGGAAGACGGCGGCGACCGGGATGTCAGATCCTTCGGCGAAGGATTGCAGCGCCGCGCGGCCCGGCTCGGTCCAGTGGCTGCCTGCATAAAGGATCAGCGGGCGCTGCGCCCCGCACAGCAGCGCGTGGGCCTGGGCGACGGCAGCAGGGTCCGGATGAGCCCTGTGCATGGGTGCCAGCGCGGTGAGCGGTGCGGCATCGGTGCGGGTCGTCAGCATGTCCTCGGGCAGGGCGATCACGACGGGGCCGGGACGGCCTGTGGTCGCCGTGACCCAGGCGCGGGCGAGGATCTCGGGGATGCGGTCAGCGTCATCGATCTCGACCGCCCATTTCGCGATGGGGCCGAAAACCGCCTTGTAATCCAGCTCCTGAAAGGCTTCGCGCCCCTTCATATGCGTGGCGACCTGACCGATCAACAGGATCATGGGGCTGCTGTCCTGCATGGCCGTGTGCACGCCGATGGAGGCGTTTGTGGCCCCCGGCCCGCGGGTCACCATGCAGATGCCGGGCTGGCCTGTCAGCTTGCCCCAGGCCGCCGCCATGAACGCGGCACCGCCCTCTTGCCGGCACAGCACAAAGTCGAGCGCGCCGCCGGTGTCATGCAGCGCATCCAGCACGGCAAGGTAGCTTTCGCCCGGCACGCCAAAAGCCTTGGTGGCCCCCAGACCACGCAGGCAGTCGACCAGCAGATGTCCCCCGATTTGCGCCATGCCATCCTCTCTTTCTTGCGGCCAGTTGTGCGCGGCTGCGCGGCAGATGCAAGTGTGATAGAGCGGGGGCAAAGGAGATTGCCCATGCGGCTGGAGACACCTGTGTGCGACTTTGGCTGGCCCGGCCCGGATTTCACGCTGCCCGACGCGCATGGGGTGATGCACCGGATGCAGCATCATCTGGGCGACAAGGGGCTGCTGGTGGCGTTCATCTGCAACCATTGCCCCTATGTGAAGCGGATCGCCGGACAGTTCGCAAGCGACACACGTGCCCTCATGGATGAGGGTGTGGGCGTGCTGGCGGTGATGTCCAATGACTACGACGCCTACCCAGCGGACCGGCCCGAAGAGATGGTCCGCTTTGCCGCCGCACACGGGTTCCGGTTTCCCTATCTTGTGGATGCGGATCAGGCGGTGGCGCGCAGCTATGGTGCCGTGTGTACGCCGGATTTCTTTGGCTTCGATGCCGCGGGCGGGCTGCAATATCGCGGACGCATGGCGGATCTGCTTGCCGGGATGCGGCAGGTGGCCGAGACGGGGCAGGGACCGTCGGAGCAGGTCGCGTCCATGGGGTGTTCGATCAAATGGCGATGAGGGGCGCCTGTGGCTGCCCGACCCTCCGGGGGGGATTTTTCGGGACAAAGACGGGCTAGCGAACGCTGCGCTCGGCCTTCCAGTTTTCCCAGGCGGTGGTGGAGCCGTTGAAGGCGTTGATGTCGATGTCACCAGGTGTGCCGGGCAAGGTGCCGGTGGCGGTGTATTGCCAGAAACGCCAGGGCTGGCCCGGATAGGCTTGCTCGGGCGTTTTGGCCGTGGTGCGGAGCCAGAACTCGTAGCCGTTCAGACGGTTCAGCTGGGCATCCTCGTAGAAGCCGGGGGTGGTGTAGATGAGCGGCCGCTGGCCGTAATGCGCCTCGACGATTTCAAGCCAGCGCTGCATTTCGGCGCGGATTGTTGCGGCATCGGGACGGCGCTGGCAGGTGGGGGAGAAGGGGTTCCATTCCATATCCAGCACCGGCGGCAGGCTGCCACGGGTGCGTGGGACGTTGCGGATGAACCATCGGGCCTGCACCTCGGGCGCCGTGCAGAAATAGTAGAAATGATAGGCGCCGCGGGCGATGCCTGCGCGGTTCGCGCCGCGCCAGTGGTCGTTGAATTTCGGGTCCAGCAGGTCGCCGCCTTCGGTTGCCTTGAGGAAGGCGAATTCGATCCCGACAGTCTTGGCGCGCGGCCAATCGACGTATTGCTGAAAACGTGCGGCATCCATGCCGCGGACGGGCAAGCTGGTGGGTTGGCGGCCGGCAAAGCGCACGGGCGCGCTGTCGCCGATGACCATCGGACCGATTGGGAACGGCGGCGCGGTCGGGGCGCTGCAAGCGGCGAGCAGGAGCAGGAGGGCGGCGGCGATGCGGATCATTGCGCAGGCTCCGTTACTGGGGAAAACCGTTTGGCCGCAAGGGCCTCGACCGTCGCACTGTCGAGGCTGGGCGCGTGGCCGAGGGTCAGATCGGCGACAAGCTGGCTGGCGGCCGGCGCGGTCTGGAAACCGTAGCCGCCCTGGCCCGCGCACCAGATGAAATCAGGGTTTCCTCCATCCGGGCCCAGCACGAGCACGCGATCGGGGGCAAAGCTGCGCAAGCCAGCCCAGCTGGTGGTGACGCGGGTGACTGGTTCGGTCACGTGCTGCATATAGCGGTCGAGACCATGGGCAACCACCAGATCGTCGGCCCAGGCGTCCTGCGGCGGGGCCGGATCCTCATCAGCGGGCGAGACGAGCAGGGCGCCTGCGTCGGGTTTCGCATACCAGCTTTCGCCGACGCCGAAGAGCATGGGCCAGCGGCTGACGTCGTGGCCACCTGGTGCGGGGATGCGCGCCATGGAGCGGCGGGAGGGTTGGATACCGATGGGGTGAACACCGGCCATGCGGGCGATCACATCCGCCCAGGCCCCCGCCGCGTTCACAATCCGGTCTCCGTCGTATGCACCAGCGGTGGTCTCCACCCGCCAGCCCGCGTGGATCGCCGTGACGCGGGCGCCGGTGACGACGGACCCGCCATGGGATCGTACGGTGCGGGCGAAATCCTGCAGCATCCGGTCGGTGTCGATGTCCTGCGCGTCTGCGTGATACGCGACCCGGGTCACGGTGTCGTTCAGGATGGGAAAGTGGGTTCGCGCGGTATCGAGATCGACCTCCGCCAGCCCCAAATCGGCCCTGTCGGCCTCGAACGCCGCCTCTTCGCCCGCGCGGGCGACGAGGAGGAGGCCGCGGGGGCTGAGGTAGGGCGCCTGGAAATAAGCGCTGGCGCGGCTGAGGGCCCGGATGGGGGCCAGGCCGTAGTTCTGCTCAAACAGCGCGGCGGAGCGGCCCGAGGCATGGTGGCCAAGCGCGTCCTCGGCCTCGAGCACCGTGACGCGCGCATGCGGCGCGAGCCGTGCGGCAGCCGAAAGCCCTGCGATCCCGCCGCCGATGACGACGATGTCACTCATGCCTCTTCGATCCGGTCCGTGGCGGGAGGGGGTGTGATACTGAGCGCTGTGATCCGGTTGTAGAGCTCTGCCGTCATCTCGATGTCGAGTGCGGCCAGCGACGGGCCGAGCTGTTCCACCGAACGGGCTGAGATGATCGGGCGGGGGCGGGCCGGATGGGCCATGGCCCAGGCCACGGCGAGGCTTGCAGGGTGCACACCCATGTCCGTGGCCACCGCCGACAGGCCCACGGCCGCCGCGCGCATCCATTCGACGTTGTAGCGGGCGGCATAGCGGGAATCCTCGGTCAGGCGACCGGTGCCGCCAGTGGCGTATTTGCCGGTGAGCAAGCCGCCGCCCAGCGGGGAATACGGCGCGATTTCAATGCCAAGGTCGACACAGGCCGGAAAAATCTCGACCTCCGCCTGGCGCTTAACCAGGCTGTGCATGGGCTGCATGATGTCGATCCGCACCTCGAACCCGGCGGCGATGCCCTGGGCCTTGACGATCTGCCAGGCGGCAAAGTTGGACACGCCGATATGGCGGATGCGGCCTGCATGCTTGAGCGTGGCCAGAGCATCGAAAGTCTCTTGCAGGGGCGTGTCGTCGTCGAACCGGTGCAGATAGAGGATATCGACCACATCCATGTCCAACCGCTGTTGCGAGATGTCGAAACCTGCAAGGATGTTGGCGCGGCTCGACCCGCCGGTATAGGCGGCCTTCGTGGCGATGATCAGGCTGTCGCGATCGGCCTTGGCAAACTGGCCCAGAAGGGTTTCGGACGTCCCTTCGGTATAGACATGCGCGGTGTCGAAATGGGTGATGCCCGCGGCGCGGGCGGCGTCAAACATCGCCGCGCTCTGCGTCGCATCGGCGCGTCCGCCGAACTGCATCGTACCGAAGGTGAGGGGCGAAAGCGGGGTACCGTTGAGAGACGTAATCATGCCCGAAGTGGTGGCATGCAACGCACCGTGCGCGCAACGGTTAACGCACTTGCCGTCGCGAATCGGCACTTCGGCCCGTTGACCCGCAGGTATAGCCCACGCACATCCGGTGCTCTGGGTGCTGCTATAGCTAGGCGGTACAATGTGTTGATGCCGGGATCGTTACCATTGGACCCGCATGCGCGCGGCGATAGGTTAGGGCGCAAGACAGGAGGGTATGACATGGCGGACGGGTTCGAGGCGATGGTCGAGGAAGCGCTGCGCTTTTTCACCAAGCTGGACAAGAACAACTCCAAAGACTGGTTCGAGCCGCACAAGGCGCATTTCAAGGAGGCGATCGCCGCACCTGCCGGCTTTTTCGCGGATCTGATGGCCGAGGATCTGGCGCGGCTGACCGGCAAGGCGCACACCCCCAAAGTGTTCCGCATCTATCGCGACGTGCGGTTTTCCAAGGACAAGACGCCGCTGAACACGCATCTGCATGTGATGTGGTCGCCTGCCGATCAGGATGCGTTGGCGCCCTCGTGGTTCTGGGGGCTGGCGCCGTCGTATTTCATCCTCGGCATGGGCGTCATGGGCCTGAAGGGCGAGACGCTGACGCGCTACCGCGCCTTTGTCGACAGCTGGGGCGATGGCCTGCAGGACGCGTTGGCGCATGCGGGCGACAGTGTCGGGGCCGAGATCAGCGATTGGGGGCCGGAACCGCTGAAAAAGGTGCCAAAGCCCTATGACGCCGACCACCCGCATGCGGACCTTCTGAAACGCAAGGCGCTGGCGGTGTCGGCCCCGATGGGGGACAGCTGGAAGCGGGACGGGGTGCTGAAGGCGACGCTGGCCCGGGTCGAGGGGCTGATGCCGGTGTGGCAGCAGTTCGACAAGCATCTGTGAGCGTTTGACGTCATTCCGGCAGCTTGACGTGTTGGGAAACCGCGAGCCGGACAGGGCGGGAACCCATGCCGCAGATGTCACCGGATTTTGCCCAAGAGTTTCCAGACGATGCGAGGACACTGGCCGAGATCGAGGCGGCCGATGACCGCTTTGCCCATGTGGTGGCAGAGTATCGGTGGGCGGGTGCGAGCGCTGTGGCCCCGGCCAAGATGTGCGATACGATCTTCGGCGCGCTGGCCGACTAACCTGCCCAGTCTTCGCAGTCGGGGATCTGGATCGGCGTGCCCAGCCAGCCGCCGCTGCGGAGCCCCGGGAAACTGCCCTGATGCGTGGTGACGTAGGCCCACGTGCCTGCGGGCAGATGGGCATAGCTGACCGTGTCGCCGGGCACGATCTGGCCGATCACGCGGGCGGACGGATCGGGAGCATCATAAAGCGGCCTTAGGGCCGCGCGGTAGCGCAGGCAGGCGCTTTCGAAAATGTCGGCGATGGGCTGGGCTTGCAGTTGCCGGCGGATGTCGCGGTCAATCAGGTTGAGCACGGGTTGCGCGGTGTTGACGCGGCATTGGTTGTCGACCTCGAGTTGGCGGATCTGTTCGACGGCGGCGGCACTGGCCGGATCCAGCGTGACGGTCTGGCCGATGCAGTCGGTATTGTCGAACTGCGCCTGTCCCAGCACCGACCCAAAGCAATACCCGGCGCGGTCGATGACAAGGTTTCGGGTGAACCACCAGTCGTGGCAGGTGTCGGCCCAGGCGGGGCTGGCAAGCAGGCAGAGGAGGACGGCGAGGCGCATGGGATCAGCGTGGCGGTAAGGGGTTTTGCGGTCAAGCGTCATGTCGGCCTGTCGCGGGGTCTATCAGGTACGTGTGGCGTTTGGCTTAGGTTTGGTGGGCTGTGGATAAGTAAAAATAATGAATAAAAATAATTCATTGTGAGGTACTTTAACTGTTTCACCTGAAGATGTAAGGCGGGCCGCGCGCAGTGCGCACGGCCCGGTCAGATCACATCCAGCTGGCCGGCACATAGGCGTAGGCATCGCCATGGGCGATGATGCGGCCAAAGCCCGGGAATGGCAGGTGGCTGCCCGCCACCAGCATGTTGTCCGCCGCCATCCGGTCAAAAAGCGCGCGGCGCGAGGCCGCCGCCTGGGCCGTGTCGATGTCAAAGCCGAAGCCAGTGTCGGGCAGCGCCGTCTGCAGGACCGAGCTGTGCAGCGCATCCGCGATCATCATCAGCTGCCGGTCCCCACCGTCGATGGCAAGCACGGCATGGCCGGGCGTGTGGCCCGGCGCCAGTTCGAGCGTGATGCCAGGGGCCACTTCGGTGCCACCCGCGACGGGACGGATGCGGTCGCCATAGGCGGCGTAGACGCCCTGCGCCAGTTGGAAAAGGCCCTGCGCATCCTCCGGCGCTTGCGCCATCATGGCAGCATCGCCCCAAAAGCCGAATTCGGGATCGGAGATGACCACTTCGGCATTGGCGAAGGTTGCGCCGTCCTCGCCGATCATGCCGCCGATATGGTCAGGGTGGGCGTGGGTGACGATGATCGTGTCGACGTCATCCGGGGCGACACCCATGGCCGCCAGCGCGTCGAAGGTGCGGCCAAAGCCGGGGCCGAGGATGTCCACGCCGCCCATGCCCGCATCGATCAGGATCGTGCGATCATCCGACTGCAGCAGGAAGGCTGTGACCGGGGCGGGCATCGCGTCGCCCGTGATGCCACCCGCGGCAAGGGCCGCGTCAATCGCGCCCTGATCCGGCCCGAAAAAGAACCCTTTGGCCAGGCCCGCCATCCCGTCGAAAAGCGCGGTGATGCGGTAGTTGCCCAGCGGCGCGTCGAACAGGGCGGGCGCGGCGTTGGGCGCAGCGTGGGCAGCAGCCAGCGTGGCCCCGGCGGACAGCGTGGTAAGGGCGGGCGCGGCCAGCAGGCCTGTGCCAAAGGCGCGGCGGGAAATGATGGGCATCTGATCTCTCCTGAAAAGTAAATCGTATACGAAATAACCCTATACGATTAACCGTAAGTCAAGGCTTTCCAACTGCCATGCAAGTCATTAGCGTAGCGGGGTCATGAAAGATGTCGATACAACCCTGACGAACCTGTTGTGTTTCAACGCCTATTCGCTGCACCGGGCGTTTGGTCGCTACTATCAGGCCGCCTTTGGCGAAACCGGGCTGACTTATCCGAAATTCGTGATCCTGATGGTGCTGGATGCGTCGGGCCCGTTGACCGTGTCCGAAGTATCGGCGCGTGCGGGGGTCGAGCCGAACACGCTGTCGCCGCTCCTCAAGAAGATGGCGTCGTTCGATCTGATCACCCGCACGCGCGCGCAGGAGGATGAGCGGCGCGTCGTGCTCGAGATTGCCGACAAGGGGCGCACGGTATTGGAGCGCGCGCGCGGTGTGGTCCTGCAAGGCTTTGCCGCGTTGGGGTTAGACCCCATTGCCGTCGAACAGGCGGTCACGTTCATGCAAGAGGCCCGCGAGGCGGTCGAGGCGGCGGACCCGCCGCGCCTCAACCTGGATGATCTGACCTGAGCGTCAGGTGCGCATCCAGCCTGCAAAGGCTGTGCCCGCCCGCCCGGCAAAAGCGCCGGGGTCGAGCGGTTGGTCATGCTCGGCGATCCACAGCACGTCCCGCGCCTTGGCCGTGATCGCTGGGATCAGCGCGGGCCAGTCGACCGTGCCTGCGCCCAGGTCCGCCCATCCGTCCTGATCCGCGTTCTCGCCTTCGGGTGCGATGTCCTTGACGTGCACGGCGACCATGCGGCTGCCGAATTGGTCGATCCAGGTCATCGGGTCGGCGCCGCCGCGTATGATCCAGGCGATATCCGCCTCCCACGCCAGATCGGGTGCTTCGGACAGGATCACGTCCATGCCGATACTGCCGTCTTGCAGCGGGGTCAGCTCGAAATCGTGGTTGTGCCAGGCAAAGCCAAAGCCCGCGTCGGCGCAACGTGCGTGCAGTGCGCTGAGCTGGCGGGCCAGTGCGGTGTAGCCGCTGGCATCCACGGGCCGTTCGTCTGCGTCGAGGTAGGGCGCGATGATGGTCTGCACGCCCAGGGTGCGGGCGATCCGGGCGTTGGCGTCGAAATCATCGCGCAGGTCGGCGAGGCCGAAATGGCCCGAGGGCATGGTGAGGCCCGCATCATCCATGGCAGCGCGAAACGCCGATGGGTCGGCATACGCGCCGCCGAACCCTTCGACATGGGTGTATCCCATGGCGGCCAGATCGGTCAGGAAAGCGGGGAGGGAGGGCACGTCACGTGCCGTATAGAGTTGAAAGCCGAAGGGGGTCATGGCTTTGGACCTGCGATGCCGCGTGCGGACTTCTGTTTGAGTAACGAACGCTTTGGTTCTGTCACGGGGCGCGGGCGATGTCCAATAGTGATCAGACCGACACGGCGGCGTGCAGCGTCTCGCGCTCGATCTCGCCGGCGCGGCCCGACAGCTTTTCCGCACCCCGTTCGAGGACCAGAAACCGGTCGCCGAGGTCAAAGGCGAAGTCAAAGAATTGCTCGACCAGCACGATGGCCATGTCGCCGCGTTTCTGCAGCTGTTTGATGACCTCGCCGATCTGCTTGATGATGTTGGGCTGAATGCCCTCGGTCGGCTCGTCGAGCAGGAGGAGCTTGGGCCGGGTGATCAGCGCGCGGGCGATGGCCAGCTGCTGTTGCTGGCCACCCGACAGATCGCCGCCGCGGCGGGCGAGGAAATCCTTGAGGATCGGGAACAGCTCGAAAATCTCATCGGGGATGCTGTGCTGGTCACGGGGCAGGCAGGCAAAGCCGGTTTCGAGGTTTTCGCGCACCGTGAGAAACGGAAAGATCTCGCGCCCTTGCGGGACATAGGCGACGCCCTTTTGGGCCAACGCGTGCGCGGTGGCGCGGCCGATATCCTCACCGTCCAGGCTGTAGCGGCCGCCCGAGCGGGGATGTGTGCCCGAGATGGCCTTGAGCAGGCTGGTCTTGCCCACACCGTTGGTGCCCATGACGCAGGTTACCTCGCCCTTGGCGGCGGTCATGTCGACGCCGTTGAGGATCTGGCTGCCGCCATAGTGCAGCGTGAGGTCCTTGAGGTGCAGCAGGTCAGCGGCCAAGATACACCTCGATGACTTTCTCGTCGGACGTGACGTGATCGAGCGAGCCTTCGGCGAGCACCGACCCTTCGTGCAGGACGGTCACGCGGCAATTCAGACGGCGCACGAATTCCATGTCGTGTTCGACCACGACAACTGCACGGGTCTCGGCGGCGCGGGTCAGCAGTTCGGTCGTGTGTTCGCGTTCGGCTGGCGTCATGCCTGCGGCGGGTTCATCCACCAGCAGCAGTTGCGGATCTTGCGCCAGCAGCATCCCGATCTCGAGCCATTGCTTTTGTCCGTGGCTCAGCTCACCCGCCTTGCGGTGGAGGGCGGTTTCAAGCCCGATTTCGTCCGCGATCTCAGCCACCTTGGCGTGATCCGCATTGCCCGCCCTGAACCGCAGGACAGACAGGGGGCCACGGTTTTTCTTGAGCGCGAGCATGAGGTTGTCTGCGACGCTTTGGTCTTCGAACACGGTGGGGCGCTGGAACTTGCGACCGACGCCCGCTTGGGCGATCTGGCTTTCGGTCATCTTGAGCAGGGATTGCGATTTGTCCCCCCACAGGACGCTGCCATCGTCGGGCTTGGTCTTGCCGGTGATGATGTCCATGAACGTGGTCTTGCCCGCCCCATTGGGGCCGATGACGGCGCGCATCTCGGCCTTGCCGATCTGGAAGCTGAGGTTGTTGATCGCGCGGAACCCGTCGAAGGAGACGGAGACGCCCGAGACCTCGAGAAGCTGGGTCACGTGTCCGCCTCCTTTTCCCGCAGGGCGCCCGGATCGGGGCCGAGGTCGGCGCCGTGGCGATTGGGGCTGGTGCGCGCCTCGATCAGGTCCACGAGGCCGCCGATGCCCTTTGGCGCAAAAAGGGTGACGGCGACGAATGACAGGCCCAGCAGGATCGTCCACCAGTCGACCCATTGGATCGTGTAGACCCCGAGGTTGATGTCGGGGGCCTGACCGCCGGTGAACCACGTGGACAGCAGCGACACGAAGGCGGCACCGATGACCGCGCCATAGAGCCTGCCGCGCCCGCCAATGGCCACCCAGACGGCGAGGTAGATGGAGGCGATGGGTGCGATTTCGGCGGGGTTGATGATGCCCGCTTGCGGGTAGTAGAGCGCGCCCGCGATGCCCGCGATGACGGCGGTGATGGTGAAGATAAAGAGCTTGTAGGCCTCGACCGAGTAGCCGAGGAAGCGCGCGCGCGCTTCGTCATCGCGGATGGCGCGCAAGACCGAACCGAATTTGCCCGAGACGATCCAGGCGCAAAAGCCGTAGCCGAGGCCAAGGGCCGCGGCAGAGGCCCACAGGAACCACATGGACACCGTAGATTGCGGCACGTCGCTGAGGCCGGGCAGGTTTTGCAGGCCCGACAGGCCGTTATTGCCGCGCAGGCCGCTGTCGTTCTGAAACAGGTAGAGCGAGAGCGCCAGCGTCATGGCCTGGGTCAGGATCGACAGGTACACGCCGGTGACGCGGCTGCGGAAGGCGAGCCAGCCGAAGACCAGCGCGATCAGACCGGGGACCAGCACGACCGCGGCCAGTTGCAGGGGCAGCGAGTGGGCGACAGCCCAGATGGGTGGAAACTCGGACGCGCCCACCACGCCGAAAATCTGGCTGGCGATGCCGTCGGAGATCTCCTGCGGCGTGGGTGGCAATGGCGACTGGGCGAGGCTTGTGGCGACGATAAGCTCGGTCCGGGCGTACATCAGCCACATGCCGATGGCGTAGCCACCGATGCCAAAAAACGCCATGTGGCCCAGGCTCAGGATGCCGGTGTAGCCCCAGACCAGATCCATGGCAAGTGCGACGAGGCAGAGGCAGAGCGTCTTGCCGAGGGTCTTGACGAAGCTGGTGGAGATCACGCCGATGCCGAACCCCTCGGCCAGGACCGTGACGCCGAGGGTGAAGAGCGCGAGGCAGGCGATGAAGATCAGCACAGACGGGTGGCGCGCGATGACGCTGCGGGACTGGGGGCCAGCCCCCAGACCCCCGGGATTTTTTCGGGACAAAGACAGGGCAGTGTCGGTCATGGGTCAGGCCTCTGCCGCGCGGCCCTTGAGGGCGATGATGCCTTTGGGGCGGAACTGGATGAAGAGGATGATGAAGAGGATCATGTAGGTCTGGGCGGCCAGCGTGTTGGAGGGGTTGAGGAACTCGATCCCCTTTTGCAGCGTGCCGACCATGGTGGCGCCCAGGAGCGTGCCCCAGATGTTGCCGACGCCGCCCACCACGACGGTCATGAAGGACTGGACGATGTAGTCGGCGCCCATTTCTGACGTGACCTTGGCATATAGGCCGATGGCGACGCCCGCGATGCCCGCGATGCCGGAGCCGAAGCCGAAGGTGAGCATGTTGATGCGGTCGGGGTTGATGCCCATCGACGCCGCCATGCGGGGGTTTTGGGTGACGGCGCGGACCTCGAGCCCCAGCCGCGTGCGGTTCATCACGAAGAGGAAGAGGGCGAGGAACAGGAGTGCCAGCACGAAGATCGCGATCCGTATATAGCTGATCGAGACGATGTCGTTGATGGCCCAGGACCCGTCGAGCCAACCCGGCGCTGTAAGGGGGCGGGCCTGGGTGCCAAAGATGTTCTTGGCCAGTTGCTGCAGCGCGATGGAGATGCCGAAGGTCGCCAGCAGCGTCTCGAGCGGGCGGTGGTAGAGCCAGCGGATCACCAGCCGTTCCATCGCGACGCCCGCCCCGAAAGTCACGGCAAAGGCCAGCGGCAGCGCCACGAGGATCGAGATCGTGTAGTCGGGGATGAACAGCTGGACCACGTAGCCGGTGTAGGCGCCCATCATGATGAACTCGCCATGGGCCATGTTGATCACGCCCATCACACCGAAGGTGATGGCGAGGCCGATGGCGGCGAGAAAGTAGATCGAGGCCAGGCTGAGCGCGTCGAGCGCCAGATCGACGGTCTGGTTGAAGGCGACGGCAGCCTCGATATCGTCCAGAGCCAGCTGGGCGGCGGCGGCAACGCGGGGCGGGGCGCCGACGAACACCTCGAAGAAGGTGACGGTGGCCAGAGCGGCGCTGATGGTTTCGTCGGTCACCAACGGGTCGGCGGCGCCGTCGCGGGCGAGGGCGGCGTAAGCGTCGAGCCGGGCGGCATCGGTGTCGAGCGTGGCGATCTGGATGCCGGCGACGGTGGTGCCGTCGATATTGTCGATCAGCGTCTGGCGGATCGTGTCCGCGTTGGTGCGCGCGGGCGCGGTGCCAGCGCTGACCATCAGGTCATAGGCGGCAGCGGTGGTGAGCGCATCTGTACCGGGGCGGATCACCCGCGCGCCGTCGGGCGCGGCGTCGGCAAAGTCGATCTGTGTGGCGACCAGCGGGTTGAGGGCGGCGCGCACGTCCACGCCAAGATCGCCTGCGAACCCTTCGATGGCGGCGATGCGTGCCGCGTCATCCGCATCGAAACGGATGGTCAGGAGCCGTTCGAGCCGGGCCTTGCGCGCCTTGATCTGGATGTCGGGCTCGCCATCGATGGCGGCGCGCAGGGCGGTGAGGTGCGAGGCCTCGGCGTCGCGCTCGATCGCGTCGAGCGCGGTGGTGCGGACACCTGCGTCGGGATCGGACAGCTGGAATTGCACCAAAGCGGCGGCGATCATGCCGCGGATGCCGGAATTGGGTTTGAGCTGTTTGTAGGCCTTTTTCTCGGCGGTGCCCAACTCGGACTGATCGGCCACGTCAAACAGGCGCACCTGACGGTTCTCGATCTCTTCGGCAAAGACGAAGGTGAGCGTCTCCTTGTTGAACCACATCTCCTTGTCCTGCCAGCGCTGCAGGACCACTTGCGCCTCGGGCAGGCCCGACGCGGCGAGCGCGTCGATGGCAGGGCCTATCGTGCGGCGCGATGATTTGGAGATGATCTCGCCATGGGTCTGCAAGAGTTGCTGGATGGGCGCGTCAAGCTGTTGGGCACCCGCGGACAGCGGCATCAGGGCCACTGCGCAAAATATGAGAAGGCGGCAGAGCCGGATCATCCGTCAAACCTTTGGAGAGAGGCAAGGTGGCACCCGAGGGCCGAGGGAGGAGATAAGACCCCCGGGTGCCGGTCGTACGCGTCAGATCAGTAGTTGGACTTGATCTGGACGCAGGTGCTGGTTTCGGTGTTGTACATACCGCAACCCAGTTCGGCCCAATCGGATTTGAGCACAGCCGATTCAGGCAGGAAGTCGGTCCAGGCGTCGCCCGGCACCTCTTCGGTCTGGCTGATGATGTCGAACTGACCGTCTTCCTGGATCTCGCCGATCAGAACCGGCTTGGCCAAGTGGTGGTTCGGCAGCATCACGGCGGTCCCGCCGGTGAGGTTCGGGAATTCCTGCCCGTACATCGCCTCGCGCACGGCATCCACATCGGTGGTGCCTGCCGCCTCAGCGGCGTTCACCCACATGTTGAAGCCGATGTAATGCGCCTCCATCGGGTCGTTGGTCACGCGATCCTCGCCCATGCGGGCTTTCCACGCTTCGACCCATGCGTCGTTGGCCTCGGATTCGGCGGATTGGAAGTAGTTCCAGGCGGCCAGGTGCCCGACGAGGTTGGAGGTGTCGAGACCCGCAAGCTCTTCTTCCCCGACGGAAAACGCGACGACGGGGATGTCATCGGCAGAGATTCCGGCGGCGGCGAGTTCCTTGTAAAAGCCCACATTGGCGTCGCCGTTGATGGTCGAGATCACGCCGACCTTCTTGCCATCCGCGCCGAGCGCTACGACGTCCGCGACGATCTTGGACCAGTCGGAGTGGCCGAAGGGCGTGTAGTTGACGAAGATGTCTTCGGCGGCGATGCCTTTGTCTTTGAGGTAGGCCTCAAGGATGTTGTTCGTGGTGCGGGGATAGACATAGTCGGTGCCCAGCAGCGCGAATTTCTCGACCTCAAGTTCTTCGAGGAAGTAGTCGGTGGCCGGGATCGCCTGCTGGTTGGGTGCCGCACCGGTGTAGAACACGTTCTTCGACGATTCCTCGCCCTCGTATTGGACGGGGTAGAACAGAAGGCCGTTCAGTTCCTCGATCACGGGCAGGACGGATTTGCGAGATACGGATGTCCAGTTGCCAAAGATCACGTCGACCTCGTGCACGGTCAGCAGCTCGCGCGCCTTTTCGGCAAACAGCGGCCAGTCGGAGGCCGGATCGACCACGACGGCCTCAAGCTCACAGCCCAGAACACCACCAGCCGCATTTTGCTGTTCGACCAGCATTTCCATCGTGTCTTTGAGCGTCGTTTCCGAGATCGCCATCGTACCGGACAGCGAATGCAGCACGCCCACCTTGATGGGGGCATCGCAGGCATAGGCAGTGCCAGCGCCGGCAATCAGCACAGCAGCCGTGCTGGACAGGAGTTTACGGGTCATCTTTGTTCCTCATGTTGCACGCATCAGGAGACTTGCAGCGCGGGACGGAACCCCTCATATGCCTCTGACGCAATCTATTGCGGCGTGCGACGGCCATTCGGTTTCCTAGGCCAGGTCGTCGTACGTTTTCCTCCGGACGCCAAGCGCCCACCACGTTGGTAGGTGCGATTGTCCGAGGGCAGGAGTCGTTCCGACACTATTTTACGCGCGACCAATTTGTGCCGCGTAAAATTTAGGCAGCGCGAGGGCATCCGCTTAATAGTTGTGCGGTCTACTATCGGATTTTTAGGCGTTCAGCTGTCGAGCAGCAGTTCGGTGCAGGCTGTCATGTGCCATTCGGCGCGCATCCGCGCATGGGCGGCGCGATCTGGCCGGTCGCTGAACGTGGCGATGGTCAGCAGTGACGCGTGGGCGAGCTTTGCGTCGATCCGGTGGTGCAGGGCGGCGTGCTCTTGCCCCTTGGGCACAGTGGCGGCGAGCAGGGCGATGAAGGTGAGGCGCTGACCCTCATAAGCGTCCGCAGCGGGGTCATTGGTCAGCCAGGCGTGTTCCATCTGCGCGGACATGCGCCCGGCGCAGCCTGCGAACATCTGCGCAAGATCCTGCGTCGCCATTGCGTGCGTGGCCATCAGGGCCGAGACCCAGCTTGAGAGGACCAGTTTTTTCATTCTGCTCACGAATTGAGCATGTACGCATATTTATCGCCTGACAAGCGTGCGAAATGAAAACTTTTAGCGGGTGCGCGCCATACGCCACCGACCAACTGCGCTAGGTGTCTGCGCCCTAAGGCGTGGCACTAAAGGCGGCGAATTGCGCCAAGAGGTCGGCAAGCTCAGCCGGTGTTGGTGCGGTGTCAAAGCTGTGGCGGGCGGATGTCGCGGCCCATGGCACCCTGTCGCGGGTCATGACCTCGATGAACGGCGCGGCCCAGGATGTGTCATGGCACAGGGTTGGGCGTATGTTCACCCGTTCCTCGATCCCGTCGATCCGCGTGAACATCAACGTCGCGCAGTCGGGGCAAAAATGGTGATGCCGGGGGGATCCAGGCAGGGGGCGCGCCACCGGGGCACCTTGGGTGATCCGAAAGCCGTCCACAGGGATCATCGCGGACAGGGAAAACGCGCTGGCGCATAGCCTTTGGCAGTCGCGGCAATGGCACGCAAACGTCATCAACGGCGGTGTCAGGACTTCGAACCGGGTTGCGGCGCAGCGGCATTGGCCGCCGACGGGCAAGTTTGGTTGGCGCATGCCAAGCCTCCGTATGTTTGGGGGGAAGGCCGGTGCGCGCGTGTCTGGCGCGCGGGGACATGGGTCACAAAACCGGCTGGTTACAGCCTAGCCATCCGTTCCATATTGGTAAACGCGCAGGTGTTGGCGGTAGGCTCACACCATCACGGGATCGGAGGGTGGCATGACGGCGCACCTTGGACGGATCATCATCTACACCAAGAAGGTCGACGCGGTCGCGGCATTTTATTGCACCCATTTCGGGTTCGAACGGCTGCAGCTCGAAGGGGACCGGATTGTCGAACTGGTGCCGCAGGGTGGCGGTGCGCACATCCTGCTCCATCCAATGGGCACGGGCCGGAAAGACGGGCAAGCGCTGGTCAAGCTGGTCTTTGACGTCGAAAATGTGGATGCGTTTTGCCGGGCTGCCAGGGCACGGGGGCTTGAGTTCGGCGCGATCCACCATGCGGATGGCTACAGTTTCGCCAATGCCAAGGATCCGGCCATGAACTCGGTCTCCGTCTCGAGCCGGGCATTTGCGCACCGCTAGAACGGTGTTCGGCTGCGACGGAGAGGTGGCTGGGATGGTAGGACTCGAACCTACAACCTACGGTACCAAAAACCGGTGCTCTACCAATTGAGCTACATCCCAACGTGGACCGCGACATACGCCGCGCCGGGGAGGTGATCAAGCCCCCATGTTTCGAAAAATCTGCCGAAACCTTTATTCTTCTCGTAACGTTTCGCGGTTCAGCAGATCCTCGTTGGCGCCATCCTCGCGTTCCTGGTTCACGATCGCTTCCAGCGCGGCCTCGTCGGTGGCCTGCACGTCCTGCGCTTGGACCTGCGGGATCGGTGCCGCAGGCGCGGGTTTGGGGGCTGGGGCGGACGTGTCCGCGTCGCCGACGCCAAGGACGCGCAGCGTGGTTTCCGGCATCACGATCCCTTCGGCATCGAAGGCGGCGATGGTCAGGCGCCAGGCCTCGCTGCGGGCCTTGAGAAAGGATGTTTCGTGTTGCGCGATCCAGGCGGCGACATTGAGAACGACGGCGCTGTCGCCCAGTTCCTCGATCCAGACAGAGGGTTCGGGCTTGGCCAGCACAAAGGGCAGGCCGCGCACGGTATCGAGCGCGAGCGCCTGGGCGCGGGCCAGATCCGTGTCGTAGGCCACCCCGAGGTCGATCAGGAAGCGGCGTTCGTCGTTGCGGGTATAGTTGACGATACGGCTTTTGAAGACGGTGGCGTTGGGGATGCGGATGTGGTTGCCGTCAAAGCTGAGCAGGATGGTCGCGCGGGAGGTCAGGCGGATGACCTTGCCGATGTCGCCCTCGATCTCGACGGTGTCATTGGGGCGAAAGGGCTGGCGGATGCTGAGCATGATCGAGGCGATGAAATTCTCGACCGTGTCGCGGACCGCGAAACCGATGGCCAGGCCGACGATGCCGGCCGCGCCCAGGATGGTGCCCAGCAAAGCGGTCGCCCCGAGGATGTCGAGCGCAATGACAACGCCAGCCACCAGAAAAAGGATGCGGATGATCTGCCGGTAGATATCGGCGATAAAGGCGTTCGGCGCGATGCGGTCCCACGGATATCGCATGCGGGCCAGCACCACGCCGAGGCTGACGACAAGCGCGAAGACCAGCAGCGCCACGGTGGCAAGCGGGATCAGCGCGATCATCTGTTGCAGCCGCGCCATGAACCGCTCGACCGCCGGGTTGAGGCGGGCGACCACATCGGTGGTCTCTGTCACCTCGTTCTCGATGGCGACGACGCCCTGCACCCGGCCCACCAGTTCGTTGAGCCGTTCGGCGGTGGTGGCGTCCACCGTGGTGCCCCGCAAGGTGACGATGCCGGAGGTGACCGTGACCGTGACCTCGTCGTACCCTTCGAGTTCGGTCAGGATATCGCGGATGCGCACGGCGATGGCGGCGTCCTGGCTTGCGCTGTCCTCGACCGTGATGGTGCCGCTGGGTTGGTCGGCGGTCTGTGCGGTCGCAGCAATGGGCACGCAGAGCAGGAGGGCGAGGCAGAGGGCGCGGATCATGTCGTCGTGTCCAACAGGATGGCGCCGTCGCGCGCGCCCTTGGCCACGGCGTCGTGGGCGCGGTGGCAGTCGCGCAGGGCAAAGATCTGGGCGACGGGGCTGTGCAGCGCACCTGCGCTCAGTGCGGCGTGCAGTTTGTCGATGGCGGCGGCACGTTCGGCGGGCTGCAGGATGTAGATGAGAATGATGTCGAGCGTCACGGCCTTGAACAGCATCGGACCGAAGGGCAGCGTCGGGGTCATATCCAGTGCCGAGCCGTAGGCGCAGATCGTCCCGTTTGGCGCGATCAGTGCTGCGTCGGTGGCGGCGTTGAGGCCATATTCGACCTCGATGATCCGGTCGACGGGCTGGCCACCGTTCGCGGCGAGGACCTGTTCCACCACATCACTGCCGCTGAAATCCACGACGTGATGGGCGCCCGCCTGCCCGCAGCGGGCAAGGCCCGCACCGCGCGCGGTTGCGATCACATGCGCGCCGCCCCACCTGGCCAGCTGCACGGCGAGGTACCCGACGGTGCCCGCACCGCCCTGGATCAGCAGCGTTTGCCCCGTGACGTCGCCGCCGCCAAACACCGCGTGGGCCGCCGTCAGGCCGGGAATGCCGAGCGTTGCGCCGGTGCGCGGGCTCACGCCCTCTGGCAGAGGCACGGCTTGCGCTTCGGGCAGGCAGATATGCGTGGCCGCGGTGCCGAAGGGGCGCTGCCATTGGCCGTTCCAGATCCACACGGGTTGGCCCACGGGCCGGTCCACGCCAGCACCCACCGCGGCGATGGTGCCGGCCCCGTCGCTGTGCGGCACGATCAGGTCAAAGGGAGGCTGGGTGACACCGGGCCGGGCGCCGCTGCGCGCCTTGATGTCAGACGGGTTCACCCCGGAATGGCTGAGCGCTACCAGAACCTCGCCCGGGCCGGGCGAGGGCGTGGGCAGCTGGGTCAGGGCAAGGACGTCAGCGGCAGCGCCGAAGCGCGAATAGGTGATGGCGTGCACGGGAATGGGGCTTTTCTTGCAATGTGTTGTGCGATGCAGATTAGACGAGGCGCGCCGAGATGAAAGGGGTCAGTCGCGCAGCTCGTCAATCGCCACACCCCAAAGCCGTGCCTTGGGGGCCCAGCCGCGATACCCGCCGGTCGACAGGCGGCACCACTCGGGCCCGCATTTGCCCAGTCGCGCGATCACGCCCGCCTCGAGTGCGGCCGTCACGGGCGCATCGGTTTCGGGCCGGGTGCGCAGGGTCAGCATGTCTTGCTCGATCAGCACGGTCCGGCTGCCCGACAAAAGCGAGTAATGCACCCATCCGCCCATGCCATCGCGATCTTCGACCCGGCGCCAGTGGCCATGTTCGGCGGTGA
>JBCBHM010000029.1:0-40972 GCA_038525585.1 Pseudomonadota bacterium
ATCAAAGCGGCCAAAAGGTAGCCGGTCAAAACGCGGTAAATCGAGTAGCCGATCTGAATGCCGATGCCCTTGTCGTTCGGCCCGGCGTCGTAGAATGGGTTGCTAAGCTGTTCCCATGCCTTGGCAAACACTTGGCTGGGCGGCGGCACACCCGCTTTGGGCGCCCCCCCTCCCGTCAAACGTTCGTATTCCGTCAGTTCCTCGGCAACTTTTTGGGCGGGAATGGCGGCCTCCCAGATCAGGAGACCGACAACCAGCATGACAACCGACAGCAATGCCGCGCGTTGGTTCAGGGAGAGGGTCCCCATGGCTTACCCTTTCCCGATTGGGAAGCTTTTCACGTAGTCTTCCGGCGTCGCTGGGTCGAAGGTTTTGCCCATGATCGTATGCGATTTGTAGGTGATATCCGGCGCTTCATACCCAAGATCTTCCATGACCTTCTTGCAGTCGGCGGCCAGATAGACCTGTTCAGCCACACCGCGGTAATCCACATCGCCTTCGATGTAACCCCAACGCTTCATCTGTGTCAGGATCCAAACGCCCATCGAATGCCACGGGAAGGGGTCGAAGTCGATCCGATCGGGTACGCGCTGAACTTCACCCAAACCATCCGCAAACGTGCCGGTCAGCACTTGCTCGATCACCGTCACTGGCTGGTTGAGGTAGTTTGTCGGCGCAATGGCCTCCGAGATTTCTTTTCGGTTCTCTGCCGCCGAGGCGTACTGCGTGGCATCGATGATCGACTTCAACAAGGCCCCGTAGGTATTCGGCAACTCCGTCGCGAAGGACAGCGGCGCGGCAAAGGCGCAGCATGGGTGGCCTTCCCAGATTTCCTTGGTCAACACGTGGATAAAGCCGATGCCTTCATAGACGGCGCGTTGGTTGAACGGATCCGGCGACAGGTAGCCGTCAAGGTTGCCAGCGCGCAGGTTCGCGACCATCTCTGGCGGCGGCACAACGCGGATCTGGATGTCCACGTCGGGGTCGAGCCCAAATTCTGCCACGTAGTAGCGCAGCAGGAAGTTGTGCATGGAATATTCGAACGGCACGCCAAAGGTGAAGCCCTTCCACTGGCTGGGATCACGCTTATCAAGGTGTTCATTCGACAGCACGATCGCCTGACCGTTGATGTTCTCGACCGCCGGCATGATGTAAGGTTCTGCGACCGAGCCCGCGCCCAGCGTCATCGCCAAAGGCATCGGCGTCAGCATGTGCGACGCATCGTATTCGCCGTTCAGCGACTTGTCCCGCGCCACAGCCCAGCCCGCGGTTTTGATTACCTGGGCGTTCAAACCGTACCGTTCGTAGAACCCCAAAGGCTGCGCCATGATGATTGGCGTGGCACAGGTGATCGGAACAAAGCCAATATTCAGGTCCGTCTTCTCAGGTGGGCCCAACTCATCGAGAATTGCAGCCTTGGCTTCATTCAGTGGAAAGACCGACGCCAGTGCAGCAGCCATCGTCGAACCACTCATCATCCCCATAAAAGACCGGCGCCCGATATCGCTCTGGCCAAAGACAGACCGGACTATCGCACTTTCTACCGCCCGTTCCATCATCCCCTCGGATGTGGACAGATCGATGCTATCCTCAATGTCCGGAGCGGCCGTGCTGCATGTATGGCAACTGCAATCCGCCGCGTGACGCAGATCGGTTTTGGCGGAGAACGGATTTCCCAGTGATTTGACAGACATGGTGAGACCTCTCTATTGGTTTCCCACATGATTGCAGTCGAAAGTTGGCAAATGAAGGCACTCGCCTAAAATTCAAAATTTAGCTTTTTTGATGAATTTCAATGCACTACGCCATTGCGCACCTCAAAATTAATACGATTTTTCGTAAATTACGATTTTTCGTATTGCCCAAGAGTGCGTTTCAAAGCCCCATGGCAGCATGCTTGATACCGATGCTTCCTACGATTCTCTTCTAGCTGGCGCGTTTGGCCCGACCCTCTTGATTGACCTCTCCCGCGACCTCATCCTGGCCACGACCCCGGAGGCGGGAATACTCTTTGCGGATCAAGGTCTGATAGGCACGCCTTTCGCCCGGTTCGTCGCTGCCGGGATGGAGGCCTTCGTGGTCTTTCTGACAGAGGTGGACCACCGTGGAACGGCTTGGACCCGGCAAGTGGAGTTGCAAAGTGCAGACCAAACTGCGCTGGACTGTGAAATCACTGGACGGACCCTAAGCCATAATGATCATCGTTTGCTGCTGCTTCATGTGCTCGATCTTGAGACGCTGGAACAGCGTGCCGCCGATGTCGCGGCCCGCAACATCTACAACGGCGGACTGCTGGAGTGGCAGCGCGCGCAAAACTTCTTTTCGGATCTTGAGCGCGAAAACCAGTTGATCCTGGATGCCGCTGGAGAAGGGATTTACGGTGTCAACTCCGACGGCAAGACGACCTTTGTGAACCGTGCCGCTCAGGAAATGCTTGGCTGGACGACCGAGGACCTGCTTGGACACGACATCCATACGAAAATCCACCATCATCATTTGAATGGAGAGCACTACCCGTCGCACGAATGTCCGATCTATCAATCCTTCCGGTATGAGCAGGTCAACCGAATTGAGAATGAGGTGTTCTGGCGCAAGGATGGCAAGCCGATTCGCGTCGAATATGTTTCAACTCCGATTTATGACGGCTCCCAACTCGTCGGTGCCGTCGTCATTTTCCGAGATATCACCGAACGCTGGGAAAACGAACGCAAACTGCGCGAAGCGATGGATGAGGTCGCCGCCCTGCGCGATCAACTGGAAGAAGAAAACGCCTATCTTCAAGAAGCGATTAACATCGAACGGGCGCATCACGATATCATCGGACGCTCGGACGCAGTACAGGGCATCATCAAGCAGATCGAACTGGTGGGTGCAACAGATACAAATGTTCTGATCCGAGGTGAGAGCGGCGTTGGGAAATCTCTTGTGGCCTCTGCCGTTCATGATGAAAGCAGCCGCAAGCGCCGCCCAATGATCCACTTCAAGGCAGGTGCCGTCAGCCCTGAGAAGATCGAAAGCGAATTGTTCGGCCAGGTGCGTGGTGCCTTCGCCGGCGCGCTGAAAGATCGGCCGGGCAAGTTGGAGTTGGCGCATGGCGGCACCTTGTTTATTGATGAGGTCGCGGACATTCCCATCGAATTGCAAGGCCACCTTCTTGACGCCCTGCAAAACCGTGAAGTCGTCCGCTTGGGCGATGATCGCGCCCGCAGCCTTGACCTGCGCGTCATCGCGTCCACGAACCGAGACATTGATCGCGAGGTACAGGCAGGCCGTTTGCGGCAAGATCTCATGCTGCATCTTGGCGTCTTTCCCATTCTTTGTCCGCCGCTGCGGGATCGCCCTGAGGACATTCCGATTCTGACAGCTCATCTTCTCCGCATCGCGTGCAAACGGCTCGGTCGTAAGGTGCCAGTCGTAACCGAAGGCGCGATGCGCAGGCTGCAAGACTATCACTGGCCCGGCAATGTGCGTGAGTTGGCGAATGTCATCGAGCGCGGCGCCATCGTGTCGCAGTCGGACAAATTGCAAATTGAGATCCAAAGCCAGGTCCTACCAGCGTCTTTTCCCTCGTCAGCCTTGCTCACCGAGGCGGATGTCGAACAAATCCGCAGAGCCAACATCATCGCCTGTATGAAAGAAGCAGACGGCCGGGTGTCGGGTAATAACGGTGCAGCAGCACTGCTTGGCATCAAACCAACGACACTCTATTCACGGCTCAAGAAGCTAGGGCTGAGTGAGACTGACTGGTGAGAGTTTGACTACATGGTCACTCGTTGGTCATGTCGGCTAAATTGCATAAAGTACGTTTCAAACGTGGATAGAGTCCAATACTTGCCAATGACCGATCTGGCGACCTTGATGCGTAGCGTCGATAGAGTTGCCGCATCTGCGATCAAATGCTGCGTCAGCAATAGCCGCTCCTGCACAAGTCCGGTTTGTCCGCGTCTTTCCAGTTCGTGGACGGTGTAGCGAAAGGTACAACTCCCTGGACCCGCTGTGTGTGGAACACGCGGCGAAGGTGTCAGAAGAGCCAAAAAAACGGATGCTGCGGGACGCACCAATGGCTTTTCTCGGCATCTTGCATAGGAAAATGAGGATGAGTTCGCGCGTCCTCTGAGCCGTTCGACAGGGGTTAACAAACCGTTTATGCTTACCCTTATTTTGGGGCAGAACCAGTCGGTGGTGCTCAGCTACGCGACAGGTGCTTCAATATGCGAGACTCAAACACATCAAAACATACTGGCTTTCTGTCTGGCGGTGATGAGATGGGTGCTGCCATCCGGTCAAAAGAATGGGCTGAGACGCCTCTCGGGACGCCGGATACCTGGTCGCCAGAGCTTCGTACAGTTGTCCGTCTGATGTTGACCACAAACCACCCGATTTTTGTATTTTGGGGGCCTGATCTCACCTGCCTTTATAACGATGCTTACTCTCACTCTCTTGGCCCTGAACTGCATCCCGGTGCGCTCGGACGACCTGGCCGCGAAGTCTGGGATGAGATTTGGGACATCATCGGGCCGCAGATCGAGACAGTCATGAGCGGTCAAGGTGCTACGTGGAACGAAGATCATCTGGTTCCGATCACACGCAACGGGGTGCGCGATGAGGTTTATTGGACCTATAGCTATAGCCCGATCGACGATCCTTCAGCCCCCAACGGTGTAGGCGGTGTCCTGGTGATCTGTTCCGAAACAACCGAGAAAGTGCTGATGGCTCGAAAGCTGCAGGAAGAGCTGACGGCGCGGGAAGTACTGCTGCAGGAAGTAAATCATCGCATCAAGAACAGTTTGCAACTGGTCTCGTCTCTACTGCGGATGGAAAGCCGGGCTGCGCAGACAAATGAAACACAGAACAGCCTGGAAAGGGCATCGGCGCGGGTCAATGCGATCAGCTCAGTCCATGAATTGATCTATCGCACCGGCGGCTTTACCACCATCCACCTAAAAGACTACGTCGGACAGCTTTGCGACGCCATCGGTGATAGTTTGGGAAGTAAATCAGGCGCGAAGCTGGCCTACGATGTAGACGACGTGGAAATCTCGACCGATATGGCTATATCGACGGCACTTCTGATCAATGAGCTGGTGACCAATGCTTTCAAACATGCATTTCCCGGCGACAAGAGCGGCACTATCGAGGTCAAGGTTACTGCCCAACAAGACAACCTGACAATAATCGTGGCGGACGATGGCGTCGGGAAGTCGGCGGGAGCCTCAGGCAATCTTGGTTCCAACATCATCGACGGTCTGGCCAGCCAGCTCTCTGCCGAGATGGCTGAAGGGAACGACGGACCGGGTCACCGCGTTCATTTCACAATACCAATAAAAGGATAGAGCAGTGCCCTTGCGTGTCCTCGTCGTTGAGGACGAGTTCTTGATTGCTATGGATCTTATGGATCTGATCGAAGAGGCTGGCCATGTTGCGATCGGCTCGGCAGATACGCTTGAATCTGCGGTGAAGTTGGCCGACCAGAAGCAACCGGATATCGCGACGATGGACCTGCGGCTGAAGGACCAGCAAAGTGGAGCGGTGGTCGCCAAGGCGTTACTGGAGAAATTTGGAGTTCGCTCAGTCTTTGTCAGCGGCAACCTCGACGCGAACACACGTGCTCAGATCGACGCACTCGATCCTATTGCTTATGTAGGTAAGCCTATTGCTCAGCATCTTCTTCGTCGGGCTTTAGACGAAGCAGAGCATTCAAAGTCGCAGAGGCGCCAGACGCGGCCAAGCCCTGATAGCTAGTTCCTTGGAGCAGAGTCGAACTGCTTTCTCCGGCGTCTGCATGAACCGTCCGGCCGAAGATCTCATAGCTCAGGCCGCCATCTGTCCCAAAATCCCTGACGACGTACACTTAAGTGTACGGGGCGCCCAAAGTGACATTTGAATATCGCACCATATGCTCGGAGAATTCGCGCCTGGTTTGCGACATAAGCAAAGTAAGGCTGTAACGGAATGAAATCGAGAACCGGTGCGCATCTGCCTCGATGCGCACCGTTGCGTTGCGTATTGGTCTAAGCCTCTACGACTACTTTCCCGGTGGCATGTCCGTCTGTCAAATGCGCATGGGCTGCACTGATATCAGCCAGGTTGAAAACCGCCACGTCCACAATTGGTTTAAGGGCGCCTCCGTCTGCAAGGTCCGCCAACGTCTTCAGAATGTCGCCATGTGTCTGCCGCCCGACATCGTGCATCATTGGGATCAGCATGAAGACGACGTGCAGCGATAAGCCTTTGAAATGCACAGGCGTCAGATCCATCTCAACCATTGAGACGGTTGACGCGACATGTCCGTTCAGCTTGGCTGCGGCAAATGAGTTTGTCATGTTAGACCCGCCGACGCTGTCGAAGACGACGTCAAATCCTATGCCGCCGGTGTGTTCGGCCACATAGTCCTCGACCTTGTGTGTTGTGACGTCGATGGCATTTGCGCCGAGGCCTTTGATTAACGCCATTTGATCCGCACCGCGTCCAGTGGCCGACACGGTTGCGCCCATGTGCCGGGCGATTTGTACGGCGATATGGCCCACGCCGCCTGCGCCGCCCTGTACCAGCACGGATTGCCCTTTGGCGACACCAGCGCGGGTCAGCCCCTCGTAGGCGGTGATACCGACGAGGGGCAAGGCCGCAGCCTCTCGCGTGCTGAGCGATTTTGGTTTTCGGGCGATGAGACGTGCATCGGCCGACATGAACTCGGCCAACGCGCCTTGCAGGTCCAAAAGACCGCCCGCGCATTCATAGACCTCGTCACCCACCGCAAAATCAGTCACACCGTCGCCGATTGAGGTCACCGTACCTGCAAAGTCCATGCCCAGGACGGCAGGCAGGGCCGGGGACAAGGGAAGATCGGCCCCCATCTGCCGGATCATGGTGTCGACCGTGTTCACGCTGCTTGCGGCGACCTTGACCACAACATGACCCGGTGTCGCCACAGGGTCCGGCAGCTCAGTGATCTCAAACTGTGCGTCGGGGCCGTAGCTGTTCAAAACAATGGCTTTCATCTTGATACTCCTTTTGGATAAACGCCCGCGCGTCTGTCCCAATGACACACGCTGTGACGTGATCAGTTGGCTGGGGTGGGATCAGTTGATGTCTTGCACCTGCATCACCAAATCGCCCCATTTGCGCTGGTTTTCGATGTCGTGCTCGAGCCCTTGTTCATCCGCGATGGTAAAGCGTTTGACCGCAGGCGTTTTACTGGTTGCCTGATACAGCCAATAGGCCTCGGCCTTGAGCGCCGCATCAATCGGTTTATCGATGGATTCGTAGACCATCTGCTTGCATGCATTGATCGCATCTGCCGGAAATTGCGCGATCCGTGCAGCCAGAGCATCGACGTAGGGGCCGATTTCATTGGGCTCTAGCGCCTTGTTGATTGTGCCCAACCGCTCTGCGTCATCGGCGTCATAGTCTTGCGCGCTCAGGATAATCTCCAGCGCTTTGCCAAGGCCCGTCTGTCGCGCCATGCGCGATGCACCGCCCCCACAGGGCAGGATACCCATGCCGACCTCCATCTGCATGAACTTGAACTTGCCACGCGCGGCAAAGCGCATATCGAGCGCGAGCGCCAGTTCGTGCCCACCACCGCGCGCAAAGCCCTCAAGCTTGGCAATCGTGGCTTGCGGTACCTTGCTGATCCGCTCGCAGACCGCTTGCAGGTCCAGAAGCTGTGCATCCTCGCGCGACACGGCTTGAGTTGACATGTCCTTGAGCAGTTCGGTGTCGTAATGGCAAACCCAAATTTCCGGATTGGCGGATTGAAAGATGACAACCTTGGTGTTCCGGTCGCGTTCAAGCCGCATGGCGAGGCTGTTGAGGTCGGCCAGCATTTCCTGCCCTTGCACGTTCACAGAGCCAAAGTTGAGGGTCACGGTTGCGATGCTATTTGCGACGGCAACGTCGAATGTCTGGAAGTTCTCGTATTTCATTGGGCAGTCCTTTCCCGGGCCTCGGCGCGCAACGCGCGAGGGGTGCTTGAGATTGAAGTGAATGGGCGCAGGCGCGCCGTTGGGGTCAGTCGGTTTGGCTGAGTATGTGTTTGATCGTGGCCATGACGTCGCGTGCATGCTGCGCATCAAGAGCGGCCGCATGTGGGTTGGAAAAACCGCCGCCGTCATTGTCGAAATAGGCGCCGGTGGCGTCTGCGAACCGTGGGCCGAGGGCGGCATCAATCAGGATATCCGCCCCGATGTTCAGGTCATTGCCTGCAACGCCGAACCCGTCTTTGACCATTTTCGAGGCCAACAGCGATCCGGGGTTCACCGCGACCATTACAGGCCCGTCGGGCCGGGTTTTGGCCCATTCGCGGGTCCAGATGGTGATGGCGAGCTTGCTTTGCGCATAGGCGTCCATGTCGGCCAGCGGCACCGTGCCCCGCATCGCATCCACATTCACGGGGGCCTGCGCTGCGGACGACAGATTTACCACCCGCCCTGCGGCAGGCATGATCGGCAACAACAGTTCGGTCAACAGATATGGCGCAAGCGTGTTCACCACAAACCGGATGTCCTGGCCGTTCTCAAGCACCGCTTTGGGCGTTTTCAACACGCCAGCATTGTTGATCAGCACGTCGAGCTGTCCCTGTTTGTCCCGCACGTCCTGGGCCAGTTGCCGCACGGCGGTCAGATCGCTCAGGTCGGCGGCATAGGTTTCAACATCGCCTCCGACATCTGCGGCAGCGGCCTCCAGCTTGGTCGTACTGCGTCCGTGCAGAAGGATCTTATGCCCTGCGGCGGCCAGTTTTCTGGCCGTGAGCAGGCCGATGCCATCGGTGGATCCGGTGATGAGAATGGTTTTGGTCATGGGGTCGGTTCTTTAGGAAAACGCCGGCAGCACAACGTCCGCCAGATGTTCGAGAGTTGTGTCGATGGGGCCCTGATTGAAGCGAAGGTTAAGTGCCACATGGTTGACGCCCAGGGCTTCGATCTCGCGTAGGTAGCTGCACAGGAAGTCCGCGCCTGATTGAAACCCGAGGTGAATGGGGCGCGGCCCTGCTTTGGGATTGGAAACCAAATCGACATAGAGCGATTGCGTGACGGGTTTGTTTGACTGACCTGCCGATGCAAGGCGCGCACGGTAGTCGGCGATGACTTGGCATTGGGCTGCGGCATTGCGCGGATAGGTGATCCAGCCATCGCCGTTTTGGGCCACCCAGTCGGGCGATTGCTGGCTGCCCCCGGTGATCAGCATCGGCAGGCGCGTGCCATGCGGCTTGGGCAACAGGTCGACGTTGCCAGACAGGGTGCTGTTCGGACCGTCGTGGGTGGGATTGGCCGCGCCAACTGCCCGGATGTAATCGAAACTGTCACGAAAACGCGCGCCGCGATCCTCGAAACTATAGTTCATGGCCGGGTATTCCTCGGGCCGGTCCCCTGATGCCACTCCGAGCAGAAGCCGACCGTCCGACAGCACGTCAGTTGTTGCCGCGGCTTTTGCCACATGGGCGGGATGGCGCAGGGGCAGGATCACGCTTGCCGTGCCAAGAGCAATCCGATCTGTGGCCGTAGCAAGAGCACCCAGATAGACAAATGGGTCAAAAATCTGCCCCGCGTCCCCGAAGCTTGGCACGTTGAATGGCACGTCGCGCAGCCAGAGGGCGGCAAAGCCGAGTGTTTCGGCCTTCTGCGCAGCTTCCAGATGTCGCCGCATCGTAGGTTCCACACCGACCGCGTAGGCTTCGAGCGGCAACACGAGACCGATGCTGAGCCGCCCCGGGCGAAACACCCGATTATAGGCGGAATTGATCTGGGGAAACGTCGTCTGCTGTGTCTTGTCCAACATGTTTTCCGGTCCTTCAGTAGCGCACCAGAGTGCGGCTCTCGATGCTTTGTCGGATGGTGGTGACATTCGGATCCTCGATCATGTCGAGCGCGCTGTGCGCAATCGAAGGCCGTCCCTGATTGTCGTAAATGTTGAAGATCGCGATGTTATCCGGCGTCATCCGCGAGCGGTAGACCCATTCATGGTCCGGGTTTCCGACAAGGCCCATGATCTGCCCGGTGCGGTCCGGGTAGATCAGGTCCAACAGGATCCAGTCTGACGGGTCAACGGATGAGGGGCGCACAAAACCCAAGAGCGACGAATTGATTGGATGCGCCACGGGTCGCCAAATGTTGACAAACGCATAGTGTCCTTGCGCCCACTTGGTGGCCGTGTCAGCGCCAAGAAGATCGACGAGCCGCTGTTCAGCGCCACGTGTGCTGTAGTCGCTGTGGACGTTGCGCGCGGGCTTGCGCGCCGCCTTGGGGTCATCCACCCGTATGGTGTGGTCAAAGACGACGACCTCACGCGCCCCCAGCGTCTGTGTGAGGATTGTGGTCAGTTCGGCATCGTAGGCAGCCCTCCAGGCATCGCCTGAAAACGCGGTCACGGCCGTTGGTCGGCGCAGGAATTCGACCGCATCAGATGCGAAGGTGACAGGGTTGGATGACGGTCGCATATCCGTCAGCACCACGGGGGTCGGTGCGAGTTCTGGCGAAATAAGACTTCCCGCAATACCCCCGGCATCAAGCTCGAACGCCTGCCGAAAGGGCTTGTGAACGTGGTAGTTGACCATCGCCGTGCGTGTCATGTCAGCCTCCTGAGCAAGCTGGATTGGTTCTGTCCCTTAGACTTAGAGACTGGCAATCCGATGATAAACAGCGTATTATCGTATTGATAATTTGGCTTTTGGATATAATGGGGCTGGATACTAACGCGCTAAGACTGTTTGTACGCGCTGCCGAGATGCTGAACATCAGTGCGGCAGGGCGCGCATTGGGTTTCGCCCCCGCTGTGTCCAGCGCAAAGCTGGCCAAACTGGAACACACCCTTGGTGCGGACCTGCTGCACCGCACGACACGCAAGGTTTCATTGTCTGTTGACGGTGCGGAATTCCTGCCCTTTGCCCGCGAGATGATCGCGCAAGAGGAGGCGGCCCTGGCTGCACTCGGCAAGCGGACCGCAACGGTTAGTGGCACCTTGCGCTTTGCCGCGCCCAGTACTTTTGCGCAGATCTATATCGCGCCGATCCTGCCAAAGTTCCTTGGCCAGCATCCCGGCCTCACGCTTGATCTGCGCCTCTCGGATGTTCAGTTTGATCTGATCGAAGGCAGCTTTGATCTGGCCCTGCGCAACGCACCGCTTGTCGATACCAGCCTTAAAGGGCGCAAGCTCGCCGACGACCGGCGCGTTCTTTGCGCCGCGCCCAAATACCTTGCCGCGAAGGGCGTGCCGCACACGCCTGCTGACCTGTCCGAACACCAGCTGATCGCCTTCCGGGACCGCCAACCTCGCTTGCTCAGGGGGCTGCATGGAGAAGATGCACATTTCGACCCCGCATCGGCACACAGCCAATTGATCATCGACGACGGCCAAAGTCAGATCTGCGCAACCAATGCCGGAGCTGGCATCTCACTCAATGCGCTGTGGAGCGTCCATCGTGAGTTGACATCCGGCAAATTGATCCGCGTCTTGCCCGATTTCGAAGCGGCGGACGCCAATGTCCTTTGGTTGATCTACCCAAGATCCAATGTGCTTTCGCCAAAGGTGCGGGTGTTCATGGATTTTCTCATCGCAGAGATCGGCAAAACACCCCCATGGGAAGCCAGCGCAAGGCCTGCAGCCAGCTAAACGTTGAAGTTCAAGGTTTTTGAATGTCTGCAAGGCGCGCCCAAGCAGTCGCAATTTCCAACGTTGGCAACGACGGCTTTGTCCGCACACCTGCCGTTGTCACTCGTCAAAACCAGTCGGCGTATTGCTCAGTCGAACGTGCCGGCCACGCGGCCCAGCAGCATGAATGCGCGCGCGGTGCGCGTGTCGCCCAGCGCCGTTAGATCGGCGTCCGAGGCGCGTTCGGCGAAGGCCGAAATCGTTTTGTCGAACCGGCGCAAAAAGTGGTGCGCCGCGTCGCGAAAGATCGGATCCTGCTTCATCCGGCCTGCCGACAGCGCCAGTGATGACCGGTCCCGAATGCCGCCCAGGGCCGCGACGGGACGGCCCCGCACACCGCTGGCGAACTGGCGCCAGATCTCGGGCCGGGCGCGGTCGGGGCGCAGGTCGTCCATGTAAATTCCGTCCTGGCTGAGCAGCGTCAGAATGTCCTGGCTGGCCTGGATCAGCTGGGCGGTCTCGCGGTCACGCATCGCCTTGCGCAATGCGGCAAACCCTTCCTCGTCCTCGGCGGTTTCGGGGAAATTCAGCGCACGGATGAAATCCGGCGTGTCGACGGGCGGCGCAATCTCTTCGGCCGAGGTGCCAAGCGCCAGCGCGGGTTGATCATCGGGGGCCGGTTCGGCCGCGGGGGCGGCGGGCCGCGGCGGCTCAGCCTCGCGGCGGCTGTGGAACTTGGCCAGCGCGGTTTCCGTCTTGCGCGCGGCGGCGGCGATCTCATCGAGTTTGCGCGACACCGAAGGCTCGGCTGCGATGTCGCGGCCCTGTTGCTGCGCGATATAGGCCTGGCGAATGGCGTCGATGGCCGTCTGCAAGCGCTGGCTTTCCTCGCGCATCACCCGGCTGGACTTGGCCGCGGTCGCCGCGACCCAGATCATCGCCACCGGCATGAACACGGCGAGCATCGTCACCAAAAAGCGCATGCCGTCCGTATCCGTGCTTTGATCGGAGCCGGTCAGGAAAAACACCAGCGTCCCGGCCAGCCACAGGACGGACAGGATGATCGCGACCACCTCGATGCTCGAGATGCCCTCGTGCTTGGGCTTGTCGTAGATGCCCAGCGGCGTTGGGCGCGACTGGGGCCGCGGCTGTGGATTGGGTTGGTCCGACATGGGTTCAGCTATAGCTGACTTTCAGCACTTCATAGGACTTTTCGCCACCGGGCGTCCGCACCTCGATGCTGTCGCCCTCTTCTTTGCCGATCAGCGCCCGGGCGATGGGCGACTTTACGTTCAAAAGCCCCGCTTCGATATTGGCCTCGTACTCGCCCACGATCTGCCAGGTCTTTTCCTCGTCCGTATCCTCGTCCACCAGCGTGACGGTTGCGCCGAACTTGACGGCGCCGGACAACTTGCTGGGGTCGATGACGTCCGCAAGGCCAAGCACGCCCTCGAGCTCTTTGATCCGCCCTTCGATGAACGACTGTTTTTCCCGCGCCGAGTGGTATTCGGCGTTTTCCGACAGGTCGCCATGCTCGCGTGCTTCGGCAATGGCTTTGATGATGGCCGGGCGCTCTTCGCTCTTGAGCTGTTTGAGTTCGGCCTCGAGTGCGGTCGCACCCGCACGGGTCATCGGGATCTTTTCCATGGGCAACACGTCCAAATAGGGCAGGCGGCCCCGAACCGGAGCCGCCCTGATACACTAGGCCGATACCTGACCCAATGGTGCGGGGGATTGCAAGGGGCTTTGGGGTGCGGCCCCGGCCCCCGCGGGCTTCCCGCCGGACGCGTCACGGCGTGTGACACGATCAGTCGTACTGGACCACCTCGTACTCGATGTTGTCGCGATCATGGAAATAGAACCGGCGGCTGGGGTCATATTCGCCGTGGTTGCCCGCCGTGAACCCAAGGGCCGTGACAGCCGTTTCCATGGCGTCGATATCGTCCGTGACAACCGCCAGATGGTTCAGGCCGCCGACAGTCTTGTAGGTGTCGTCACTGGCCGGGTTTGGTGCGCCGGGCGTGTACAGCGCCAGATACTGGGTGTCGGTGCCCACGTGTACGGTGCGCCCGCCCGCCATCGCGGCTCCGGCCCACCGGATATGCCACCCAAAGAGGTCGCACATCCATTTGGCGGTGGCGTCGGGGTCCGAAACGGTCAGGTTTGTGTGTTCGAGATGTGCTGGCATCAGGGGGTCCTTTCCTCATGGGCTTTCCTTTTGCGTCTTGTGCGGGCATCGTCGGACCTCAAGCACACTTTAGGTCAAGAGGTTTTTCCCATGGCATTCGAGGGGCTGAGTATCGGGGAAATGGCGGAGCGGACGGGCCTCGCCGTGTCGGCGATCCGGTATTACGAGGACGAGGGGCTGGTCGCCCCCTGGCGCAACGCGGCCGGGCGCAGGCGCTATCAACGCGCCGATCTGCGCCGACTGAGTTTCATCATGGTGGCGCAGCGGTTTGGATTCACGCTGGCCCAGATCCGGACCGAGCTGGACCGGCTGCCTCGCCACCGCGCGCCGACCAAACGGGATTGGGCGCGCATCAGCGCCGGATTCCGTGATGGGCTCGACGCGCGTATCGCACAGCTCGAGACACTGCGCGACACGCTCGATGGCTGCATCGGGTGCGGCTGCCTGAGCCTGCAGGCCTGCAAGCTCTACAACCCCGGCGACGCCGCCGCGGAAAAAGGCGCAGGCCCGCGCTATTTGCTGGGGGATCGGCCTGCGACGATGTAACGTGCCGTCGTTTCGTGAATATCTGCTGGATTTTTTCATGGTGGGGATGCACGAAGATACGGACGCATTATCTGTGCGTGAGCCAATGCTGTTACGTCAGCCACGTGTGGGAAAAAGGGAGCTGCCAACCATGGCCGAGATCGAACGCGAAGCGATGGAATATGATGTTGTGATCGTCGGAGCGGGCCCGGCTGGCCTAAGCGCTGCGATCCGGCTCAAGCAGCTGGATGCGGACCTCAATGTTGTCGTGCTCGAAAAAGGCTCGGAGGTGGGCGCGCATATCTTGTCTGGTGCGGTGCTGGACCCTGTGGGGCTGAACAAGTTGATGCCGGACTGGGCCGAAAAGGGCGCGCCGCTGAACGTGCCGGTGGCCGAAGACAACTTCTATATGCTGGGCGAGGCGGGCAAGCTGCGCATCCCCAACTTCCCCATGCCACCGCTGATGAACAACCACGGCAACTACATCGTGTCGATGGGCAACGTCTGCCGCTGGATGGCCGAACAGGCCGAAGAGATGGGCGTCGAGATCTTCCCCGGCATGGCGTGTTCCGAGCTGGTCTATGGGGAGAACGGCGAGGTGAAGGGCGTCGTGGCGGGCGTGTTTGGCCTCGAGGCTGACGGTTCCATTAGCGAGAACACCGAACCGGGGATGGAGCTGCATGGCAAATACGTGTTCCTCTCCGAAGGTGTACGCGGGTCGCTGTCCAAGGAAGTGATCGCGAAATACGGCCTGAGCGATGGCAAGGAACCGCAGAAATACGGGCTTGGCATGAAGGAGATCTGGGAGATCGATCCCGCCAAGCACCGCGAAGGCACCGTGACCCACACGATGGGTTGGCCGCTGGGCGGAAATGCGGGCGGCGGTTCGTTCATCTACCACTTGGAAAACAATCAGGTCTATGTGGGCTTCGTGGTGCACCTGAACTACAAGAACCCGCACCTGTTTCCTTACATGGAATTCCAGCGCTTCAAGCATCACCCGATGGTGGCCGACCTGCTCGAAGGCGGCAAACGCGTGGCCTATGGTGCGCGCGCCATCTCCGAAGGCGGCTACCAGTCGATGCCCAAGATGGTCGCACCCGGTGTGGCGCTGCTGGGCTGTTCGGTGGGCATGGTCAACGTGCCGCGGATCAAGGGCAACCACAACGCGATGCTGTCGGGCATGGCAGCGGCCGAAGCGGCGCATGCCGCCATTCAGGCGGATCGTTCGGGCGATGAGTTGAGCGATTACGAGACCGAAGTGCGCAACGGCGCCATCGGCGCGGATCTCAAAAAGGTGCGCAACGTCAAGCCGTTGTGGTCCAAATATGGCCTCACCGCATCGCTCGCCGTGGGCGGGTTTGACATGTGGTGCAACACGCTCGGCTTTTCGCTGCTGGGCACGCTGGGCCACGGCAAGAACGACGCCGACGCGACCGAAGAGGCATCGAAGCACACGCCCATCGACTATCCCAAACCCGACGGGACCCTGTCCTTTGACCGGCTCACCAACGTCTCGTTCAGCTTTACCAACCACGAGGAAAGCCAGCCCGCACACCTGCGTCTGACCGATGATGCCGTGCCTGTGGCGCAGAACCTGCCCAAATATGCGGGCCCCTCGGCGCGCTACTGCCCGGCGGGCGTCTATGAGTTTGTGGAGGAAGAGGGCAAGGACACCCGCTTTGTCATCAACTTCCAGAACTGCGTGCACTGCAAGACCTGCGATATCAAGGACCCGGCCCAGAACATCACCTGGACCACGCCGCAGGGCGGCGACGGGCCGAACTATCCCAATATGTAATGAGCACCCGGGCGGATATCCTCGCGATGGCCCAAGCGTATAGCGGGCTCGACACGGTCAAACTTTCGCAAGGATTTCTATTTGGCCCAAAGGGCATGGAAGGCGATGACGCGGATGAATTCCTCGACGCGTTCTCAAAGGAGTTCGGCGTCGATCTGTCCGATTTCGTGCATTACTTCCATTACGATGCTGATGAACCACCGATCCACCGGCGGGTGGAACCAGTGGACGCGACCGGACAGGCCTTTCCGCTGATCCCGATACATATTGATCAGTTGGTGCACGCCGCTGCATCCGGCAAATGGCAGATGGCGTATCCCGCGCACACTGTCCGCAACAATTGGTGGCGGCTGTTTGGCCCATTGCCTTGGTTCTTTGGCGCTGCTTTGCTCACATTGGGTGCTACAGCCATTCTTTGCTAACCTTTTCGCGAGCGTGCGTTGCGCTGACGCCGTAAGATGCTAGCCTTGCGTGCAACGTATCCCGAACAGAGGTCCGAGCGCTTTGATCCGTCATCTTTTGTCCACCACCGCCGCCGCGGCGGTCGCCCTGTCGCTGGCACTGCCGGCCACCGCTCAATCGCTGGCCGGTGACTATCTGGCCGGGCGTCAGGCCGCGATGGACAGCAACTTTGTTGCCGCCGCCCGCTATCTGACCCAAGCGCTGGCAGCGGATCCGGGAAATGCCGAGCTGATGGGTGACACCGTGGCGGCGCATCTGGCGCTGGGGCGGCTGGACCGGGGCCTGCCCATCGCCCAGCGGATGGAAGAGCAGGGGCACCGCAGCCAGATCGCGCATCTGGTGGTGATCGCCGACCTGCTCGAGCGTGAGGATTACGCCACCTTCCTCGCCCGTGATGTCGAGGTGCAGGGGATCGGCCCGCTGGTCGACGGCCTGCTCGAAGGGTGGGCACTGGTGGGCGCGGGCAATCGGCCTGCGGCCATGGCGACCTTCGATGCGTTGGCCGAGGAACGCGGCCTGCAAGGCTTTGCCATGTATCACAAGGCGATGGCGTTGGCCGGGGTTGGCGATTTTGAAGCGGCGGAGGCGATCTTTGCCGATCAGGGCGTGGGCCCGCTGCAAGAGACGCGGCGCGGGGCCATGGCGCGCGCCGAAATCCTGTCGCAGCTGGGGCGCAATGACGACGCACTCGCAGCAATCGAACGCGCTTTTGGTGCATCGCGCGATCCCGAGTTGGAAATCCTCGTCACCGCGCTCGAGGCGGGCGAAACGATGCCGTTCACGCATGTCACCTCTGCCCGCGACGGTGCGGCCGAGGTGTTCTATTCCGTGGCCAGTGCCCTGCGTTCCGAGGCGGGCGCGGATTATACCCTGCTCTACGGACGGGTGGCGCGGCACCTGCGCCCCGACCATGTCGACGCGTTGCTGCTGAATGCCGAACTGCTCGACTCGCTGGGCCAGTACGAGCTGGCGAATGCCGCCTACAAGCAAATGGCGACCGATCATCCGGCCTACCACGCCGCCGAACTGGGCCGCGCCTCAGCGCTGCGTCAATCGGGCAAGCCCGATGCGGCCATCGAGGTGCTGGAGCAACTCGCCAAACGCTATCCCGACCTCAGCATCGTGCATTCGACATTGGGGGACATCCTGCGCCAGCAGGACCGGTTCGACGAGGCGGTGCCTGCCTATGACCGCGCCATTTCGTTGACGGATGAGGCTGCGCGCGGCACGTGGTTCATCTACTATGCTCGCGCGATCTGCCACGAGCGCAACGGGGATTGGCCGAAGGCCGAGGCTGATTTTCGTAAGGCGCTCGCGCTGAACCCGGGCCAGCCGCAAGTGTTGAACTATCTGGGCTATTCTATGGTCGAGATGCAGATCAACCTCGACGAAGCGCTTGAAATGATTGAAGAAGCGGTCGCCGCCAGCCCCGACAGCGGCTACATCGTCGACAGCCTCGGCTGGGTGCTTTACCGCCTTGGCCGCTACGATGAGGCGGTCGAGCATATGGAACGCGCAGTCGAGTTGATGCCCATCGACCCGGTCGTGAACGACCACCTCGGCGATGTCTACTGGGCCGTGGGGCGGACCCGCGAGGCGGAGTTCCAGTGGATGCGGGCCCTGTCCTTTGTGGACGAGGAAGAGCCCGGCGATGCCGCGCCCGACCGGATTCGCCGCAAGCTTGAGGTCGGCCTTGACGTTGTGCTGGCCGAAGAAGGGGCGGAGCCGCTTCAGGTGGCCAATGACGACTGAGGCGTTTGCGCCTGCCAAGATCAATCTGACACTGCACATCACCGGCCAGCGCGCGGACGGCTATCACCTGCTCGACTCACTGGTCGTTTTTGCCGATATCGGCGATCGGTTGTGGTTCGAGGCCGGGCGCGAGATGGCACTGGACGTCACCGGACCGTTTGCCGACGGTGTGCCCGTGGATCAAAGCAATCTGGTCTGGCAAGCGGCCCAAGCGGCCGGGCTGACCGGGCACATCCGGATCGAAAAGAACCTGCCGCATGGCGCTGGTCTGGGGGGCGGGTCGGCGGACGCCGCAGCCCTCTTGCGCGCAGCATTCGGGGATGATGTGACCCGCGGGATCGGGTTGGACGCCGCACTGGCGCTGGGGGCGGATGTGCCGGTGTGCCTGCACGCGGGTCCACAGCGTATGCAGGGCATTGGTGAGGTGCTGCACCGGGTCTGGCCGATGCCGGGCTTTGCCGTGGTCCTTGTCAACCCCCGTGTGCCCGTGCCAACCGGTCCGGTTTTCGCGGCACTTGCGACCAAGGCGAACCCACCGATGTCGGACATTCCCGTCAGTGCCGACCCGGTCGCCTTTGCCCGCTGGCTGGGCACACAGCGCAACGATCTGGAACGGCCAGCCACACACATGGTTCCGGTGATTGGCGATGTGTTGCGGACTTTGGACGGCGCGTTACTGGCACGTATGTCCGGGTCCGGCGCCACTTGCTTTGGTCTCTACGCCGACGATGCGCAGGCGGCAGCCGCCGCGCAGGCCATATCCGCCGCACATCCCGGCTGGTGGGTTGTCAGTGGGCGCACGATGGGCGCACGGCCCTAGCTGATCCGTTCGACAACGTAGTCTGCAAGGTCCAGCAGCATGTGCTTCAGTTCATGGTCGGGCAGGGGGGCGAGCGCCGCCTTGGCCTTGTGCGCCCAGCCGATCGCCGCGTCCTTGGTATAGGTCAGCGCATCATGCTTGGCCAGCAGCGACAGGGCCTGGTCAAGATCGCCGTCCTCCTGCTTGCCCCGCTCGATGGTGCGGGACCAGAAGGCGCGCTCCTCTGCATCCGCAAGCGACACTGCGCGGATCAACGGCAGGGTCAATTTCCGCTCGCGGAAATCATCACCGACATTCTTGCCCGTGGCCGTTGATTGCCCCTGATAATCCAGCAGATCGTCTACGATCTGAAATGCGATCCCCAGCGCGTCGCCATAGTCGAACAGGGCCCGCACCCGCGCCGCCTCGGCGCCGGCGATCAAACCGCCGACCTCGGTCGCGGCGGAGAAAAGCGCGGCCGTCTTGCCCCGGATCACCTGCATATACACCGCTTCGTCTGTCGCCAGATTGGTCGCGGCGGTCAGCTGCAGCACCTCGCCCTCGGCGATGGTGGCCGACGCATCCGACAGGATGCGCAGCACGTCCATATTGCCCGTCTCGGTCATCAACTGGAACGATCGGGAAAAAAGGTAGTCGCCCACCAGAACCGACGACTTGTTGTCCCACAGCAGGTTCGCTGTGGGCCGCCCGCGCCGCTGCGCGCTTTCATCCACCACATCGTCGTGCAGCAGTGTTGCGGTGTGGATGAACTCGACCGTGGCGGCCAGATGCACATGGAACGGCCCATCATAGCCACACATCCGCGCCGCCGCGAGTGTCAGCATGGGGCGCAGCCGCTTGCCACCCGCCTCGACCAGGTGCTGTGTCACTTCGGGTATGCGCGGGGCGTGTTCCGACGCCATCTTGGTCCGGATCAGGCTGTTCACAGCCTCCAGATCAGCCGCAAGATAGCCGGCCAGCCGGTCATGTGGTTTTGCGATTGCAGACGCGTCCATTGGCTTCCCCGATGCCCACTCGACAAGTAGGCCAAATTGCCCGTACATCCATGATATGAAGGAACTTTTGCGCAGCACTGACCCGACGATCATCGCCTTTGCCTCCGCCCTTCTTGAGGGCGAGGATATAGACTGCTTTCAGATGGACGTAAATATGAGCATCCTCGAAGGCGGCATCGGAATTTTCCCGCGACGTCTGATGGTCCACGCGGATGATTACGACGCGGCATTGCGGGTGATGCTGGATAACGAGATCGACCTTGGGCGATGATCTGACCCACGACGCGTTCCTGGGCGGGCGGTTGCACCTGTGGCAGCCCCGCCGGGGATATCGCGCCGGGGTCGATCCTGTGTTGCTGGCCGCATCGGTGCCTGCAAAGCCCGGGCAAAGCGTGCTGGATCTGGGCTGTGGTGCCGGGGCGGCGGCCTTGTGTCTGGGCGCACGCGTGCCGGGGTTGGACCTGCTCGGGGTCGAGCGTCAGGCGGACTATGCCGCACTTGCGGTGCGCAACGGCCTTGACGTAGTGGCGGCGGATCTGACCGATCTGCCCGACGTTGTGAAGCAGCGCAGCTTTGACCACGTGCTGGCCAACCCGCCCTATTTCGACCGCAGCGCCGGGCATCAGGCGACGGATACGGGCCGCGAGGGGGCCCTGGGCATCGACACACCGCTTGCCGCGTGGGTGGATGCGGCCGCGCGTCGGCTCAAGCCCAAAGGGTATCTGCACCTGATTCACCGGGCCGAACAGGTGCCGGATGTGCTGGCTGCCGCGCAGCCCCGTTTGGGCAGTCTCGCGCTGTGGCCGATTTGTCCGCGGCATGGAAAAGCGGCAGAGCTGGTGATTCTGCGGGCACGCAAAGAGGGGCGGGCGCCCTTTTGCCTGCACAGCCCGATTGTCATGCACGCAGGCGCGCGCCACGAACGGGACGGCGATGACTATACCCCTGAGATACAAGCCGTTTTGCGCGATGGTGCTGCGCTGCTCTGTTAAGCTTTCGTTAAAGTTGTATGTGTTGAGTTGTCCACATGCTGCGCCTGCGGCGTGACTTGGACGTCAAGTTGTGGTTCGCTGTCAGGGCACTTTATCAGCAAGGAGGACCGCATGAGCGTGACCGCGCATCTCGAAGAGTTGAAAAAGAAGCACCAATCCCTGAGCGACCAGGTCGATGTGGCCCAACGCTCCCCCGCTGTTGATCAGATCGAGATCGCGGCGATGAAAAAGCAAAAACTGAAGCTGAAAGAAGAGATCACGCGCCTATCGGGCTAGCTGTGACGCGTCAGGCTGGCGCGCGCGGCAAGCAAAGCCCCCGCTGTGATCAAAACAGCGGCGAGGCCCAGTGACCACGTCGCCTGTGCGACGCCAGCCAGCACCAGAACAAGTGTCGACAAAAGCGGGGCCGCGTAGGACGCGGTGCCCAACAGTTGGATATCACCCCGTTTCACCCCGATGTCCCACACGTAAAACGCGGCACCAACGGGCCCCAGGCCCAGCAGGATTGCACTTGTCCAAGCGAGCGGCGTGGATGGCCAGTGCGGCTCTTCCAGCGCGAGGTGCAGCGGGATCGACAGCACCGCACTCGCGACGCAAAACACCGCGACCGATGCCGTGGACACGGCGCCAAAGGCGCGCGATGCGACCGAATAGCCTGACCAGGTGAGCGAGCACGCGGCGGCGAGCAGGTAACCGGGCAGGGCGCTCGCCTGAAACCCCGTGCCGCCACCCGTTACGATCAGCGCCGCCCCGGCAAACCCGACCAGCGCGCCGATGATGTGACCTGCGCGCAGGTGCTCCCCCGGGAGCAGACCGGAAAACACCACGATCAGCAGGGGCCATAGATATGCGATCAGGCTGGCCTCCGCCGCCGGGGCCAGTCGCAACGCCGAGAAGTAGAGCGCGTGATAGCCAAAAAGCCCAAGCGTGCCGAAGATATAGACATGTGCAGGCACGGTGCGCAGCGATGGCAAGGCGCCCGTTGCGCCCATCCAGATCAGCCCAAGCGTGCCGCCGATGCCAAAGCAGATCGCGTTCAGCAAAAAGGGCGGCGTCGGCGCGGCCCCCACGGTGAGCAGGGCCAGCACACCCCACAGCAGGATCGCGACAAAGCCCGCCCAGGTCGCGGTACCTTTGCTCATCCGGGAACGTCCACCAGAGTCATGGCGTCGGTGACATGGCTGGTCCTGTCGATCTCGGTGACGATCCAGTCACGAAAGGCGGCGATGTGGGGGCGCGTTTCGACCCCTTTGGCGCACAGAAAGCGGAAACGGACGCCCGAGTTGAGCGCGGTGGGAAACGGCGCCACCAGTCTCCCGTCGGCCAGGTCCTTGACCACGAGCGCCCGGCGACCCAGCACGATGCCCACCCCGGCAAGGGCTGCGTCCACCGCGTGATCGGCCTGGCTGAAGCGCGGCCCGTGTGTCGGCGCATGGTCGATGCCCATCACCTTGAACCATGTGGTCCAATCCGCAGGCGGGTTGAGAAAACTGATACTGTCGTCAAAGACAAGCGGCGCCTCCGCAAGGCTCTCGGGTGTTGGAAACCGCGCCGCCATCTCGGGCGTCATCACCGGGCACACCCATTCCTCGGCGAGCGGAAGAACGTAGTGATTTTCCTCATTGCCGTAGCCAAAGCGGATCGCCACGTCGATCCCGTCACGGGCGAGGTCCATCATCTTGAGGCTGGCGGCAAAGCGCAGCTCCACATCCGGGTGCGCCTGCGCGAACTCATAAAGCCGGGGCGCCAGCCACTTGGCCGTAAACGCAGGGCCGGCCGTCACTGTAAGCGTATGATTGTCTTGCGTTCTTTCTGCCGCTCGCCACGCTGTTGCCAGCGTCTGAAACCCGTCGGCCACGCCGGGGGCCAGCGCGTGTCCCGCCTCGGTCAACTCCACCGCGCGGTTCAGGCGGCGGAACACTTGCGTGCCCAGATGCTCCTCAAGCGATTTGATCTGAAAGCTCAGGGCGGCGGGCGTCACATGCAGCTCTTCCGCAGCCTTGGCAAAGGACATGTGCCGGGCGGCGGCATCAAAGGCGCGCAGGGCGGTCAGAGGGGGCAGGCGATCTGTCATAGCCACTTAAGTACAGCTTAACTGAAGCCCTGAAAAGTCTCGTTTGTCGGAATACGCGGGCCCAGCCATATTCAATGCCAAGAGGACACACACCAACCCGGAGACACACCATGTTCGAGACATCCGCAAACCCCGCCATCCGCAACGCCATGGTCAAGGCCCGCGCCGAGCGTGGCGCCGCACTGGCCGACGCCTGGGGCTGGTTGTTCGGAGCCAAGACTTCCCGCTGATGGGCGCGCGCCATCTTACGGGATACGGGAAGGGCCGGTGCGCATTGCACCGGCCCTTTTCGCGTTTGAGCCTGTCACAGGCCGTATCGTTCAGACGAAGAATTGCGCCCCGTTGGCGGAGATCGTCGAGCCATTGATAAAGCCCGAGTCGTCGGAGGCGAGGAAGACGACGCAGCGCGCGATCTCTTCGGGTTCGCCCAGACGGCCCGCGGGAATTTGCGCGATGATTGATTCCCGCACCTTTTCCGGCACCGCCATGACCATGTCCGTGCCGATATAGCCCGGGCAGATGGCGTTGGCGGTGATGCCGGCGCGCGCGCCTTCCTGCGCCAACGACTTGACGATGCCCAGATCGCCCGCCTTGGTCGCGGCATAGTTCACCTGTGCGAACTGGCCCTTTTGGCCGTTGATGGACGAGATCACGATGACGCGGCCGAACTTGCGCTCGCGCATGCCGGGCCAGATCGGGTGCACGGTGTTGAACACGCCCGTGAGGTTCGTGTCGATGACCTGTTGCCATTGCTCGGGCGTCATGCGGTGGAAGGGGGCGTCGCGGGTGATGCCCGCGTTGGCGACAACCACATCGATCGGGCCAAGGTCGGCCTCGACCTGTTCCAGGCCCGCTTTGGATTCGTCGTAATCCGCGACGTTCCACTTGTAGGTCTTGATTCCGGTTTCGTCCGTGAACTTCGCGGCGGCTTCGTCGTTGCCGGCATAGGTGGCGGCAACGGAATAGCCTGCGTCTTTGAGCGCCTTCGAGATGGCCTCGCCGATGCCGCGGGATCCGCCGGTGACAAGTGCTGTGCGGGACATGTGGGTGAACTCCTTTGGGGTGTATTGCGTATTGTGTCGCTCATATCCCGGGTTTGCGCAACATTATTACGCATCTCCCGGTGCTGCGGGCGAGACTCTGGTGGGGATAGGGGGTAGGCGGCGCCGTATGGCACCGCCTTGATCTGGATCAGCCGGGGCGGCGTCAGTCGCGCTCGAGGCACATGGCAACGCCCATGCCGCCGCCGATGCACAGCGTGGCGAGGCCTTTTTTCGCGTCGCGGCGCTTCATCTCGAAGAGCAGCGTATTGAGCACGCGGGCGCCGGAGGCGCCGATGGGGTGGCCGATGGCGATGGCGCCGCCGTTCACGTTCACGATCTCGGGGTTCCAGCCCATGTCCTTGTTCACGGCGCAGGCTTGGGCGGCGAAGGCTTCGTTGGCCTCGACCAGATCGAGGTCATCGACGGACCAGCCCGCCTTTTCCAGCGCCTTGCGCGATGCATAGATCGGGCCCACGCCCATGATCGACGGGTCGAGCCCGGCGGTTGCGTAGGACGCGATGCGTGCGAGCGGTTCGATCCCACGCTTTTCCGCGTTTTCCGCGGACATGAGCAACGTGCACGCAGCGCCATCGTTGAGGCCAGAGGCGTTGGCGGCCGTCACCGAGCCTTCCTTGGTGAAGGCGGGGCGCATCTTGGCCATCGCTTCGAGGTTGGCACCGTGGCGGATGTATTCATCCGCGTCGACGACGATGTCGCCCTTGCGGGTCTTGACGGTAAAGGCGGTGATCTCATCGGCGAATTTGCCGGCCTTCTGGGCCGCTTCGGCCTTGTTCTGGCTGCCCACGGCAAATTCGTCCTGCATGTCGCGGGTGATCTGCCACTGGTCGGCGACATTCTCTGCCGTCTGGCCCATGTGGTAGCCGTTGAACGCGTCCCACAGGCCGTCGCGGATCATCGTGTCGATGTATTGCATGTCGCCCATCTTGTGGCCGGCGCGCAGGGCTGCGGCATGGGGGCTGAGCGTCATGTTTTCCTGGCCACCGGCGGCGACGATGTCGGCGTCACCCAGTTGGATGTGCTGTGCGCCAAGCGCCACGGCGCGCAAGCCCGAGCCGCAGACCTGGTTGATGGACCATGCAGCGGCCTCTTTGGGCAGGCCCGCGTTGATATGTGCCTGGCGGGCGGGGTTCTGACCTTGGGCCGCGGTCAGCACCTGGCCGAGAATGGTTTCGGACACTTCGGACTTGTCGATGCCGGCGCGGTCGACGACCGCCTCGAGCATCGTGGCGCCCAGGTCATGTGCTGGCGTGTTGGCGAATGAGCCGCCGAAACTGCCGACGGCAGTACGGGCGGCGGAAGCGATGACAACGTTTGTCATAAGGTCAGATCCTCTGGTTCGGTTGGGCGTGAGGATCATCCGAGACTGCACGTGGCATTGTGCGGGCCCCAGATTCCCCGCGTCGCGTGTCGCTTAAAGGATTCTTTACCATGCCTCAAAGAGACACGGTGTCTCAGGCTTATGCCTGCGCTGTTTGAGCGGTCCGCCGCTCACCGAACATCCAGTTCGGACGCACCGTCGGCGCGTCGAAGTAATAGCCCTGCAGGCAGTCCACGCCTAGCTCTGCCATCACCGCGACATCTTCGGCCCGTTCCAGCCCTTCGCCGACCACCAGCATGTCGAAATGATGGCCGATGCCCAGCATCGCCTTGGTCAGGGCGCGGATGTCGGGATCATCGGCGATGCCGTGGCAGAACTGCATGTCGATCTTGAGGATGTCGAAGTAGAAATCCTTGAGGTAGCGCAGCGCGGTATAGCCCGCGCCAAAGTCGTCGAGGGCAAAGCAGATGCCCTCATGGCTGAGCCGGTCCATGAAGTCGATTACAAGTTCGGGCTGGTCCATCGCGGAGCTTTCCGTGATCTCGAGGATCAGCCGTTCGCCCAGTGTCCGGTCACGCTTGAGCCAGCGGTTCAGCGTCTTCATCCAGTTCTGGTATCCGATGGAGCGGGCCGACATGTTGATCGACAAACGCAGTGACGGGTTTTCTGCCAGCGTGCGCAGCCCCATGTTCAGCGCCAGCGCGTCAATCTCGCGGCCCAGTTCGGCCTTTTCCACCACGGGCATGAAATCCTTGGCCGGGATCACGCGCCCGGTGTCGTCCATCACGCGAATGAGCCCCTCGTAAAAGCCCACCTGCCTATTGTGGGTGATCATGATCGGCTGGAAGGCAAGCAGGGTCTGGCTGTGCTTGACCGCAGCCTCGACCATGGCGAGCGTGTCCCTGTCGCGCGCCGACACGGCGGCGTTCAACGGATTATCTGCCCCTGTCGGGATGTCGGCGAATTTCGATCTGCGCATGTTCGTGCCTTGACCCTTTTGACGTGGTCAGACTGGACCGGAACCCGTAAAGATGACCTTAATGTTGGCATTTTGTTCCAAATTTGAATTTTAACGAGGAAAGGGATCCATGGGCGAGCGATGCGGCTGGGCGGGGCCCGAACAGATCTATATCGACTATCACGACACCGAGTGGGGCGTGCCCGAATACGACGCCCGCGCGCTGTGGGAAAAGCTGATCCTGGACGGGTTTCAGGCCGGCTTGAGCTGGATCACCATTCTGAAAAAGCGTGACAATTTCCGGCACGCCTTTGCAGGCTTCGACCCAGAGGTGATCGCGGAATGGGGCCCGGCAGAGGTGGATTGGTTAGTCGCGGATCCTGGCATCATCCGTCACCGCGGCAAGATCGAGGCGACGATCAAGAACGCCCGCGCCTATCTCGAGGTTAATGCGACCACAGGCTTCGACCAATTTTTATGGAATTATTTCGATGGCGTACCGCTGCGGAACCGTTGGCTGATGGATGCGGAGGTGCCTGCGTTCACGCCGCTGTCCACCCGGATCTCGAAGGACCTGAAAAAGGCGGGCTTTACCTTTTGCGGTCCGACGATTGTCTATGCCTGGCTCGAGGCGTGCGGGCTGATCAACGATCACCTTGTGGGGTGCCCGCGCCACGACGCCTGTGCGGCGCTGGCCAGACGTTGACTCTGGCGAATCCGGGCGTATAAGCGCGGCTTCATTGGTGTTGGTGGTCCCCGCGAGGGGGTTCCTGTCGTCCCGGCCAAATCCGGGGAGAGGACAACGCCCTTCCACTGCCTCGGCAGGAACCAAGAGAAGGAGATCAGCCGTGACAAAACGCACGTCTGCCAAGTACAAAATCGATCGCCGCATGGGCGAGAACATCTGGGGTCGCCCCAAATCCCCCGTCAACCGTCGTGAATATGGCCCCGGCCAGCACGGTCAGCGCCGCAAGGGCAAGCTGTCGGATTTCGGCATCCAGCTGCGCGCCAAGCAAAAACTCAAGGGCTACTATGGCGACCTGACCGAAAAGCAGTTCCGCCGCATCTATGCCGAAGCGGAGCGGGTCAAGGGCGACACGGGTGAAAACCTGATCGGCCTGCTGGAGCGTCGTCTGGACGCCGTCGTTTACCGCGCCAAGTTCGTGCCGACCGTGTTTGCCGCACGCCAGTTCGTCAACCACGGCCATGTTCGCGTCAACGGCAAGAAGGTCAACATCCCCTCCTACCGCGTGAAGGAAGGCGACGTGATCGAGGTTCGCGACCGTTCCAAGCAGATGGCGGCCATCCTCGAGGCGACCCAACTGCCCGAGCGTGATGTGCCGGACTATATCGACGCTGATCACTCCAAAATGACCGCGACCTTCGTGCGCACGCCGAACCTGGGCGACGTGCCCTATCCGGTGATGATGGAACCGAACCTCGTCGTCGAATTCTACGCCAAGAACTAAGGCGCCCTGGGTAGTATTGTTTACCCTACACTTGCAACAGGCCGCTCCGCATTCGGGGCGGCCTTTTGCGTTCAGGGCTATGTCAGCGCGCGCAGCACCTGGGTCGTCGCTGCGTCGGCAGACAAACACAGATTGCCCGCACTTGCGTCAGCAGGGCGGGGCGCTGCGATCCGTCCCAGATGGTCGGCAGCGCGGTCCATGACGGGGAATGCCGCCTTGGGCCGCCTGCTCGGGGCGGCCCTTGCCTACCGGATCAGTTGACCTGCTTGGGCTTTGACACCGGTTCCGCTTCGCCTTCGATTTCGGCGGTGTCGGGCCCGTTGGGCTTGGCGCTGGGCTCGGCTGGGGCGCCAAGTGCGGCAGAGGCCACACCCGACAGGCCGTTTTCCATGCTCAGGCCCAGCTCGTCGCCCAGCTTTTTCAGTGCTGGCATCTGCACGGCCATGCCCATGATGCTGTCGAGCGCCTGGTTCACCATGGGTTTGTCACCGCTGGTGCCGCCGCCTGTGCCGCCGCCACCCATGCCGCTGACCTGGTGGATCTTGATGCTATCAATCTTTTCGGCGGGCTTGACCATCTCGGCCACGATCTCGGGCATCGCCTCGAGCCGCGCAAGGTCGATTTTCATCGCGATCAGCTCCTGGCTCAGCGTATTCTCGGCGTCCGTAATGGCGCGCTTGCCCTCGGCTTCGGCCAGCAGGTCTGCCTTTTTCGCCTCGGCCCTGATCTTGATCGCGTCCGCTTCGGCTTGCGCCTCTTCGCGCACGGCGTCGGCCCGGTCCTGGGCTGCGTCCTTTTCCGCTTGCGCAGCCAGCCGGATGCGGGTCGCCTCGCGCTCGGCCTCGCGGGCCGCTTCGATCAGGGCAATCTGCTTGGTCCGTTCGGCCTCGGCCACCTGTTTGGCGGTTGCCACACTCTCGGTCGCCTTGGTCGCCTCGGCCCGGGCCAGATCGGCAGAGGCGCGCGCGCGGCTTTCCTCTTCGGACTTTTGGGCGATGATGATCTGACGCTCCTGTTCGGCGACCTCCAGCTCGCGCTCCTTGGCGATCTCGGCGGCGCGGATGGCCTCCTGCCGTTTGATGCGGGCGCGTTCCTTTTCCTGCTCGGATTGCTCCTGACGCTGTGCGATCTCGGATTCCTGGGCCGCGCGCAGGGTCTGAAGCTCCTGGATCTGTTCGATCTTGGCCTGTTCCTCGTCGCGGTCGATGATCATCTTGAGGCGCTCGGCCTCCATCGCGGCACGGCGCACCGACACGTCGGCATCGGCGTCGATCTGCGCGCGCTCTTTCTTGGAGGTCGCGATCACCTCGGCCAGCTTGCGCATCCCGACGGCATTGAAGGCGTTGTTTTCGTCGAGCGCGTCGAACGGCGTCTGATCAAGTGCTGTGAGCGAAACGGATTCAAGCTCCAGACCGTTTTTCAGCAAGTCCTCGGAGACGGTGTTTTGCACCTCCTGCACAAATTCCGACCGGTTTTCGTGCAGTTCATCCATCGACATCTTGGCCGCCACGGCGCGCAGGCCGTCGACCAGCTTGCCCTCGATCATCTCGCGCAGCTGATCCACGTAAAAGGTACGGTCGCCCAGCGTTTGCGCAGCGCGCGCGATCCCTTCTGTCGTGGCATTGACCGAGACGTAGAATTCCACGCCCACATCCACGCGCATTCGGTCGCGGGTGATCAGGGCCGCATCGTCGTTGCGCTGCACCTCGAGGCGCAGGGTCTTCATGTTCACCGGGCTGATTTCGTGCAGCAGGGGCACGACGATCGTGCCGCCGTCCATGATCACCTTTTTGCCGCCAGCACCGGTCTTGACCAGGCTCACCTCACGGGTGGCGCGGCGATAGAGGCGGCCCAGGATGAGGCCGATGAAAACGATAAAGGCGAGAATGCTGCCGATGATGATTGCGAATGTGGTCAGGTCCATTTGGGACGTCCTCCATGCGGTGTGTTTGGTTGCAGGTGCGTTGGCACCGGTGTGACGTGGGCGTGTGTCAGAGGTCTGACAGGGGGATCAGCCGGTAGGTCTTCCCCCCCGCCTGCCGCATGACGAGCACTTCGGTCCCTTGGGGGATCGCGACCTCGTCGCGCAGCGGTTCGGCGCGCAGGTAATGCGTGTTGCCATGCCCATCCATGACCCGCACTTCGGCGGGCTTGCCACGTGCGGCGGTGCCTTGCGACACCACGCCCTTGCGGCGTCCCAGCGCGCGTTCCGACATGGCGGTGCTCTCGCTCTTGGGGATGAGACGCGCAAAGCCGCTGGCAAAGCGGCGGGCAAATCCGACGCCCACCACTCCGGCGGCGATGGCCGTGAGGCCCGCGGGCAGGATCGCGCCCGTGACGCTTTGCACGATCAGGCCGGTGAGGCCAAAGCCCAGAAGCAGGGCGGCCACCCACACCATCGTCGGCGCCTTGCTGAGGCCCAGCCAATCGCCCGGGCCCGCGGCTGCATCCAGATCGGGTGCCTCGCCGACGTCGAACTCCACCCCGTCGCCAAGGTCGAGCCCATCCACGCTGTCAAGCCCTGCGTCGAAGTCGAGATCAAGCTCGGCCTCGCCGCCCAGCCCCATCACCGTGCCTCCGACCAACAAGGCCAGAACCTCCATCGCCATAAGGCCGACAAGCAGGCCAAGTGCCATGGAAAACGGAAGGAATGCAGGGTCGAGCAGTGCGGCCATCAAGTCTCTTTCGCTATTTCAGTATACATTGGTATACAGTCAATATGGGGTCTCACGGGTTTGTTACAACCCTTGGATGCGCGGTGAACGGGGCAATTCTACGGCACGGACAAGGTTTTTGCGCCAAGAACCCGCTTTCCGAAGGCAGCGCAGAGGGATAAAGACGGCAGGGACCAAACGGGGCGCATCATGAGCGAGATCATACCACAGCCGGGCATCATGGAAATCGACCTTTATGTCGGTGGAAAATCCACGCTCACGGGCCACCGCGACGTGCTCAAGCTCAGCTCGAACGAGAACCCGCTGGGCCCGCCGCCCGCCGCCATTGCGGCGTTGCAGGCGGCGGCTGCGTCCATGCACCTTTACCCCTCGACCGATCACGCGGACCTGCGCGCGGCCATCGCCGAGGTGTGGGGGCTTGAGGCCGACAGGATCATCTGTGGCGTGGGCTCGGACGAGGTGTTGCAGTTCGTCACGCAAGCCTATGCGGGTGTGGGCGATGAAATCATCCACACGGCGCACGGTTTTTCCATGTATCCGATCCTGACCCACATGTGCGGTGCCACGCCCGTGCAGGTGCCCGAGCGTGACCGGGTTGTAGATGTCGATGCGATCCTGGCCGCCGTGACCGACCGGACGCGGATCGTGTTGCTGACCAATCCCGGCAATCCCACCGGCACGCGACTGGCCGATACCGAGATCGTGCGGCTGGTGCACGGCCTGCGCACCGATATCATCGTGGTCCTCGACGGCGCCTATGCGGAATACGCTGACGGCTATGACGGGGGGCTGTCGCTGGCGGCGACCCGGCCCAACGTGCTGGCAACGCGGACATTTTCCAAGATCTACGGCTTGGGCGGGTTGCGCGTTGGCTGGGGCTATGGCCCCCGCGCGATGATCGACGTGATGACGCGCATCCGCCAGCCGTTCAACCTGTCGGTGCCCGCTCTGGCCGCGGCCGAGGCTGCGGTGCGCGACGTGGCCTGGCGCGATGCCTGCGCCGCGTTGAACGCCGCGCAGCGCGCGCGGCTGACCGGTGCGCTGCGCCAGCATGGGCTGGCATGTGATGACAGTGCCGCGAATTTCGTGCTGGCGCGCGCCGCCTCTGTGGCCGAGGCCGACGCGCTGGAGGCCGCGTTGAATGCCGACGGCATTCTGGTCCGCCGCGTGGGTGGCTACGGCTTTCCCGAAGGGATCCGCATCACCGTGGGCGATGCCGCACAGACGGGCCGCGTGATCGACACGCTGACGCGCTGGCGCGCGGAGGATGTGGCGTGATCTACAACCGTGTTGCCCTGATCGGTCTGGGCCTCATTGCGTCGTCCATGTTCTGGGCGATGAAGCGTGGCGCGATCGCGGGCGAGGTCACGGGCTACGCCCGATCCGCCGAAACGCGCGACACCGCGCGTCGCATCGGCCTGTGTGACCGGGTCTGTGACAGCGTCGCCGACGCGGTGGAGGGTGCGGACCTTGTCGTGCTTTGCGTGCCGGTGGGCGCCATGAGCGCCGTCGCGGCGGACATGGCACCGCACCTGAGTGCGGGTGCGACGGTATCAGACGTCGGCTCGGTCAAGCGCGAGGTGATCAATGCGGTGGGCCCACACCTGCCGGACGGCATCCATTTCGTGCCGGGCCACCCGATGGCGGGCACGGAGCATTCCGGGCCCGAAAGCGGCTTTGCCGAGCTTTTTGACAACCGTTGGTGTCTGCTTGTCCCCGTCAAGGGGACGGACGCGGAGGCTGTTGCCCGTCTGCGTCGCTTTTGGGAAGCGCTGGGCTCCAATGTCGAAGAGATGGAGCCCGACCATCACGATCTTGTCTGCGCGGTGACCAGTCACGCGCCGCACCTCATCGCCTATACGATGGTGGGCGTGGCGGACGATCTGCGCCGGGTGACGGACAGCGAGGTGATCAAGTATTCCGCCGCGGGTTTCCGCGACTTTACCCGGATTGCGGCAAGCGATCCGACCATGTGGCGCGACGTCTTCCTGACCAACAAGGACGCAACGCTCGAGATCCTCGGCCGGTTTACCGAAGAGCTGTTCGCGCTGCAGCGCGCCATTCGCACCGGTGATGGCGAGCATCTGCACGACTATTTCACCCGCACCCGCGCGATCCGCCGCGGGATCATCGAGGCGGGGCAGGACACGGATGCGCCCGACTTTGGCCGCGGGGGTGCGCGGTGAAGGCGCTTGCGCTGGCATTCGCCGTGTTTGCCGGGATGGCTGCGGCCGCACCGGAGACCTCCAAGCGCCCGGTGGCGCGCGCGGGCACCGATGCGCCGCCGTCGGCCGTGGTGCAGCGGCCGGTGTCACGCCCCGGCACCAACGCGCGCAACGTCGGCACGCCGGTGCCTGCGTTGGAGCAGGTGGTGAGTGCGGCGGCCCTGCCGCGCGCCACGTCGCTGCGGCCCAGCCTGCGCCCGGGCGCGATTGTCGAACGAGCGATGGCCCGCCGCGAGGCGCGGCGCAAGGGGCAGGTCTGTGGCGATCCGGACCTGCAGGGCGCTGTGGTGGGCTTTGTCCCCGGGCGCATCAACGGCTGTGGGATCGAGGAGGCGGTGCGCCTGGGCTCTGTCGCTGGCGTGACGCTGAGCCAAAGCGCGCTGATGGATTGCAACACGGCCAAAGCATTGAAAACATGGACCGAACGCGGGGCAAAGCCTGCGCTGCGCGGAACGGGCGGCGGGCTTGCCGGGTACCGCGTCGCCGCACATTACGCCTGCCGCACGCGCAACAATCAGCGCGGCGCGCGCATATCCGAGCATGGCAAGGGCCGGGCGATTGATATCTCGGGTTTTGCGCTCAAGGACGGGACGCAGCTGACCGTGCTGAACGACTGGAACTCGCGCCACCGGCAGGCACTGCGGTCGATGCACCAGGCGGCTTGCGGCCCGTTTGGAACGGTGCTTGGGCCGAGCTCGGATCGGTTTCACCGGGATCATTTTCACTTCGACACCGCGCGGTATCGGAGCGGCCCGTTCTGTCGGTGAGGTCGCCCTGGTGTGTCGCCATCCGGCGGCATTTCTCAGCGCAGGATCAGACGCGGCGCTGAGGCGATGGGGATAAAGCCAATGAAAACAGCGCCGTCTCTGAGCGTCAGGTCCACATCCAGTGTCGTTTCGTTGCCCGAGGCGCGGGCCATGGCGGCCAGGATACCCTCTGCCTGACTGCGCAGGTTCGTGGGCAGGGTGCCGGTCGCTTCGGCGATGTCGAGCATCGTTTGCCAGTTCTCCGCCTGCAGCGAAACGCTGCCCTCGGGGATGCCGTTCGGATCAACCGCGAGGTCGGCGGCGACATTCAGGCTCAGATCGCCCCAACGTGCCTCGGCGAGGCTGAGGGTGATCTGGCGCGGTTGCGGCCGTCGGTCATTCAGCGCGCGCCGATCCCATGGACGGTCAAAGGTCACATCGGCCTGCAACTGCAGACTGTCGAAGGCGCTTGGAAACCCGTCGGGCAGGCGCAAGCCGCGGCGGGTCGCGGCCCCCGGCGAAAACTGGCGCGCACTGGCGACAAACGCGTAGGCGGGCCCATCCCGCTGCACCATCGTCAGCGTCAGGTCCTCTGCCTGCGCCTGGATGCCCGCCGCATCCGACACCGCCCAGGGTCCCGCCGTCCAGCCCAGAGCCTCAAGCACCAGCGCACTGCCGGGGCGCAGCTCCATCGCCATGACGCCGCGCTCCATGGTCAATTCGGATTGACCCGTGGGCGAGGCGAGGGCGATCGGCCCCTCGTCCAGCGTCACGGTCACATCCCCGGGCCACCACGCTGGTGCCGTGATGTCGAGCGCGTCGGTGCGCACGGCAAGCCCCGTGTCGGGGTCCGCGAGGGCCAGATCGCGCAAGCCCGCCTGCAGCGTTACGGGAAAACCGCCGCCCGCCAGGCCCGACACTTCGGCCTGCCATCCTTCGGCACGACGGTCGCCCAGCCATTGGTTCACCGCGCCCTGCAACCCCGTCGATGCGGCCCACCACCAGCCGCACCACGCCAGCCCCGCCAGTGCGATTATCCAGATCAGCCTGCGCATGTCGGCCCTTTCCCTTGGCATGGATTTGCGGTTTACCGCAGCACGCAATGAAAGGACCAGCAGCAATGCGAGAGAGCGGCGAGATGTGGGTGTTTGGCTATGGCAGCTTGCTGTGGAACCCCGGGTTCGAGGTGGCCGAGACGGTCAAGGCGACGCTGGCCGACTACCACCGCTCGTTCTGCATGCGCTCGATCCATCACCGCGGGTCCGAGACCGAACCGGGCCTCGTCCTGGCGCTTGACGCCGCACCCGGCACCGTCTGCGCGGGCGTGGCGCTGCGCGCCGCTCCGGGCACCGAGGCGGCCACGCTTGCCTATCTGCGCGACCGCGAGCTGATCTCGTCCGCCTATCTGGAACGGCGGCTCGACATCACGCTCGACGGGTCCCGAACTGTCGAGGCGCTGGCCTATGTCATCGATCCGAACCATGTGCAATATTGCGGCGCGCTGCCGCTCGAAGAGCAGGCGCAGATCATCGCCCATGCCACCGGCGGGCGGGGACCCAACCACGAATATCTCGACAACACCGCGCAGCATCTCACCGCCCTGGGCATCCCGGATCCGGACATGGATTGGCTGGTCCGCCGCGTTGCAGCGATCCGGGCATAAATCCTTGGCGCTTCTGCCGAAAACCCGGTAGATTGCGTCGAAGAGCAGAAAAAGACAGGGGTTTGGGGCGTGGCCGTGGCGCAAACGACACCCGAAGCACAACCACATTTCTCGCAGCCTTTCCGGCAGATCGCGCTGATGCTGATCGTGCTTGGGCTGTCGGGTTTTGGCGCCGTCGTGGCCCTGCCGCGGGTGCTGCCCGTGTTTCAGGCCAATCCGTATCTCAACGGGTTCATCATCTTTGTGTTCGTGATCGGCGTGCTGTCGTGTTTCTGGATGGTCTACCAGCTGATCCAATCGGTGCGCTGGATCGAACAGTTTGCGTCGGACGCACCCGGCACGCAGGTCAAGGCGCCGCAACTGCTTGCGTCGCTCGCCTCGCTTTTGCGGTCGCGCGGGGCGCGGATGCAGCTGTCATCATCCTCGACCCGGTCCATCCTGGATTCGGTTGCGACCCGCATCGACGAGGTGCGCGAGATCACGCGCTACATCGTCAACATGCTGATTTTCCTGGGCCTTTTGGGCACATTCTACGGCCTCGCCACCACCGTTCCGGCTGTTGTGGACACGATCCGCAGCCTTGCCCCGCAAGAAGGCGAGGGCGGCGTGGAAGTGTTCAACCGGCTCATGACCGGGCTCGAGGCGCAGCTGGGCGGCATGGGCGTCGCCTTTGCCTCCTCGCTGCTGGGCCTTGCGGGGTCCCTGATCGTGGGCCTGCTCGAGCTGTTCGCAGGCCACGGGCAAAACCGGTTCTACCGCGAGCTCGAGGAATGGCTGAGCTCGATCACCCGCGTCGGCCTCAGCGCCGAAGGGGACGCGGGCAGCGAAAGCCACGCGATGGCCGGCGTCATCGACCATCTGGCCGAACAGATGGAAAGCCTGCAAACCATGTTCACCCAGTCTGACATCAGCCGGTCCATGGTGGATGAAAAGCTGGGCAAGCTCGCCGATGCGGTTGACCGCATGACCACGCAAATGCAGGGCGTAGGCACCGAAACCAGCGCGATGCTGCGCGTCGCCGAGGGGCAGGAGCGGCTGATCGCGCTGATCGAGGCGCAAGGCACCGGGGACGGGATCGACGCCGAAAGCCGGATGCGCCTGCGGTCCATCGACGTGCAGATGCTGCGCATTCTCGAAGAGATCAGCGCCGGGCGGCAGGAAAGCATGGCAGAGTTGCGCACGGACATCTCCGCACTGGCCCAGGCACTCAGCCAACCCCGCGGGCAATCCCGCAAAGCCGCGAGCGCCGCGCCACGGCCCGGCCCGGTGGCGGGTAAGGGCTGAGCATGGCGCTGTCGCGACGCACCGGGCAACGGTTCCAGAATTCGATCTGGCCGGGCTTTGTCGATGCGATGACGGGGCTTTTGCTGGTCCTGATGTTCGTGCTGACCATCTTCATGGTGGTGCAGTTCGTCCTGCGCGAGACGATCTCGGGTCAGGAAGACGAGCTGAACCAGCTTGCCGGAGAAGTCGCGGCCCTGGCGCAGGCACTGGGTCTCGAAGAGAGCCGGGCCGATGACCTTGATGCGCAGGTCAACACCCTCAACAGCACGTTGGGCGATGCACAGGCGCAGATCGCCGCACTGACCGCGGATCGGGATGCACAGGTGGCGGCGCTGGATGACGCGCGCACCCGCATCACCAGCTTTGAGGCGCAAGTGGCGGCGCTGATCGCGGAACGCGACGGTGCACGCGATCAGGTTGCCGGGCTCGAAGGGGAACAGGCGCGGCTGTTGTCCGAGCAGGAGGCGCTGAACCTCGCCCTGGCACAAGCGCGCGATGAGATTGACGCCGGGACCGAGGCCGCGCGCCTGGCCGCCGCACGGACCGAGGCGCTGGAGGCGCTGATCGCCGATCTGCGCACCCGCAATGCGCAAAGCGCGGAGGCCGCAACCGCGTTGCAAGCCGATCTGGACGCCGCACAAGAGGCGCTGAGCGCCGAAGAGGCGGCGCGCCTGACCGAAGCTGCGGCGGCCGAGGCCCTGCGCGCCCGGCTCGAGAATGCCGATGCCGAGCTGACCGCGATAACCCTCGCGCTCGAGGCGCAGCGGCAGGAGGCGGAGGATACGCTGACACTGCTGGCGGCCGCACGTGCCGCGAATGACGATCTGGACGCGCAGCTTGCCGCCGCACTGCTCGCCACGGACACGGTCCGCGGAACGGCCACCGCCGCCGCCGCGCAGATCGACGCGCTGGAGGCGGATGTGGCCACGGCGCTGGCCGCGCTCGAGGCGGCGAAATCCGAAGCGTCCCAGCTGGAAACTGCGCGGGCCGACCTGGAAACCCAGCTCGCGGCCGCGCTCGCCTCGGCCGAAGATACAGCCACCGTTGCAGCGGATCTTGAGGATCAACTGGCGCGCGCCCTCAGCGCCCTCGATCTGCGCACGGCAGAGGTTTCGTCGCTCAGCGCGCGCCTGTCTGCGGTTGAGGAGTCACTGGACGGCACCACGTCCACCACCGTTGAATTGCAGATCGCACTCAACACCGCTCAGGCCGATCTGGCCGCGCGGACGGACGAGGTGGCGCGCCTGCAAGCGCAGCGCGATGCCGCAGATGCCGCCCGCGCCGCCTCTGCCGAAGACGTGGCGGCGCTTTCCGCGCGGCTGACGGCGGTGGAGGCGCGGTTGGCCGCTGCGGATCTGGACCTCGAGGAGTTGCGCAACCGGCTTGCTGCCGCGGTGGCAGCCCGCACTGCCGCGGATGCCCAACTGACCGCGCAGGTGGCGGATCTCGAGGCGTTGCGGGTCGAGCTTGCGACGGCCCTCGCTGCGCGCGATGCAGCCCTCGCCGATGCGGATGCCGCAGGCAGTTCCAATGCCGAGGTGCGCAATCAACTCGCGGCGGCCCTTGCCGCGCGGCTCGCCGCCGAAACGGAGCTTGAGAGCTTGTCGACCGACACCGCCGAGGTGCGCGCGCAGCTTGTCGCGGCCCTCGCCGCGCGCAGTGCCAGCGAAGCGGAGCTTGCCGATGCCCGCAGCGCCGCTGAGGAACGGGCCGCCCTTCTGGCCGCAGCCCGCGATGCGCTGTCTGCCGAAGAGGCCGCGACGCTGGAGGCGCAGCGCCAGACCGAACTCCTGAACCAGCAGGTAACGGCCTTGCGGGAACAGCTGGGCCAGTTGCAGGCGTTGCTGGATGATGCCGTCGCCCGGGACGCCGCACAGGAAGTGCAACTGACGACGCTGGGTCGGGACCTCAACACCGCACTGGCCCGCGCCGCCCTTGAGGAGCGCCGCCGCCGCGCGCTGGAAGAGGCCGAACGCAAGCGTCTGGAAGAGGAAGCGCGCGCGCTGGCCGCCCAAGCCGAGGATCTGCAGGCGCAAGCGCAGGACCTCGAACGCTATCGTTCCGAATTCTTCGGCCAGTTGCGGGATGTGCTGGGCGCGCAGGACGGCGTGCGCATCGTGGGCGACCGGTTTGTGTTTTCGTCCGAGGTGCTTTTTGCACCGGGTGCCGCCGATCTGTCGGCCGAGGGACGCAATGAGATTGCCAAGATCGCGAGCATTCTGCGCGGCATTGCGGGCGATATTCCTGCGGGCATCGACTGGGTGCTGCAGGTCGATGGGCACACCGACAATATCCCGCTGTCGGGCTTTGGCGCCTTTGCCGACAATTGGGAGCTCAGCCAGGCGCGCGCGCTGTCCGTCGTGCGCTACATGATCAACTTCCTCGGGCTGCCGCCTGACCGGCTTTCCGCCAACGGATTCGGGCAGTATCAACCGATCAACACCGCCGACACGAATGAGGCGCGCGCACAGAACCGGCGCATCGAGTTGAAATTCACCGAGAAATAGGGACGGCTCAGCGGATGCTGATCGTCTCTTGCATGGTGCTGATTTCTTCGCCTGCGCGGATCATGCTGACCGTGCCGTGATAGCTGCCCGTGGCCCACGCGTCGGCCCGCAGCCTGCGGCCCACCGCACGGAAGACCTGTGCCTGCGTGCGCTCCAGGGTAACGGTTTCGTCGATCACGGTGCCCTCCGGGCCCTCGATGCTCAGGCGCATCTCGTCTCCGGCCTGGCTGCCAAAGGCGTAGCCAAAGATGACGAGCGCGGCTGCGTCAGCCGGCAGGTCGAACCGGGCTGCGTCGCCCGCCTTGATCGCATCGTATTCGGGCACCCGGTCGGCAAAGCCGACATCTAGCAAGCCGCCCGCCTGGTAGGCGATGGGCGCGTCCCACAGCGTGTCGTCGGAGGGTGCGCCGCACGTGATCTGGCCGTCGGGGTCGAACGGGTCGACCGTTTCGCCATCCTTGCGGACCGTCAGGTGGACGTGGGGAAAGCTGGCCCGGCCCGAAAGGCCGATCTGGCCCAGCACGGTGCCTGCTGCGACCGTATCGCCCGAGCGGACGGTGACGCTGCCGCGTTTGAGGTGGCAGTATTGCGTGCTCCAGCCGTCGGAGTGGTCAATCGCAACGCCATTGCCGCAATCGCGCCCGTCCAGGGCCGCGGCGTCATTGGGGGTGAACACTTTGTCCTGCATGCCGTCGCGGATGCCGCGCACGGTGCCGGGGGCCGCGGCGACCACGTCGACGCCGCGCGCCATGTCCCGGTGCGTCGGCACTGCAAAATCAGTGCCCGAATGGCCGTCATAGGTGAGGGCAGCGCACCGGAAATCCGACGCGTCTGGGCCCGCGTCGTGATCCACGTATTGCTGAATGAAACAGTCGTCGCCCAGCGTGCAGTCCACCGGGGAGATCAAAACGATATCCGCCGCCGCAGGGCACCCTGCGGCGGCGGAAAATGTCAGCGCGGCAATCCGTGCCGCGCGCATCAGTCCGCAGTCAGAAGCGGCGGCTTGTCGCCCGAAATGCGCGGTTTTTCCGGCCCTTCGAGCTTGAGGTCCAGCTTGCCGTTTTTCACGCCAACCTTGACCACGCCGCCTTTCATCAACTTGCCAAAGAGCAGCTCTTCGGCCAGCGGTTTCTTGATGTGCTCCTGGATGACACGGCCCAAAGGACGCGCGCCCATCTTGTCGTCATATCCCTTTTCGGCCAGCCACTCGGCAGCAGGCTTGGTCAGTTCGATTGTCACGTTGCGATCCATCAGCTGCGCCTCGAGCTGGAGGACGAACTTTTCGACCACCGACAGGATCGTGTCCTTGCCCAGCGGGCCAAAGCTGATCACAGCGTCCAGACGGTTGCGGAACTCAGGCGTGAACGTGCGTTCGATGGCCGCTGTATCCTCACCCTCGCGCCGGTCGCGGCCAAAGCCGATGGCTGCCTTGGCCATATCCGCGGCACCTGCGTTCGACGTCATGATCAGGATCACATTGCGGAAATCCACCGAGCGACCGTTATGGTCTGTGAGTTTCCCGTGGTCCATGACCTGAAGCAGGATGTTGAACACATCGGGGTGCGCCTTTTCGATCTCGTCAAGCAGCAGCACGCAGTGCGGATGCTGGTCGACCCCATCGGTGAGCATGCCGCCTTGGTCAAAGCCGACATAGCCCGGAGGGGCACCGATGAGGCGGCTGACCGCGTGCTTCTCCATGTATTCCGACATGTCAAAGCGTAACATTTCCACACCCAACGTATCGGCCAATTGCTTGGCCACTTCGGTCTTGCCTACGCCCGTCGGCCCGGCAAACAGGTAGTTGCCGATGGGTTTTTCAGGCTCACGCAGGCCCGCACGGGCCAGTTTGATGGCCGAGGACAGCGCCT
>JBCBHM010000030.1:0-39338 GCA_038525585.1 Pseudomonadota bacterium
CCACCGGGTTCAACTGCACGTTCGACGTCCGCTACATGTGGATGCACCAGAAGCGCCTGCAGGGCAGCCACTTTGCCCACCTGCAGCAAGCCTCTGCGGCGAACCACCTGATGGTCGAGCGTCGCCTCGATCCCTGCATGTCCGAAGTGTTCACGTGGGATGACCTGCCGCAGGCGCACATGAAGATGCTGCGCAACGAACACAAGCCCGGCAACATGTCGGTGCTGGTGCAAGCCCCCAAGACGGGCCTGCGCACATTGGAAGACGCGCTGGACGCGCGGTCCTGAGAAACACACGCTTAAGATGAGCGCGAGACGCCTGCGAATCAGCCTATGGTTTCGCAGGCGTTTTGCGTTTTCGGGCGTGCCCAGCGGAAACAATCACTTACAAATCCTCGCCTCGCTATTTTGGGGGAGGGAAAATGCGTGAATTTTCAACGCGCATTAACACATGCTATAGTTGTGTTAATCTTTCATTAACCTATGTGAAGTGACTCTGACCATGCAAAGTGACTGGATACTGGACGTTCTCGCCGACCTGAAAACTTTTGCCCACACCAACGGCATGACGGCGCTGGCCGAGCAGTTGGATGATACGGCAATTGTCGCGTTGGCCGAGATAGCCGCGATGAAGGATACGCAGAATGGTCAGCGCCGCGACGGCGAAGCAGCCGTTGGAATTCATATTAGAGGAGTTGGAGCAAGCTGAAGACCTTGGCGCGCTCCAGCACGCGACGGAGCAGCTGTGCGCGTATTACGACATTGATCATGTGGTGTACCACTGGGTCGACTCGGCAGGCGACCACTATGGATGCGGCACCTATCCCGACGAATGGCGCTACAGGTATCTGGAGCATAACTACCTCCGCGTCGATCCGGTCATCATAGGGTGTTTCCAGCGGTTTCACCCGGTCAACTGGAAGCAGCTGGATTGGTCAAGCAAGCCGGCACGTGAATTTCAGGCCTCGGCCATCGAACACGGGATCGGCAATCAGGGCTTTTCGGTTCCGATCCGGGGGCCGAGTGGCCAATTCGCGCTGTTCACCGTCAGCCACAATTGTGACGACGACCATTGGGAGGATTGGACAGAAGAGCATTCTCGCGAACTCATCCTGATTGCGCATGAGTTCAACAAGAAGGCGCTGGAGTTCGAGGCCGAGCGCAGGCCCGGCATGACACAGGCCCTCAGCCCACGTGAGCTGGATGCGATGACATTTCTGGCGTTGGGCTATAGCCGGGCCAAGGTCGCAGGCGAACTTTCGATCTCGGAGCATACGCTTCGCGTCTATATCGAAAGCGCGCGGCACAAGCTGGGGGCGCAAAACACGACGCACGCCGTGGCGCGCGCCATCAGCCAGGGATTGATCGTGGTCTGACACGGCCCCCGTTGCCTGTTGCGACGTGCTGCCGCTCGGTCGGATTAAACCTCGTTAACGCACGCGTGAGTAGTATTTTGGTCATACCTGCCCGGTCTGACAAGGATATTGCAATGCTCCGCTACATGTACGCCGCCGATCTTCCAAAGCACCCCAAACTGGCCCGCACGATGTTCGAGGACCGTGCCGACCAGTTCAAAACCCGCCTTGGCTGGGAGGTGCGCGTGACGGAGGAAGGGCACGAGCGCGACGAATACGACGATCTCAACCCGCTATACGTGATCTGGGAAGAACCGGATGGCAGTCATGGCGGCTCCATGCGTTTTCTGCCCACGACGGGCCGCACGATGGTCAATGAACACTTTGCCGACATCCTGTCCGGCCCCATCACCTCGCCCTTCATCTGGGAATGCACGCGCTTTTGCCTGAGCCGGGGGGCAGGGCGGCACGTGGCCGCCGCGCTGACGCTGGCGGGTGGCGAAATCATGAAGAACTTTGACGTCGATCACTTTGTCGGCGTGTTCGACCCGCGCATGACCCGCATCTATCGCCTGATCGGTGTCACCCCCGAGGTGCTTGGCAGCACGGGCGAGGGCCGCGCGCAGATCAGCGTTGGGCTTTGGCACTATCAGGGTGAGGCGGCGCCGCAGGTGACCGCGCGCGCAGGGGTGAGCCTGGCGCAATCCGCCGACTGGTTTGCCCGGTCCTTTGGCCCACAAAAGACCACGCCGATGGCGCTCAGCGCCTGAACGCCTCTGGCCCCTCTGTGGCGCGGTCTGTAGGGTCGCGCCATGACGACCCTTGCCCTTTCCGATGACCAGGCCAGCGCCTTTGACAGCGTGACGGACATGCTGCGCGGGGCAGGCATTGACCTGGATGATGCGCTGCTGATGCCGCCGAAATCCACAGCCACCTCGGTGATGGCGGTGACGGGCAAGGCGGGATCGGGCAAGACGATGCTGCTGTCCGAGCTCTATAAGGCGCTGGAGGGGGCGGGGGTCGAGATTGTTTCTGGCGATTATGAAAGCCGCAAGCGCCGGGACAAGCGCACGCTGGCGATCCTTGCGCCCACCAACAAGGCGGCAAGCGTTCTGCGGTTTCGCGGCGTGCCGGCCACGACGATCCACCGCATCCTCTACACGCCCGTCTATGACCCGGAATATGAGCGTATCGCTGAATGGCTCGCGGGCAATGGCGAACGCCCCGAGGTCGAAGGGCTGAGCGAAGAGGCGCTGGACCGCGCCTACGCGTTTTTCCAGAACAACAAGTCGATCCCCGGCGCCTTGGCCGCGGCTGGCCTGCGGGGGTCCGACTTCATCACCGGCTGGAAACGCCGGGAAGAGCCGCTGGACATCGGATTTGTCGATGAGGCGTCGATGCTGGACGACCGGCAGTTCGAGGATCTCAAGGAGATCTTTCCGACGCTTCTGCTCTTCGGTGATCCGGCGCAGCTGGCGCCGGTGAACCAATCGGGCGCCATGGTGTTCGACAAACTGCCCAGCCCCCGCGTTCTCAACCTGGGCCGCATTCACCGGCAGGCCGCCGACAACCCCATCCTCGACCTCGCGCATGCGTTGGCCGACCCCGCGGTGGATTTCCACCGCTTCGAGCGCATGGTCGAAGATGCGGCGGCCCGCGATGAGCGTGTCGTCTGGGGCCAACGGGTCGAGGTGGACCTGATGGCGCGCTCGCCTTGCCTGGTGTGGCGCAACGCCACCCGCATCCGCCTGATCCAGGCGTTTCGCACCGTGTACGGTGCGCCCGAGGACCGTCTCCTCGAGGGGGAGCCTTTGATTTGCGACGGCCTCGAACTCCCTCTGAAACATAGGAAAAAGCGTCTGGACCTCGAAGCGCGGGGGCTCATCAAGGGCGCGCAGGTGATCTATCTGGGCGAGGGGCGTAAGCCGGGGTTCTCCCGTCTGCACGTGATGGGGGCCGAAGACCCGCAGGTTTCCGCCGCTTCGATCGTGAAGATAGAAAAACCCGATGAAGAAGAGCCGTTTATCCCCTATGCGGCCCGCATGGGCGCCACATTCCTCCACGGTGCGGCGGTAACCATCCACAAGGCGCAAGGCAGCCAGTGGAAAACAGTGCAGGTCTTTGCCCCGGACCTTTACACTGCTGCCCGGATGGGGCGGTCAGAGGCGGGGCAACCCTTGTGGAAGCGTCTGGCTTACGTGGCCATCACCCGGGCGCAGGAAGAGCTGATCTGGGTTGTCCGCAACCGTCTGGCCAAGCCTTCGAACCCGCTGACCGTCGATGATCTGCGCAGTACGCCTGCCGCGCCACTGACCCTGAGCGAGCCCGTCGAAGAATAGCCCGAAACCGCCCGTGCACTCAGTTGCGGATCAGCGAAAACGCTGCAGACGCGCCCCAACCCGCAGCGATGGCAATGGCAAGCGACATGATCCCGTACCAGAACGGGTTTTCCCGGCTGAGCGCATAGAGCCACCGCTCCAACCCGACCTTGCGCACCTCGATCGTCGTTTCATAGCGGGAGACGACCGCACCGTCGCGCGTCAGCAGGATGCGCGTCTGATACGCGCCCTCGGTCAGTGCAGCGGGCAGCGCGATACGCGTGCGAAATAGCGATTGCTGGTCCACGACCACCTGGCCCTCAAGCTCTTGATAGATGCCGGCGGCTTCGCGCACACGGATGAGGGCGGCGACATAGGCGCTGGCATCCAACACCGTGTTGGGCACGGTCAGGCCGCGCAGGAGGCTAGGCACGGTGACCCGGTGTTCAAGATTGTCGCGGATGCTCAGGATGTCGTCGAGCGGTGCGTTTGTCGCGACAGCGTAGTAGCTGGGCGCGCCGTCCAGCGCGACCTCGTCTGTGTTGACCCAGATGCCATAGCGCCGCTCCTTGCGGCGCACCGACACCGGCTCGGGCGGGCCTGCAATCGTGACAAGCACGCCAAGCGCGCCATCGGGTGGCGGTGCATCGCGCTTGATGGCGCCAAAGATCAGGATCTCGGAGCCGTCAAAGCTGGTGGTGATCGCAACCTCGTCCTGGCTGAGGCCCAGCACCACCTCCTCCGCCGTGGCGGGCAGGACCATGAGGCACAGGGCAAGCAACCAGCGCATCAATGCCCCCCAACCGCACCGATGCTGAACAGCTCGGCAGGTGTGACAAGAAGGTCAAAGGCCAGCTTGCCACACACCGCCAGCACCATCAGCGCCAGGAGGATGCGCAGCTGTTCGGCCTTCATCCGCACGCCGATGCGGGTGCCGATCTGTGCGCCGATCACCCCGCCCACCAGCAACAGCACGGCCAGCACGACGTCCACGGTATAGTTGGTCGTGGCGTGCAGCATGGTGGTGAACGCGGTGACAAAGATGATCTGGAACAGCGACGTGCCCACAACCACCTTGGTCGGCATGCCCAGCAGGTAGATCATCGCGGGCACCATGATAAAGCCACCGCCGACGCCCATGATCGCCGCCAGCACGCCCACGCTGAGGCCCACCAGAAGCGGCGGAATGACCGAGATATAGAGGCCCGAGACACGGAACCGCATCTTGAACGGCAGCTTGTGGATCAGCCCGTGTTTCTTGCGCTTGGGGATGGCGGTGCCGCGGTTTGTCTTGCGGATGGCGTTCAGGCTTTCGATGAACATCAGCCCACCGATCACGCCGAGGAAGACCACGTAGCACAGACGGACCAGCAGATCGACCTGGCCCAGGGATTTCAGGTAGTTGAAGACCAGCACTCCGAGTGCGGCACCAATCAGGCCGCCGATCAGCAGCACCGTTCCCATCCTGAGGTCCACCGTTTTGCGCCTGAGATGCGCCAAGACGCCGGAAAAGGACGACGCGACGATCTGATTGGCCTCGGTCGCCACGGCCACAGCCGGTGGGATGCCGATGAAGAATAGCAGCGGCGTCATCAGAAAGCCGCCGCCGACCCCGAACATGCCCGAAAGGATGCCCACCATTCCGCCCAGTCCCAAAAGCAGGAAGGCGTTAACCGATACCTCGGCGATGGGCAGGTAGATTTGCATGGACCCTGTTAGTCCCGGGGCTTTGCAGAAATCAAGGGGTCTTGCCGCCCCGCAGCGAACTGGCCGGGGAAAATAAGGCAACTGGCCTTATGGTCCCGCTGGGGCTCACCTTTCCTTGACGTAGGGCTCACCACCCGCGCGTGGGGGGATCGCCTTGCCACCGACACCGGCGAGGATCACGACCACCAATATGTAGGGCAGGGCGTCCATCAACTGCACCGGCACCGTCACAACACCCAGATCGATGTTCTGAAAGCGCAGCGCGATGGCCTGCAGAAAGCCAAAGAGCAGACAGGTCCAGAGTGCGGCCCATGGTTTCCATTTGGCAAAGATCAGTGCCGCAAGCGCGATGAAACCGCGGCCTGCCGTCATGTCCTTGACGAAACCGGCCTGCAGCGCGGTGGCCAGATACGCGCCCGCGATCCCGCAGAGCACGCCGCAGATCATCACGGCAGCATAGCGCAGCCCCACCACGGACACGCCCGCCGTATCGACAGCGGCCGGGTTTTCGCCCACGGCGCGCAGCCGCAGGCCAAAGCGCGTGCGGAAGAGGACATACCACGTGGCGGGTACGGCCAGGAACGCCAGATAGACGAGGATGGAGTGGCCCGAGACCAGCTCTTCATAGGTGGGGCCAAAGATCGGGATCGCGCCGAGACTGTCGGCAAAGGGCAGCTCGAACCCTTCGAACCGCGCAGCACCTTGCAATTGGGGCGTCCGGCCGCCCTGGCTGAACCAGTCCTGCGCCACCAGAACGGTGATCCCCGCTGCCAGAAAGTTGATCGCGACACCCGAGATCAGCTGGTTGCCGCGAAACGTGATGGAGGCGAGGCCGTGGATCAGCGACAGGAACATCGACGCGCCGATACCGGCCAGCAAACCCAACCAGACGTTGCCCGTGATCGCAGCCGTGGCCGCCGAAAACATGGCAGCGGCCAGCATCTTGCCTTCAAGCCCGATGTCAAAGATGCCCGCGCGTTCGGAAAACAGGCCTGCCAGACAGGCCAGCAAAAGCGGGGTGGCCAGCCGCACTGTGCTGTCGAGGATCTGGATGAGGGTCAGGAAATCCATGTCCTACTGCCCCGGCCGCACTTTTGGTTTGCGGCGCAGGGCGAGGAAAATTCGTTCCAGCGGCATCCGTACCATATTGTCCAGCGCGCCCGTGAACAGGATCACCAGCGCCTGGATCACGACGATCAGCTCGCGCGGGATCGACGTCCACAGCGCAAGCTCGGCCCCGCCCTGGTAGAGAAAGCCAAAGAGGATCGCGGCGAGGAATACGCCGAACGGGTGACTGCGGCCCATCAGAGCGACGGCGATCCCGATAAATCCCGCCCCTTCGACGGCGTTGAGCACAAGGCGCTCGGCCTCGCCCATGACGTTGTTGATCGCCATCATGCCCGCGAGCCCGCCCGAGATCAGCATGGCGATCATGGTGATGCGCACAGCGCCGATGCCTGCGTATTTCGCGGCGCGGTGCGATTTCCCGAAGGACCGGATTTCGAGCCCCAGCGGCGTGCGCCAGATCAGGAGCCACACAAGAAAACAGGCCACTAGGGCCACCAGAAGGGAGACATTGGCCGGCGCGGCCCGCGAGAACTCGATGCCGATCGGGGCCAGAATGTCGTGCAGCGATGGCAGGTGAACGGCCTCGGGGAACCGCGCGGTGGCCGGATCCATCGCACCTGCGGGACGCAGGACGTTCACGAGCATGTAGTTCAGCACGGCAGCGGCGATGAAGTTGAACATGATCGTGGTGATGACGATATGGCTGCCACGGCTGGCCTGCAGATAGGCCGGGATCGCCGCCCAGAGCGCGCCGAAGAGCGCCGACCCGACCATCGCGGCAATCAGCGCTATGGACCAGTGCGGCCACGGGATGAAGAGGCAGACAAGCGCGACCCCGAGGCCGCCCAGCATCGCCTGACCCTCACCCCCGATGTTGAACAGGCCCGCATGAAAGGCGATGGCCACGGCCAGCCCGGTGAACATGAAATTCGTTGCGTAATACAGCGTATACCCCCACCCATAGGTGGAGCCGAGCGCGCCGGTGATCATCAATTGCACGGCCGCCACCGGGTCCTCGCCGATGGCGAGAATGACCAGCGCCGACAGGATCGCAGCGAGGATGAGGGAAATCAGCGGGACGAGGATGACCTCGGCCCATTTGGGCATCACGTCCATCGTGCCGCTCCGTTACCAAATTGAGTGCTGCGCACACGCCATTTTTTTGAGGGGGCTTTGCCCCCGTCCCTCTGGGACTCCCCCAGGATGTTCGGGGACAAAGACGCGGTCATGCGGCAACCCCCGCCATCAGAAGGCCAAGCTCTTTCTCGTTGGTCTCGGTGGCGGCGCGCGTGCCCATGATCTGGCCGTCGAACATGACTGCAACGCGGTCGGCGAGGCCGAGGATTTCCTCGAGCTCGACCGACACCAGCAGCACCGCCTTGCCCTGATCCCGCAGCGCGACGATTTGTTGATGGATGAATTCGATGGCGCCGATGTCGACGCCCCGGGTGGGTTGACCGACAAGCAGGAGGTCGGGGTTGCGCTCGATTTCCCGGGCCAGGACGATCTTTTGCTGGTTGCCGCCGGAAAAGTTCTTGGCGGCCAGGTGTGGGTGCGGCGGGCGGACGTCGAACCGGTCCATCTTGCTTTGTGTGTCGGACTTGATGGCTGCGTTGTTTGTCAAAAAGCCGGACAGGTATCGGGTGTCGTGGTGGTAGCCAAACGCCGTGTTCTCCCACGCGGCAAAGTCCATGATCAGCCCTTCGCGCTGGCGGTCTTCGGGCACATGGGCGATGCCGTTGGCACGGCGCGACCTGGCATCGGAACCTTTGCCTGTCAGATCAATGGGTTGACCGTTGAGCGTGATGGTGCCGGTGCCGGTGGCGTAGCCGCCCAACACTTCGAGCAGCTCGGACTGGCCGTTACCGGCAACGCCTGCGATGCCGAGGATCTCGCCCGCCCGCACCTGCAGGTCGATACCCTTGAGCCGTTCGACGCCCTGGTCATCGGTGACGCGCAGGTTTGCGATGTCGAGCACCACGTCCCCCGGCGTCGCGGGCACCTTGTCGACGCGCAACAGCACCTTGCGCCCCACCATCAGCTCGGCAAGCTGCTCCGGGCTGGTGTCTGCCGTTTTGACGGTTGCCGTCATCTCCCCCCGGCGCATCACGCTCACCGTGTCGGTGATATCCATGATCTCGCGCAGCTTGTGGGTGATCAGGATGATCGTTTTGCCTTCTTCCTTGAGGCGCCCCAGGATGCGGAAAAGCTGATCGGCCTCTGCGGGGGTCAGCACGCCCGTGGGTTCGTCGAGGATGAGGATATTGGCCTGCCGGTAAAGGGCCTTGAGGATCTCGACACGCTGCTGCATGCCAACGCCGATCTCTTCGATGATGGCGTCGGGATCGACCTTGAGGTCATATTCCTGTTCCAGGTCCAGCAAGGACTTGCGCGCCTTGGCCAGGGACGGGCGCAACAGCCCGCCATCCTCGGCGCCCAGGATGATGTTTTCAAGAACCGTGAAGTTTTCGACCAGCTTGAAATGCTGGAAGACCATGCCGATACCCGCAGCAATGGCGGCCTGACTGTCGGGGATGTCGGTCCGGTTGCCGGAGATGAAGATCTCGCCCGCGTCGGCCTTGTAAAAGCCATACAGGATCGACATCAACGTGGATTTTCCAGCGCCGTTCTCGCCGATTATGCCGTGGATGGTGCCGGGCATGACGCGGATCGAAATGTCCTTGTTGGCCTGCACGGGGCCGAAGGCCTTGGATATGCCTTTGAGCTCGATGGCGGGGGCGGTCATGGGCACTGTCCGTGGAGCGGTGGCAAATTTTGCAAAATTTGCTCAGATTTTTCCAAAAATCTGGGCCGCGCTGGGATCATCCCGCGCGGCCCAGGAAAATATTGCGCGCCGATCAGAAGCTCAGAGCGGGGCAGCTGTCGTCGGACATGTAGTCATGCACGGCCAGCGTGCCGGATGCGATGGCGTCGGATGCCTCGTCCACGGCGGCCTTCATCTCGTCCGAGACCAGCGCGGCGTTGTTGTCGTCCAGCGCATAGCCCACGCCGCCATTGGCCAGGCCCATGACGTTGAAACCGGTTTCCATGTCGGCACCGTCGGTGAAGGCCTGGAACACAGCGTTATCGACGCGTTTCATCATCGAGGTCAAGACCTTGCCGGGGTGCAGGTAGTTCTGGTTGCTGTCCACGCCGATGGACAGGATGTCCTCATCGGCGGCGGTTTGCAGCACGCCCACACCGGTGCCGCCCGCGGCGGCATAGACCACATCGGCCCCTTGCGAGATCTGCGCCTTGGTCAACTCGGAGCCCTTCACCGGGTCGTTCCACGCGGCAGGCGTCGTGCCTGTCATGTTGGCGATGACGGTGGCATCCGGGTTCACGGCCTTGACGCCCTGGGCGTAGCCGCAGGCGAACTTGCGGATCAGCGGGATGTCCATGCCGCCGATAAAGCCGACCGTGCCGGTCTCGGACGCCTTGGCGGCCATCATGCCCACCAGGTACGAGCCTTCATGCTCGTTGAACACGACGGAGCGCACGTTGGGCGCGTCCACGACCATGTCGATGATGGTGAATTTGGTGTCGGGGTAGTCGGCGGCGACCTGGCCCAACGCGTCGGCAAAGGCAAAGCCCGCCATGACGATCGGGTTGGCGCCGGCTTCGGCAAAGCGGCGCAGCGCCTGCTCGCGTTGTGCTTCGGATTGCAGTTCGATCTCGCGGAAGGTGTTGCCGGTCTCGTCCGCCCAGCGTTGCGCGCCGTTGAAGGCCGCCTCGTTGAACGATTTGTCGAACTTGCCGCCAAGGTCGAAAATCAACGCAGGTTCTGCCAATGCGGCGCCCGCGGACAGGGCCATGGCAGCCGTTGCGCCGAGGAATTTCTGCATGAAGGTCATGTGGTCGTCTCTCCCAATTATCATGGTTGGGGCAGGGGCAGCAGCTCCGCCAAGCCCGGGATCAAGTTGATCATGCGGGATTAGGCCGCAGCGCTCGAGTGGGGTCAACCGGTTTTTGACCGTGTGCAACCCGCGTGATGGGCTGACCTTGCGATAAGCTGACAGGATGGGCGATGTTCAGGGGGCGGGCCGGTCAAGTGCGGCCCGCAGGATCAGCGCATCGGCTTTGCCGCCCGCCCGAGTGTAGTAGTCCGTGCGTCGGGCCACCTCGTCGAACCCGCATTTGGCATAGAGTGCGCAGGCCGCCGCATTGTCGGCGGCCACCTCGAGGAACGCGATGTCTGCCTGGCGGGCGGCATCCGCCATCCAGTCCCGCATCAAGGCCAGACCCAACCCCCGACCCTGATGCGCGGGGTGCACGGCGATGGTGAGCAATTCGGCCTCGCCCGCGGTTGCGCGCCACAGCGCAAAGCCCTGCGCGGCGTGCGCGACCGACGTGCTGGCATGTGCGCAGAGGGCTGCGAATTCGTCCGACGACCAGGGCCGTTCGGTGTCGAATGCGGCGGCGTGCAGGCGCGCCATGTCATCCGGTGTCATGGCAGGAGGGCCGGTGGCGCGTCACGCGCGGGCGCTGCATCCGGAGCTTTGATATAGAGCGGGACCGGCGCGCCGGTCTCAGCGGGCCAACGGGCAAGCGCTGCAAGTGCGATGGATTGCGCCAGATCGCTGGCCGATGGCTGGGGCGCCGGGTGCGCAATGTCTTGGATCGGCAAGAGAGCCGGTGCACCATCCTGCAGGACATAGGCCATGTCACGCGGCGCGGGGATCATGATGCGGGTGCCTTCGGGCGCTGTCCGTGTGCGCGCGTCGAACCCATTGATACCATAGGCAGGCACGCCCAGGCCCAGGGCCAAACCGCGCGCGGCCGACACGCCGATGCGGATGCCGGTGAAGTTGCCGGGGCCGATGCCGACGGCCAGCGCCGACAGATCACCCCATCCCACGGACGCCTCTGCCAGCACCTCTTCGAGCATGCCCATCAGGCGTTCGGCCTGGCCGCGGGCCATCTCCTCACCGCGTGTGGCGCGCACGTCTGGCCCCTGCACAAGTGCTGCGGCGCAATGGGCGGCGGATGTGTCAAAGCCAAGGATCAGTGGCGCCGTCATTGTGCGGCGTCGTTCAAACTGTCGCGGGCCGAGCCCGTCTCGCGCGGCAGATCATCCGAGATGTGCAGCCAGGGCGGTGCGTTTTCGGCGTGGCAGTGCATCTGCGGCGCAATCGTTGCGATCTGGTCGAGAAGGCCCAAGGGAACATAGACTTGGCGCGGCAGGTAGTCGAACCGGGCCGCAAGTGGCGAGCCGCAGGCGGCGCAGTTCCATCGCTCGACCCCTGCCGTATGCACAGTCGGTGCGCCCAAGGCGGGCGTCGCCGTTAGGGAACTGCGGTCAAAGGCGGCAAAGGCCGCGACGGGCGCGCCCGTCCAGCGGCGGCAGTCGCTGCAATGACAATAGGCGACCGTTTTTGGCGGGTCGGACAGGGCCAGGGTGACGGCGCCGCAATAGCAGCGCGCGGTGACCGACGGGTCAGACGGCGACAGGGCGCACCTCGGTCACTTCGGGGATGTAGTGGCGCAGCAGGTTCTCGATCCCCATCTTGAGCGTCAGGGTCGAAGAGGGGCAGCCGGCGCAGGCCCCCTGCATGTGCAGGTAGACCACGCCGCGGTCAAAGCCGTGAAACGTGATGTCGCCGCCATCCTGGGCCACGGCCGGGCGCACGCGGGTGTCAAGCAACTCTTTGATCTGGCCGACGACGACGCCATCCTCGCCGGTGTGTTCGGCGTGACCGGATGCGGGCGCGTGGCCCTCGGCCATCACCGGCTGGCCGGACTGGCAATGCTCCATGATGGCGCCGAGAAGGCCGGGTTTGATATGATCCCATTCAACCGCGTCGGCCTTGGTGATCGTGACAAAGTCGGTGCCGAAGAACACGCCCGTCACACCCTCGACCGCAAAGAGCCGCTGCGCCAAGGGCGAGGCACTTGCCGTGTCGGGGGTCGGGAAATCCGCCGTTCCGGCCTCGAGCACGGTCTGACCGGGCAGGAATTTCAAGGTGGCGGGGTTCGGGGTCGATTCCGTCTGAATGAACATCGGCGCATCTCCTGAGGTTGCTTTTGGATATGCGGGTCGCGGCGTGCCGTGTCAAGGTTTGGAATGGTTCTAAAGTGCCGGTGCCGCAGAGGACTGGGGGCGCGGGGCACGGATGGTCTGCCGCCTCAATGGCGGGCGCGGGCGCGCTCAGGTGATCGCTTCGAGCTTTTCCTTGCTCAGATCGCCGGGCACGATGGTGACGGGGATCGGCAGGTTTCCGGCGCTGCGGCTGAGCTGGGTGACCAGCGGTCCGGGCCCTTTCTTGTCCGTCCCGGCGCCCAGGACGAGCACGCCGATCTCCGGGTCCTCATGCACATGGGCCATGATCTCGTCCATGGGCTGGCCTTCGCGGATCACCAACTCGGGGTCGATCCCCTGCTTGTCACGCATCCACTTGGCGAACACCTCGAAATGGGCGTGGATGCGCTCGCGCGCCTCTTCGCGCATGACATTGCCGACGCCGATCCAGTGGTTGAATTCATCGGGGGGAATGATAGACAGGATCGCAACACCGCCGCCCGTATGCGCGGCCCGCATCGCAGCAAATCGCATCGCGTTCAGACACTCGCGGCTGTCATCCAGCACCACAAGAAACTTGCGCATGTGTCATGTCCTTTTGGTCGTTCGCCTGATCATGACGGGGCGGCGCGATGCTGGCAATTGGAAAGTGACCGGGCCGCGGGGCAGGCAGGCAACCCGACCCTTCGGGGAGGATTTTTAGGGGACAAAGACGGTGCGGGTGCGTGCCCCGGGGCTCAGGTGCTGGCGGCCCAGTCCCAGTACATGTCGCGCACGCGGCGGGTGACCGGACCGATCTGGTAAGAGGTATCCTCGAACCCCGTCACGGGAGTTACCTTCATCATGTTGCCCGACAGAAACACTTCGTCCGCGGCCGCGAAATCGTCAAAGCCTAGCACGGTTTCCACGACCTCCAGCCCGTCGGCGCGCATGTTGGTGATGTGGCGCGCGCGGGTGATCCCGGCCAGAAACGTGCCGTTGGGGATGGGGGTGAACACGGTGCCGTCGCGCACCATGAACACGTTGGCGGTGGCGCTTTCGGCGACATTGCCCATGGCGTCTGTCACCAGCGCGTTGCCAAAGCCGCGTTGGCGCACCTCGGCCAGCATGCGCGCGTTGTTGGGATAGAGGCATCCCGCCTTGGCGTTGACCACATTGTCCTCGAGCACGGGGCGGCGAAAGCGTGTGCGGCCCAGTGTGGTGGAGGCGGTGGGGGGCGCCATCGGGATCTCTTCGAGGCAGATGGCAAAGCCGGTTTCATCGGGCAGGGGCACAATCCCGGTGGTGTCGCCGTGGATGCCCCAATACATCGGCCGGATATAGACGGTGGCACTTGCCGGATAGAGCTTCAGCCCCTCGTGGACCAGCGCCACCATGTCCTGGGTGCTGACGGTCGGCGTGATCATCAGTGCCGCTGCCGAGCGGTTCACGCGGGCGCAATGCGCCTCGAGATCGGGGGCGTGGCCATCGAAATAGCGCGCCCCGTCGAACACGTTTGAGCCGAGCCAGCTGCCATGGTCGGCGGCCTGCATGATGGCCACATCGCTGTCGTGCCAGGTGCCGTTGAAATAGGTGCGGATGTTCTTGCCGACGGCCATGCTGTGCCTTCCTCCCCCGTGTTCGGGCAACGCTAGCAGAGACGGATCAGAACGCCAGCCTCGTTTACCGCTCTCCGGATGCTTCGAACAGGGCGAAGGCCTCGGCATGGTCGGGATGCCAGCGCGACAGGGCGGGGCGATTTTGCGCGATGTCCTCGGCGCTCCAGGCGATGCGGCGCTGGTCGCGGGTGGCGTCCACATCGTTGTCGGGGCAGAGAATGTAGAAGTCACCCGCCGCCAGGCGCGCGATGAAGTGGTCGACGGTTTGTGCGCTGGTCCAGGCCGAGGCCGGCTTTTCCGGCATGACGCTGGCAATCATGCCGGTATAGGTAAAGCCCGGCACGAACAGGTGGGCGGAGATCGGTGCACCCGCCTCGCGCAACTCGTGCGCGAGCTGTTCGGTCACGATGCGCACCGCGGCCTTGGAGACGTTGTAGGCCGGGTTGCCAGGCGGCGTCGTGATCCCCTGTTTCGAGCCGGTGTTGACGATGGTCGCGGGCCGGTCCGCTTCGATCATCCGGGGGACAAAGGCATGCAAGCCGCGCAGAACGCCGCGAAAGTTCACGTCAAGCAGGCGATCCCAATGCGCCATCTCGGTCCAGGTGCTGTTGGAGAGGCCACCGATGCCCGCGTTGTTCATCAGCACGGCCACCGGCCCTGCGGCAAAAGCCGCGTCGGCGAGGGCTGCAAGATCGGCATCCTGCGTCACGTCCGTGGGGTGCGCGATGATCGTGGCGCCATCCCGCGCCGCGCCCCGGACCGTTTGCACCGCCGCGTCGAGCGCGTCGCCCGGCAGATCGGCGAGGATGACGCCCAGCCCCGCTTCGGCAAATCGGGTGGCGGCCACGAGGCCCACGCCGCTGGCTGCCCCCGTCACAACGGCGTTGCCGCCAGCCTCGAGCGCTTTGGTATACATGATGTCCCCCCTGACCGCGTTGCCGCGAGGGTATCCAGCAGACGCCGACATCACAACGGGTGCAAACGCACTTAGCCGCCTTTTTGCAGCTGGTAGACGCCTTCGGGCAGGTCGAGTGCGGCCGCTAGATCGCGGACCTGTTCGGGCGAGAGGCTCACGCGCATCGTCGTTTCGGTGCGCGGATCAAATTGTTCGACGGTGATCACCTCGGCAAAGCTGTTGACGATCACATCCTCTTGCAATGGGGCCTCGCCGTCATCGACCAGTGTGATGACCGTACTGTCGAACTCATGTTCGATGGTGAACATCGCGGGGCTCCCCTTACTGCAGATCGCCGAAGGCGGTGGCGAGGCGTTCGACCGCCTCCTGCACACGGGCGCGGGGGGTGGCGATGTTGAAGCGCAGCCAGCTGTCCCCGCCGGTGCCGAATGTGGGGCCGTGGTTGACGGCGATGCAGGCGTCCTGTTCGACCCGGCGGGTGAACTCCGTGCGGTCCATGCCGGTGCCTTCGAAGTTGACCCAGGCCAGATAGGTCGCCTCGAGCGCCATGCTCTGCAAGCCCGGGATCGCGTTGACCCCCTCGTCGAACAGGCGGCGGTTGCCGTCCAGATAGTGCACCAGCTCGTCCACCCATGCCGCCCCCTCGGGCGAATAGGCGGCGGTGGCCATGAACAGACCAAAGGAGTTGGGCGAGAGACCCAGGCCCATCATCCGCTGCGCAAACTGCGCGCGCAGATCCGGGTCGGCGATGATGACGTTGCCCGAATGCGAGCCTGCGATGTTGAACGTCTTGGTCGTGGCGGTCATCATGATCAGCCGGTCTTCGATCCCCTCGATATGCGCCATGGGGATGTGGGTGTGGCCGGGCATGACAAGGTCATGGTGGATCTCGTCCGACACCAGGATCAGGTTGTGGCGCTTGGCAAAGGCGGCAACGGCGGCCAGTTCGCCCCGCGACCAGACGGTGCCACCGGGATTGTGGGGCGAGCACAGGATCACCATCCGCTCGGACCCGTCCATCTGGGCGTCGTAGGCGTCAAAATCCATCTCGTAGCGGCCATTGACCTGGCTCATCTCGCATTCGACGACGCGGCGGCCCGCCGCTTTGATGACCTTGGCAAAGGCGTGATAGACCGGCGTGAACAGCACCACGCCATCGCCCGGCTGCGAGAACGTCTCGACACACATGGCGGTGCCGTTGACGAGGCCATGGGTGGTAAAGATGTGATCGGGCGCGACCTGCCAGCCGTGGCGGGTGTCCATCCACCACTGGATCGCGGCCTTGTATTTGCTGTCATCCCCGAAATACCCGATGATCCCGTGATCGACCTGTGCCGTAATCGCATCCAGCACGCATTGCGGCGGACGAAAGTCCATGTCGGCGACCCACATGGCCAGCCCGCGATCCTGGGGCACACCGTAGAGCGTTTCCATCATGTCCCACTTCACACAATGGCTGCCGCGGCGGTCGATGATATCGTCAAAGCTCATGGGGGCGTCTCCGGTTCTCTTGCCCGGACACGCTAGCGTGCCAAGGCCCGAGCGCAAGTGCACATTGCGCCCCCACCGCACTTGGCCTAAATCGGGTTTATGAAACGGCCTATCCTGTTGCACCCCGATCCGCGCCTCAAAAAGGTCTCCGCCCCTGTGGCGGACCTGACCGATGAGCTGCGCACGCTGGCCGACGACATGCTGTCGACGATGTATGACGCGCCGGGCGTTGGGCTGGCCGCGCCGCAGGTCGGCGTGATGAGCCGTCTGATCGTGCTCGACTGCGTCAAGGAAGAGGGCGAGGCGCCCCGGCCCATGGCGATGTTCAACCCCGAGATCATTGCCGCCTCGGACGAGATGAACACCTATGAGGAAGGCTGCCTGTCCATCCCCGAGCAATTTGCGGATGTGACCCGGCCCAAGATGGTGCAGGTGCGCTGGATCGACAGGGACGGCACCGAACAGACCCAGGAAATGGACGGCCTCTGGGCCACCTGTGTGCAGCACGAAATCGACCACCTCGATGGCAAGCTCTTCATCGACTATCTCGGCCCGATGAAGCGGCAATTGATCACCCGCAAGGCCGTGAAGTTGAAGAAGGAAAAAGCGCGGGAAAAAGCCTGATGCCCGTGCGCCCCATCCTGCAATGGCCCGACAAGCGGCTGCGTGCCGCGGCGGCCCCGGTCGAGGCGATCACCGACAGGATCCGCAGCACCTGGGATGACATGGTCGCGACCATGGACGCGATGCCGGGGCAGGGCGTGGGGCTCGCGGCACCGCAGATCGGTGTGATGCTGGAACTGGCCGTTGTCGACGTGACGCCGGACCGTTCGCGCCGGATCCTGCTGGCCAACCCGTCCGTGCTGAGCGCCAGCGACGAGATGGAGCGGGGCACCGAAGCCAGCCCCTGCATGCCCGGTGTCTCGGCCGAGGTCATGCGCCCCAAGGCCGTCACTGTGCGCTATCTGAACGCCGACGGCATGGTTGACCGGCGCGATTTTGAAGGGCTCGAGGCGCGGTCGGTCCAGCACCAGATCGACCACCTGACGGGGCGCATGTATTTTGACAATTTGCGCCCGGTCAAACGCGACATGCTGTTGCGCAAGGCGGCCAAACATCGGGATTGATCCATGCGTCTGATCTTTATGGGTACGCCGGAGTTTTCGGTGCCCGCACTGCATGCCTTGCACGCGGCGGGCCACGAGGTCGCGTGCGTCTACACCCAGCCGCCGCGCCCCGCGGGCCGTGGCAAGAAGGAGCGCCAGACCGCCGTTCAAGCCGCGGCTGACGCGCTGGGCCTGCCGGTGCGCCACCCGGTGTCGTTGAAATCCGCGGACGCGCAGGCCGCCTTTGCGGCGCTCGAGGCCGAGCTGGCTGTGGTTGTCGCCTACGGGCTGATCCTGCCGCAAGCGATCCTCGATGCACCTGCGCGGGGCTGCCTGAACATCCACGCGAGCCTCTTGCCGCGCTGGCGCGGAGCCGCACCCATCCACCGGGCCGTGATGGCCGGCGATGCCGAAACGGGCGTGTGCATCATGCAGATGGAGGCGGGGCTGGACACCGGCCCCGTGCTGATGGGCGAGGCGACGGCAATTGGCGCGACCGAGACCACGGCCGACCTTCATGACCGGCTGGCCGAGATGGGGGGGCGGCTGATCGTGAAAACCGTGGCCAGCCTGGACACGCTGACAGCTGTGGCGCAGCCCGAGGCAGGCGTGACCTACGCCCACAAAATCGACAAGGCCGAAGCCGCGATTGACTGGGCGCAACCTGCCGCGGTCGTAGATCGGCAGATCCGGGGGCTGTCGCCCTTTCCCGGCGCGTGGTTCCAGATGGATGGCGCGCGCCTCAAGGCGCTAGGCTCTGAATATGTCGACATGCAGGGTGCGCCGGGTATGGTGCTGGATGACCGCCTGACCGTGGCGTGCGGCAGCGGTGCCGTGCGGCTGACCCGCGTGCAAAAGGCTGGCAAAGGCGCGCAAGACGCGGCAGAGTTCCTGCGCGGCACCCCGGTGCCCGCTGGCACGGAGCTAGGAGCGTAAGCGATGTTTCCCACCCTGATCGGCACGGTCGTAATCGCTGGCATTGTTGGCTATGTTTCTGAAAAGTCACGCTTTACCCATAACGGCATCTTGCAGTCGATCATCATCTGCGTTGGTGGTGCGTTCGTGTTTTACTTTGTCACGTTGATGTTCGGCATCGGCTTTCGCAGCCCCGGCCTGAACGCGATCCTCGCCTCGGTCGGCGCACTGATCATCATCCCGACCCACTGGCGCAAATAGGTGCGGCCCGACGCGGGGTGACGTCGGGCCGCTCGGCTGTTCTTGGGGGTCCGTGAGTGGGGGTCAGAACAGCTTTTTGATGACCAGCTTCTTGGCCTTGCCGCGGCTCGAGACGTGCTTTTTCTTTTTGAAGCCGTGATGCTTGGCGCCGTGGTGTTTGTAGCCGTGCTTCTTGAAGCTGCGATGCTTTTTGAAGCCATGATGCTTTTTGACTTTGAACTTGAAGTTGGCCTGCACCACCTCCGCGCTCTCGGCCTCGGCGCTGATCCAGTAGGATTTGGCGCTTGCGGGGCCAAAGGATGTGAGCGTCACGGCAGTGGCCATGGCGGCGACCAGCAGGGCGGATTTCGAGAACTTGAAAGGCATTGTCGTATCTCCTTGAACATGTGGTGCGGCGTGTGTGTCGCGGTGTGTTGTCTTGGGAGTAAGGTAGCCCAAAAGGGTTGTAACAATAAGGGACCAACCGGTCACAAACGCTCAACCCGGCTCAGCGTTTTCGGGTCAGGATATCCTGACCGTCAGAGTGATGTTCGAGCAAAAACAGTAAGATAACGCACGCGAAACCTGTAACAATTCGCGTGAAGTGGGGCCAAATCCACGTGTTTTCAGAGCCTGACCAGGCGCATTTGGCTACAGTGTCGCCCGGATCCAGTCACGCGCCCGTAAGTATCGGGGGTCAAATCCGTCAGGTGCATCGTCATCCAGCGCCAGCCAGAAGAATCGAAACAGGTGGCCGCCGTCATCCGCACAGACATGCTGCCAGCGGTCCCGCACCGGTGGGACAAGACGGCACAGCGCAAAGTGCCAGCATTCGCCATCCACGATACCGCCCGACATCCCAAGCGAGAGTGCGGCGCGTGTCTCCAGCCCCGCCTCTTCGTACAGTTCGCGGGCTGCTGCCGCTTCAGGCGCCTCGCCCGGTCTCACGCCGCCCTTGACCAGTTGCAGACCGGCGTGCGGGTGGGCAAAGGCCGGGATGCGCCGGACACCGCCGTCAGGATGCAGGGCCACGGGGCAGGCGACCTGCCTCATTTCGGTTTGAACGGGGCCATGCCCGCACGTGCCAGTGCGTCGGCCCGCTCGTTCTCGGGGTGGCCGGCATGCCCCTTGACCCACGTCCATGTCACGTCGTGGCGCGCCTGTGCGGCGTCCAGCCGTTGCCACAGCTCGGCATTGGCGACGGGTTTCTTGGCCGCGTTCTTCCAGCCGTTCCGCTTCCAGCCGTGGATCCAGGATGTGATCCCGTTTTTGACGTAGTTGCTGTCGGTCACGATGGTCAGGGTCGACGCGCGTTCGAGCGTTTCGAGTGCTGTGATCGCCGCCATCAGCTCCATCTGGTTGTTGGTCGTGGCGGGGGCGCCGCCCTGCAACTCGCGTTCCTTGACGACCGTTGCGCCATCCTTGGCCTGCAACAGCACGCCCCAGCCGCCCGGGCCTGGATTGCCGGAACAGGCCCCATCGGTATAGGCGACCAGCTCAGGCATGGGCCTGCAGGATGATGAAGGGTGCAATCTCGCCGGACAGCCCCGCCTCTTCGCCAGTGCGTTCAAAGACGAGCGTAAAGCCGGTGTCGGCAAGCAGCGCTTTCAGCGCGGCATCCTCCATGTAGGAATAGAGCCGCCCGATGCTGTCGCGATGCACGCCCGTGCCCAGCTTGGTGCCGAAATGGAACAGCCCGCCGGGTTTGAGCGCGCGCCGCACGGCCGCGAACTGCGCGGGCCAATCCGCCAGCGGCGTGTGCAGCATCGAAAAGTTGGCCCAGATGCCGTCGTATACCGCCTCATCCACCAGATCGCTATAGCTGGCCGCCCGGACGGTCACGCCGGGTCGCGCCCTGGCCATGGCGAGCATCTCGGGCACCGGATCCCACGCCTCGGCCTGCAATCCGGCCGCCGCGAAATAGCCCGCAGCCGCCCCCGGCCCGCACCCGATGTCGAGCACGCGGCCACCCGGGGTCACCGCGTCGATGAACCGTTGCATATCGGCGCTGGGACCGTCGGACTGCACCAAGGTGTCGTATTCCGCGGCGCGCGCGGCGTAGACGGACAGGGTTTCGCGGTCGCTCATCTCAGATCACCGTCGCGCCAAGGCAGGCCACGACGATGCCCGTCAGCAGCAGTCGCAACTGCATCCACCAGGGCGGGGTGAGGCCCCAGCGGAAGAAGGCGAAATCAAGCATCAACAGCCCGACAAAGCCAAAGATCAGGTTGGTCGCCGCACCCACCGGGCCACCACCGGTCATGAAGAACGCCCAGAGTGCGGGCAGCACCGACAGGGCATAGCCCGTGGCCGCCTGCGCGCCTTGGGTCTTGGTGGCAAACCCCCACAACACGCCGGACATGAAGCTGAGGATGACCGAGCCGTAGAACAGCTGCACATAGGGCCCGACAAAGCGGGGGCCCAATCTGCTGGCGCCAAACTCGGTCAGGCCCGGCACAAACAGCGTGAGCGCGCCCCAGACAAAGGGGATGAGGCCAGCGAGGCCCAGCAGCAGGGGGGCGCGAGGGATGGGTGTCATAGCTCCGATATCAGCCTGGCGATGCGTTTGGCGCGGGTGTCGGCCCTTTTGGCCGTGTTGACAAGATGCAAAAGCCCCCGCTGCTTGCCCGGTGTGAGTGCGGCCCAATCCGCACTGCGCCCCGCCGCGCGCAAGGCGGCGGCAACATCGTCGGGAGTTTCGACATCGCCCGGATCGGCGGGCCTGATCCGGGCGTCGAACACCGCACCGGGTGTGAGGCCGCTGTCGCGCAGAAACGTCTTGCCGGTGTAAACGAACGTGCCGTCGATCACAGGCGCCTTTGTCAGCGCGAGGTTCACGGGAAAGTCGCCGAATTCACCCTCGATGCGCTTGGTCCCCGCAGGCAGGGCGGCGGTGGCCTCGTCGGGCAGCCGGACGATGGTGTAGGTGTTCTTGCCCCATTCCATCGGTTCGATCCGCGCCTCGAACGTGATCCAGTCCGTCATGCACGTTCGAGCGCGAGGCGGCCTGCAAGGGCGGCAAAGATCGCGGCAAAGCTGCGCGAAAGCCAGCGCATGACCACCTCCGACCCGAGGATCCAGCGCCGGGCGACGGCGGCAAAGCTGCCATAGGCCAGAAAGACAAGGAACGTCATCAGCATGAAGACGAGGCCCATGCCCGTCATCTCGAGCGTGGCGGTGGCCGGGTTGCCGCTGAGGAACGGGGGCAGGAGCGCCAGAAAGAAGATCGACAGTTTTGGGTTCAGGATGTTGATCAGCGCGCCCCGGCGCGCGATGCGCCAGCCGGTGTCAGCCCGCGTCTCGGCCTTGATCGCCAGAGCGCCGTCGGATTTGAGAGCACCCCACGCCAGGTACAGCAGGTAAGCGACGCCCGCGAACTTCACGATGTTGAAGAGCAGCGCGGAGGTATGGAGGATGGCCGCCAGCCCGAGCGTCGCGGCGAGCAGGTGCGGCACGATCCCGAACGTGCAGCCCAACGCGGCCCACCATGAGGCCCGCCGCCCTTGTCCAAGACCAAGCGCAAGGGTGTAGATCACGCCCGTGCCCGGGGCGATGACCACGACGAAAGCGGTGAGCAGGAATTGTAATGACAGCATGAGATCCTCGGGTTCGACTGTGCGAGGCTATGTCCTGTCGCCACCATGGTAAAGGGCCGGGGCGTTCACGTGCCCGCATTTCGGGCGGCGAAGTAGTGATTGCCGCCCGCATCCACGCAGGTTGCCACACGGTCGAACCCTGCATCGGCAAGTAGGGCGCGATACCGCCCGTCGCCAAGGGACAGGGATGGCTGGCCCGTCAACGCATCATCCCATGTCACCGCGTCTTGCGGCGCGGTGAACAGGAACTGACCACCGGGCACGAGGATGTCGGCCACACTGCGGATCAGGTGCACCTGCGTATCCTCGGGCAGCAGGAACATCAGCCCGATCGCCACCGCGCCGTCAAAATGGCGGTCAAAGAAGCGGCCGCGCTCGACCGTCTCACATGCGACCGGCACATTCGGCAGGTTCCGTTGGAACGCGGCAACCATCCGGGGCGAGGCATCCACGGCCCAGACCTGCAACGCGGCGTCCACGAGGGCTCGTGTCACAGGCGCGCCATCCCCGGCACCGATGTCGATCACCGCCGCGCCGTCCGGCAGGCTGTCGGCCCATCGGGCGACCACGTCACGCCCGACCTGCGACCGCACCCTGATGAAGTCGTCGGACCGCGCGTCGTATCCATTGGACGGATCGGACATTTTTGCCGCCTGCGCGCTCGAAGATCAGGCCGGTTCGCGCAGGACGCGGGGCACCTTGAATTCGACATTCTCCACGGCCGTCTCGACCATCTCGACCGTGACGTCGAACCGGGCGCGGAAGGCGTCGATGACCTCGTTGATTAGCACTTCGGGGGCCGACGCACCTGCTGTGATGCCCACCGACGCAATCCCTTCGAGGCTGCGCCAGTCGATATCCGTCGCGCGTTGCACCAGCTGGGCATAGGCGCATCCGGCGCGGGCGCCAACCTCGACCAGCCGTTTGGAGTTGGACGAGTTCGGCGCGCCCACCACCAGCATCGCGTCGCAGCGCGGTGCCATCGCCTTGACCGCCTCCTGGCGGTTGGTGGTGGCGTAACAGATGTCTTCCTTGTGCGGGCCGACGATGGACGGGAACCGGGCCTGCAAGGCGGCGACGATGTCGGCCGTGTCGTCAACCGATAGGGTCGTCTGCGTGACAAAGGCCAGACGCGCGGGATCGCGCACCGTGACCTCGGCCACGTCTTCGACGGTTTCGACCAGCAGCACCTCACCCTCGGGCAGTTGCCCCATCGTGCCGACGGTTTCGGGATGGCCCGCGTGGCCGATCATGATCATCTGCAGGCCGTTGTCGGAATGGCGCTGCGCCTCGATATGCACCTTGCTCACCAGGGGGCAGGTGGCGTCGACATAGATCATCTCGCGCGCTTGCGCGGCCTGCGGCACGGATTTGGGCACGCCATGCGCGGAAAAGATGACGGGCCGGTCGTCCGGGCATTCGCTCAGCTCTTCGACAAACACCGCACCCTTGTCGCGCAGACCGTCGACCACGAACTTGTTGTGCACGATCTCGTGGCGGACATAGACGGGTGCCCCCCATTTCTCGAGCGCCATTTCCACGATCTTGATCGCGCGGTCCACGCCGGCACAAAACCCGCGCGGGGCAGCGAGGTAGAGGGTCAGGGGGGGATTGGTCATTGCGCGCTCCGTCTTTGCACCACACCTAAGTCTTGAATGCGCTTGCGTAAAGATGGCGGGGCGCAGTGGTCATGGCGTAAACACCGCAAAGCCGCGCCAATGACCGATTTGCTTCATGACGGCGCCCAGATCCGCGCGCAAATGCGAACGAAACCTTAGCCGTTTGCAGTCGGACCACCATGGCAACTTATGAAATTCGCGCGTTCAGCGCACAAAACCTGTTGAACGCGAGCGGTGAGCAGAGTTTCGGGTCGACGGACACCAACGGACCGGCCAGCCCCAGCGGAACGTTCACCACCGGTTCCGAGATTGGCAGCATTCTGACAATCACCGACAACGACCCCGATGGCGGGACGTCCGATCGCGACTCGGTGTTTGACGATGGAACAGGCGCGCAGCAGTTCCTGGCCGAGGCGGTCACCCTGACATACGCGCAAGGCGGCAGCATCGTAACTGCGACCTTTCCCGCGGGCACGCAAATTCAGGCAGAGTTCACACAGACATTTTCCAACGGATTTCAGGTCATCGCACTGCGCTTTGAGGATCCGAATGCGTCCGGCGGGCTGGTGACAGCGGGCTATACGTTTTTCGATCCGGCAGGCAATGCATCCGCACCACCGCCGAACACGGAACTGGGCACACATACCGGCGGAAACCCGACCGGCGATACGTCCGTGGACAACATCGCCTGTTTCACGCAGGGCGCGATGGTCGCGACGTCGCGCGGATTGGTGCGCATCGAACATGTGCGCGTAGGCGATACCGTGATCACGCGAGGTCGGGGCGCGCAGCCGGTCACCTGGACCGGAACCCGCGATGTCACTGTCGAGGCGATGCTGGCCAAACCGATGCTGCGCCCGGTGGCCTTTGCGAGCGCCGATGGTGACGACAGGTGCCTGCTGTCGCCGCAGCACCGCCTGTGGTGGCGCGATCCGGCGGTTGAGTTGTATTTCGGTACGACCGAAGCGCTTTTGCCCGCGATGGCCTTCGTGGATGTGGGGTGCGCGCGGCAGTACATCCCGGTGACAGGGGTCCGGTACCATCACCTCGCCTTTGAGAGGCACGAGGTGATCCTGGTCGACGGACGCTGGTCCGAGAGCTTGTTGGATGACGACATGATGCAAGTGCCCTGCCACCGGGCGCGCCAGTCGGCGCGCCCGTGCCTGACACGCAAGGAAGCCGCGCTGGTTTTGCGCGGCTCCGCTGCATCGGTGCCCCAAAAGATGCCTGTGACGGTCCGGCCTGCGGTCGCCGCTTAGCTCAGCCTTGGGCTTGCACGCGCTCTTCACGCTCGGGCATCGGTTCGCGCGGAGGGCGGCCGATCACATCCTTGAGCTCATCGAGCTCGATGAAGTTGTCGGCCTGGCGGCGCAGATCGTCCGAGATCATGGGCGGCTGGCTGCGGATGGTCGACACGACCGACACGCGCACGCCTTGACGCTGCAGGCTTTCCACCAGGGGGCGAAAGTCGCCATCGCCGGAGAAAAGAACAATGTGATCGACCCGCGGGGCCAATTCCATTGCATCGACGGCCAGTTCTATATCCATGTTGCCTTTGACTTTTCGCCGGCCCATGGAATCCGTGTATTCCTTTGCCGGTTTCGTCACCATCGTGAACCCGTTGTAATTCAACCAGTCCACTAGCGGCCGGATCGGCGAGTATTCGTCGTTTTCCAGCAAAGCGGTATAGTAAAACGCCCGGAGCAATTTGCCGCGCCGCATGAATTCCTGACGCAGAAGTTTGTAGTCTATATCGAACCCAAGCGCTTTGGCTGCGGCATAAAGGTTCGATCCGTCGATGAACAGCGCCAGCCGTTCGTCCTTGTAAAACATAAAATGTCCTTCCGAAAATTCGGCGCTACCAAATCCGTGAGTGAGTGGCGGAAAAAAAAATCTGGTAGCTTCCGAAGGAAAATAGGTACTTTGGCATTTGCCGCAAGCCTCGAATGAAGGTGAAATAAGCGAAATGCTGCCTCAAAATCGGTCAAATCTGCTTGTTGCCCTAGGGTCAAATCAGGAATCTGACCAAGTTTCCCCTACGGAAGCGCTTCAAACGGCTGTTACAAACCTAGTGTCGGAGGGAGCGGTGATTCGCTCACGAAGCGCGGTTTATCGCACACCGGCCTTTCCCGCCGGATCGGGGCCCGACTATGCCAACGCGGTGGTCGAGGTCGAGGCACGTTGGAACGCCCGCGAGGCCATCACCAAGCTGCACGAGATCGAGGCGCAGATGGGCCGCCGCCGCAAGAACCGGTGGGAAGAGCGTCACATCGACCTCGACCTGATCGCCATCGGCGAGGATATCCGCCCCGACATGGCCACCGCGCGTCTGTGGATGGACCTGCCGCTGGATCAGCAAAAGGAAAAGGCGCCCGCGCAACTCGTGCTGCCGCATCCGCGGATGCACGAACGCGCCTTCGTGCTCATTCCGCTGGCCGAGATCGCGCCGGACTGGATGCACCCGGTGTTGCGCCGCTCGGCCACGGACCTGCGGGATGCGCTGCCACAAGCGGATCGCGACGCCGTCACGGTGATCGCAGGGGGCTGGGATTAGGCCCATTGCGTCCTTGCCATTTGGATGAATCGCGCCTACACACGCGACCTCACCTTTCCGCTTTCCGCCCAAGGAGTGCCTTATGGCCCGTGTGACCGTCGAAGACTGCGTTGACAAAGTACCCAACCGGTTCGAGCTTGTGATGCTTGCGGCCCACCGGGCGCGCGAAATCTCTTCGGGTGCGCCGATCACCGTGGACCGCGACAACGATAAGAACCCGGTCGTGTCCCTGCGCGAGATTGCCGACGAGACGCAGAGCGCTGAGGAACTGCGCGAGCGTCTGATCGAAAGCAACCAGACCCAGATCGAGGTCGATGAGGCCGAAGAGGACGCCATGGCGCTTCTCATGGGTGCCGAACAGGACAAGCCCGAAGAGGACAGCATGTCCGAAGAGATGCTTCTGCGTCAGCTGATGGCTGCACAGGGGCAAGGCTAACCTCCCTCAAGGTGCGGACAAGATGATCTCTGCCGACGATCTGATCGCCCTTGTCCGCAACTACAATCCCAAGACGAACGAAGCGCTGATCCGCGCGGCATATGACTTTGGGGCGCAGATGCACGAGGGTCAGCTGCGCCATTCGGGTGAGCCCTATTTCACGCATCCCGTCGCGGTGGCCGCCATTCTGACCGAACAGCAGCTCGATGATGCGACGATTGTCACGGCCCTGTTGCACGACACGATCGAGGACACCAAGGCAAGCTATGCCATGGTCGCCGACCAGTTCGGGGACGAGATTGCGCGGCTCGTCGATGGGGTCACCAAGCTGACCAACCTGCAGCTCTCGTCGGTCGAGACCAAGCAGGCCGAAAACTTTCGCAAGCTGTTCATGGCAATGTCCAAGGACATGCGCGTGATCCTGGTCAAGCTCAGCGACCGGTTGCACAACATGCGCACCATCCGCGCCATGCGTAGCGACAAGCAGTCGCAAAAGGCGCGCGAGACCATGGACATCTTTGCCCCGCTTGCGGGGCGCATGGGCATGCAGTGGATGCGCGAAGAGCTGGAGGATCTGGCCTTTAAGGTGCTGAACCCCGATGCGCGCTCGTCCATCATCCGCCGCTTTATCACCATGCAGCGCGAGACGGGTGACGTGATCCAGCGCATCACCGGCGACATGCGTCACGAGCTGGAAGAGGCGGGCGTGGAGGCCGAGGTGTTTGGCCGGGCCAAGAAACCCTATTCGATCTGGCGCAAGATGCAGGAAAAGGATCAAAGCTTTTCCCGTCTCTCCGACATCTACGGCTTTCGCGTGATCACGCAGTCCGAAGAGGATTGCTACCGCACGCTGGGGGCGATCCACCAACGCTGGCGCGCAGTGCCGGGGCGGTTCAAGGACTATATCAGCCAGCCCAAGACCAACGGCTACCGCTCGATCCACACCACCGTGTCGGGGCGCGACGGCAAGCGGGTGGAGGTGCAGATCAGGACCCGCCAGATGCACGATGTGGCCGAAACGGGCGTGGCGGCGCACTGGAGCTATCGCGACGGGGTGCGGTCGCAAAACCCATTTGCCGTGGATCCCGCCAAATGGATCAGCCAGCTGACCGAGCAATTCGACAGCGAGGACGACCACGAGGATTTCCTCGAGGCGGTCAAGCTCGAGATGTATTCCGACCAGGTCTTCTGCTTTACCCCCAAGGGAGAGGTGGTGAAATTGCCAAAAGGCGGCACACCCATCGATTTCGCCTATGCCATCCACACCCGGATCGGCAACGCCTGTGTAGGCGCCAAGGTGGACGGGATGCGCGTGCCGCTCTGGACCCGGGTCAAGAACGGCCAGTCGGTCGAGATCATCACCGCCGAAGGGCAGACGCCGCAGGCCACCTGGCTCGAGATTGCGACGACGGGCAAGGCCAAGTCCGCCATCCGTCGGTCTTTGCGCGAGGCGGACCGCGAGCGGTTCATCACGCTGGGCCGCGAGCTGGCGCGGTCTGCCTTTGCCCATGTCCGCAAAAAGGCGACCGACAAGGCGCTGGATGCCGCCGCACGGCAGCTGCGGCTCAGCGGCGGGGACGAGGTGCTGGCCCGGCTCGGCTCTGCCGAGTTGACAGGCCGCGAGGTGGTGCAGGCGATCTATCCCGACCTCACGCCCAAAGAGGGCAAGAAGGTCGACACCAACAAGGCCGTGATCGGCCTGTCGCCGAACCAGTCGTTCCAGCGCGCCGCCTGCTGCCAGCCGCTACCGGGCGAGCGTATCGTGGGCATCACCTTTCGCGGTGAGGGCGTGGTGGTGCACGCGATCGATTGTGCGCGGATGGTCGAATATGACGAACAGCCCGAACGCTGGCTTGACCTGCATTGGCATGACGGGGCGCACCCGGCGGTCTATGGCACCACGCTGGATCTGACCATTGGCAATGATGCGGGCGTTCTGGGCCGCATTTGCACGCTGATCGGCGAATCCGAGGCCAATATCTCCAACCTCGAATTCCTGGATCGGAAACCTGACTTTTACCGTCTCTTGATCTATGTGGAGCTGCGGGACGCGACGCATTTGCATACGCTGATGGGCGCGCTCGAAGCCGAAAGTGACGTGGCTGCCATCGCCCGCTACCGCCAGCCTGTTGCCCCGGACGGCGCAGCAAGCCGTCGGGCAGCGGAATGACGGTCCGGGAGGTCTGAAGGGTGGTGTTCAAACGCCGCGACCGTAAGCCGATCTTGCGTGCTGCGCTGGAGTTTCTCTGGCCGCGCGGCGGATGGGCGCGTGCGTTTCACTATGTGCGCCACCGCTTGCGGCGCTTGCCCGACAGCCCCGAGCGGATTGCACGCGGCATCTGGGCGGGGGTGTTTACGACGTTCACACCGTTTTACGGTGTGCATTTCGTCGTGGCGGGCATCCTCGCCGTGATCATGCGCGGCAATATCTTTGCCGCGCTGCTCTCGACCTTCTTCGGCAACCCGCTCACCTACATTCCGATTATCGCCACGTCGATGTTCACCGGCTACTGGATGCTGGGCCTTGATCCATCCCGCCTGCGCTTTCGTCCGCATCAGGGGGATGATGAGCCGACGGTTGGCGAGCGGTTCGCCGATGCCGCGTCGGCCTTGTGGCACAACTTCAAGGCGCTCTTCACGCCGGACCGGGCGGATTGGTCCAGCTTGCGGGTGTTTTATGACGAGGTGTTCTTTCCCTTCATGATCGGGGGCATTCTGCCGGGCATCGTGGCGGCCACGATTGCCTACTACCTTTCGGTTCCGCTGATCCGCGCCTATCAGCACCGCCGCAAGGGCACGATCAAGGCCAAGTTCGAGGCGCTCAAGGCCAAGGCCGCCGCCAAGGCTGCGGACATCACCCAGAAATCCGACTGAGTGCGGCGCGCTTTGGTACAATTTCCCTGCTTTGTCCGCATTTTCCAATGGGCCACGCCGCGCTAGGTTGCGCGGCAACCCGGCACGAAGGAGAGGCCCATGGAACCGCTCGGAAAACTCCGGCTCGGTGTCAACATCGACCACGTCGCGACGGTGCGCAATGCGCGCGGCGGTGACACGCCCGACCCCCTGCGCGCGGCCAAGATCGCCGAAGAGGCGGGCGCGGATGGCATCACCGCGCACTTGCGCGAGGATCGCCGCCACATCTCGGACGGGGATATCGAAGGGCTGATGGACGTGCTTGACGTGCCGCTGAACTTCGAGATGGCGGCCACCGACGAGATGCAGGCCATTGCGCTGCGTCACAAACCCCACGCGGTGTGCATCGTCCCCGAAAAGCGCGAAGAGCGGACGACCGAGGGCGGGCTCGAGGTCGCGCGCGACGAAAACCGGCTTGCGCATTTCATCGCGCCGTTGCGTGAGGCGGGGTGCCGCGTGTCCATCTTTATCGCTGCCGACCAGCGGCAGATCGAGGCCGCGCACCGTATCGGCGCGCAAGTGATCGAGCTGCATTCCGGCGCCTATTGCGACGCCCATCACGAGGGGCGCTTTGACGATCGCGACCGCGAGTTGGAGGCGCTACGAAAGATGTCCACCTTTGCCCACGATCTGGGCCTTGAGGTGCATGTGGGCCACGGCCTGACCTATGACACGGTGCAGCCCGTCGCGGCCTTTCCCGAAGCGATGGAGCTGAACATCGGGCATTTCCTCATCGGTGAGGCGATCTTTCGCGGGCTCGACCCAGCGATCCGCGAGATGCGCCGCCTGATGGATGAGGCGCGCCCGTGATCCGGCACTGCGTGTTCATGCGTCTGGCGGCGGGCGTGGACGAGGCCGCACTGGATGAGGTCATGCACGGGCTGGATGATCTGGTGGACGGCATGATCGGTTGCCGCAACTTCATCTTCGGGCCGAACCGGGATTTCGAGAACAAGTCGCCCGAACACAGCTACGGGTTCACGCTGGACGCTGTCGACGCCGCGGCGCTCGCCGAATACGCGGGCCACCCGCGCCATCGCGAGCTGGGTGGACAGCTCGTCGCGCTGTGCGAGGGCGGCGAACGCGGTATCCTGGTCTACGATATCGAGCAGGACGACGCCCCGGGATGAGGCAGGCGCTGGTCACGGGCGTGGCACTTTTGCTTGCCGCTTGGGCGCTGTGGGTGCTCGAGGGCGCCCGCGCTGGGATCACGATCGAAGAGCTGCGGTATGATGAGACCCCTGTGACGTTGTATTCCAGCGACGCGGCAGGGCCCCATGTGGTGATCGCGCATGGGTTCGCAGGCTCTCGCCAGATGATGCAGGGCTATGCGCTGGTGCTGGCGCAGGCCGGTTACACCCTGCACGCGTTTGACTTTGAAGGGCACGGGATGCACCCGCGCCCGATGGGCGGGGATGTCAACGCGCTCGACGGCACGACGCAGCGGCTGGTGGAGCAGACCCGCGCGGTGATGGACCGGGTTGCGGGCGACGCACCTGTGGCGCTGCTGGGCCATTCCATGGCAACGGATGTGCTGGTGCGGGTGGCGCAGGACGACCCGCGCGTCGGCCCGATTGTGCTGCTGTCGGCGTTTTCCCGTGCGATCACGGCGGAGCATCCGACTTCGCTGCTGTTGATCACCGGCGCGTGGGAGCCGGGGTTGACCGATTTCGCGCTGGAGGCGGCGCAGATGGTCGACCCCAGGGCGCAAGCCGGGCAAACGGTGACGCAAGGCGAGGTGAGCCGACGTGCCCTGCTGGCCCCGATGGTCGAACATGTGGCGATCCTGCACTCTCGTGCCGGACGGGCCGCTGCGCTGGATTGGCTCAACGGGTTTTATGACCGGGCGGGCATCGCGCCTGTTCCGCAAACCGGCTGGGCGCTGATCGCGCTTTTGACCGCGATCACGGTTCTGGCGGCGCCGCTCGCGCGGCTGTTTCCACAGCAAAGCATTGAGATCGATCCGCCGACAACGCGGCAATGGGCGCTCCTGACTCTGGTGCCTGCGGCGCTGGCACCTGTCGCAGGCGCGGTGATCGATCTGCAGACCCTGCCGGTGCTGGTGGCCGATTATCTTGCGGTCCACCTCTTTGTCTTTGGCGTCACGCAGCTGGCCCTGCTGGCCTGGCTGCGCCCGGCATGGCCCCGTCCGAACCTGAGCGCCGCTGTGGTTTTGCTGGTGTGGGGGCTGGGTGCCTTTGGCCTCGCGCTGGATCGCTATGGCGCCAACTTCTGGCCGATCGAGGCGCGGGTGCCGATCATCGCGGCGCTGGCGGTTGGCGCGCTGCCCTTCATGCTGGGCGATGCACTCACCACGTTTCGCGCCCCGCTGTGGCAGCGCATCGGGCTGCGCGTGGCCTTTCTCGCGTCGCTCGCCGTTGCGGTTGCGCTCGACTTCGAGGGGCTCTTCTTCCTGATCATGATTGCGCCGGTGATCGTCCTCTTTTTGCTGACCTTCGGGGCCATGGGCCGCGGCTTTGCCGCGCGCAGCGGGCCGCTGACCTCCGGCCTTACCCTGGGCATTGTGCTTGCCTGGGCGCTTGGCGTATCGTTCCCCCTGTTTTCGGCATGAGGCGGCCATGATCCTGGGTATCGGCACCGATCTTGCAAATATCGAGCGGATCCAGGGCACGCTCGACCGGTTCGGCGACCGGTTCCGCAACCGTGTGTTCACAGATGTCGAACAGCGCAAGGCCGAACGGCGCGCCGACACCGTGGGCACCTACGCCAAGCGCTGGGCCGCGAAGGAGGCATGTTCCAAGGCGCTCGGCACCGGCCTGCGCATGGGCATTTCGTGGAAGGATATGGCGGTCAGCAATCTGCGGACAGGCCAGCCCATCATGCACGTCACCGGCTGGGCGGCGGAGCGCCTGGCCGAGATGACACCCGAAGGGCACGAGGCCCTGATCCATGTCACGCTGACCGACGATCACCCATGGGCGCAAGCCTTTGTCGTGATCGAGGCGCGGCCACTGCCACCGGGGTGACGCACATTTGTCCCCTGCGGCTTGACACCCTCCGGGCGCACCCGCATGTAGCCTCAGACCGGATTCAAGGAGCGCGCCATGGCGGCCAAGGAAAAGTCCCAGAACCAGTTTCTGGAGACGATCAAGACCATCGTCTATGCGCTGCTGATCGCAGGTGTGTTCCGCACCCTGTTTTTCCAGCCGTTCTGGATTCCGTCCGGGTCGATGAAGGAAACGCTGCTGATCGGCGATTTCCTCTTCGTCAACAAGATGGCGTACGGATATTCCTACGCGTCGTGCCCGTCGATCCGGGTGATTGGCCTCGATGCCTCGCGCATCTGCGGCTTTCTTGACCGCGACAACACGCGCATTCTGGCCGGCGAGCCCGAGCGCGGCGATGTGGTGGTGTTCCGGCACCCCGTGACAGGCACGGATTTCATCAAGCGGCTGATCGGATTGCCCGGCGACACGGTGCAGCTGCAGGACGGTGTGGTGTTGCTGAACGGCGCGCCGGTGCCGCAGGAGGCCGATGGCAGCTTTGTCGAGGAGTTCGCGCGCCAGGGCCCGCAGGGGCAGGTGCCGCGTTGTGCCAACGGCACGGTGGGCATCGGGGCCGACTGTCTCAAGGAACGCTATGTCGAAACGCTGCCCGATGGCGATCAGTACACGGTGCTGAACGTGGTTGATCAGGGCTCTGACAACACGTCGGTCTACCGGGTGCCCGAGGGGCATTTCTTTTTCATGGGTGACAACCGCGACAACTCTGCCGACAGCCGTCTGGCGCAGGTGGTGGGCGGTGTGGGCTATGTCCCCTACGAAAACCTCATCGGTCGGGCGGATCGCATCATGTTTTCGTCCGCGGGCCGGTCCATGCTGTTTTTCTGGACCTGGCGGGGGGATCGGTTCTTTAAGGGGATCGAGTGAAGCTGAGCGCGGATCTCCAGGCCTTCGAGGCGCGGATCGGGCACCGCTTTGCCACGCCCGATCTGCTGATCGAGGCGGTCACCCACGCCTCCATGTCCAGCCCGACGCGCAGCGACAACCAGCGGATGGAATTTCTGGGCGACCGGGTGCTGGGCCTTGTGATGGCCGAAGCCTTGCTCGAGGCGGACCCGGCTGCGGCCGAAGGGGTGCTGGCCCCGCGCTACAACGCGCTGGTGCGCAAAGAGGTGTGTGCGGATGTGGCGCGTGACATCGGCCTGGGCGACGTGCTGCGCCTCGGACGGTCCGAGATGGTGTCGGGTGGACGGCGCAAGCAGGCGCTGCTGGGCGACGGGGTCGAGGCGGTGATTGCCGCGGTCTATCTGGATGCCGGGTTCGAAGCGGCGCGGGCGCTGATCCTGCGCCTTTGGGGCGGGCGGATTGGCGCGGTCGAGGGCGACGCGCGCGACGCCAAGACGGCGCTGCAGGAATGGGCGCAGGCGCGCGGTATGCAGCCGCCGCGCTATACCGAACGCGCCCGGTCCGGGCCCGATCATGCGCCGGTGTTCACCATTGCGGCGGCACTGGACAACGGGGCGGAGGCAGAGGCCACCGCCGGGTCGAAACGCGAGGCACAGCAGGCAGCGGCCAAGGCGCTGCTGGATCAGATGGAAGCAGAACAATGACAACACGTGCCGGTTTCGTCGCCCTCATCGGAGAGCCCAATGCGGGCAAGTCCACCCTGCTGAACCGCATGGTGGGCGCCAAGGTCAGCATCGTGACGCACAAGGTGCAGACCACCCGCGCCCGCATCCGGGGCGTGGCGATGGAAGGCGACGCGCAGATCGTGTTTGTCGACACGCCGGGCCTGTTCCAGCCGCGCCGCCGTCTGGACCGCGCGATGGTCGCAGCGGCCTGGGGCGGGGCGGCGGACGCGGATGTGGTCGTGCTGATGGTCGAGGCGCATCGGGGGGTGACCGATGGGGTGCAGCGCATCCTCGACGGGCTCGGTGAGATCGGGCAGGGGCGGCGCATCGCGCTTGGTATCAACAAGATCGACCGGGTGGAGGCACCTGTTCTGCTGGGTCTGACCAAGGATCTGAACGAACGGTTCGACTTTGCCGAAACCTTCATGATTTCTGCCGAAAAGGGGCACGGCGTCGACGACCTGCGCCGCTGGCTGGCCGCCGAGTTGCCCGAGGGCCCGTGGCTTTATCCCGAGGATCAGATCGCGGACCTGCCCATGCGCATGATCGCAGCCGAGATGACGCGGGAAAAGCTGACCCTGCGCCTGCATCAGGAACTGCCCTACCAGCTGACGGTCGAGACGGAGACCTGGGAAGAGCGCAAGGACGGCTCGGCCCGGATCGAACAGCTGATCTACGTGACACGCGACGGGCACAAGGGCATCGTGCTGGGCCACAAAGGCGAGACGATCAAGGCGGTGAGCCAGGCGGCCCGCGCCGAACTGACGGAATTTCTGGGTCGCAAGGTGCACCTGTTCCTGCAGGTCAAGGTGCGCGAAAAGTGGCTGGAGGACGCCGAGCGCTATGACCAGATGGGTCTGGATTTCAAAGATGGCAATGCCTGAGACATCCGCCACCCGACCCTCCGGGGGGGATTTTTTGGGGACAAAGACGGTGCGCGCGTGGCACGGCTGACCTCACGGTTCTGGGTGGATGCGTATCTGGCGCGTTTACGGTTTGCCGACATCCCCGCCTTTGTGGTGGCGCATGGGGATGACACGGGCGGCGCGGTTCTGGTCAAGCTCAATACGCTGGACGGGCAGGCCGTGCTGTATCAGCGCAGCTTTGATCTGATGGCGGAGACGCGTGTGTGGGCGGAACTGGCCGCAGGCGCCGAACCCGAGGTGGACGCGGCGGTGGCCCGGCAGCGCGGGTTTGATCCGGACCTTTGGGTGATCGAGGTGGAGGATCGCGCGGGCCGGCATCTGTTGGATCAGGAAGGATTGGCGTGAGGTGGAGTGGCGCGGCACAGGCATTCTGCTGAACGTGCGGCGGCACGGCGAAAGCAGTGCCATCATCGACGTGTTTACGCCGGACCATGGGCGCCACGCGGGTGTCGTGCGCGGCGGCACGAGCCGCAAGGTGGCGCCGATCCTGCAGCCCGGCGCGCAGTTGGATGTGGCCTGGCGCGCCCGGCTTGAAGATCACATCGGCACCTTTGCGGTGGAGCCCGTGCGGAGCCGGGCCGCACTTGTCATGAGCAACCGTCTGGCGCTGGCCGGGCTGAATGCCGTGACGGGATTGTTGTCCTTTTGCCTGCCGGAGCGCGCGCCCTATCCGGCGCTGTATCAGCGCACGGAGCAATTGCTGGACCTGTTGGGCCAGGACGAGGTCTGGCCGCTTGCTTATCTGCGCTGGGAAATGGCCGTGTTGGAGGAGATGGGATTTGGCCTGGACCTGACCTCCTGTGCGGTAACGGGGGCGACGGAGGGCCTGACTTACGTGTCACCCAAATCAGGCCGGGCGGTGAGCGCTGCGGGGGCAGGGACATGGGTCGACAGGCTGCTGCCATTGCCGCCGGTATTGCAGGGGCAGGGCGAAGCGCCCGATGCGGAGGTTGCCTTGGCGTTGCGCACCACCGGCCACTTTCTGGAGCAGTGGTTGGCGCCCGCCATGGGCACGCGGCCTTTGCCCGAGGCGCGGGCGCGGTTCGTGGCGGCGTTCACTCGGCGCGTGTAAAGGTCAGGCGTGGCCCGCTCTCACTGCTCAAAATGAGCTGGTCACCGTCACGCGTTGCGCGATCTGCGGCGCTCAATGCCGCGATGAACCGACGTTCGGCGCGCAGCTCGGGGCAGGCCCGTTTGGTTGACACGATCCGGTCGACCCGGAAATCGGGAAACGCGGCCCTGAGATTGCCGGAAAACCGGTTGCAGGGTGCGCGCCCGGAGACGCGACCCGGCTGCGAAAAAGTCAGCTCGGCAGTGAAGGTGACAGGATCGTCGTCCAACGCGCTAAGCTGCCATACCATGCCCGGGCCACCGAAACCCGCCGCGTCGCTGTGGGCCTGGCACGCGCAGGCCAACAGCACCGCGCAGAGCGCCGCGCGTGAAATCACGCGTTCGCCAGAACGACGTCGATCAACGCGGCGTAGGCCACAAGCCCGTCCCCATCGTCGAGATGGGTCTGTTGCAGGCCGATCAGCGTGCCAAACGCGGCTTTGCTGAAATCCTCGTTCTTGATGCCGATGGTGCGCATCAGGTTGGTGAGCCGCGCAATGCGCGCCGCGTCCACCTGTGCCAGCACCTTGGCAACAGACGCATCCGCCTGTGCCCATGCCCGCAAGGCCGGGCCTGCCACGTCTGCCTGCAGGCTTTGACCAAAGCGAATGAGCTTGTCGGTGGAGGACCCGTCCATCGCGTCATCCTCCGCCAATGTGGCCATGGTGCGGGCTTTCCATTCCTCGAGCAGCGCGGCCTGGAAGGCCGGTACATCCTTGAAATGCCAGTAAAAAGAGCCCTTTGATGTCTTGAGGTGGCGCGAGAGCGGTTCGGCACGCAGGGCCTGTGGGCCCAACTTGGCCAACTGATCGAGGCCAGCGTCGATCCATGCAGCGGGGGAGAGGGGAGTTTTCGCCATGCTCTGCACGTACGACTGCGTATTTCCAGTTTCAAGGGAAACAGTGATCCCCGCGTCGAATGGGCGCTTTGCTGCGCAATGCGCGCCAAGTCTTGCCTATATTGCGTGCAGGGGTGAATCGCGGCGTTTGGCGTGGGTTGAATCCTTGCGCGGCAGCGACGTGCGCGGCTCAGGCGCGCATCTGCGCCCACAGGGCGAGGCCAACCACCAGCAGCATGGACCCGGCCATGGCCGCGTTGACGATGCGCTGGCGCTGCGGGCTGAGGTTGAGCGCCTTGAGCTGGCCGCCGAACCACACCCATGCGACATGGATCGGCACCCAGATCGCGTTGACGATGACGACTTTCCAGATCGCCTCGGTCAAAAGCGCATCGGGAAGGATGGAAAACCCGGCAAAGAGCGCAGTGTTGACCGCATAGGCCTTGGGATTGATCGGTTGCAGCAGCACGCCGGCCATCACGCCGGGTTGCGATTTCGCCGGGGCAAAGGCGAGCTGCGAACCGGCAAACGCGATGCGCAGCGCAAGGTAGAGCAGATAGGCCAGCGACAGGACCGACAGACCGGTGCGGATCACCGGGTTGGCGAGCACCAGACCGGCAAGGCCGGTGACCACAGCCAGGATCACCAGATTGTTGCCGATGAACAGACCGACGACATAGCGCAGGCCCGCGCGCATGCCGTAGGCGGCGCCGACACCGGCCGCGGACAGAACGCCGGGACCGGGAGTGATGATGAGGAAAAAGACGGCAGCGGCAAATGTCAGCATGCCGCCACCTTGGCCAATTTCAGCGTATGGTCAATCACCGGGCGTGGCGGAAACCGAAGTCGGTTTCCGGGCCGTTTTCCGACTTCGGAAAACGCAACGCCTAGCTCAGGATGCGGCGCGCGATGACCTGGGCCTGGATCTCTGCGGCACCCTCGAAGATGTTGAGGATGCGCGCATCGCAGAGCACGCGGGAAATCTTGTATTCCAGCGCAAACCCGTTGCCGCCGTGGATCTGCAGACCGTTGTCCGCTGCCGCCCACGCAACCCGTGCACCCAGCAGCTTGGCCATGCCCGCCTCGACGTCACAGCGCCGTCCCTCGTCCTTTTCGAAGGCCGAGAAATAGGTGAGCTGACGGGCGACCATGATCTCTACGGCCATCATCGCCAGCTTGCTGGCCACCCGCGGGAACGCGATCAGCGACTTGCCGAACTGTTTGCGGTCGATCGCGTATTGCATCGAGATATCGAGCGCCGAGGCGGCCACACCAATGGCGCGGGCCGCCGTCTGGATGCGGGCGGATTCGAACGTCTCCATCAGCTGCTTGAAGCCTTTGCCTTCTTCGCCGCCGAGCAGGTTTTCACCCTTCACCTGAAAGCCGTCAAAGCCTAGCTCGTATTCCTTCATGCCGCGGTAGCCCAGCACTTCGATCTCGCCGCCGGTCATGCCTTCGGTGGGGAAGGGGTTTTCGTCCGTGCCCGGCGTCTTTTCGGCCAGGAACATCGACAGGCCCTTGTAGTCCGACGTCTCGGGATCGGTGCGCGCCAGCAGCGTCATCACCTGCGTGCGTGTGGCGTGGGTGATCCAGGTCTTGTTGCCAGTGATCGTGTAATCGCCGTTCTCATCCTTGACCGCGCGGGTGCGCAGCGCGCCGAGGTCGGAGCCGGTGTTGGGTTCGGTGAACACGGCCGTGGGCAGCGTTTCGGCGCTGGCCAGTTGCGGCAGCCACTTCTGCTTCTGTTCCTCGGTGCCGCCCGCGATGATCAGCTCGGCCGCGATCTCGGACCGTGTGCCCAGCGAGCCCACTCCGATATAGCCGCGCGACAACTCTTCCGAGACCACGCACATGGACGCTTTGGACAGGCCAAAGCCGCCATATTCTTCGGGGATGGTCAGACCGAAGACGCCCATTTCGGCCAGCTCTTCGATCACCTCCATCGGGATCAGCTCGTCCTTGAGGTGCCAGTCGTGGGCAAAGGGTTCGACCTTTTCCACCGCATAGCGCCGGAACTGCT
>JBCBHM010000031.1:0-39226 GCA_038525585.1 Pseudomonadota bacterium
GTGATCACGCGCAAGGCCTATGGCGGGGCCTATGTGGTGATGGCGTCAAAGCATCTGCGCGCCGATTTCAACTATGCCTGGCCCACGGCCGAGATCGCGGTGATGGGCGCCAAGGGCGCGACCGAGATCATCCATAGGGCCGACCTTGGCGATGCAGAGAAGATCGCGCAGCACACGAAGGATTACGAGGACCGGTTCGCCAATCCGTTTGTGGCCGCGGAGCGCGGGTTCATCGACGAGGTGATCCAGCCCCGTTCGACCCGCCGCCGCGTGGCGCGCGCCTTTGCGTCCTTGCGGACGAAGAAAAAGCACATGCCATGGAAGAAGCACGACAATATTCCGTTGTGAGTTTTCTTGGGAGGATTTGATGGCGCAGTTTTCGAATGCTGAGGAATATATCGAGAAACGGGTGAAGCAGTATCAAGGTTGGTACGATGCGAAAGCGGTATCTAAGAAGAAGAGTTTCTTGCAGTTTCGCGTTGTATCAGTACTCGGCGGTGCGCTCATACCGGTATTAACGAACGTGAGCGCCATTCCTGTGCCGTACAAAGATTGGATTGTCACGTTTATTGGGCTCGTCGTGGTTGTTCTCGTTTCTTTAGATACGGTTTTTCATTGGGGAGAACAGTGGCGAAACTACCGATCTACCGAGCAAGTTTTAGGCCGCGAACTGGTCTTCTTTTACGCCCAGCGTGGTGCGTATGCGGACTCCGCGACTGATGAGGAAAGGTTCGGCCTTTTGGTAGACCGATGCGAAGAAGCGATCTCAACAGAGAATACAGCAACACTAAATGTTTTGGCGATCCAGCAAGCCAAAACCGACGGCGCCCAAGATGCCTGATTTCCACCTCCTCCCCAACGCCCCACGCCCCGTCGCCCCGTTCTCCCATGCGGTGGAAAGCGACGGCTGGGTCATGCTCACCGGGCAGATGCCGACGGATCCGGAGGCGCCGGATGCGCCCTTGCCCGACGGGATCGCGGCGCAGACGACCCGTGTCATGCAGAACCTTGAGATTGTGCTGCAAGGGCTCGGCCTCGATCTGAGCCACGTGTTGCAATGCCGCGCCTACCTTACCGAATTCGAGCGGGACTATGCGGCGTTCAACGACACCTACCAGACGTTCTTTCCCGCCGACCGGCGACCGGCGCGGACGACCGTTGGCGTGTCTGCACTCGCCGTCGGGGCGCTGGTGGAAATCGACTGCGTGGCGCAGCGGCCATGAGGGCGCGGTGGCATATCCTGCGCGAGGCGGGCGGCCTGACGCTCGCGCGGCATCTGCCGCCGCGCTTCGACTTTGCCGTGACAACGACGCTGGGGCCGGGTGACGCGCTGCGGTTGGCCCAACAGATCCGGCAGGACCTGTGGCGTGCCCTGCAGGCGGTGCGCGGGTTTTCGCCGGTGGTGCGGCTCGCGCCCGCAGCACAGGGATGGGCCGTTACCGCAGGGGGGCGCGTGGCACAGCCACTGCCCGCGCAACTGGTGCAAGTCGCTCAAAACACGTTGGAAAATCCCGCGAACCAGGCCCGCTGGGCGCGCCACGCCATGCGGAGGCGAATGGTTTGATGACGCAAAGAATGACAGAACCCAAAGCGGTCTTGCGCCTATTGGCGGATTGCTGTGGACGCCATGCAACCATGGGTGGAGCGCGCGAAACGGCGGATAACGTTGCGTCCACGTCCGCCCTTTACAAACCCGCGTGCAAATGGTGCATTGGGGATAACCGAGCCCATACGGCTTCGTACAGAACAGTGCCTGGGGAGAAGACCCAACGCACAGCAGCCCCGGAGGGAGGAGCCCGGACCCGCATCTGGGAATGGGTCCGGGGCTGCGTTGTTATAACCGCATTCGCCACCACCACCGTCGCTGCGCAGGATGTGCCGTCGGGTCAGAGCGTGATGCTGGACGAGGTTCTGGTGGATCAGGTGGGGGCGGAGGCCTGGCTGCGGTTCCGCTTTCTCGCGCCGGACATCGGCACGCGCGGCGTGACGTATACGGAGGCGGAGGATGACTTTGCCGTGCTCTGCGACGCCGTGGCGCGGCCCTATCTGGTCGCGTTCGATCTGGCGGCTGACGTCGTCGTCATCTCGCTCATGGACCGCCCGGTGCCGTTTGGCCAATCCGATCCGGACGCCACGCAGTTTTTCGAGACTTTTCGGATCGAAGACGACACCTGCGTCTGGCAGGAGTTTTGAGCATGCGGCGGGATCTCGCATATGCGGCATTGTGGCCACAACCTGCGCAAGGGTTTTGGTCCCCGTATCCTTTTGAAAGCAAATCCCGTATACGGGCCGGAAGGGGCCCCCAAGGCGCCTTTACCTCGCAGCGGATGCGCGCGCATCCGATCGTTGACTACAGGAGAGACAGATGTCGAAGAGCATCAAAGTGTTTGGCCTTGTTGGCCTCATGGTTCTGGCCGCCGCATGCGGTCGCAACAACGAAGAAGTTGTGGTTGTGGATCCGGAGCCGATCAGCGTCGAGCCCGTCAACACCGGCAAGTTCAAGTAATACCACAGGGCGGGCGTCTCAGCCCGCCCTGATACCGCCCCTTAGCACCGCAGGGGGCAGCACATGCTGAAACATCGCGGTTTCCCGGGCCGTTTGCCCGGCACGGATTTCCAGTTCACCATTCGCCGACCGAATCCCAAGGGGGTCACGCCGATCACCCGGCGCGAGCGGTATCGCGACCGCAAGCCGGCGGACCGGCGGGCCGATGCGGCCTTTCTGGCCGCGCTGTGGCAGCATTTTGGCGACGCCCCGTTTGAACGGGGCAATCTGGATGCAGGGCGGCTGTCATGGCTTTTCGAGCGCGAGGTCGTGGCGGCCACAGATCCTTTTGATCCAACGGCTTACGAAGCGTTGCTGCGCGTGAACGAAGCTGTGGCAAGAGCATCCTTTCCGGACGTGTTCGACGACGGGTGGAGCCCATGAGCGCCCTGCGCGTCGGCGTAAACCTGCCGGGTGCAGGGGCTTTGCGGCGGAACACAGCTTATTCCCGCGTCGCGTGCGCATCGGCGTTTGCGCCCACAGGGCGCGCGTGCCACGCTCACCCGGCAGGCGCGGTTCCCCAGACTTTTTCCGTACCTGCGTACCATTTCCGTACCCCTTCCCCTGGTGGGCAGCTCACACTCTCTCGTGTTCAGCTGCCCACCATTTTTTTTGGGCCACGCCCCAGTGTTACAGCCGCTCACGGCATCGCGTTCCCAGTGACGTTTAATTTGGACCGAACGGTTCCTAACTCTGTAGCATGTTACAGAAAGGAACTTGAGAAATGGCACGTACAGTCCTTGGTCTGGTCCTCGCGGCCCCCCTTATCCTCGCAGCCTGCGGAGACACGATTGGCGAACAGGCGCTGTCCGGCGCGGTCATCGGCGCGGGCACAACGGCGATCTTCAACGGTGATGTCGGCACGGGCGCCGTTGTCGGCGCGGTGGGCGGTATCGTCTATTGTCGGGCGTTCGACGCAAATTGTTGAGACGATTCAGCGGTTTGATGCCGACCAATCGCCACCTTTGCGGCGACGCGTTGCCCAAACGCTTGCGTTTTGTGTGAACGAATTGATCCGCTCGTGCGTTGCCTCCACATGGAGACAAAACAACACAAGAGGATTTGGATCATGCCTATCAAGCCAGTCACCTTTGCCATCGTTGCCAGTCTCGGCCTTGCGGCCTGCGGTGACACGGTCGGAGAACGCGCCATCATCGGCGGTGCAGTCGGTGCAGGCGCTGCTGCCGTCACCAGTGGCAGTGTCGTCACGGGCGCTGCCGTGGGCGCGGCGGGCAACATCGTGGCCTGCGAGCTCGACGTCGGCAACTGCTGAGCGCGCCACCAAAATTCCAATTGAACCAACCAAACGCCGCTTCGACATCCGTCGGGGCGGCGTTTTGCGTGCCTGCACGCCAAGAAGAGGGACACCATGTTCGACAAAATCCTGATCGCCAACCGCGGCGAGATCGCCTGCCGCGTCATCAAGACTGCCCGCAAGATGGGCATTCAGACGGTTGCCATCTATTCCGATGCCGACGCCAACGCGCTGCATGTGCAGATGGCGGACGAGGCGGTGCATATCGGCCCGCCGCCCGCCAACCAGTCCTATATCGTCATCGACAAGGTGATGGCGGCGATCACGTCCTCAGGCGCGCAAGCGGTGCATCCGGGCTATGGCTTTCTGTCGGAGAACGCCAAGTTCGCCGAGGCGCTCGAGGCGGCAGGCGTTGCCTTTGTCGGCCCGCCCAAGAGCGCCATCGAAAAGATGGGGGACAAGATCACCTCGAAGAAGATCGCGCAGGAGGCGGGCGTCAGCACGGTGCCCGGCTATATGGGCCTGATCGAGGATGCGGACGAGGCGGTGAAGATCTCGAACGAGATCGGCTATCCGGTGATGCTCAAGGCGTCTGCGGGGGGCGGCGGCAAGGGGATGCGGATCGCCTGGAATGATGAGGAGGCCCGCGAAGGATTTCAGAGCTCGAAGAACGAGGCGGCCAATTCCTTTGGTGACGACCGCATCTTTATCGAGAAATTCGTGACCCAGCCGCGGCACATCGAAATTCAGGTGCTGTGCGACGCCCATGGCAATGGCATCTATCTGGGCGAGCGCGAGTGTTCGATTCAGCGCCGCAACCAGAAGGTCGTCGAAGAAGCGCCGAGCCCGTTCCTGGATGAGGCGACGCGCAAGGCGATGGGCGAGCAGTCCGTCGCGTTGGCCAAGGCCGTGGGCTACACCAGTGCGGGCACGGTCGAGTTCATCGTGGACGGGGACAAGAATTTCTACTTCCTCGAGATGAACACGCGGTTGCAGGTCGAACACCCGGTGACCGAACTGATCACCGGCGTGGACCTTGTCGAACAGATGATCCGGGTCGCCCATAGTGAGCCGCTGAGCATCACGCAGGACGACGTCAAACTGCACGGCTGGGCCATCGAAAACCGGCTATATGCCGAAGATCCCTATCGTGGGTTTCTGCCTTCCATCGGGCGTCTGACCCGGTATCGCCCCCCGCAGGAGACGCCGGATTACACGCCCGGTGTCGTGCCGCAGGCCGAGGTCGTGCGCAATGACACGGGCGTATACGAGGGGGGCGAGATCAGCATGTATTACGACCCCATGATCGCCAAGCTGTGCACCTGGGGCCCGGATCGGGGCACGGCCATCGAAGCGATGCGCGTGGCCCTCGACCGGTTCGAGGTCGAAGGGATCGGTCACAATCTGCCCTTCCTCGCCGCCGTGATGGATCACCCCAAATTCGTCAGTGGCGACATGACGACGGCGTTCATCGCCGAAGAGTATCCGGACGGGTTCGAAGGGGTTGAGCTGGCCGAGGCCGAGATACGCCGCGTCGCCGCCGCCTGTGCCGCGATGCACCGCGTGGCCGAGATCCGGCGCACCCGCATCTCGGGGCGGATGGACAATCACGAACGCAAGGTCGGCACCGACTGGAACGTGACGGTGCAGGGCCAGTCCTATGACGTGGCCATTGCCGCGGATCCCGACGGCTCCACCGTCACATTCGGGGATGGCGGGGCCTTGCGTGTCGCGGGCACCTGGACGCCCGGCGACACGATTGCCGATATGGAGGTCGACGGCGCGCCGCTGGTGCTCAAGGTCGGCAAGGTGTCGGGTGGGTTCAACATCCGCACCCGTGGCGCCGAGCTGAAGGTGCATGTGCGCACCCCGCGCCAGGCCGAGCTTGCGCGGCTCATGCCCGAGAAGCTGCCGCCCGACACGTCCAAGATGCTGCTGTGTCCGATGCCCGGCCTCGTGGTGAAGGTCGACGTCGAAGAAGGGCAGGAAGTGCAGGAAGGTCAGGCACTGTGCACCATCGAGGCGATGAAGATGGAGAACATCCTGCGCGCCGAGAAAAAGGGCACCGTGTCCAAGATCAACGCCGGCGCGGGCGACAGCCTGGCCGTCGACGACGTGATCATGGAATTCGAATAAGGGATGACGACGGTCGCGCTCATAACGACGTTTGGCGTGGTGGGCGTGGTCATGTTCCTTGTCTATCTGAGCGACAGCCTGGTGCGGCCCGACCGCACCGGGTTCGAGATGCCGGTGCTGGTTCTGATCCTGATGCTGATCCTGTCGGGTTCGGTGCTGATCTTTTCGGACCGGGATGATTTCAACGTGACCGTTGTGACCGGCTTGCTGGTCGCAGGCTCTGCGCTGTTCGGTCTGGTGTTCAACGCGGCTGTGGCGCGCCAGACGGACTATCGCAGGCGCGAGGAAAAGCGGCGCGACATGCGCCGCGCCCTGCGCGCCGAGATCGAGGATTTTGTGCGGGAACTGATCCTGACCGAGGGCAAGCGCGACCCGCAGCTGGTGGCGCGCGCCTTTGAACAGGACCCGAGGTTCGTGCCCTTTGTCATCTCGTCGCGGCGGGACAAGGTGTTTGCCACGGTGCTGACGCAGCTCGAAGTTCTGGATGACAATCAGGTGGAGACGGTCGTGCGGTTCTATGCCTTGCACGAAAAGGTGGTTGACATGGCGGCGCGCACCGAGACGCGGCAATACGCCCGCCTCGCGCCGAACCGGCGGCAAGCGGTGCTGACCTCACTCCACCGGATTGAGGATCTGATCATCGATTACGGGTTTGACGCGCTCGACGCGCTTGGGGATCCCGACGCGCGAGACCGCCTCCGACAGCTTAGTAAAACGGGTCCGGGCCGTTCTGACCGGGAGGCGGAGGCGTGAAGTCTGTATCTTTGTCCATGACGCGCTCCTTATCGTGGCGTGCCTTAAATATAGGTAAAGCAGGCGCTCCGATCAAGCGGCACGCTCAGCTCTCGTCGGCGCCGCGCCGGTCGCGGATCTCGCGCTGTCGCACGGGCATCTTGTCGATGGTGCGGCTCAGCTCGCGCACGTCCCACGGAAACGGCTTGCGCAGCTTGACGCCACCGTCCTTGCCGATCAGCACCAGCATGAAGCCACGCGGGCGCAACGCCTCGCGCAGGGGGCCTGCCGCGCCGGGGTCTGTGTCGGTCAGCACGATCACGTCGCGTTCGGCCAGATCTGCGACCCGTTCCTGCAGATATTCCATCTGCAGCCCGAAATTCGGGTCGTTCGGACTGTCGGCAAACACGACGATGGGGCGCTTTTCCCAGACAAATTGCTGCAAATCCGAAACGTCGGTCCCGACAAAGGCAAAGGGATCAACCGCCTCGGCGGTTGCCGTTTGGCCCAAAAGTCCAGCAATAACAATGGGTAAAAGTCGTTTCATGGCATCTCCTGTCGGGATCAATGTAGCGGCTTTTCCGGCAATTGCGACGGGCGCTCTCAGCAATTTTAGCATTAATCGACCTCTAACGCCTCGACCCGCACATGTGATGCGACATCCAGGCTGTGGCGCCGCGCCGCGGCGCTGGCAAAGAGGGGTCGAACACACATGAAAATCGTCCTGCATATCGGTGCTCACCGCACCGGCACGACCACGTTTCAGAACTATCTGACGCGCCACCGGTTTGCCTTGCGCGGGCAGGGGGTCGAGTGCTGGGGGCCCTGGATCACGCGCAAGGGCCTGTTCGCTGGCATTCCAAAGGCGACGTCCGCGGCGCGCAGCAGTGCGATGGGACGTGCGCGTGGCCGTCTGTTGTTGCGGCAGGACAAGGTCCAGCGCGAGCAGGGCGCAGACACGCTGATCGTCAGCGAAGAGAACATCATGGGCGCGATGTCGCGCAACCTGCGCCACGCCCACCTCTATGACGACGTTGGCGAGCGGGTGGCACGGTTCATCGCCGCCTTTGACGGACGGGTTGGCAAGGTGGTGGTGAACATCCGGGCGCTGGACCATTACTGGGCATCGGCGGCGGCGCATTGCGTCGCGCGTGGCCACAGCGTGCCGTCCCGCGCGACCCTGTCGACGATCGCGGCGCGCCACCGCAGCTGGCGCGATGTGATCAGCGACATCGCCTGCGCCGCGCCGGAGGCAGACATTCAGGTCTTGCCGTTCGAGCGGTTTGCCGGGCGGCCCGATGCGCAGCTTGGCGTGATGCTGGGCGTGCCGGTGCCACCGCACAGGGCGGCAGAGCACATGAACAAGCGGCCCAGCCTCGAAGACCTGCGCAAGGCGGTCGAAGAGCGCGCGGAACGCGCTGACATGCTGCGCGGCCCCGGCGACCGGTGGAGCCCGTTCCAGCGCGCCGAAATCTCGGCCCTGCGCGAGGCCTATGCAGACGACATGTTTTGGCTGACCGCCGGCGCAAGCGGGCTGGCCACACTGACAGAGGATCTGGACCGGACAGAGGCCGAATGGCCCACCGGTTCGCTGACAAGAGGACAACACGATGACATCACAGAAAGACGATTGGCGCAGCCTCGCTGAGGGCGAGCTGCGCGGCCGACCGCTGGACGATCTGACCTGGAAAACACTCGAGGGGATCGAGGTTCAGCCGATCTATACCCAAGAGGATCTGGAAGGTGTGCAACACCTGGGCACGATCCCGGGGCAGGGGCCATTTGTGCGCGGGGTCAAGGCCACGATGTATGCGGGCCGCCCCTGGACGATCCGGCAATATGCCGGATTTTCCACGGCCGAGGAATCCAACGCCTTTTACCGCCGCGGACTGGCCGCGGGGCAGCAGGGGGTGTCGGTCGCGTTCGATCTGGCCACCCACCGTGGCTATGACAGCGATCACGAACGTGTCGTGGGCGATGTGGGCAAGGCGGGTGTGGCCATCGACAGTGTCGAGGACATGAAGATCCTGTTTGACGGCATCCCGCTCGACAAGGTCTCCGTCTCGATGACGATGAACGGGGCGGTGATCCCGATCCTCGCCAATTTCATCGTCGCGGGCGAAGAACAGGGCGTGGACAAGGCGGCCCTCTCGGGAACCATTCAAAACGACATTCTCAAGGAGTTCATGGTCCGCAACACCTATATCTACCCGCCCGAACCCAGCATGCGGATCATCGCGGACATCATCGACTACACCTCGAACGAGATGCCCAAGTTCAACTCCATCTCGATCTCCGGCTACCACATGCAGGAGGCGGGCGCGAACCTGGTGCAGGAGCTGGCCTTTACGCTGGCGGATGGGCGCGAATACGTGCGCGCGGCCCTGGCGCGCGGCATGGATGTGGACAGGTTCGCGGGGCGGCTGAGCTTTTTCTTTGCCATCGGCATGAACTTTTTCATGGAGGCGGCCAAGTTGCGGGCCGCGCGCCTGCTGTGGCACCGCATCATGTCGGAGTTCGCGCCGAAAAACCCCAAGTCGCTGATGCTGCGCACCCATTGCCAGACCAGCGGTGTGAGCCTGCAGGAACAGGACCCTTACAACAACGTCGTGCGCACCGCCTACGAGGCGATGGCGGCCGCCCTGGGCGGAACGCAATCGCTGCACACCAATGCGCTGGACGAGGCGATCGCCTTGCCCACCGATTTCAGCGCGCGGATTGCGCGCAACACGCAACTGATCCTGCAGGAAGAGACGGGCGTGACCAACGTCGTCGACCCGCTGGCGGGGTCCTATTACGTCGAAAAGCTGACGCATGATCTGGCCGAGGAGGCCTGGAAACTGATCGAAGAGGTCGAGGAGATGGGCGGCATGACCAAGGCGGTGGCCTCCGGCATGCCCAAGCTGCGGATCGAGGAAACAGCCGCCACGCGCCAGGCGATGATCGACCGGGGCGACGAGGTCATCGTGGGCGTCAACAAGTACCGGCTCGAGAAAGAGGATGAGATCGACATCCTCGACATCGACAACGCCGCCGTGCGCGAAAGCCAGATCGCAAGGCTCAAACGCATCCGCGCAGACCGTGACGAGGCGGCGTGTCAGGCGGCGCTGGATGCGCTCAGCGATGCGGCGTCCGCCGATGGCAACCTATTGGAAAAAGCGGTCGCGGCCGCGCGCGCGCGCGCCAGCGTAGGAGAGATCAGCATGGCCATGGAAAAAGTGTTCGGGCGTCACCGCGCCGAGGTCAAAACGCTCGCCGGTGTGTACGGCGCCGCCTATGAGGGCGACGCGGGCTTTGCCGCCATCCAGAAATCGGTCGAGGATTTCGCCGAAGCCGAGGGCCGCCGCCCGCGGATGCTCGTGGTCAAGATGGGCCAGGACGGTCACGACCGCGGGGCCAAGGTCATTGCGACCGCCTTTGCCGACATCGGGTTCGACGTGGATGTGGGCCCGCTGTTCCAGACCCCGGCAGAGGCGGCGCAGGACGCCATCGACAATGATGTGCACGTGGTCGGCATCTCGTCCCAGGCGGCGGGACACAAGACGCTGGCACCACAATTGGTCCAGGCCCTCAAGGAGGCGGGGGCCGACGACACGATCGTGATCTGCGGCGGGGTGATCCCGCAGCAGGATTACCAGTTCCTCTACGACGCGGGGGTCAAGGCGATCTTTGGCCCGGGCACGAACATCCCCACCGCCGCGCAGGAAATCCTCGACATCCTATCCGCGGCGCGCGCCTGAGCGCGGAACAAGCGGAGGGCGGCCTGCCGCCCTCCGCACGCGCGCCCGAGCGCTATTTGCTTGGATAAAGGCCGTCCACGGCGATGCAGAACGTGAGCGCGAGGCGTGGCCCGGTGTGTTCGATCGGGTCGCCATTTCCGGTCGGCAAGATGGTTGCCGGGTCCATCTGCGTGTCCGGCGCGCCGCTCTGAAAGATGTTCAGGCCGGGTTGATTGACCGGCGCGAGCGAGTCGCCTCCGGGGCCACGTTTGTCGCCGGGTTTGGAGGATGCCTGAAACCCGTGGCTGTGCGCCGGCAATTGCGACGCGTTTTTGATGACAAAGCCCTCGTCCCCGGATTTGTGCCCCAGTTTCCTGTCGTAAAGGCCCGGCGACTTGCCTGCGTTGATGGGTGCGCGCCCCCGCAGATCTGGCACTTTGAACGTGGTCCGCCCGTCCCCGCCGTAGGTCACGCCAAGCAGGCTGAACAATGCGGTTTGGGTCGCAATAGTCACGTCCGCCCCGTCCAGCGCGGCCCAGCCTCTGGGACAAAAGTTGAAGGCAAAAAGGCGCACTTCGCCCATCATCACTTCGGCGCGCACCTGCGTCGGCGTGTGAAGCGTTGCCAGAATGCCCAGGCAGGATATGGCGCCGAGGCGCCGCAAGTTGGATATCAATGTGGTCAATGTAAATCTCCGTATCTCAAATGTTTTTCGTTGGACGGGCGCCAAAATGCACGCTCTGGGCCCCGGCGGTGATGGTGGGGCGCGCCATGGCTCGTTGTCAAAGAAAACCTCCGCTTGCCGCGAATTTCGGGCTGCGTGAACGCGCACGCGCTGCTTTGAACTTGCCTGACCACGATCCTGCCTTGATAAAACCGCGCAACGCCCCTTCAACCGTGGAGACCCCGCATGGCACAAATGATCCTCGACCACCTTGTTGTCGGTGCCACGACCCTTGCCGCGGCGCAGGATCACGTGGAGCAGTCGCTTGGTCTTGCCATGCAGGCGGGCGGTCAGCACGCGGTGTTTCATACGCATAATGCGCTGATCGGGTTGGAGGATGGCTTGTATCTCGAGGCGATTGCGCCGGACCCGTCGCGCCCCGCGCCCGAGCGGCCCAGGTGGTACGACCTCGACCGGTATTCCGGCCCGGCGCGGCTGAGCAATTGGGCGGCAGCGGTGCCTGACATGGACGCGGCGCTGCCCATGATGCCCGACGGGGTCGGGTCGCCTGTGCAGGTGCGCCGGGGCGATCTGCAGTGGCGCATGGCGGTCTCGGCGATGGGCACGACCCCCTATGACAACCTGTGGCCCGCCCTGATCGAATGGCCGGGCGGGATGCACCCGGCGCCGCGCCTTGCGCCCTCGGGCCTGCGGTTGCGCCGGCTCACCCTGTCTCACCCACAGGGGGACCGGCTGGCAGAAACGCTCGCGGCACTTATTCAAGACGACCGGATCCGGGTCGAGGTGGGCGAGATCGGATTGGAGGCGGCCTTTGACGGTCCGCGTGGCGCATGCAGCCTGACATAACGCGCGCCGCACCCGAGGATGCGGCGTGGATCGCGACGCTTTGGAACGGCATCATCACCGATACGCTGATCACCTTCACCACGACGCCCAAAACGCTGGCGGAGGTTGGCGACATGATCGCCGCGCGCCCGGTGTTTGTCCTGCCGGATCAGGCGGGGTTCGCCACATACGGCCCGTTTCGGCCCGGCCCGGGATATGCCGCCACGGTCGAACACTCTGTCTATGTGCAACCCGCGCTGCGCGGGCAGGGGCTTGGCGCGCCGCTGCTGCGGCATCTGATCGAACACGCCACCGGGGCCCGGCACCGTGTGATGGTTGCAGGCATCAGCGGGGCCAACCCCGGTGCGGTCCGCTTTCACCAGCGCATGGGCTTTGCGCAGGTCGGGCACCTGCCCGAGGTCGGGTACAAGGACGAACAATGGCTCGATCTGATCCTGATGCAGAAAATGCTCAATCGGCCTGACACTGCCCGCGACCGGGGCTAGAGTGTGGCCATGTCGATCTGGTCCCGCATTTCCGACGCGCTGGCGGCGCTGACCTCCGGTCAGAGCCTGGCACAGGTATTTGACCAATTGCGCGCACCGCCTGAACGCAGCGTCGCCTTTGCCATCGCCGTGATCGCGCTGGGGGCCAAGATGGCCAAGGCCGATGGCCATGTCACCCGGGACGAGGTCACCGCCTTTCGCGAGGTGTTTCACATCGCGGCCAAGGACGAGGCCGGGGCGGCCAAGGTGTTCAACCTCGCGCGGCAGGACGTGGCCGGGTTCGAAGACTATGCGACGCGCATCCACGCCATGTTCCGCAGTGAGCCCGAGACGCTGACCGACCTGCTCGAAGGGCTCTTTCACATCGCGATGGCCGACGGGTTTTACCACCCGAACGAGGATGCGTTCCTCGAGGAGGTGGCGCATATCTTTTCCATCTCCGACCGCGATTTTCGCGCGCTGCGGGCGCGGTTCGTGCCGGATGCGGCCCCCGACCCCTACAGCGTGCTGGGGGTGAGCCCCGACATGGCGCTCGAAGAGATCCGCAGCGCCTGGCGCAAGCTGGTGCGCGAAAACCATCCCGACGCGATGATGGCCCGCGGTGTGCCCGAAGAAGCGGTGCGCATCGCCGAAAAGCGGATGATCGACATCAACCGCGCGTGGGAAGACATTCAGGCAAGCAGCGGCTGATGCGCATCGCCACCTATAATATCGAGTGGATGAACAGCCTGTTTGCCGATGATGGCAGCCTCTGGGACGACGATGAGCGTGCCGCGCGCTACGGGGTGAGCCGGGCGGAACAGACGGCGGCGGTCAGCACCGTGTTTCAGGCGCTGGATGCCGATGCCGTGCTGGTGGTCGAGGCGCCTGATGACAGTGCCAGCCGCAGCACGGTGCCCGCGCTCGAAACCTTTGCCGAGGCGGCTGGCCTGCGCGCCCGCCGGGCCGTCATCGGCTTTGCCAATGACACGCAGCAAGAGATTGCGCTGCTCTATGACCCGGACGTGCTGACAGCGCGCCATGACCCGCAAGACAGCGCCGAGGCGCCCCGGTTCGATGCGCGTTTTTCCATCGATCTGGACATCGATGCGACGTCCGATGACGTCGTGTTTTCCAAGCCGCCGCTGGAGCTGGCATTGGAGACGGCAAATGGCATGGCGCTGCGCCTTGTGGGCGCGCATCTCAAATCCAAGGCGCCGCACGGGGCCAAGACGCGCGACGCGGTCATGCGCATCTCGATCGCGAACCGGCGCAAGCAACTGGCACAGGCGATCTGGCTGCGCCGCCGCATTGACGAACATCTGGCGGCGGGCGACGCGTTGATGGTGCTGGGCGACCTCAATGACGGTCCGGGGCTGGATGAATACGAGCATCTGTTTGGTCGGTCTTCGGTTGAAATTGTGCTGGGGACGGGCGAGGCCGCCCTTGTTGATCCGCATGCCCGCATGGCGCTGCAACCCCGCCGGCTGGGGGTGGCGCCGACAACCGCGCGGTTCTGGATCCGACCCGAGCAACGCTATCTGCAAGCGCTGCTGGACTATATCATGGTGTCGCAGGACCTGGCCGCACGCGCGCCGCGCTGGCGCATCTGGCATCCGTTGGACGATCCCGAATGTTGGAAGCAACCCCACCTGCGCGATGCGCTGGTCGCCGCGTCCGACCATTTTCCCGTCAGCTTGGATATCGACATCTGAGGCCCCATATGACCGCCATGAAACGCATTGTCCTGATCCTGTCCCTGACCCTCGCCACCCCGGCCATGGCCGAAGAGGACGAGGGCGGCTTTTCCCTCATGGAGCGCGGCGCGCAGATGTTGATGGAGGGGCTGCTGCGCGAGATGGAACCGGCGCTGGATGATCTGCAGGGCATGGCGCAGGAGTTCGGCCCGGCGCTGCAAAGCTTTGCCGCCCAGATGGGCCCGGCCTTGCGCGACCTGCTGGACGAGATCGAGGATTGGAGCGTTTACGCGCCGCCGGAAATCCTCGACAACGGCGACATCATCATCCGGCGCAAACCGGATCCGGCGCCAGCGCCGGATGACCAGATCGAGATCTGATCGGCGCGGTCATAAGGCTTGGAAACTGCGCAGCGCCGCGGCATCATCGCCGCCGCGCCTTGACCATGACCTGGGCGTTCAGGGCGTCGGCAAGCGAATTCAACCGCGCCTCCGCCACCTCACCGAAAAGCGGCATCGCATCGGGTGTCAGCCGCAGTTCGAGCAACTTTTTCTTGGGAAACCAGCGCATCTCGCCCCGGTCGGCGTCCTTTTCCATCCACAGCATCGCCCCAAAGCGCATGGCCTTGCCCAACACCTCGGCCTCGACTTGGGTCTTTTCGTCGATGAGGTCGTAGAGATATTCGAAATGCGTCCCCTCCCGCCGGTTGCGATACCGGTGGAGCAGGGCAAGGCCGAGGAATATGCGTTCAGAGTGGTTGAGCCCACCCAGGTTGGCGCGTGTGGCGTTGTCGAAACACGCCTCGGCCCGATAATCCGGATGCGCGCGCCAGCTTACGTCATGCAAGAGGCACGCCGCCTTGATCAGGCGCTTGCGCGCGTAGGGGGCGGATTTGAACAGCGGTTCGATGAAATCGAACAGCACCTTGCCGAAACCAGGCAGGCGGGCATCCTTGGCCTCGGCAAAGCGGCACGCCTCGATCAGCGGATCGCGATCGCGCAGCTGTTGCGGCATCTGTTCATAGAGCATCCCTTCGCGGATCCCGTAGCTGGACAGGGCAATGTCCTTGGGCCGGAACGTCTTGACCAGCCGCGCCAGCACCTCGGCCGCCAGCGGGACCAGCGCCATACGGGCGCCCGAGATTCCGCAGGCGAGGCGCAGCGCCTCGTAATCCTTGCATTCGGCGATGAATTTGGTGGTTTGTTGCACGGCGCGCGGTGTCATGCGGTATTCGTGCAGCACGTGCAGCTGGTAGCCGCGGCGGTGCATGTCGATGCGCGCAATGGCGCGCCACGACCCGCCCACCAGAAACAGCCGGTCGCGCTGCGTGCCCATCTCGGCGTGGATGCTGTCGAGCGTGGTCTGAATATGCGCCTTGCGCCCTTTGCGCCCGCCCTTGAGCGTCTGCAGCTTGAGCGGGCCGAGGTCGGAGGTCACGCGCCGCCCGACCGCGCCGCCCGAAATCTCGGCCAGTTCCATGGACGACCCGCCGATATCGCACACCAACCCGTAGGAGCCGGGCCAGCCCAGCAGAACGCCCTGTGCCGACAGGCGCGCCTCTTCGCGCCCGTCGATGACCCGGATGTTGAGGCCGGTTTCGCGCAACACTTCGGCGCGAAAGTCGAGCCCGTCGCTGGCGTCGCGCACGGCGGCGGTGGCCACGGCGGTAAGCTCGCTCAGCCCCATACCGTCGGCTAGACGCTGGAACCTGTGGATCGCGCCAAGCGCCCGCACCCGGCCTTCGGGGTTGAGGTGGCCGGTATCCGACAGGCCCGCGCCCAAGGCGCACATGATCTTTTCATTGTAGAAATACGCGGGCGAGCGTGCCGCACCGTCAAAGACCACAAGCCGCACCGAGTTCGAGCCGACGTCGACCACGCCGACGCGGGACAGGGCGCGGGCCGCCGGATCCTCGAACAGCGGGCGGCCAAAAAGGCTGCCATCGCCGGTCTCCGGCTTGAGCGATATGTTCATGTCTGTCCCCGTGGCGCTCACCTTTTGCCTTTGATGGACGATGCATGGGGATGCGTCAATCGCGGGGTGGCGGGGTGGTCTGTTTGCTGCCGCAAAGGCGCCCACCCGCCACCCCCGCTATCGGGCGCTCAGGTGCCGTGCCGTGGCCATTGCGGATGACCATGCCCATTGGAAATTGTAGCCGCCCAGCCAGCCGGTGACATCCACCGCTTCGCCGATGACGTAGAGGCCAGGCACGTCGCGGGCCATCATCGTCTTGGCGTCCAGCGCGTCGGTGGCGATGCCGCCCCGCGTGACCTCGGCGGTGCGGTAGCCTTCGGTGTCGGTTGGGGTCAGGTCCCAGTGGGTGAGCGCGTCATGCAGGTCAGTGATGCGCGCGTCGGACAGATCGCCGAGCCGACCGGACAGGTCCATCTGCGTGCTCAGATGATCGACCAGCCGGGCGGGCAGGTGGCGGGCAAGCTCTGTGGTCAGTGCCTTTTTCCCATCCGAGCGCCGCTTGTCCTTGAGGATGGCGGCAATGTCCGTCTCAGGTGCGAGGTGCACCGTGATGGCCGCACCGGGCGACCAGTAGCTGGAGGCTTGCAGGGCCGCGGGCCCCGACAGCCCGCGATGGGTAAAGAGCAGCGCCTCGTCAAAGGTGGGGCCATCGGCATGCACCCGGGCGGGGCACGACACGCCCGAGATATCGGCAAAGCGTTTGTCGGAAAAGGTAAAGGGCACAAGCGCCGGGGCCGTGTCGGTCACCCGCAGGCCGAACTGCCGCGCGATATCATAGGCAAAACCGCTGGCCCCCATCTTGGGGATCGACTTGCCGCCCGTCGCGATGACCACGTTGGCCACCCGCAGAGCCTGGCCGGCGTCCAACACCACCGCGAACCCATCCGGCGTCTTGTCGAGCGTTGACACACCCGTCTGCAAGCGCAGCTCGACCCCCGCCGTTTGCATCAGCCCGCGCAGCATCGCGATGATATCCTTGGCGGAGGTGTCGCAAAAAAGCTGGCCCAGCGTCTTTTCGTGCCACGGGATGCCGTGCTGATCCACCAGCGCGATAAAGTCCCACTGCGTGTACCGCGCGAGGGCGGATTTGGCGAAATGCGGGTTTTCGGACAAAAACGCCTCCGCCTCGCAATACATGTTGGTGAAGTTGCAGCGCCCGCCGCCCGAGATGCGGATTTTCTCGCCCGGTGCCTTGGCGTGATCCACCACCAGAACACGGCCGCCCGCATGGGCCGCGCACATCATGCCTGCCGCACCGGCACCGATCACAAGCGTCTCATAATCCATGACGCCCCCGTGCAGGATTGCACAGAACGGGTCAAGGGCTGGCCCTTGTGTGGGTGCGCGGCGTCAATAGGTCTGAAGGGAACGCCAAAACAGGAGCATTCACATGACAGCCCTTGCAGCTGGAACACCGTTTCCCAAAACCGATCTGTCCCGCCTGGGCGGCGGCACCGTGACCCTTGGCGCACCGCAAGGCGGGCGCGACTGGCAATTGGTGGTGATCTACCGCGGGCTGCATTGCCCGTTGTGTAAAAAGTACCTCGCCCAGCTCGAAGAGATGCAGGCGCAATTTCACGAGCAGGGCGTCGATGTGGTCGTCGCGTCAGGCGATCCCGAAGACAAAGCGCAGGCGATGGCCGATGAATGCGCGCCGACCCTGCCCATGGGCTATGACCTGAGCATCGCACAGATGATGGCGCTTGGCCTTTACGTGTCCGACCCGCGCAGCCCCAAGGAAACCGACCGCCCCTTTGCCGAGCCGGGGCTGTTTGTCGTGAACGCCGGGGGCGACATTCAGATGATCGACGTGTCGAACGCCCCTTTCCTGCGTCCGGATCTGGACAAGGTGCTGTCCGGCATCACCTTTATCCGGGCCAATGACTACCCCATTCGCGGCACGCACCAGACCGCCTGACGGCGTTTCGCGCAGGATCATGCCCCGGGCCAAGTAACACTGGCCCGAGGCGCAAATTGTCGCTATGCTGCGCGCCAAGCATTCCGGAAAAACCGGAAGCACGAGGCGGTAGACAGGCAGCAAGGCGGCAGATCATGACAGAGATGGTCTATGGCGCGGTCCCGGTGCAGGACGGCGAACCCATACTTCCAAAGTGGTGGCGGACGGTCGACAAATGGTCGTTGACCTGCGTGTTGATCCTGTTTTCCATCGGCCTGTTGCTGGGACTTGCGGCCTCGGTGCCGCTGGCGGAAAAGAACGGGTTCGGCCCGTTTCACTATGTCACGCGGCAGGCGTTTTTCGGCGGGCTGGCGATTGTGGTGATGATCATCACCTCGATGATGTCGCCGACGCTGGTGCGGCGGCTTGCCGTGCTGGGCTTTCTCGCGGCCTTTGTTGGGCTGGCCCTGTTGCCGGTCTTTGGCACCGATTTCGGCAAGGGGGCGGTTCGCTGGTATTCGCTTGGCTTTGCGGCGATCCAGCCATCGGAATTCCTCAAACCCGGTTTTGTGGTGGCGGCTGCGTGGATGCTGGCGGCGAGCCAGGACATCAACGGCCCCCCGGGGCGCATCTGGTCTTTTGCGCTGTGCATCTCCATCGTGCTGATGCTGGCGCTGCAGCCTGACTTTGGTCAGGCGTGCCTCGTGCTCTTTGGCTGGGGGGTGATGTATTTTGTCGCCGGTGCACCGATGCTGCTGCTGGTTGGAATGGCGGGGCTGGTGATCCTTGGCGGGTCGCTCGCCTACAGCAACTCCGAACACTTTGCGCGTCGCATCGACGGGTTTTTGAGCCCCGATGTCGATCCGCGCACGCAGCTGGGCTATGCCACCAACGCGATCCAGGAGGGGGGTCTGTTTGGCGTGGGTGTCGGCGAGGGGCAGGTGAAATGGTCGCTGCCCGATGCGCATACGGATTTCATCATCGCCGTGGCGGCCGAGGAATATGGCCTTGTCCTCGTCCTGTGCATCATCGCGCTGTATACCGGCATTGTCGTACGCTCGCTGATCCGATTGATGCGCGAGCGCGATACGTTCATTCGACTGGCGGGCACCGGGCTGGCCTGCATGTTCGCCGTCCAGGCGATGATCAACATGGGCGTGGCTGTCCGCCTCTTGCCCGCCAAGGGCATGACCTTGCCCTTTGTCAGCTATGGCGGGTCGTCTGTCATCGCCTCGGGCATCGCCGTCGGCATGTTGCTGGCGTTCACGCGGACGCGCCCGCAGGGCGAGATTTCGGACCTGTTGCGAGGGCGGCGATGAGGCAGCCCCTTCTCCTCATCGCGGCGGGCGGCACGGGCGGGCACATGTTCCCGGCCCAGGCGCTGGCCGAGGCGATGTTGCAGAGAGGCTGGCGTGTCAAACTGAGCACGGATGCGCGCGGCGCGCGCTATACCGGTGGTTTCCCCCATTCGACCGAGATCGAACAGATGTCGTCGGCGACGTTTGCGCGCGGGGGCATTCTGGCCAAGGCGGCGGTGCCGTTCCGCATCTTGGGGGGTATCACCGCGGCCAAGATCAAGATGTTCCGCGACCGGCCCGACGTTGTCGTGGGCTTTGGCGGGTATCCGACGATCCCGGCCATGTCCGCGGCAACGATCCTGCGCGTGCCGCGCATGATCCACGAACAAAACGGCGTGCTGGGCCGCGTGAACCAGATCTTTGCCAAACGCGTGAATGCCGTGGCCTGCGGCACCTGGCCCACGGACCTGCCCGACGACGTCGAGGGGATACATGTGGGCAACCCGGTGCGCGGTGCCGTGCTGGAACGGGCCAGGGCGGCCTACATCTCGCCGGGTGACTACCCGATGGAGCTGTTGGTGATCGGCGGCAGCCAGGGTGCGCGCATCCTCAGCGATGTGATCCCACCCGCGATTGCCAAGCTGCCCATGCATCACCTCAGGAACATCCGCGTGAGCCATCAGGCCCGTGGCGAGGACGAAGAGCGTGTGCGCGCCTTTTACGACGAACACGCCATCACCGCCGAGGTGCAGCCGTTTTTCCAGGACGTGCCACGCCGCATGTCCGAGGCGCAGCTGATCATCAGCCGCTCGGGCGCGTCGTCCGTCGCCGACATTTCGGTCATCGGGCGGCCGTCGATCCTCGTGCCGCTTGCCGCCGCGATCCGGGACGAACAAACCGCCAATGCCCGTGGCCTTGTCGATGCAGGCGCCGCGATCCTGATCCCGGAAAGCCAGCTGAACGTGGATTCCGTTGCGGAACAGATCGCCGCGGTGCTGGACAATCCCCATGGCGCGCTGCAGATGGCCAACGCCGCGCTGTCCGTCGCCATCCCCGATGCCACGGACCGCCTTGTCACCCTCGTTGAAACCCTCGCACAGAAAGGGACCTGAATGAACGCCGCCACCAAACTGCCCGGAGACGTGGGCCCCATTCATTTCGTCGGCATCGGCGGCATCGGCATGTCGGGCATCGCCGAGGTCCTTTTGAACCACGGCTACAACGTGCAGGGCTCAGACCTCAAAACCTCCAAGATCACGGACCGGCTGGCCGAGTTGGGCGCGCATATCTTCGAAGGGCAGAAGGCGCAGAACATCGAGAATGCCGAAGTGGTCGTGATCTCGTCCGCGATCAAACCCGGCAACCCGGAACTGGACGCCGCCCGCGCCCGCGGCCTGCCCATCGTGCGCCGGGCCGAGATGCTGGCGGAACTGATGCGCCTGCGCTCAAACATCGCGGTGGCCGGCACACACGGCAAGACGACGACCACCACGATGGTCGCGGCCCTACTGGACGAGGGCAACTTTGACCCGACGGTGGTGAACGGCGGGATCATCCACGCCTATGGCTCCAACGCGCGCAAGGGCGACGGCGAGTGGATGGTGGTCGAGGCGGATGAAAGCGACGGCACGTTCAACCGCCTGCCCGCGACCATCGCCATCGTCACTAATATCGATCCTGAGCATATGGAGCATTGGGGCACCGAAGCCGCGCTCCATCAGGGCTTTTACGAATTCGTGTCGAACATCCCCTTTTACGGTCTTGCGGTCTGCTGCACCGATGATCCGGACGTGCAAAGCCTTGTGGGCAAGATCACCGACCGCCGCGTGGTCACTTATGGTTTCAACGCGCAGGCGGATGTGCGGGCGATGAACCTGCGCTACGAGGCGGGTGTGGCGCATTTCGATGTGGCCCTGCAGTCCGAAGAGCAGGTGATCGAGGATTGCTCGCTTCCCATGCCCGGCGATCACAACGTGTCGAACGCGCTGTCGGCCATCGCCGTGGCGCGTCATCTGGGCATGAAAGGCGGCGAGATCCGCACCGCGCTGAAAAACTTCCGCGGTGTCAACCGCCGCTTTACCCTCGTGGGCGAAGTTGAGGGGGTGACGATCATCGACGATTACGGCCACCACCCGGTTGAGATTGCCGCCGTGCTCAAGGCCGCCCGCCAGGCGACCGATGGCCGCGTGATTGCCGTGCACCAACCGCACCGCTATTCGCGCCTGAGCCACCATTTCGACGAGTTCTGCGCCTGCTTCAACGATGCCGATGTCGTTGGCATCGCCGAGGTGTTCGCCGCAGGCGAGGACCCGATCGAAGGGGCCAGCCGCGATGACCTGGTCGCCGGCCTCATCCGCCACGGCCACCGCCACGCCCGCGCGGTGGTGGACGAAAACGATCTAGAACGGCTGGTGCGCGAACAGGCGCGGCCGGGCGACATGGTTGTGTGCCTTGGCGCCGGGACGATCAGCACCTGGGCCAACGGGTTGCCGGGACGCTTGCAGAAAGGGGCGGCGTGACCTTCTGTTTCTTTGCAGATGCGCGTATCCCTTTCGGCCGAGCGGTGGCGCATTTGCGCGCCTCGCCAATGAGATGGATTGACGGGCTCGCCGCATGTGCCAACCGCTTGAGGCGCGCATGATCCTGCTCTGGCTCTGCATCGGATGGGTTTTGGCGGCCACGGCGGTCGCAATGCTGCCCATGCGGCACCAATACATCCCCGGCGTGGCCCTGCTGATCGCAGCGCCGCTGCTGATCCTGTGGATCGGCATCGCGGTCGCCTGGTGGGCGGGCATTCTTGCCCTTGCCGCCTTTGTCTCCATGTTCCGCAACCCGTTGCGCTATTTCTGGGCCAAGGCCCGGGGCGCACATCCTGAATTGCCAAAGGAGCTGCGCCGATGAGCCTGTCTCTGATCCTCGCCTGCGCCTGGGCGGCGCTGGCCAATGTCATCGCCATGTTGCCCAGCAAGGACCACCACTGGACCAACGCCTATGCCCTCATTGCCGTGGGCATTCCGATCGTGGGCTACGTGACCTGGCAACACGGGCCATGGATCGGCCTGTTGGTGCTGGCGGCCGGGATGAGCGTGCTGCGCTGGCCGGTGATCTATCTGAGCCGCTGGGTCCGGCAACGGGTGCAGCGATGATCGCGTCGCTGGCGGCCGCCTGCCTTGGATCGGGGCTTGCCATCGGCTTTGTGCTCGCGCGCCGGTTCTGGTTGCGCAGCTGGGTCGGGCTGATGCTGATCTGTGTCGCGCTGACCCTTGCCGTGTTCGTGGGCGCTTTGCCGCCGGGGCTCGCCCCGGAAAACGTCGCGGCGGCGGTGCTGATCCTGCTGGTCCCGCCACCCTTCGGTGCGGGCCTGCTGGTGGGCGGTATCGTCGCGCTGTTCCTGCGCCGACATGCCAAGCCGACTTGACGCAGGGCGCAGCCCGGGCCATGCCGCGCCCATGAGTTATGACCTGCCAGAGGTGCGCGGAACGCTGACGCCGCAACGGGATCTGTCGAGCCTGACATGGCTGCGTGTCGGTGGGCCCGCCGATTGGGTGTTCATGCCCGCCGATGCCGATGATCTGGCGGCCTTCCTTGCCGCATTGCCCCGGGACGTGCCGGTGTTTCCCATGGGTGTGGGCAGCAATCTGATCGTGCGCGATGGTGGCCTGCGCGCGGTGGTCATCAAGCTGGGCCGGGGGTTCAACAGCATCACCATCGACGGTGACACGGTCACGGCGGGTGCCGCGGCGCTGGACGCGCATGTCGCGCGCAAGGCGGCCGATGCCGGGTGCGACCTGACGTTTCTGCGCACGATCCCCGGTTCGGTCGGTGGGGCGGTGCGCATGAACGCAGGCTGCTACGGGGCGTACGTGGCGGATGTCCTGGTCAGCGCCGATGTGATCCTGCGCGACGGGACACGCACGACGCTCACGCCGGGCGACCTCGCCTTTGCCTACCGTCAAAGCAGCCTGCCCGAGGGCGCTGTCCTGATCTCGGCCACGTTTCGGGCGCCGACTGGCGAGCCCGAAGCGCTCGTCGCGCGGATGGAAGACCAGATCGCCAAGCGCGACGCAACGCAGCCCACCAGGGACCGCAGCGCAGGTTCGACCTTTCGCAATCCGGCGGGCTATTCCTCCACCGGGCAGGCCGACGATGTGCATGACCTCAAGGCCTGGAAGGTGATCGATGACGCGGGCCTGCGCGGGGCCACCAAGGGCGGCGCGCAGATGAGCGAAAAGCACTCCAACTTCCTGATCAACACCGGCACGGCGACCGCCGCCGACCTCGAAGGATTGGGCGAAGAGGTGCGGAAAACAGTTTACGATTCCAGCGGGATCACGCTAGAATGGGAAATCATGCGCATCGGCGATCCCGGGTAAGGATCCGACGCGCGAAACGCCGGACAATCGGCAACAAATGAGGGGTCGCAAAAGGCCCCCGGGACGAAGAGGCACATGGGCGGGCAGACGCGCAGCGCGTCCCCCAAAGTGGCGGTGTTAATGGGTGGCCCCTCGGCCGAGCGCGAGGTGTCTCTGGCAACTGGCAAACCCTGCGCCGCCGCGCTGAGGGACAGAGGGTACGAGGTGGTCGAGGTCGATGCAGGCCCCGACCTTTGTGCTGTTTTGCAATCCATTCAACCGGGCGCGGTGCTCAACTGCCTGCATGGCCGCTGGGGCGAGGATGGCTGCGTGCAGGGCATGCTGGAATGGCTGGGCCTTCCGTACTCGCATTCCGGTGTGCTGGCCTCGGCCCTCGCGATGGACAAGCAGCGTACCAAAGAGGTGTATCGCGCCGCCGGATTGCCTGTGGTCGAAAGCATCATCGCCCCTGCGGGCGAGGTGCGGACGCGCCACGTCATGCAGCCGCCCTATGTGGTCAAACCCAACAACGAAGGGTCGAGTGTCGGCGTCTACCTTGTCGATGAGGGCAGCAACGGCCCGCCGCAGCTGGATGGCGACATGCCCGACCATGTGATGGTCGAGGCCTTTGCGCCGGGGCGCGAGCTGACCACCACGGTGATGGGCACGCGGCCCCTGGGCGTGACGGATATCCTGACCGACGGCTGGTACGACTACGATGCCAAGTACAAGGTCGGCGGCAGCCGACACGTGATCCCGGCGGATGTGCCCAACGAGATCTACGAGCTGTGCCAGGACTATGCCGTGCGCGCCCACAATGCGCTGGGGTGTCGGGGCGTCAGCCGCACCGACTTCCGCTGGGACGAAGCGCAGGGCGCGGCGGGGTTGATCCTGCTTGAAACCAACACGCAGCCGGGGATGACGCCCACGTCGTTGACGCCGGAACAGGCGCAGGTTGCGGGCATCTCCTTCGGCGAGCTGTGCGTCTGGATGGTGGAGGATGCGTCATGCAACCGCTGAAACGTGATCCCGCCCCCTCCCGCTGGGCCTGGCGCCTGCAACGGTTGATGCTGACGCCCGTGTTTCGCTTTGGCCTGCGGGTCGGTGTCCCCTTTGCCCTGACCTTTGGCGGCGCGTCGCTGTGGCTGTCGGTGCCCGAAAACCAGACGCTGATCACCGACACCTTTGCCGAGTTCCGCGCCAGCATCGAGGAACGCCCTGAATTCATGGTCAACCTCATGGCCATCGACGGGGCCGACGCCCCGCTGAGCGCGGCCATCCGCGAGGCTGTGCCGCTTGATTTTCCGCTGTCGTCCTTTGATCTGGATGTGGAGGCGATCCGCGCCACGCTGGCCGAGATGCCGCCCGTGCAATCGGTGTCGGTGCGCGTCCGCCCCGGCGGCATCCTGCAGGTCGACATCACGCCCCGCACCGCCGCCGCGATCTGGCGCACAGCCGGCGGGCTGTATCTGATCGATCCGCATGGTGTGGAGTTTGCCGAAGTGTCGGGCCGCGCGGCGCGGCTGGATCTGCCGGTGATCGCAGGTGACGGCGCGCCCGACCATGTCGAAGAGGCGCTGGCGCTGGTGCAGGCCGCCGCCCCCTTGGGCGACCGGTTGCGCGGCCTCGTGCGGATGGGCGATCGGCGCTGGGACGTGGTCCTGGACCGCGAGCAACGCATCCTGCTGCCCGGCGACGGCGCCGTGCGCGCGCTGGAACGCGTGATCGCCCTGGAAGGCGCCCAGGAGGTGCTGAGCCGCGATGTCTCGCGCATCGACCTGCGCCTAGCAGAGCGGCCGACGGTGCGCATGACCCAGACCGCAACCGAAGAATGGTGGCGCATCCGCGCGCTGAATTTGACGAATGAGTAGTGTGTTATGAACGATCTTTACGGCTCCCAACGGTCCATGCGCCATATGCGCAAAATCGCCATGCAGCGCGGCGTGGTCGCCATTCTGGATGTCGGCAGCTCCAAGATCGCCTGCCTCGTTCTGCGATTTGACGGCACCGCCAAGCTGGGTGAGGAGGGCGAGATCGGGTCGCTTGCCGGTCAGTCCGGGTTCCGGGTGATCGGGGCCGCAACGACACGGTCGCGCGGCGTCCGTTTTGGCGAGATCTGCGCGATGCAGGAAACCGAACGCGCCATTCGCACCGCCTTGCAGGCCGCGCAAAAGATGGCCGGCATCCGGGTCGATCACGTGATCGCCTGTTTCGCGGGGGCAGAGCCGCGCAGCTACGGCCTGGATGCGCAGCTCGAGCTCGAAGGGCAGGTGGTCACCGAGGATGACGTGGCCCGCGTGCTGTCGCGCTGTGATGTGCCCGAGATCGGGACGGGCCGCGAGGTGCTGCACGCGCAACCGGTGAACTTTGCCCTCGACAACCGCTCGGGCCTGTCGGACCCGCGTGGGCAATTGGGCAATTCGCTTGCCGTGGATCTGCACATGCTGACCGTGGATGCCGCCGCCGTGCAGCACTTGGCGCATTGCATAAAACGCTGTGATCTTGAGCTGGCGGGCATCGCCTCATCGGCCTACGCCTCGGGCATCGCGGCACTCGTCGAGGATGAGCAAGAGCTTGGCTCGGCCTGCATCGATCTGGGCGGCGGGGCGACGGGCGTGTCGATCTTTATCAAGAAGCATATGATCTACGCCGACACCGTGCGCATGGGCGGCGATCACGTGACCTCCGACATCTCCATGGGTCTGCAAGTGCCCATGGCCAACGCCGAACGGATCAAGACGTTCTACGGCGGCGTGCACGCCACCGGCATGGACGACCGCGAGATGATCGAGATCGGGGGCGACACGGGCGATTATGAACACGACCGCCGTACGGCCTCGCGTGCCGAACTGATCGGCATCATGCGCCCCCGTGTGGAGGAGATCCTGGAAGAGGTGCGGGCCCGTCTGGACGCCGCGGGCTTTGACCATCTGCCCAGCCAGCAGATCGTGCTGACCGGTGGGGCGAGCCAGATCCCCGGGCTGGATGGTCTGGCCTCGAAGATTCTCGGCCAACAGGTGCGTCTGGGTCGCCCCTTGCGCGTACATGGGCTGCCGCAGGCGGCCACCGGCCCCGGTTTTGCATCCGCTGTGGGCCTCGCGCTCTTTGCCGCGCATCCGCAGGACGAATGGTGGGATTTCGACATTCCCCACGACCGCTACCCGGCCCGCTCCCTGCGGCGGGCAGTAAAGTGGTTCCGCGACAATTGGTGAGTGCAGTGCGCGCGTCGAATCGGATTGCGTTTTCCGTTTGTTTGATTAGACTTATCCACAAGGCCCGACAGTGGTCAGTGGTTGGATCGAGCAGATCTCCACATCCGAAAGTAGAGTTTTAGCCGCGATAAAGCGCGGTGGATGGTGCGGCGAAATGCCGGCGCCATTCTTGTGTTGCTTTGACTTCGTGCCGCAACATGTTGCCGCGTCAGCAAAATGCCGCCAGCGCAGCCCGCAACACTTCCACATTTTGTGGTTTTTTCGGATTTTCGGGTGACGTTTACCTTACACAGCGCTAGGATTGCGGCAGTTTAGGCACAAGAACACCCGCGAACGCGGCAAACCAGACAGGCGGAATTGCGATGACCTTAAACCTTTCAATGCCAGGGCATGACGAGTTGAAACCCCGTATCACCGTTTTTGGTGTGGGCGGGGCCGGCGGTAACGCCGTGAATAATATGATTGAAAAACAGCTGGATGGCGTTGAATTTGTGGTCGCCAACACCGACGCGCAGGCGTTGCAGCAATCGGCTGCCACAAACCGGGTGCAGCTGGGCATCAAAGTGACCGAAGGTCTTGGCGCGGGTGCCCGTGCCACTGTCGGCGCCGCCGCCGCAGAAGAATCAATCGAACAGATCGTCGATCACCTCGCAGGCGCGCACATGTGCTTTATCACCGCGGGTATGGGCGGTGGCACCGGGACGGGTGCGGCACCGATCATCGCGCAAGCCGCGCGCGAGCTGGGTGTGCTGACCGTCGGTGTTGTGACCAAGCCCTTCCAATTCGAAGGCGCCAAGCGCATGCGCCAGGCCGAGGACGGCGTGGACAGCCTGCAAAAGATGGTCGACACGCTGATCATCATCCCCAACCAGAACCTGTTCCGCCTCGCCAATGAAAAGACGACCTTTACCGAGGCGTTCTCGATGGCCGACGACGTCCTGTACCAGGGCGTGAAGGGCGTGACCGACCTGATGGTGCGCCCGGGCCTCATCAACCTCGACTTTGCGGACGTGCGCGCCGTCATGGACGAGATGGGCAAGGCGATGATGGGCACCGGCGAGGCCGACGGCGAAGATCGCGCCATCCAGGCCGCCGAAAAGGCGATTGCCAACCCGCTGCTGGACGAGATTTCGCTGCGCGGCGCCAAGGGCGTGCTGATCAACATCACCGGCGCGCATGACCTGACCCTGTTCGAACTGGACGAGGCGGCCAACCGCATCCGCGAGGAAGTAGACCCGGACGCCAACATCATCGTGGGCTCGACCCTGGATACGGCCATGGAAGGCATGATGCGCGTCAGCGTCGTCGCCACGGGCATCGACGCCACCGACGTGCAAACCGACATCCCCGTTCCGCGCCGGTCCATGGCCGCACCGCTGACCACAACCGTGTCGGCCGAGGCTGTCGCCGCACCGGTGATGTCCGATCCGATCCCCGAAGCTGCGCAAACCCCGATGGCCGAAGCCGCCGAGGAGCCGATGCTGTTTGAAGGGCTGGACGTGCAGCAGGCCGCCGCCGAAGACATGGCCGAGGATATCTTCCCCGAAGAGGCTCCGGCCGTCGCGGAGGACGACCTGCCGCCCCCGGCGTACCAGCCGCAAGTGGCCGCCTTTGAGCCCGCGAAAGACACCGAAACACCGCCCGCCGAAGAGTTCGTGGCACCGCGTGCGCCGGCACCTGGCACACCGTCACCCGAAGCGCTGGCGCGTCTGCGGGCCGCAACTCAACGGGCTGGCGGGGCACCGCAGCCTGCGGGCGCAGGCGGCGACGGGGCCGACAAGCCGCGTTTTGGCATCAACTCGCTGATCAACCGCATGACCGGCTCTGCCGACGCGCCCGGCGGCGCAGCACCGCAGCCCGCACCGCGGCAACAGCCGCCCGTGCAGGCCGCGCGCACCGCCGCACCCGCTCCGGCACCCGCGCCGCAGCCTGCGGATGCAGCCGACCCGGATCAGGAGCGGATCGAAATCCCCGCCTTCCTGCGGCGTCAAGCCAACTGATACCACTCACATCCGTGAACATGGGGCCGCAGCAATGCGGCCCTTTTTCGTTTGAAAACATGGGCTTACCAGCGCCCCGGCGGCAATGGGCCACTTTGTGACAGCCATGTTTCAGACCGTTGCAAAGATTGAGTTGTGACAGGCCGACCGACCCCTTACCTCTGAAATCGTTACAAAAGCGTCATGGGTGGGTCCGTGCAGACAACAGTCAAATCTTCGATTTCCTTTGCGGGATGCGGCTTGCATTCAGGCAAGCCCGCGCGGATCACCATCCGCCCGGCAATGGCGGAGCATGGCATCTGGTTCCAGCGCGTCGACCTTGACACCGCGCCGCTGATCCCGGCCCGCTGGGACGTTGTGCGCCAGTCGCCCCTGTGCACCACGCTTGTGGGCGAGGATGGCGTCAGCGTCAGCACGGTCGAGCATGTGATGGCCGCCCTCGCGGGCTGCGGCGTGCACAACGCACTGGTGGAAATCGACGGCCCCGAAGTGCCGATCCTCGACGGCTCCGCCGTGCCCTTCGTGCGTGGCATCATGCACCGGGGCTTGCGCAGCCTGCCCGCGTCCGTGCGGGCGTTCGAAGTGCTCAAGACAGTGTCGGTGACATCTGGCGATGCCACTGCCTCGATCGGGCCCAGCCAGGTGCTGCGGATCGATTTCGAGATCGACTTTACCGACCGCGCCATTGGCCGTCAGTACAAGTCGCTCAACATGTCCAACGGCAGCTTCGCCCGTGAACTCAGCGACAGCCGCACGTTCTGCCGCAAGGATGATGTCGCCCGGATGCAGGCCAATGGCCTCGCCCTTGGCGGCGCGCCGGGCATCAACGCGGTCGTGTTCGACGGCGATCAGGTGACCAGCCCCGGCGGGCTGCGCCACGCGGACGAGCCTGTGCGTCACAAGATGCTGGACGCCTTGGGTGACCTCGCCCTCGCCGGTGCGCCGCTCATCGGGCACTATGTCGGCACGCGCGCGGGCCACACGCTGACCAACCAGTTGCTGCGTACGCTTTTCGCGACGCCGGACGCTGTGCGGATGATCACCTGCGATGCCGCCACGGCCACGCGTCTGCCGGGATACGGCCTGGTTTGGGACGAGATCCCGGCCGTCGCCTGATCTGCGAGCCAACAACCCTGAAAATCGTCATTTTCCCCTGCCAAACCTTTATGCTAGAGACAACCAACAGCCTTGGGCTTGAAGGCGGTGAGCAGAAATGGGATGGCACGGCATGATCTTTGGCGCGTCGAAAATCGGTCTGGCGGTGATGGTGGCCGCGACGTTGAGCCTTGGGGCTTGCGGCGACCGCAATGACCGGCCGACAACGGGTGGTTTCTTCAACCGTCAGGAAGTCCCGCTCGAGACGTTCTCGCCCCAGCAGATCTTCGAGAGGGGGGAGTTCGAGCTTGAAGAGGGCGATCCGACCGACGCCGCCTTCTATTTCGGTGAGATCGAGCGGCTCTATCCCTACTCCGACTGGGCGCGCCGTGCACTGATCATGCAGGCCTTTTCCTACCATCAGGACAAGGACTATCCCAACAGCCGGTCCGCGGCGCAGCGCTTTATCGACTTTTACCCGACCGACGATGATGCCGCCTATGCCCAGTATCTGCTGGCGCTCAGCTACTATGACCAGATCGACGAAGTGGGCCGCGACCAGGGCCTGACATTCCAGGCGCTGCAATCCCTGCGCGAGGTGATCGAGCGGTATCCCGACAGCGAATATGCCAAGACCTCGATCCTCAAATTCGACCTCGCCTTTGACCATCTGGCGGGCAAGGAGATGGAGATCGGACGCTATTACCTGCGCCGCGATCACTACGCCGCCGCCATCAACCGCTTCCGCGTGGTGGTCGAGGATTTCCAGACGACGACGCATACGCCCGAGGCATTGCACCGTCTGGTCGAGGCGTATCTGTCGCTTGGCCTCGATGCCGAGGCGCAGACCGCAGCCGCCATTCTGGGCCACAACTACCAATCCACGGATTGGTACGAGGACAGCTTTGCCTTGCTGACGGGGCAGGGCCTGCGTCCGCGTGCCATCGGCAACAACTGGCTGGCGCAGATCTACCGTCAAACGATCCGGGGCCGTTGGCTCTGATACGCGCGGATCGGGGGGGCGCGCGCCCCGCGTTACGGGGATAGGGCTGGCATGCTGCGCGGTCTCGACATAGCCGACATGCTGATCATCGACCGGCTGGAACTGGCGTTCCAGCCAGGGTTGAACGTGCTCACCGGTGAGACGGGCGCGGGCAAGTCCATCCTGCTCGACGCGCTGGGGTTCGTGCTGGGCTGGCGCGGGCGCGCCGATCTGGTGCGGCAAGGCGCGGCACAGGGGGAAGTGACGGCGTGGTTCGACCTGGCGCCCGACCATCCCGCATGGGCAATCCTGAACGAGGCGGGCCTGCCCGCGGATGATGAATTGATCCTGCGCCGGATCAACACCGCCGATGGGCGCAAGACGGCCTGGGTCAACGGGCGGCGCTGCCCGGGTGAGGTGCTGCGCGCCCTGTCGGAAACGCTGATCGAACTGCACGGCCAGCATGACGACCGCGGCCTTTTGAACCCGCGCGGCCACCGCACGATCCTGGACGCCTTTGCCGGTGTGGACGTCGGACAGACCCGGGCGGCCTGGCGCGCTGTGGGACAGGCGCGCAAGGCGCTCGCGACGGCAGAGGCCGCCATGGCCGCGATCCGCGACGAGGAAGAGTTCCTGCGCCATGCCGTCGCCGAGCTTGAGGCGATGGACCCGCAACCGGGCGAAGAGGCCAAGCTCGACGCCGCCCGCCGCCTCATGCAAGGCGCCGAGCGCATGCGCGAGGATGTCACCCGCGCCCATCAGGCCGTGGGCTACGAGGGCGCCGAAGGCGCGGTGAGCGACGCCATGCGCTGGCTCGACGGGGTCGCAGAGCAAGCCGAAGGCCTGCTCGAGGCGCCATTGGCGGCACTTTCGCGCGCCATGGCCGACCTGGGCGATGCCAGCGACGGGATCGCCACGGCGCTGGATCACCTCAGCTTCAACCCGTCGGACCTCGAAGACACCGAGGAGCGCCTCTTTGCCATGCGCGGGCTGGCCCGCAAGCACGACGTCGCCCCCGACGATCTGGCCGATCTGACCCGCGATTTGCGCGCCAAACTCGACGCGCTGGATGCCGGTGACGCCGACCTTGCCGATCTGCGCGCGGCCCTGGACACGGCCGAGGCGGGCTATGACACAGCCGCAACCGCCCTGAGCGACCGCCGCCGCAAGGCTGCGGCCAAACTCGACACCGCCGTGATGGCCGAACTGGCCCCGCTCAAGATGGAGCGCGCGGTGTTCGAGACGCAAATCACCCCCGACGATGCCGGCCCGGACGGCCGCGACGCGGTCGCCTTTACCGTCGCCACCAACCCCGGTGCACCCGCGGGCCCACTGGCCAAGATCGCCTCGGGCGGCGAGCTGAGCCGCTTTTTGTTGGCGCTGAAGGTCTGCCTGCAAGGCGGGCGCGACGGCGTGACCCTGATCTTTGACGAGATCGACCGGGGCGTGGGCGGTGCCACGGCGGATGCCGTCGGGCGCAGACTGGCGGCACTGGCCTCGGACGGTCAGGTCCTGGTCGTGACCCACTCACCGCAGGTCGCGGCCCTTGGCGCGCATCACTGGCGCGTGGCCAAATCCGTGTCGAACGGCATGACCACCACCAACGTCGCCCCGCTCGCCGCCCCCGAGCGCGTGGACGAGATCGCGCGCATGCTGTCGGGCGATACGATCACCGACGAGGCGCGCGGCGCGGCGCGTGCGTTGCTGGGCACCTGAGCCTCCCGCGATACGTGTGTGCGACACAATGGCGGGCCGCGTCCCTTTCCACTGCGGTGCGTTGTGGCCTAGGGTGCCGGGGCAACGCCCTTTTCCCCAGGCCCGCCGCATGGCCATGTCATCGATCTCGCAACCGCTCGAAACAGCTGTCACCGCCTGCAAGGACGGCTGGAAGCTGCTCCGGCATCGCGGTCCCAGCCAGATCCAGTTCTGGTTCATCGCCTTGGCGGTCGGGGTGGCGGCAGGCTTTGCCGCCCTGTTTTTCCGCAAGGGGATCGAGGCGCTGCAGGCGCGGCTCTATGGCACCGAAGATGTCCAGTACCTGCACAGCTTTGCCTCGTCGCTGCCCTGGTATCTGATCCTGATCATCCCCGTCATCGGTGGCCTGGCCACGGGCCTGATCCTGCATGTGTTCACCAAGGATGGCGTGGCGCGCGGCGTGGCGGACGTGATCGAGGGCGCGGCCCTGCGCGACGGCCGGGTGAGCACCCGGGCCGGTCTCGCCTCCGCGCTGGCAAGCTTCATCACCCTGTCCACAGGTGGCTCGACCGGTCGGGAGGGGCCGGTGGTGCACATCGCGGCCGTCATCTCGACCAAGGTGTGCCGTTGGATCAAGGCCGACGGCATCACGGGCCGCGACCTTCTGGGATGCGCCGTGGCGGCGGCTGTCTCGGCCAGTTTCAATGCGCCCATTGCCGGTGCGCTCTTCGCGCTTGAGGTTGTGCTGCGGCATTTTGCGGTGCACGCCTTTGCGCCCATCGTGATCGCGAGCGTCGCGGGGACGGTGATCAACCGGCTGGAATACGGCGATGTGACCGAGTTCATGCTCGCCAACGAGAACGCGCTTGTCTTCTATCAGGAGCTTCCGGCCTTCCTTTTGCTGGGGCTGCTGTGCGGGCTGGTCTCGGTGGTGTTGATGCGCGCGATCTTCTGGACGGATGATATCGGGACGGCGGTGCAGCAGCGCACCGGCATGCCCCGCTGGTTGCGCCCGGCATGTGCGGGCCTGCTTTTGGGCGCAATGGCGATCTTCTATCCCCATATCATCGGCGTCGGGTACGAAACCACGTCACTGGCGCTGACCGGGCAACTGGCGTTGCAAGAGGTGGTGATTTTCGTCGTGCTCAAGACCGCTGCCGTGGCCGTCACGATGGCAGGCCGCATGGGGGGCGGCGTGTTTTCACCATCGCTCATGATCGGGGCGCTGACCGGTCTCGCCTTTGGCCTCGTCGCGACAGGCATCTTTCCGGATGTCTCCGGCTCCGAAACGCTCTATGCGCTGGCGGGCATGGGGGCTGTGGCAGCGGCCGTGCTGGGCGCGCCGATTTCGACGACCTTGATCGTGTTCGAGCTGACAGGGGACTGGCAGACGGGGCTTGCGGTGATGGTGGCGGTGTCGATGTCCACCGCGCTGTCTTCACGGCTGGTGGACCGATCCTTCTTTCTGACGCAGATCGAACGCAAAGGCGTGCATCTGGCCGCCGGGCCGCAGGCCTATCTGCTCGCGATGTTCCGCGTGAACGCGGTGATGCGGCAACTGGACGATCCGCGCGGGATAGACGAAAGCCGCGCCTGGGAACTGATCGGCGAAGGGATCTATGTGGATGCGGCGGCAACGCTGGAGGTGGCCATGCCCATCTTTGACCGGTCGACCGTGCCATTCATCCCGGTGGTGACCCTGACAGGCGAGAATGCGGCCCCGGAGTTGCAGGGCAGCCTGTTCCACGTGGACGCGCTCAAGGCGTACAATCGCGCATTGGCGGCCACAGCAGCCGAGGAACACTCGTAGCCGCGCTCAAATTTTGCAAAATTTGACCCCCGCAGGGGGAACGGATTTTTGCAAAAATCCGCCGCCCAGCGGCACCCTAGTCCTCGGTGTGGGTCAGTTTGGGGACATCTGATGCGCCTGCCGAGCCGCGACCCGACAGCGACGGGTTTTCCATGAAAAAACGGTGGCAGTTGAAGGCAAACATACCCTCCGGCACCTCGGGCCGTGTGAACTTGCCTTCCGGGCCCATGACCCAGCTCTGCGCGACGTCCGCCAGGTTGGCGGCCATCACCTGGCTGACGATCTGTGCTTTGACAGTGGCATTCTCGATCTCCACCAGCGTCTCCACCCGGCGATTGAGGTTTCGCCCCATCCAGTCCGCCGACGAGATGAACACGCGCGCCTTTTTCGACGGCAGGCCTTGGCCATTGCCGAAGCAGACGATGCGCGAATGTTCGAGGAAACGGCCCACGATGGATTTGACCCGTATATTCTCGCTCAGCCCCTTGATGCCCGGGCGCACGCCACAGATGCCGCGGATGACAAGGCTGATCTTCACCCCGGCCTGCGACGCGGCGTAAAGCGCGTCGATCACCTCGCTGTCGATCAGCGAATTCATCTTGGCCCAGATCTCGGCCGGTTTGCCCGCCTTGGCGTGCTTGACCTCGGCCGCGATCATGTCGAGCAGGCGGGGCTTCAGCGTGGTGGGTGAGATCGCGAGATTGTCGAGCCCTTCGGGCGGGGCGTAGCCCGACAGGAAATTAAAGACCTTCGTGGCGTCCCGGCCCAGCTTGGCATCGATCGTGAACAGCGACAGATCGGTGTAGATGCGCGCGGTGCCGGGGTGATAGTTACCGGTACCATAGTGGGTGTAGGTGACCAGCTCATCGCCCTCCCGGCGCACAACGGTGCTGATCTTGGCATGGGTCTTGAGATCGAGAAAGCCGTAGACGACGTGGGCGCCCGCGCGTTCGAGCCGCCGGGACTGACGGATATTCGCGGCCTCGTCAAAGCGGGCCTTGAGCTCGACCAGCGCGGTGACGGATTTGCCGTCCTCCGCGGCTTCGCACAGCGCCTCGACAATGGGCGACTTCTTGGAGGTGCGGTAGAGCGTCTGCTTGATCGCGACCACATCCGGATCGCGCGCGGCTTGCTGCAGAAAGCGGACCACCATGTCGAACGTCTCGTAGGGATGGTGCAGCAGCATGTCCTTTTGCTGGATCGCGGCGAACATGTCGCCTTCGAAATCGGTGACACGCTCCGGCACGCGGGGGGTAAAGCTGGGCCAGAGCAGATCGGGACGCGCGTCCAGCACCAGCTCGCTCAGGTCCGAAATGCCGACCATACCATCGAGCTCGATCACCTCGGATTCCGTCACGTCCAGCTCGCGCATGATCACCGACTTGAGCGCCTTTGGCGCACCGGCGGAATGGGTGAGGCGCACCACCTCGCCCCGGCGGCGGCGCTTCAGCGCCACCTCGAACTCGCGCACGAGGTCTTCGGCCTCGTCCTCGACCTCGAGGTCGCTGTCGCGCAGCACCCGAAAGCCGAAATGGGTCTTGAGCCTGTAGCCGGGAAAGAGGTCGGGGATGTGCAGCACCAGCAGCTCTTCGAGCGGCAGGAACCGGTGGCCGTCGCCGGGCAGCGCGACAAAGCGGTCGATCTGTGCGGGGATGGGCAGCAGCGCCTGCAGGCTGCGCTTGTCGGATTTGCGTTCCAGTTGCAGCGCAAGCGCATAGCCCATGTTCGGGATAAAGGGGAACGGGTGGGCCGGATCGATCGCCAGCGGCGACAGAACGGCAAAGACGCGGGACAGGAACACGCCCGCCAGATGCGTGCGGTCATCATCGGTCAGATCGTCGAGGCCCAGGATGCAGATGCCTTGCACCTCCATCTCGGCCTTGAGGCCGGTCAGCACGCGCTGTTGTTCGGCCAGCAGGTTGCGCGCATCCTCGTCGATCAGCACAAGCTGTTCTGCGGGGCTGAGCCCGTCGGCGGCGGGTGTGGTGTTGCCCGCCATCGCTAGTTCGCGCAGGCCCGCCACGCGCACGGTGTAGAACTCATCGAGGTTGCCCGCTGAGATCGACAGGAACCGCAGCCGTTCGAGCAATGGCACGCGCGGGTTCTCCGCCTCTTCCAGCACACGCCAGTTGAAGCTCAGCCAGCTGAGCTCGCGGTTGAAGAAGCGGCCGGGGCTGGCGGGGTCGAGATCCGGCAATTCTTGCGGGGCGGCAAAGTCGGATTTGAGGAAGTCGGCATTGGTCATGGCGGCCCATATGGCAGGGGGGTGTGACGGTTAAGTGACGACTATTCCCCGGCTTTGTCAGTGTTGTCCAGCACTTGGGCGGCGAAGGCGCGCGTCAGGGCGCGCTTTTGCGCAAGGCTGCTGGCGTCCAGCGCGGAGACGATATCGCGGGCAGCGGCAAAGCTGCGGTCCATGTGCCGCAAGAGGTACGGGATGACGTCCGGTTTCGGCACCAACTGGCAGTCGGCAAAGAGCTTGGCAAGCACCGCCGCCAGCAAGGTGTCGTCGGGCGCGTCAAGCCGGGCATGGCCTGCCGCGTCCACGCGGCTTTGCAGATCGGGCAGGCTGAGCGCCCAGTGGCGCGGAGCGGGCGCACCCGTCATCAGCAGGGGCTGCGCCCCGGCGGCCATGAGGTTGTGCAGGTGAAAAAGGGCCGTCTGTGCGCCGATGTCCTGCGCGATGGTGTCCACATCCTCGACCGCGAGGGGGCCATGGGCCAGCGCGTCGACGTCCGCGGCGGCGAGCGTGTCGGCGGCCAGGATCTGTGCGCCCGTGGCATCCGCCCAGACATGGGCGAGGTGGGTCTTGCCCGCGCCGGGCGGGCCGGTCAGCACCAGCTTGTGTTTGGCCCAGTTGGGCCAGTCGTCGATCATGGCAAGCGCCAGGGCATTGGAGGGGGCGACCAGAAAGTCATCGCGCCCCAGCGCGGGCCGCACCGGAAGATCGAGGCCGAGTTGGGTGCCCATGGCTCAGTCCTCGGCCTCTTGGCCGTCCTGATGCGACAGGCCGTTGTAGAGGCGGCTGCTTTTGTATTGCTCGATCACGAAGCGGACGAGGACGCCGAATGCGGCGGCAGCCGGTACGGCGATGAGCATGCCGACAAAGCCAAAGAGCGCCCCGAAGACCGACAGCGACAGGATCAGCCAGACGGGGTGGAGGCCCACGCTGTCGCCGACCATCTTTGGGGTGAGCACGTTGCCTTCGATCAACTGGCCCACCTGAAAGATCACAGCGACCGCGACAATCCAGAGCCATTCGCCCCAGAACTGGAAGAGGGCGAGGCCGATGGCCAGCGCACCGCCGACGATGGCGCCCACATAGGGAATGAAGGTCAAGAGCCCCGCCACAAAGCCCACGACAAGGCCGAATTGCAGCCCGACGAGCATGAGCGCGATGGCGTAATAGGTGCCCAGAATGATGCACACGGTGCCCATCCCGCGGATGAAGGCGGCGAGGGTCTGGTCGACCTCGCCCGCCAGACGGCGGATCACCGGCGCGTGATCGCGCGGCAGGAGGGCATCGACACGTTCGATCATCCGGTCCCAATCGAGAAGCAGGTAGACCGCGACGACGGGCACGATGACGAACAGGACGACGATGTTCAGGAGGCTGGCCGCCGATGTGAGCGCGGAGTTCAGCAATTGTCCGCCGCGTTCCGAGACGGTTTCGCCGATGCTCTTGAGGCTTTGGTTGATGGTCGAGCTTTCGTCCGCAAGGCTCGGGAACCGCTCGGTCAGGAAGGTGGTGATGTTGCGCGCAAGTTCGGGGGCGACGTTGAAGAGCTGGATCGCCTGTTGCACGAGCGTCGGGATGATCAGCAGCGCGGCCAGCACGAAGATCACGATGGCGCCAAAGGTGATCACACCGGTGGCCATGCCACGGCTGAGCCCGCGCGCCTCGAGCCAATCGGCAACCGGATCAAGGAAGTAGGCGATGGCGGCCCCCAGAAAGAAGGGCAGGAGCACATCGCCCAGGGCATAGAGCAGCACAAGCACCGCCACCGCGGCGATGCCCCAGTATTTCAGTTGGTCTCGGACAGGCAGGGCCATGGATGCTCCCGGTATCTCGCTGATGCCAAGAGATGCGGGGTTTTGCCCCGCACCGCAACCCCGCCGCTGTTAAATTGAGCGCTGGCGCGCACGCGATTCATTTTTGCTGATGAGGGGCTCTGCCCCTCAAACTCCCCGCCGTATTTTCAAAGAGAAGAAGCAGCGTTGCGGGTGTTCGGGCTTTGGCCTAAGCAAGCGGCACCTGTCGAGGAGTGGAGCGCCATGCGTCTGAGCCGTTATTTTCTGCCTGTTCTGAAGGAAACCCCCAGCGAGGCGCAGATCGTCAGCCACCGGTTGATGCTGCGGGCCGGTATGATCAAGCAGGCGAGTGCGGGCATCTATTCGTGGCTGCCGCTGGGGTTCAAGGTGCTGCGGCGGCTGGAGGATATCGTGCACGAAGAGCAGGTGCGTGCGGGGCACGTGCCGATGCTGATGCCGACCTTGCAATCGGCGGATCTGTGGCGCGAGAGCGGGCGATACGATGATTACGGTCAGGAGATGCTGCGCATCAAGGACCGGCACGATCGCGATATGCTCTATGGGCCCACGAACGAAGAGCTGATCACGGATATCTTTCGCAGCCATGTCGGGTCCTACAAGGATCTGCCGCTGACGCTGTATCACATCCAGTGGAAATTTCGGGACGAGATCCGGCCGCGCTTTGGCGTGATGCGGGGGCGCGAGTTTTTCATGAAGGACGGCTACAATTTCGATCTGACCAAGGAGGATGCGCTGCATGCCTATAACCGCCATCTGGTGAGCTACTTGCGCACCTACGA
>JBCBHM010000032.1:0-38621 GCA_038525585.1 Pseudomonadota bacterium
ATGGTGTCGTCGGACCGGATGTATTTCGAACACCTCGTCGCGCAGCCCTTGCCGGCGGGCGCGGTGCCGGGGCGTTGCTTTATCTACCGCCGGGAGGTCTGATACCCCGAGCGACGGCCTGGCTGAGACCGGCCCTCCGGGGGGGATTTTTTCAGGACAAAGACGGGACAGGCCATGGCTTGCCCTTTGGCGGCATCTCTCTACTCTGACAGGGCAGGGAGGAGCGCCCATGAGCGATGTGATCGGCTATGAGCGGGTCGGAGAGATTGCCGTCCTGACGGTGCGCAATCCGCCGGTCAATGCGTTGAGCACGGCTGTGCGGCAGGGCCTGTGGGCCCGGATGGATCAGGCCGAGGCGGACGGGGGCGTGCGTGCGGCGATGATCGTGGGCGCGGGGCGCGCCTTTTTCGCAGGGGCTGACATCACCGAGTTCGGCAAGCCGCTGCAAGAGCCGTTTCTGCCCGACCTGATCCACCGGATCGAGGCGTCGCCGCTGATCGTGGTGGCAGCGATGCATGGCGTGTCGCTGGGCGGCGGGTTGGAGGTGGCACTGGGATGTCATTACCGGATCGCCGTTCCGGAGGCGCGGGTGGGCCTGCCGGAGGTGCATCTGGGACTGATCCCCGGGGCCGGAGGTACGCAGCGCCTGCCGCGTTTGACCGGGGTCGAGGCGGCGTTGGAGGTGATGACGACGGGCCGACATGTGGGGGCGGAGGAGGCACTGTCGCTGGGCATTCTGGATGCCGTGGAGGCAGGCGATCCGCGCGAGACTGGCCTGGCCTACGTCGCGCGTCTGCTGGAGGCGGGCGCGGCCCGGCGTCCGGTGAGCGAGATGGCGCTGCCTGCCGCGATCGACTGGGACGCAGCCTTTGACGCGACGCTAGCGCGCGGCCGCGGACAGGTGTCACCGGCCTGGTGCGTGCGCGCGATCGAGGCCGCGTATCGCGGCAGTTTCTCCGCCGGAATGCAGGCGGAACGCAAGATCTTCATGGATCTAATGCAGACCGATCAGAGGCAGGGCATGATCCATGCCTTTTTCTCGGAACGGGCGGTGTCGAACCTGCCCGAGCTGAAGAATGTGCCGCCGCGGGATGTGGCCCATGTCGCCGTCATCGGCGGGGGCACCATGGGTGCCGGGATCGCTACGGTGGCCCTTCTGGCAGGGCTGCGCGTGCATCTTTTGGAGATGTCAGCGGACGCTGGCCTGGCCGCCCGCGGGCGGATTGCCGCGAACCTGGCCGGTGCGTTGAAACGGGGCAAGATCAGCCCTGACGCCCACGCCGCCATGTTGGACGAGGCGTTGGTCGTGGTGACGGACTATGCCGCGCTGGCGCAGGTCGATCTGGTGATCGAGGCCGTGTTTGAGGACATGGACGTCAAAAAGCAGGTGTTTACGCGGCTGGATGCTGTTTGCCGGGCCGGGTGCGTGCTGGCGTCCAACACCTCTTATCTCGACATCAACGAGATCGCCGCCAGCACATCGCGGCCATCGGACGTGCTGGGCCTGCACTTTTTCTCGCCCGCCCATGTGATGAAACTGCTCGAGGTTGTTGTCGGCGATCAGACCGCGCCGGAGGTTGTCGCCACAGGCTTTGCGCTGGGCAAACGGTTGAACAAGGTGAGTGTGCGGGCGGGCGTGTGCGACGGGTTCATCGGCAACCGGATCCTCGCCACATATCGCGCGTGCGCCGATCACATGATCCTCGACGGGGCCACACCCTATGAGATTGACGCCGCACTCGAGGCGTTCGGCTTTGCCATGGGGCCTTTCGCGGTGGCCGATCTTGCCGGGCTCGACATCGGCTGGGCGGTGCGCAAGCGCAAGCGGGCCGAAGGGCAGGCGCCTGCGCGCGACGCCACCTACGCCGACCGGCTGTGCGAAGACGGACATTTCGGCCAGAAGACGGGCAAAGGGTATTACGATTATGCGGGCGGCGCACGGGCCGGCGTGCCCAATCCCGACGTGATCCCGCTGATCGAGGCGGACCGGGCCCGGCTGGGCATCACACCGCGCCGCTTTGAGGCCGATGAGATCGTGCGCCGCTACATGGCCGCCATGGTCAACGAGGCGGCCAAGGTCGTGGGCGAGGGTATCGCGCGCCGCCCGCTTGACGTGGATATGACGTTGCTCTTCGGCTATGGCTTCCCGCGCTACCGGGGCGGTCCGCTGAAATGGGCAGACATGGCGGGGCTCGATGATCTGTTGGCCGACATCCGTGGTTACGCGTCCGAAGACGCGGCCTTTTGGGCCGCCGCACCGCTGCTCGAACAGCTTGTCGCCGAGGGCCGCACATTTGATGATCTGAACAGGGAGCTTTGAAATGGACCTGGCATTCACCCCGGAGGAAGAGGCGTTTCGCGCTGAGGTACGGTCCTTTCTGGAGACCGCGCTGCCCGAGGCGCTGTCGGAAAAGGTACGGCTGGGCCGTGACCTGTCCAAAGCCGAGATGGAGGGATGGCACGCCACGCTGCACGCGCGCGGGTGGTTGGCGCCCAACTGGCCCAAGGCGTTTGGCGGAGCGGAATGGTCGGCGGTGCAGCGCCACATCTTTGACGAGGAAGCCGCCGCCGCCCACGCGCCGCGGGTCGTGCCCTTCGGGCTGTCGATGCTGGGCCCCGTGCTGCAAAAGTTCGGATCACAGGCGCAACAGGATCACTGGCTGCCCCGCATCCTCGATGGCACCGATTGGTGGTGCCAGGGCTATTCGGAACCGGGGGCCGGGTCGGACCTTGCCTCGCTCAAGACCCGGGCGGTGCGAGACGGGGATCATTATGTGGTCAACGGCCAAAAGACGTGGACCACGCTGGGTCAGCACGCCAACATGATCTTCTGCCTGGTGCGGACGGATCCGGAGGCCAAGCAGCAGGAGGGGATTTCGTTCCTCTTGATCGACATGGAAAGCCCGGGCGTGGAGGTGCGGCCGATCATCCTGCTGGATGGCAGCCACGAGGTGAACGAGGTCTGGTTCACGGATGTGCGCGTGCCCGTCGACAACCTGGTGGGCGAGGAGAACAAGGGCTGGACCTATGCCAAGTACCTGCTGACCCACGAACGCACGGGCCTTGGTGGGGTCGGCTTTAGCCAGGCGGGGCTTGCCGCCGTCAAACGCATCGCGCGCGCGGAAATGCAGAACGGCAGGCCGCTGATCGAAAATCCGCATTTTGCCGCGCGCATTGCCCGGGTGGAGATTGAGCTGCGCGCGCTGGCGACCACAAACCTGCGCGCCATTTCCAAGGCCTCCGCCGGCGATGCACCGGGCCTCGAAGCGTCGATGCTCAAGGTCAAGGGCAGTGTCATCCGCCAGGAGATCAATGATCTCGCGCGGCGCGCGGTGGGTCCCTATGCCATGCCATTTGCCTCGGAGGCGGTGGCGGGCGCCAATGATCTGGTGCCGGAACCTCATGATGCCGGTCCGGTGGCCGCGCAGTATTTCAACAATCGCAAACTGTCGATCTTTGGCGGCTCGAACGAAATCCAGCGCGGCATCATCGCCAAGGTTGCCCTGGAGGGTCGGCGATGAACTTTGAGCTGACCGAAGAGCGCCGGATGCTGCAGGACACCCTGCGGCGCTACTTGCGGGCGGAATATTCGACCGAACGCCGTAATGCGATCCTGGACAGCGATGCAGGCTATGCGCCGGACATCTGGACGGGCTTGGCGGATCTGGGCGTGATCGGGGCACTTTTTGACGACGCGCATGGCGGCTTTGGCGGGGCGGGGTTCGACATCGCCGTGGTCTTCGAAGAGCTGGGCCGCGCCGGTGTCGTGGAGCCGATGCTGGACACGATGCTGGCCGGACGCGCGCTGGCCCTCGCGGGGCGGCAGGACCTGGTCGATGCGCTGATTAGCGGTACGCTGCAGCTGAGCTTTGCGCATTATGAGCCGGGCGGGCGGTATGATCTGGATCATGTCCGGACGGAGTGCACGAATGGCGCGCTGACCGGGCGCAAGGCCATCGTGATGCATGCCGGGGCGGCGGAGCACATCGTGACCTCCGCGCGAGACGGTGGCGAGATTGGCCTCTACCTCGTGGCGGCTGGCGCGCCCGGCCTCGACATCCGCGACTATCCGCTCCTGTCCGGGGGACGCGCGGGCGAGGTCGCACTGGACGGCACCCCGGCCGCGGCCCTGGGCCTGGGCTTTGACGCCCTTCAGCGACTGATCGATCTGGCGGTCGTGGCGCAATGCGCCGAAGCCCTGGGCGCGATGGAGACGGCCATCGCGCTGACCCAGGATTACCTGATGACACGCAAGCAGTTTGGCCGGCCCATCGGAACGTTCCAGGCCCTTGGGCATCGCATGGCCGATCTGCTCATCGAGCTCGAACAGGCACGCTCGGCCGTGATCAATGCGGCGGGGACATTGGGCACGCGGGACGGGGCGCTGACGCTGGCAGCGTCGAAGAACCTGATCGGGCGCGTGGGCCGCCAGGTGGCCGAAGAGGCGATCCAGATGCATGGCGGAATTGCGATGACGCAGGAATTTGAGCTGGCACATATCGCCAAGCGCATCGTGATGGCGGACCATCGCTTTGGCGACACCGACTATCATCTGGAGCGGTTTATCGCATTGTCGGCGGCCTGAATGGCAGGCCGGGTCGAAGACTTCCTCACCGCGCAGGCGCTGTCCCGGCCCGAGACAGACGCCGTCGAAGATGCGGTATCCGGCCCCTGGACCTACCTGACATTGGCACAGGCGGCCGCAGGCCATGGCGCAGAGATGCGCGGACAGGTGGGGCCGGGTGACAGGGTGATGGTGCTGGCCGAGAACAGTGCGGCCGCCGTGGCCGTCATGTTCGGCGCGTGGCAAAACGGTGCGACGGTCGTGCCGGTCAACCCACGCCAGAGCGCCCGCGAGGTCGACAGGGTCATCGCCCATGCCGATCCCCGGCGGGTATACTTCACCGCGGACTCCTCCGCCGATGCCGCGGCGCATGCGGCGCGTCTGGGGGCCGCTGGCCGCTCTGTGCCGGTGCTGTGCCGGTCCCCGGTCAAGGCGGCCTGCGCTGCCGATGTCGCCGTGATCCTCTACACCACCGGGACAACGGGCGACCCCAAGGGTGTGATGCTGACCCATGGCAACGTCCGCTTTGGCGCCCAGACCTCGGCCGCCTTGCGCGATATGGGACCCGATGATGTGATCCTGGGGGTGTTGCCGATCACCCATGTCTTTGGGCTGTGTTCTGTGTTGGTGGCCTCTGTGCACAAGGGGGCGTTCATACGGCTGGCGCCGCGGTTCGATCCGGCCCGGGCGCTTGCGACGTTGCGCGATGGCGTGACGCTGTTTTCTGGGGTGCCGCAGATGCATGCGCTGCTGATGGCGCATGCGCAGAGTGCAGGGTTGGAGCGGTTGGGCTCGGACACGCTGCGCTACATCTCGTCGGGGGCCGCACCCCTCGACCCGGCGTGGAAGCGCGCGGCAGAGGCATTTTACGGCGTCGCCGTGCAAAACGGGTACGGCATGACGGAAAGCACCGCAGGCATCGCCGCCACACGGCATCCGCCGGGTCATCCCGACATGTCGGTCGGCCCCGCCTTGCCCGGGGTCGCGGTGCGCATCGACGAAAATGTGCCGGGTGGCGGGGCTGGCGAGGGCGAAGTGCTGACCCGCGGCCCGCACGTCATGCGCGGATATTTCGATGCCCCGCACCGCACGGCGGAGGTGTTGGACGATGAGCATTGGTTGCGCACGGGGGATCTGGGGCGCGTCGACGGGTCCGGACACCTGCACATCCTCGGACGGTCGAAGGAATTGATCATTCGCGGCGGCTTCAACGTCTATCCGCCCGAGGTGGAGGCCGTGTTGACCGATCATCCGGATGTGGTGCAATCGGCGGTGATTGGGCGGTGCCGGGATGGGGACGAAGAGGTGCTGGCCTTTGTCCAGCCGCGCGCGGGATCAGGTTTGTGCAGTGATGCGCTTGCTGCCTTCGCGGGCGAGCGGCTTGCGGGGTACAAGCGGCCGGTCCGATACGTGTTGTCCGAAAGCCTGCCCGCGGCCCCCACGGGCAAGATCCTGAAACACAGATTGCTCGATGTCTTCGCGGCGGAGCTGTCGTAGCGGAATGCGACACGCATTCCGGCGGTTTTTCGACACGAAAAACGCGTCGCTCTGACCTCTGGCGGGAAAACGTGTCGTTTTCCAACCGGTTTCCGCGTCGGAAACCGCTAGGTCCAGGCACCCTCGGCGGCGGCCCGGATGGCGCGGATGTTGTCGCCATATGGTGCAGGGTCTTGCACGCTGCCGCCGCGAAAGACAGCCGACCCCGCCACAAGGACGTCTGCACCGGCTTTGGCCACCAGCGGCGCCGTGTTGGCGTCCACACCCCCATCGATCTCGATGTGGACGGGGCGATCGCCGATCAGGGCGCGCAAGGTGCGGATCTTGCCTGTCATGTCGAGAAAGCTCTGACCGCCGAAACCGGGGTTCACGGTCATCACGCAAACGAGGTCGACGAGGTCGAGGAGATGCGCGACGGCCTCGGCGGGCGTGCCGGGGTTCAGCGCCACGCCCGGGCGCATGCCCGCGGCCCGGATCGCTTGCAGCGTGCGGTGGCCATGGGGGCCAGCCTCCACATGCGCGGTGAGGATATCGGCCCCGGCCTGCGCGAAGGCGTCGATATAGGGATCGACCGGCGCGATCATCAGGTGCACGTCCATCACGCCCTTGATATGCGGCCGGATCGCAGCGCAGGTCGCCGGCCCAAACGTGATGTTCGGGACGAAATGCCCGTCCATGACATCTACATGGATCCAATCGGCGCCCTGCGCCTCGACCGTTGCGCATTCGGCCCCGAAATTGGCGAAATCGGCCGCGAGGATGGAGGGGGCAATCTTGATGGAACGATCAAAGGACATTGTGAGCTCCGTGGCAGCGTAGGCGCGGGTATAGGCAACCGGCGGCCCGGTGGAAAGGGGCCCTTCGGGGAGGATTTTTGGGGGACAAAGACGGGTTGGCGTCAGATCCTGTAGTACGCGCGGTACCAGGCGACAAATGCGTCGATACCTGTCTGGATTGGGGTGGCCGGTCGCTTGCCCGTGAGCGTTTCGAGCAGGGTGGTGTCAGCCCATGTGGCCGGTACGTCGCCCGGTTGCATGTCGTGGAACGTGCGGATCGCCGTGCGTCCGCAGGCCCGTTCGATGGCGGCAATGAAATCCATCAGGGGAACAGGCGCGCTGTTGCCGATGTTGATGACACGGTGTGGAGCGACGGGCGAGAGGCTGTCGCCGGTGACAGGCGCGTCGCCGGGCACCGCGTCGATCAGGGCGACGATCGCGGCTGTCAGATCGTCGATATAGGTAAAGTCGCGGCGCATGTCCCCGTGATTGTAGATGTCGATGGGGTCACCATCGAGGATCGCGCGGGTGAACTTGAAATGTGCCATGTCCGGGCGGCCCCAGGGGCCGTAGACGGTGAAAAAGCGGAACATGGTGATCGGCAGCCCGTAGAGGTGGGCATAGCTGTGTGCCATGTTTTCCGTCGCCTTCTTGGTGGCTGCGTAGAAGGACATCTGGTGGTCGGCGCGCGCATCCTCGCGGTAGGGCATGTCACCGTTGGCGCCGTAGGCCGACGAGGTGGAGGCGAGCAGCATGTGCGCGGGCGGGACGGCGCGCGCGGCTTCGAGCAGTTCGAACGTGCCGACGAGGTTTGCCTCGACATAGCTGCGGGGCGCGTCGATGGAATGGCGCACGCCTGCTTGTGCGGCCAGGTGGATGACGGTGTCGAACCGGTGCTGTTCGAAAAGGTCGCGGAGCAGGCCGGGCGTTTCGAGGCGCCCTTCCACATCTTGATAGCCGGGCGTCTGGCGCAACATCGCGCGGCGGCGTTCCTTGAGGCGCACGTCGTAGTAATCGGTCATCGCGTCGAGACCGACCACCTGCCAGCCTGCCTCGAGCAGCGCATGGGCGGTGAAATAGCCAATGAACCCGGCAGATCCGGTGACAAGTGCCGTGCGTGTCATGCCTGCCTCTCGTGACTGTCGCGATCCGTATTGCCGGATCGGCAGGGGTTTGGCCAGTGGGCGCATCCGCCCGATTGTCTTGTTGACGGCGCGGGGCGCAGCGCCCAAACCCCTTTGGACAGCCGAATCTTTGCAATGTCAGCCTCGGAGGATGTGGTCATGTCAATCGGAGAGGCCATCGGGTTTGTGGCCGATGTCGGGGGGACGAACACGCGTTTGGCCTTTGTCGGACCTTCGGGTGTGCTGTCCGACACCGTGGCGCGCCGGGCCAACGCCGCGTTCGACAGTTTCGAACATCTGGTGTTGGACTATCTGGGCGACCGGCGTGTGCACGGGCCCATGGTCGTCGCCGTGGCCGGGCCCGTGGGCGGAACACAAGCCCGGTTGACCAATCGCAACTGGCTGATCGATGCGGCCCGCGTGGCGGCGACGTGCGGTGCGACGGGCGTCACCTTGATGAATGACCTCGAAGCGTTGGGGCAGGCGGTTCCGACCGTGCAGCCGGATGCGGTCGAGCCGCTGCATGCGGGTGCCGCCCTGGGGGGCGGCGGTCAGGGCCTGGTGATCGGTCTGGGCACAGGGTTCAACGTATCCGTGGTGCACATTGCCAGCGGGGCCGCGCTGATTTCAGAGCAGGGGCACGCGAGCCTGCCGTCGAGCGTGATGGATGTGCTGCGTCGGCACATGCCGGATACATCCGCCTTTGACAGCATCGAAAACCTGTTTTCGGGCGTCGGCCTCTTGCGCTTGGCCAAGGTGATCGGGGTCGAGGTAGAGAGCGCCGAAGCGCTCGCCAAGTCCGATGACCCACGTGCCAAGGAGGCGCTCGAGACCTGTACGGATGCGTTTGGACAGATGGTGCGCGAGTTGGCTTATGCCTATTTCCCGCGAGCCGGGCTGTATTTCAACGGATCATTGGCGCAGTTCCTGCTGGCGCCCGAGCGGCGCGCCCGCGTTTTGGCACCCCTGCGGTCGGAGACGGGGTTTGACGGACAATTCGCGCGTATCCCGGCCTTCCTGTTCGTGTCGCATACGGTTGCATTGGGCGGCGCCGCGGCGCGTCTCATGGCTCAGGTCGAGGCGGCCTAGTCAAAGCTGAGGTCGACGCGGCCGAAGCTGCCGAAATCGGCATGAATGACTGTGCCGGGCGGGCATTCGATGGGTCGGATGAAACTGCCCGACAGGATGACCTGCCCGGCCTTGATCCGGTCACCATAAAGCGCCATGCGGCGGGCCAGCCACACCACGCTTTGCACCGGGTCGCCCAGCACGCCTGCGCCGAGGCCGGTTTCCTCGACCGTGTCGCCAACAGACACGATGGCACCGACCCAAGGCAGGTTGTCCGGCGCGTGTCGTTGGGTGCCCATGACGATGCCCGCATTGGCGGCATTGTCCGCGATCGTGTCGAAGACCTTGCGCGCCTGTCCGGTGTCAGGGTCGCGGCGCAGGATGCGCGTGTCGAGGATTTCGAGGGCAGGGGCCACGTAATCGGTCGCGGCAAGCACATCAGCGCGCGTGACATCGGCGCCGCCCAGGTCGGACCGCATGACAAAGGCGATCTCGGCCTCGATCCTGGGTGCGATGAAATGACCGACCGGGATCGTTGCACCGGTGTCGAACATCATGGACCGGGTTAGAACGCCGCTGTCGGGAATGTCGATGTTCAGCGCCATTTGCATGGCGCGGCTGGTGAGGCCGATCTTCCAACCGATCACCGGGTCTCCCTTGGCCACCTTGGCGGCAACAACCTGTTTCTGGATGGCATAGGCGTCGTCCATCGTGATGTCGGGATAGGTGACGGACAAAAGGCCGATCTGGCTGCGCGCTTCCTCGGCCCTGACCAGATGCGCGGCTGCGTTTGCGTGGTCCTCAGGCTTCATCGGCGACCTCGTTGCGCAGGGTGCCGATGCCTTCGGCGGTGACCTCGATCACGTCGCCGGGTTCGAGGAATTTGGGCGGGTCAAAGCGTGCACCGGCCCCGGTGGGCGTGCCGGTCACGATGATGTCGCCGGGCACCAGCGTGGTGAAGGTCGAGATATAGGCGATCTGGCGGCGTATCGGGAACAGCATGCGGGATGTGCGGTCGTCCTGCCGGAGTTCCCCGTTCACATGGGTGGTCAGGCGAATGTCGTCCAGTTGGGCCGCAGCGGTAAAGGGCACAAGCCAGGGGCCCATCGCGCCGGAACGGTCCCAGTTCTTGCCTTGGGTGACGTTGAACTTGGCGTGTCGGACCCAGTCGCGGATCGTCCCTTCGTTGCACAGGGTCAGCGCGGCGATGTGGTCATAGGCGTCCGCTTCGGCAATACGGCGCCCGCCCGTGCCGATGACGATGGCAATCTCGCCCTCATAATCGAGCTTCTCGCTCTCGGGGGGGCGGATCAGCGGCTGGTCTGCACCGGTGAAACTGCGCGGAAACCGGGGAAAGAGGGACATGTTCGGCGGCGCATCCTGCCCGTCCTTGTATTCGGCGTTGCGGTCGGGAAAGTTTACGCCGACGCAGATGATCTTTTCGGGGTTGGGCACCGGGATCTGGTAGGTGACGTGTGTATGCGTGGCCGTCCGGCCTTGGGCGGCGATGGCCAGGTCGTGCAAGCCATCTGCCGCAATCACGTCCCGCAAGCTGGGCCAATGCGGAAAGTTCGGAGACAGGGGGATCATGCCGTCATCGGCGACGGCCCCGTAATAGGTGCTGCCTTGGGTCGTGTAGGTGGCCAATTTCATCCGCGTCTCGCGATCTCGGTGATGGTGTCGAACGCGGTATCGAAGTCGCGGTCTTCGCAGTCGAATTGCCCGGCCTGAAAGCGGATGACCTTGCGCCCGTCGACCATGCCCTGGGTCAGGTAGATGCGGCCATCATCGTTGATGGCATCCACGAGCGCCTGGGTGTCCTCATCCGACGCCCCCCTCACCCGGAAGGTCCAAAGCGACAGGATCGGCTCGGTCACGATCTCGAAATCATCCTCTGCGCGTAGGCGGTCGCAGAGCGCTTGCGACCACGCCACGTGGTTGCGCATGCGGCTGCGCAGGCCCTCCATCCCGTAGTGGCGCATCAGGAACCACAGCTTCAATGCGCGAAACCGGCGGCCCAGGGGGATCGACCATTCGGAATAGTCGATGATGTCCTCGGTCCCGTGGGTCTTGAGGTATTCGGGGCGGATGGCGAGGGTTTGGCGCAGCACATCCGGGTCGCGCAGGAAATGGGCGGCACAGTCGAACTGAGCGCCCAGCCATTTGTGCGGGTTGAAGACGATGCTGTCAAAGCGGTCGGCCCCGGTCCAGAGCGTGCGGAATTCGGGGCAGATCATTGCCGCCCCGGCCCAGGCCGCATCAAGATGGGTGTAGAGGTCGTGTTCTTCGGCCACTGCGGCCACGCTTTCCAGATCGTCACACGCACCCATGCCGGTGGCTCCGGTGGCGGCGATGATGCCCGCGGGCACCCGGCCCCCCAGCTTGTCCTCGGCAATCGCGGCCTCGAGGTCGAGCGGGTCCATGTGGCGCAGATCGCCGGTGGTGCGGATCTTGACGAGGTTGTCCTGCCCGATGCCTGCAACCCAGATGGCACGGTCGATGGAGCTGTGGACCTGGTCGGAGCAATAGATGCGCAGCTGCGGTGCCCCGTGCAGACCCTCGATATTGCCGCGGTAATTCAGGGCGCGTTCGCGCATGGCGAGCACTGCTGCCAGGGTGGCCGACGACGCGCTGTCCTGAATGATGCCCTGGTACCCCTCGGGCAGGCCGAGGCCCTGGCGGAGCCAGTCGAGCATGCGCGTTTCCATCTCGGTCGCCGCCGGGGAGGTCTGCCAGAGCATGCATTGCGGCGCGATGATGGCCGCGATGAATTCGGCGAGCACCGAGGCGGGCGCGGCATTGGAGTTGAAATAGGCAAAAAAGCGGGGGTGCTGCCAATGGGTGATACCCGGCATCACGATCCGGTCGAAATCGTCCATGATCGTGCCGAGGCCGGTGCCCGCCTCGGGTGGGCTGGTGTCGAGCAGGGCGGCGATGTCACCAGGTTTGGTCTGCGCGCGCACGGGGCGGTCGCGAATGGTCTTGCGGTACGCGGCGCCCCAGTCGGCAGCGGCCTTGGCGTGTGCTGCGAAATCGTCCCAGCTCATGATATGTCTCCCTCGGGGATCAGGGTGCCACGATGGGCTGGGCTTTGAGAAGGGGGTCTGTTGTGGGGACGCCCTCGAACACGCTGCCCTGCTCGAACCAGCTGCGCGGGGCGGGGGCACCCCAGAGGGTTTGGCGTTGCGGGTCCTTGAGATCCCATTTGATCGGCTCGTGGTCGGGGTCGACGGTCTGGTAGTCGGAACAGTAGATCTCGATCCGGTGGCCATCGGGGTCGCGGACATAGAGGAAGAATGCGTTGGAAATGCCATGGCGCCCCGGTCCGCGTTCGATATTGTCGCGGTAGCCCGTTGTGCTCATGAGATCGAGCAGGTCGATGATGTTGAGCGGTGTGGGTACCCAGAACGCCGAATGGTGCAGGCGCGGGCCGGTGCCGTTGGTAAAGGCGATGTCATGCACACCGCCCTTGCGGTGCATCCACGCCGCCCAGCATTTTCCGGTGTCCGCGTCTTCGGTGTATTCGGTCGTGCGGAAGCCCATCTGCGTGTAAAAGGCAACCGCGCCGTCCACATCGGACGAAAACAGGTTGAAGTGGTCGATCCGGAGCGGCTTGACCCCGCGGTAGAGCGCATATTTTTGCGCGATTGTCGGCAGGCGGTCCATCTCGACATAGAACTCCAGCGGGACGCCCCACGGATCGGTCGTTTGCAGGACGCGGCCCATGAAGGGGCGTTCGATCCATGCTGTCGGGCGGCCCTTGGCGTTGAACCAGTCCGCGGCCTTGTCGAGGTCGGGGTGGTCGTAGAGCTTGAAGCCGAGGCGGGCGACATCCGCCGCGTCGCCTAGGGTCAGGATCATGCAGTGGTGGCCGCGTTCCTCCATCGCGCGGAGGTAGAGACTGTGCGCATCCTCGTGGGTGATCTGGAGCCCGAGCGTCTCGACATAAAAGGCGCGGGAGGCGGCGAGGTCGGTGACCCGGTATTCCACGTGGCTCAGCCGGACGATATTGAAGGGCGGGTAGAGCGCGGGCGGGGGGACGGGCATGGCTGTTCCTAAAAGGGGCGGCTGCGCCGCACGCGATTCATTTTTGCTGATGAGGGGCTCTGCCCCTCAAACTCCCCGCCGTATTTGAACAAGAGAAGAAGCATCAGGTGCCGAGGCGTGGGATATTGGGATCACCGGTGGCGATGCCGATGTGCTTTTGCTCCATGTAGAACTCGAACGACCAGTCGCCGCCGTCGCGGCCGATGCCGCTGGCCTTCATGCCGCCGAACGGGGTGGGCAGGTGGCGGACATTGGCGGAGTTGACCCAGATCATGCCCGCCTCGAGCCGTTCGGTGAAGCGCATGGCGCGGGTGATGTCGGCCGTCCAAACATAGCCCGTGAGGCCATAGGCGGTGTCATTGGCGATTTGGAGCGCTTCGTCCTCGGTCTGGAACCGGATGGAGGTGAGAACGGGGCCGAAGATTTCCTGTTGGGCGATAGACATATCGTTGGTGGCGTTGGTGAAGAGGGTGGGGGCCACGTACTGGCCCGCATCGCCCACCCGGGTGCCACCGGCGGCGATGGTGGCCCCTTCGGCCTGTGCGGTGGCAAAGCTGGCTTCGACCTTTTGCCGGTGGGTCTGATGGATCAACGGGCCGACTTCGGTCGCGGGATCGAGCGGGTGGCCGACCTTGATCGCGTTGGCACGGACGGCGAGCTTGGCCTCGAAATCATCTGCGATGCTGTCCTGGATCAGCAGGCGGGACGAAGATGTGCAGCGCTCACCGTTGAGCGAATAGATCATGAAGATTGCGGCATCGAGAGCGCTGTCCAGGTTGGCATCGTCGAAGACAACGACAGGGTTCTTGCCGCCCAGTTCAAAGTGCACGCGTTTGAGGGTCGGCGCGCCCTGCGCCATGATGGCCGAGCCGGTCCGGCTTTCGCCGACAAAGGCGATGGCGCGGATGTCGGGGTGTTCGGTGAGGGCGCGGCCCGCATCCTCGCCCATCCCGTTGACGAGGTTCCAGACGCCGGGTGGCAGGCCCGCGTCTTCGGCGATGTCCATGAGGATGCGCGCCGTCCAGGGGCTGAACTCGGCGGGTTTGTGGACGACGGTGCAGCCTGCGGCGAGTGCGGGGGCGATTTTCCACGTGGACAGCATGAAGGGCGTGTTCCAAGGGGTGATGACGCCCACCGGGCCAATGGGCACGCGTGTGGTGATGTTCATCAGCGTGGGCGATGGCAGGGCCTGCCCGTCGCGCGCAGACGGCGCGCGGTCGGCGAAAAAGCGAAAGTTGGCGGCGCCGCGCAATGCGGCCTTGGACATGAAGCGCAGTGCCTGGCCGGTGTCCCAGCATTCGCACAGCGCAATCTCTTCGGCGCGGGCCTCGATCCCGTCGGCAATGGCATGCAGGATGCGCTTGCGCTCGGCCGCGGGCATGTCGCGCCATGCGGGAAAGGCGGCCTTGGCGGCGTGGGCCGCGGCGTCGATATCGCTGGCGTCGCTGCGCGCCACCCGTGCGATCAGGCTGTCATCCACCGGCGACGTCGTGTCGAACCAGGCGCCGTTCAACGCAGGCTGTGCCTGCCCGCCGATATGGTTGAGAATGCCCGTTTCGGCCACCTGCGCCAGATGCGGCGCCAGTTTGGAAATGTTGTCTTGCAGCGCTGACATATTGGGCATCCCTTGTTGGTGGTTCAAATAGTGAACCGATAGACGCAAAAATATATTGCAAGGGTGATTTTCCTGCGTCAAGCTGATTCCATGTCGACGATCTCCAAAGCGCTCGGACTGCTTGACCTGTTCAGCGAGGCCCATCCGCGGTTGGGCCTCACGGACGTGCAGCGGCTGACGGGGCGGGACAAGGCGACGGTGCACCGGCACCTCGTGGCGCTCGAGGAGGCTGGGTATCTTGAGCAGGATGCGGGCACCCGCGCTTATCGGCTGGGGCCCGCGATCACGCGGCTGGCGGGGATGCGGGCGCGCACCGTGCCCGAGGTCGAGATGGTGCGCAGCGTGATCGACGCGCTGAGCCGGGCCGCGGGTGAGCTGGTGCATATCAGTCGCCTGCAGGGCTTTGACCTCGTGGATGTCTACCATGCCGAACATCACGATCACCCGGTGCGGGTGAGCTTTGACGCCTACGGTCTGCCACCCCTGTTCGCGACATCGTCGGGCAAGGCCTATCTGGCCTTTTCGACCTCTGGCCTGCTCGACATGGCACTGGCAGATCCGCGCACGGTGCAAGAGGGGGCACGGCGGCCCGGCCGTGAGGCCATCGCAGACGAGTTGAGCCGGATTGCAAAGCGCGGCTATGCCAACAATCGCGACACGCTGCGCATCGGGGTGTCATCGGTCGCGGTGCCGGTGTTCGACGCAAGCGCGCGGGCCTTTGCCACATGTTCCATCGCCTATCCGACCAGCCGGGGCGGTGCGGCGCGCGAGGCGGAACTGGCGGCGCTGCTCATGTCCCATGGGCGCGACATCACCGAAGCGATGGGCGGCACGGTGCCGCCCGACGTGCAATCGATCTGGACACCAGAAAACACGAGGGCCGCGTCATGAAAGACAGCAATTTTCTGAAAGAAAACAATGCCCGCCAGTTCTGGCACCCCATGGCGCATCCCGCCGACAGCATGGCCAACCCGCCGACCATCCTGACCGGGGGCGAGGGCGTGTTCATCACGGATGTGGATGGGCACCGCACCATCGATGCGGTGGGCGGGCTGTGGAACGTGAACCTGGGTTACTCCTGCCAACCGGTGAAAGATGCGATTGCCGCACAGCTCGAGGCGTTGCCCTATTATTCGACCTTCCGCGGGACATCGAACGACAAAGCGATCGAGCTCGCGTATCTGCTGGCCGCGTTCTTCGGCCCCGACGGGATGGCGCGCAGTTTTTTCACCTCGGGCGGATCGGACAGCATCGAGATTGCGCTGAAGCTGGCCCGGCAGTTCCACCGGATCCGGGGCGAGGGGACGCGGACGAAGTTCATCAGCCTCGACAAAGGCTATCACGGGACGCATTTCGGCGGTGCGTCGGTGAACGGCAATGCCAAGTTCCGCAACACATATGAACCGCTGATGCCCGGCTGCTACCACATTCCGGGCCCGTACCTCTATCGCAACCCGTTTGGCACCGACGATCCGGCGGAACTGGCCCGCCTGAGCGCAGGCATGTTGGAGCGCGAGATCGCGTTTCAGGGGGCCAATACGGTCGCCGCCTTTGTGATGGAGCCGGTGCAGGGGGCGGGCGGGGTGATCCCGCCGCATCCCTCCTTTATGCCGATGGTGCGGGACATCTGCGACAAACACGGCGTTCTGCTGATTGCCGATGAGGTCATCACCGCCTTTGGCCGGACAGGCGATGAAACCGGGTCACGCCATTGGGGCGTTCAGCCGGATCTGATGTGCACGGCCAAGGCGATCACCAACGGGTATTTCCCGTTTGGCGCGGTGATGATCTCGGACCGTGTGGCAGCGGTGTTCGAGGATGATGAAACCGGGGTCGGCTCGGTCGATCAGGGCTATACCTATTCCGGGCATCCGGTGGGGGCCGCGGCAGCGGTCGCAGCGCTCGAAGAGACGATGCGCATCCGTCCGTGGGAAAATGCGCGGGCCCGTGGGCCCGAGTTGAAAACCGGGTTGGAGGCGTTGGCGGGCCGCTTTGACATGATCGGCGACGTGCGGGGCGAAGGACTCATGTGCGCGATCGAGCTGGTGAGTGACCGCGCCACCAAGGCGCCGGTGGGCAAGGCGCTGCCGCTGGTATTCCAGAAAGCGGCCTATGAAGACGGCGTGATGATCCGGGTGTCTGGCAACAATGCCATTTTCTCGCCACCGCTGGTCGTGGATGCAGAGCACGTGGCCAAGATCCTGAGCGCGACCGAAACCGGCCTGAATGCCATGGCCGGGGCCGCTTGAAGAGCAGCGCCACCTCTGACGCGCTGCGCAGCGCCGCGGCGGGCGGGACGCTCCGCTCCGCCAGCAGCACCCGCGCCTTTTCCAGCGCGTGTCCGGCGGACACCAAGATCAACGTGCAGGACGTGACGGACTTTCGTCGGCGGCGCGGGGATCTGGTGTTTTCGCTGATCATGGTCGCTGTCGCCCTGTTTTTCCTCGTGTTCTTCTTCACCCAGACCGGGTGGGAGGACCGCAAGCTGCCCGCGAACATGGCACGCTACTGGATGGATCAGTTCGGGATCACCTCGCCCGAGGATCGCCCCGCGCGTCTGGGCCGTATCCTCAAGCAAAGCTGGATTGCGCCGCTCGCCTGCCTCGTGGTGCTGGTGCCCGCGGCGCTCTGGAACCTCTATGGATCGGTGCGCGCCTATCGCTGGCGGGCGCGGTTTCAGCTGCCCAACGATGTCGCGCACGAGCTGACGCAATGGGCGCGCGCGCTGGAGTATGTAGCGTGGTTCATCGCCTACACGATGCTGGTGCCGGTGCTGGGTTATCTGGTGTCGACGCTGCTTTTGGGGACGGCGTTGCCCTGGCGGCTGGGCTATCGCGGCAAGCGGTGGATGGGCATATGCCTTGGCGCCAGTTTTGCGATTGTCCTGGTCTTTCGCACCGGGTTGCAAATTAGAACACCGGTGAACATCTGGCTTTATGATCAGCTGCCGCAGGGCTGGGGCACCTTTATGAAGGTGTGGTTCTGAGATGGAGGCGCTGTGGCAAGGCATCGACAACCTCGCCTCCTGGCCCGTCCTTGTCGCCATCCTCATCGGGTCCGTCGGGGGCCTCGCGATTGGGGCCGTGCCGGGCATCGGCCCGGCGATTGCCATTGCGATCCTGCTGCCGGCGACGGTGTTTCTGGATGATCTGGTCAGCCTCGTGCTGCTGCTCGGCGTCTATGGATCGAGCATGTATGGCGGGGCGATCCCGGCGATCCTGATCAACACGCCCGGCACGCCTGTGAACGCGCTGACCACCTATGACGGCTATGCGATGACCCGACGGGGGGAGGCGGCGCGGGGGCTTTCGCTGGCCTATTCGGCGTCCTTCTTCGGGGGCTGTTTTTCGATTCTGCTCGGGCTCTCGGCGCTGATGGTCTTTGGGCCCTACTTGCGCGATCTGGGTGCGCTCTTTGGACAGCGGGATATCTTCATGGCTGCCGCACTCGGGGCGGTGCTGCTGATCGCCGCGCACCGGCGCAATATGGGGATCGCGGCGCTGCTCTTTGCGCTGGGTATGCTGATCGCGATGGTCGGGCGGCAATCGCTCAAGCAGATTGACCGATATACGTTTGGCATCGACTACCTCTATCCCGGGTTCAACCTGATCGTTGTCATCGTTGGGATTTTTGCGATCAGCCAAGCTCTGTTCCTGCTTACGGGCAAGGATGCCGACCCGTCCGAGGCGCGCTTGCGCGGCGGTCTCTTGCGCGGTTTCGGTGAGCTGAAGCAGCACCCGGCGGTTGTGACCATCAGCGCGGGCTATGGCACCGTCATGGGCATCATTCCCGGCGTGGGTGAGTTCGTCGCCCAGTTCTTCAGCTATGCGACCGCGCGGGCGCTGTCGAAAGAGCCTGGCAAATTCGGGCGTGGCGCGCCAGATGGCCTGATCGCGTCCGAGGCCAGCAACAACGCCGTGCCTGCCGCCGCCATGGTGCCCCTGCTGGCGCTGGGTGTGCCGGGCGAGGCGCTGACGGCCATGATGATGGTCGTGTTCTTTGATGCAGGGATCAAGCCGGGGCCGGACATCTTTGAGAACAACGCCGATTTCCTGTTCTCGCTGTTCATCGCGCTGCTGATCATCAACGTGCTGGTGGTGCTCACGCTGCTGATCTCGACCAGGTGGATCGCCCGGATCATCTACGTGCCCAACCGCTTGCTGGGCGCCTTCATCCTGATCCTCGCCTTTGTCGGCGTGTTCTCGATCCGCAATTCGTTCACCGATTGCATGTTCGCCGCTGGCTTTGGATTTCTGGGCTACATCCTGCGCCGCCTCGACTGGCCGCTGGTGCCCGTTGTGCTGGGCCTCGTGCTCGGATCGATCATGATCGACAAGCTCACCGCGGGATCAAGCCAGATCAAAACCGTCTTTGATCTGGTCAACCGGCCTGTGTCGGGCACGCTTTTTGTTGTGATCCTCTGCGTTCTCGCCTTCACTTTTGTCACCAGCCTGCGCCAGCGCAGGTTCGAACATTGACCACCAAAAGCAAAACAACAGGGAGAAAAACCATGAAAAAGCTTTTGACATCAGCGGCCTTTGCCGTGGCCGCGCTGGCCAGCCCCGCGTTGGCAGAATACCCGACGGGGCCTGTGCAGTTCATCGTCCCGTGGCCTCCGGGCGATTTCGAGGACATCCTGACGCGCATGATCGCCGCTGACATGGCCGAGGCGACCGGCCAACCGGCCACAGTCGTCAACCGCCCAGGCGGTGGTGATGGGCCGTTCCCCGGCGCGCTGGAGGTGTTGGAAGCGCCCAATGACGGGTCGGTCATCGGGTCGTTTGTGATCGGTGTGCCGGTTGTGGGGCCCAAGATCGACATCGGGATCGAAGAGGACAGTTTTACCCCCATCGGGATCTTTCTGACCTACCCGTTCGTGCTGGCGGCCTCGGGTGACGCGCCATATTCGAACATGGCGGAACTGGCGGACTATGCAAAGGATAACGACGTCGTGCTCGGTCACTTTGGTGCCGGTCTGACACCGACGGCAGTGTCCATGGCAGCCGCGACGAAGATGGGGTTCGAATTTGCGGATGACAGCGCCTTTGACCTGCTCGACTGCAATACGCTGTCGTCGGGCGACGCGGATGTGATCAACACCACGCTGGCGCTGATCGAGCCGTGCTTGGGTGAGGTCAACGTGTTGGGCAATATCGGCGCGGACCCCATTGGCAAGCTCGACGGGGTCGAGACCATCGCGGCGCAATCGGGTGTGAATGATGTCGAGCTGTGGAATGGCCTTTTCGTCACCAAGGGCACACCACAGGAGGTGATCGACACCATCGCCGCCGTGGCGGAACAGACGATGGCGTCGGAGGCGGCACAGCAGCTGATGGCCGAGACCGGTGCCGCCGTCTACTGGCAGGGACAGGACGAGGCGCAGGCGCGCATCGAGGCCGACCGCGCGAAATCCGCCGAGATCAACGAGATCCTCGGGCGCTGAACCGATCGGGGGGCGTCCGCGCCCCCTGACTTGCATGGGGTGACGATGGGACGTCTGAAGCTGGGACTACTACAGGTGAACCACGACCGGTCGGTCGAGGTGGGCGATGCGTTCCCGGATGATAGCCACCGGTTCCGCGACCTCTTTGATGCGCAGGATCAACGGTTCAGCTACCGGGTCTACATGACCATCGGGGGTGAGGTGCCACGCGATGTGGACGAACAGGACGCCTATCTGATCACCGGCTCACCGCTGAGCGTGCTGGATGATCTGGCGTTTCTGCCCGCGCTCTATGACTTTATCCGGGCCTGTGACGCAGCGCAAAAGCCGCTGCTTGGGGCATGTTTCGGCCATCAGGCGATTGCCGTTGCTTTGGGCGGGACGGTCGCGCGGCAGGATTGGAACATCGGGATCGACCATGTGCGGATGGATCGCACACTGCCCTGGATGCAACCGGCAGCCCCGGCGCTGGACCTGTATCAGTTTCACCACGATGCCGTGACGGCGCTGGCTGGGGAATGTGTGCCTTATGCCAGCTCGGACGCATGCGCGATTGCCGGGTTTTCCAAGGGACATCATATCTTTACTACACAGGCGCATCCGGAGTTTACCGACCCGTTCATGCGCTGTGTCCTCGACGCGACCCGCCCGAATCTGAGTGCCGCGGAGGTGGCGCAAGCCGAAGCGACGCTGAGCCGGACAGCTCAAGGCCATGTCTTTGCCGATTGGGCGACCCGGTTTTTCGGAGGCGCGCCATGAAGAACCTCGCCGATCACGACAGCTTTGTCGCCGGGGTGCCGCATGAGACATTTGCGCAGATGCGCCGCGATGCGCCGCTGCACTGGACGGAAGCGTACGGCAGCGACAAGGGCTTTTGGTCGCTGACGCGCTATGCCGACATCATGGCCGCACAGCGCGACCCGGAGAGGTTTTCAAGCGCGCAAGGGATCCGGATCGAGGATCAGAGCCGCGAAGAATATCTGGCCCGCCGCACATTTCAGGAGACGGACCCGCCAGAGCACACCGCAACGCGGCGCACGGTAAATCCGGCCTTTGCCAAACCCGTCGTGGCGCAGTTCGAGCCGCTGATCCGCGATCTGGCCCGCGATATCGTCAGCACCGCCCTTGATCACGCCGAGTTTGACGGGGTTGAACATATTGCCAAGCGGCTGCCCATGCTGATGCTGGGCCGCATATTGGGCGTGCCCGATGATGACCTCGACTGGCTGGTCGAGCGCGGTGACGCGTTGATCGGGAACACCGATCCCGACTTTACCGATACCGTGCTCGACAAGGTCGACACGGACGCCTACCGGATGATGCCGTTCCGGTCGCCCGCGGGCGTGGAGCTTTATGACTACGCCGAAGACATCCTGAACGGCGCGCGTGGGGTGGACCCAGATGGCATTCTGGCACGCGTGCTGAACAGCCCCGAGGGGCGGATGGCCGGGCAGGACTTCGAGAACTTCTTTTGCCTGCTGGTGGCGGCGGGGAACGACACCACGCGCTACTCCATCGCCATGGCGCTGTGGCTCTTGGCGCAGGACAATCGGCTGCTGGAGGTGCTGGCATCGGGCAAGGTTTGGGGGACGGCGGCGGATGAGATCATCCGCCTGGCCTCGCCCACGTTGCATTTCCGGCGCACCGCGACCCGCGATGTCGAGATGCACGGCACGACGATCCGCGCAGGTGACAAGGTGCTGATGTGGTTCGTGTCGGGCAACCGGGACGCCGAGGTGTTTGAGGCGCCCGACACCGTGATGCTGGACCGCAGCCCGAACCGGCACATCGCCTTTGGTCAGGGCGGGCCGCATGTGTGCCTGGGCATGTGGCTGGCCAAGCTCGAGGTGACGGCGGTGCTGCGGGAGCTGTCGGCGCGGCTGGCGGGGCTTGAGGCGATGGCGCCGCCCACCTGGACCCGTTCAAATTTTATCTGCGGGGTCAAAGCCTTGACCCTGCGCCCCAAGCTGAAGTGACATCTCATGACAACCCGCACGCGCGCCCTTTTCTGTGATCTGCTGAACCTGCCGCGGGGCAAATACGTCCCCTCCGAGGTGGCGGCGGGGGGCACAATCGGCTTTGCCCGCGGGGTGTTTGGAACGACGTTCGACCGTGATCTGATCCCGGTGCCGGGGGCGGGTGTGTTTGACGGGCTGCCGGATATGGAGCTGGTGTTGGATACAGTGCGCCGCCCGGATTGGCAGGAGGGGACGGAGATCGCGCTGGGGACCTTGCACGGCAATGGGGCGGTGCTGCCGCTCTGTGCACGCGGGCGGTTGCAGGCGACGGTGGAGGCATGGCAGGCGCGTGGACTGACGCCGAAGGTCGGGCTGGAGCTGGAGGCTTATGTGTTTCAGCAGGACGCCGCGGGTGTTTGGCGGCCCTACGACACGCCCGGGGCGTTTGTCTATGGAACGGGCCCGCAGAACGATCCGGCCGGGTTGATGGATGCGATCTGGCGCAGGGCGGAGGCGGTGGACTTGCCCGTGGAGTCGATGAATGGCGAATATGACAACGGTCAATTCGAGCTGACCTTACGCTTTGGTGACGCGCTGGCGGCATGTGACCATGCGTTTCTGTTCAAGACGATGGCGCGCGAGGTGGCGGCGAGCATGGGCTTGCTGCTGACGTTTTTGCCCAAACCGATCCCGGAGCGGGGCGGGTCGGGCCTGCATGTGAATTTCAGCTTCGAAGATGCGCAGGGGGCCAACGTGATTGCGCCCGACGGCGCGCTGTCGGATGTGGCCAAAGCGGCCATGGCGGGGCTGATCCAGCACCATGAGGGCCTGGCGGGGCTGCTGGCCACGACGGTGAACAGCTATGACCGCTTGGGGCCTGCGTCGATGGCGGGGTATTGGGCCAACTGGGCCGATGATCACCGGCTGGTCACAACGCGGTCGAGCGTGGCGTCGCCACGGTCCGCCCGGCTGGAACACCGGATGGCGGACTGCGCGACAAACCCGTATCTGGCGGTGACGGCGGTGTTGCAGGCCGCGCTGCTGGGTGTGTCAGAAGGCTACGCGCTGGATCCGGCGGAAGACCTCGACGGGCTCGAGAACGTGCGGGCGACGCGGCATGTCCCGTCGGCCCTGGACAAGGCGCTGGATGCGCTGGATGCGGACAAGCCGCTGCGGATGGCCGTGGGCGAGGGGATGTGTGACGCGCTGATCTTTCTCAAGCAAGACGAGTGGAAGCGGCTTAAGGACAAATCGGTGGACGAGGTGCGCGACTTTTACCTGCCATTTGTGTGATCGGTGGTTCTTGGTGAGTGTTGGCAATGGTTTCGTAGCATTTGACGTGCCCAAGGCCGGGACACGTGCAACAGCGGTGTGCGCATTTGCGCGCGGTGATCCCGATGACGCTGCGCGACGACATTATTTTGGTTAGCACGGTTGGGTCGATGTTGGCATCAGGTGGTGCGGTTGGCGCGACGTTGCTGTCGCGCCTGTTGTTTTCCGTATTTGAAAAGAGAAGAAGAGGTCAGAGCGGGGGGAGGCCGACAAGGGCCCGTTCCTCGTTTGTTTTGAGGGTGAAGTCGGTGCCGCAATAGGGATCACCTTGGGGGCCCATGAGGATAGCGATCGCCTGACCGACCCATTCGGGGGGGATGTGTCTGCCCCAATCGAGCTGGCTGACCGGGTTGATGCCGGAGGCCTTGATCTCGCGCTGCATATCCGTCGCGACGGTGCCCGGCGAGAGGCCCATCACGCGGATGCCTTTGTCGTGCATTTCCTTGTGGGTGACTTTTGTGAGCGACAGGACCGCCGCCTTGGTGGCGCAGTAGTGGCTCCACCCTTCGAGCGCGCCGGTGGCCGCACCGGAGGAGATGTTGATGATGGTGCCCGCACCTTGGGTCACCATGCGGGGCAAGGCGGCGCGGATGCCGTGGTAGACGCCCTTGACGTTGACGTCGACCACCGTGCCCCAGGCGCTCGGGTCGCTGTCTTCGAGCCGTGCGATCGGGTCGATAAGCCATGCGTTGTTGACAAGCACATCGATCGTGCCTGCGGCGTCCATCAGTGCCTCGACCTGGGCGTAGTCCGAGACGTCGCAAGGGACGGCGAGGCCACCGGTTTCCGCCGCCAAAGCGTTGAGCGCCTCCGCGGAGCGGGCGGCGAGGACAACCCGCGCGCCGTTCTGTGCGAGGACGCGGGCGGTGGCGGCGCCGATGCCCCTGCTCGCGCCGGTGATAACCACCGTCTTGCCGTTCACATGATCCATTGTCAGCGCCCCCAGTTGCACGGGATGTTGTCTGCTGATGCGTTTGTGCAGTGCACGAGGTCAAAGTGCAAATCCACATCGACGCTGAGGCCCGTCGGGCTGTCGAGAAACGCGATGAAGTCCATACCATGATCGAGGCGGAGGATCTCGCCGGTCGCTTCGAACCCGACCACGCGCACCTCGTCATAGCCCGGTATGAAGTCGGGGTAGGTCCGGTCGCGCACCATCCTGAAGTCAAGTGTGACAGGCGCCGTGCCGCCGCGCAGGGTCAGGTCGCCATGGAGCTTGCCCGATGTCGGCGTCAGCATCTGGATGTCAGTGGAAGTAAAGGTGATCTGCGGGTTGGTTTCGGCATCAAGATAATCGCCGTTGCGCAGATGTGCGTCGCGAGGGCCGTGATTGCTGTCGATGCTGGCCGCGTCGATCACGAACGTGATCTGCGAGGCCGCCGGGTTCGCCTCGTCGATGAGGAAGGTGCCGTCGAACGTGTTGAACCGGCCGACAGTGCGGCTCAGGCCCATGTGGTCAATTTCCCAGCCGATATGGGCGTGGCCCAGATCCAGGGTCCATTCGGTGGGGGCGGCTGGCGCGTGGGTCGCCGTCAGCAGCAGCGCTGCAAGGGGGAGGGTGCGTGTCATGGGTGGGGTCTCCTTTGGGTGTGGCATCGGTTTAATCCGTGCGGTTTTTGCAAAACAGGCTTCCGATCATGTCAGTGTCGTGCAATTTATGCATGAATGGAGATCCATGCCCTCAGGACCGTGCAGTCGGTGGCGCAGCATGGCAGCTTTGCTGCCGTGGCGCGCGTGATGGGGGTTGATCCGTCTTCGGTGAGCCGGACCGTGGCCGCGGTCGAGGCGGAGTTGGGCCTGCGGCTGTTTCAACGCTCCACACGTCAATTGCGGATGACGGAGGCGGGTGCCGTGTATCTGGGCCGGCTGGGTCCCCTGCTGGATGACCTCGATCTGGCGCGGGATTCAGCGGCAGAGATCGGGACGGCGCCCGCGGGGCGGGTGCGGATCACAGCCTCGGTGGCGTTTGGTCATGACGTATTGGTGCCGGTGCTGGGGGCGCTGCGGGCGGAGTTGCCGGGGATCGAGCTGGAGTTGATCCTGAGCGATCAGAATGTGGATCTGGTGGCGGGGCAGGTCGATCTGGCGATCCGCCTGGCGCCCGCACCCAAGGGCGATCTGATCAGCACGCGGTTGCGGTCCACCTGCTACCGCGTGGTGGCGTCACCGGACTATGTGGCAACGCACGGGGTGCCGGCGCGGCCCGCGGATCTGGCCCGCCATGACGTGCTGCGGATGACGCTGCCCGAATATCGGACAGAGTGGCACTTTCGCGGGGACGAGACAGAGACAGAGACCGTGCCGGTGTCGGGACGGCTCCTGATCTCCAACGCGTTGGCGCTGCGCGCGGCGGCCCTTGCCGGGCTCGGGCCAGCCCTGCTGGCGGATTGGATGATCGACATGGATATTGCTGCGGGGCGGCTCGTCGATCTGTTCCCCGATCATGACGTGACAGCGACCACGTTCGAGACGGCCGCCTGGCTGCTCTATCCCAGCCGTGCCTATCTGCCGACCAAGGTGCGGGCCGTCATCGATGCCTTGCGGAACCATCTGAGGTGACGTGGACCGGTGCCGCCTGGACCCGTTTTCTTACTTCAAGAAAACGCCACGTCAGGTGCCGTAGTCGCTGACCAGCAGGTGGCTGGGCGCCGTGTCCTCTTCGATGTCGGAAAAACGCCCGATCGGCTCGGCAAAGATATTGTCGGTGAGGTCGTCGTTTACGGTCGAGACCTCGTGGATCAAACAATCGCCGCCCTCGCCCCAGAACGCGTGCCATGTGGTCGGCGTCAGGGTGACGGAGGCACCGACAGGCAGTTTCAGATGCCCGCCCGCGGGCAGGGTGATCGGCACGCCGTCGGTCAGCACCTCAACGTCGGCCTTGCGGTCGATGCCGCCATCATGCGCGCGGGTGAACAGCTCCAGCACCAGAGTGGCACCCCCGCGGTTGATGATATCCTCGGTCTTGAGCACGTGGCGGTGCATCGGCGACAGCTGATCCTGGCGCGAGATCATCAGCTTTTCAGCATAAAGCATGGCGCCTTGCTGCCCCATCTCGCCCAGATCGCCGTTGCGCATGGTAAACAGGAACAGGCCCATGTCGTCAAACCGGCCCTGGCCGTAATCCGTGATGTCCCAGCCGAGGCGGCGGTTTCGGATATGTGCGGCCTTGTCCGAGCGCATGTCGTCCGGGCTCCAACCCGCGAACGGCGGCAGGGACCAGCCATGTGTGGCAAAGAACGCGGCACCTTCGGCGAGGATGTCGTTCACGCGGGATCGTTTCATGCGGTGGCCTCCAGTTCATGTGCCCAGGGTGGGTTGGCGCCGGCGCGCGACACGGTGACGGCGGCGACGCGTGCGGCATAGTCCAGCATGTCTTTCAGCGCCGTTTCGTCGAGGTCGTGCAGTGCCGCGGGTGACAGGGCGCCGGCGCGGCGCAGCGCCATCAGGCAGCCTGCGTTGAACGTATCGCCCGCACCGACGGTATCGATCACGGTGACCTTTTGTGCCGCCGCACGGACGGACGGGCCGCCCCGCAGATAAGCGGTGGCGCCCGCGCCGCCTTCGGTCAGCAGCAGCATCTTGGGGCCACGGTCGAGCAGGGCCTGGGCCTTGGCCGCCATGTCGCCATCGGGGATGAGCCAGCTGATGTCATCGTCAGACAGTTTGGCGATGTCGACACGGCCCAGCAAGCGGTTGAGGCGGTCGCGATACGCGGCCTGGTCGCGGGCAAAGCCGGGGCGGATGTTCGGATCGGCCATCACAAGCGTGTTGGCAGACACGCCAAGCGCCATGTTGGTCAGGCTGTCGGCGACCGGCGGATTGCACAGCGATATACCGCCGAAAAACACCGCCTCCGTGCCCGCCGGTACGGCAGGCAGGTCGGCGGGTTGGATGGCGCTGGTCGCGGTTTCCGCGTCGTAGAACGTGTAGGTGGCGTTGCCCTGGTCGAGGTGGACAAAGGCCAGCGTGGTGTTGCGGTTGCTGCGCACCGCATGGGACGTGTCGACATGGCTCGCGTGCAGGTGGTCCGCGATCATCTGGCCGAACGGATCGGACGACAGGCCGGTCACCAGGCACGCGGGCGCGCCAAGCCGCCCCAGCGCCACGGCGGTGTTGAGCACGGCACCGCCCACATGGGGGGCGTAGGCGCCGGTTTCGTCGGGGATCATGTCGATCAGCGCTTCGCCTGCGCACAGGATCATGTCGGGGCCTCGTTCAGCGTGATGTCTGCAGGCGCACTGCCGGTCAGAACGGTTTCGATGTTCAGAATGTCGTTTGTCTCGATCCAGGCCTCCGCCTCTGCGCGTGTCTTGCCGTGGGTGTCCCAGCGGTGCAAGAGGCGGGTGCGCAGAATGTCGCGCGGCGGGTGCAGGGCGATGCTCAGATCCCAGTGCGGTCGCAAGTCCGTCCAGGGCGCTTGGTTGAGCAGCAGATAGTTCCCTTCGACCAGAACGGTGCGGCAGGTGGCGGGCACGCGGCCTGCGCCCGCGATGGCCATTTCGCGGCTGCGGTCGAAGATCGGGAAAACGATGTCCTGTGGCGCCTGCAGGGCTGCGATCAGGCGGACGAGGCCCGCGGCATCGAACGTGTGGGGCGCACCCTTGCGCGCGCGCGTCCCGTCCTCCGCCAGCAGGCGGTCGTCGAGGTGAAACCCGTCCATCGGGATCACGCAGGCCGCGGTGCCGACCTGCGTCAACGCAACCGCCAGCGTATGGGCGAGTGTGGACTTGCCACTGGCCGGGGGGCCGACGACCGCCACAACGCGGCGGTGGGGGGACGCGGGCAGCGCCGCGATCCGCGCGACAATACCCGCCACTGTGGTGTCAGGCGGCAAGGTCCGGCTCCGCCGCGCCGGTCATGTAGGCGACGGCGTCCGACATGGAGTGTTCCTTGGGGTCGATGACGCACAGACGTTTGCCCAACCGGTGCACATGGATGCGGTCGGCGACCTCGAACACATGCGGCATGTTGTGGCTGATCAGGATGATCGGAATGCCGCGGGATTTCACGTCCTGGATCAGCTCGAGCACCCGGCGGCTTTCCTTGACGCCAAGCGCGGCGGTCGGCTCATCGAGGATGATGACCTTGGAGCCGAAGGCGGCCGCACGGGCCACGGCCACACCCTGGCGTTGGCCGCCCGACAGCGTCTCGACCGCCTGATTGATGTTCTGGATGGTCATCAGGCCCAGTTCGGACAGCTTTTCACGGGCGATCTCCTGCATCTTGCGCTTGTCGAGCTGGTGAAACAGCTTGCCCATGATCCCCGGTTTCTTCAGCTCGCGGCCCATGAACATGTTGTCGGCGATGGACAGGGCGGGCGACATGGCGAGGGTCTGGTACACCGTTTCGATGCCCGCGTCGCGCGCGTCGATGGGCGAGCGAAAGTGCACCTGTCGACCGTCAAGAAAGACCTCGCCCTGATCGGGTTGCACCGCACCGGACAGCGCCTTGATCAGGGACGACTTGCCAGCGCCGTTGTCGCCGATTACGGCGAGGATTTCGCCGGGATAAAGCTCGAAGTCGCAATGATCGAGTGCTGTGACCTTGCCATAGCGTTTGACCAGATTGGTGGCGTGCAGGATGGGTTTCATGCCGAGACCTTTCGTATCCACTGGTCGACCGCAACGGCGGCGATGATGAGCATGCCGATCAGCATGAAGGTCCATTGCGGGTCCGCGCCCTGCATCCGCAGGCCCATCTCGAACACGCCGACGATCAGCGCGCCGAAGAAGGCGCCAAAGATCGATCCGCGCCCGCCAAAAAGGGAGATACCGCCGATCACCACCGCCGTGATGGCCTGGATGTTGCCGATCACCCCGGTGGAGGCCGAGGGCGAGACAGAGCTGAACCGCCCGATCATGACCCAGCCCGCAACGGCGCAGATCAGACCGGTCAGGATATAGACGGACATCAGCGTGCGGTGCACGTTGACACCGGCCAGCTGTGCGGCCTCCGGATCGTCACCCACGGCATAGACGTGGCGGCCCCACGCCGTGGAGCGCAAGGCATAGGCCAGACCAATGACGATCAGGATCATCAGGATCACGCCGAAGGTGAAATTTGCCCCGCCAATGGACACCTTGTTGCCCAGGAACAGCAGCGTCGGCGCCTCTTCCCGCAGCTGGCTCGACCGCAGGGTTTCGTTGCGGGAAAACAGGTAGGTCGAGGCGAGCACGATCTGCCACATGCCCAGCGTCACGATGAAGGGCGGGATCTTGATCCGGCTCACGAGAAAGCCGCTGATGGCGCCGATCCCGGCACCAAAGGCGATCCCGATCAGCAGGCTCAGCTCGGCGGGCAAGCCGTAGCGAAAGGTGAACTGGCCCATGATCACGGTGCACAGCACGGCGATGGCGCCCACCGACAGGTCGATGCCTGCGGTTAGGATAACAAGGGTTTGCGCGGCCGCCAGCACGCCCACGATCTGCACCTGTTGCAGGATCAGGGTCAGGGTGCCCGCCGAGAAAAAGCGCTGCCCGATCAGAATGCCAAAGAGCGATATGGCAAAGACGAGGATGATGAGCGGCACCAGCGCGGGGTTGACGTGCAGGGCGTGCTGGACCTTGCCCAGCAGTCCCTTGTGGTCGTCATCGAAATGCGCGACTCCCTCGGCTGCCGGCGCTTTCACGACGGTTTCATAGTCGTGGCTGTCTGCCATCTTACCCCCCTGCGGTGCGATGTGGGGCGGGCCGCGATGCTGCGGCCCGCTCCGATCCTGGACGCTTAGGCGATCAGCCCCAGCAGCGGTCGGTGCCTTCGGCGACCGAGATGCTGTCGACGCCATCCGCAGGCGCATCGGTCACCAGCGACACACCGGTGTCGAGGAAATCCTTGCCTTCGGTGTTGGCGGGCAGGGTGCCGTCCTTGGCGAACTGGGCAATCGCTTCGATGCCGAGCGAGGCCATGAGCAGCGGGTATTGCTGCGACGTGGCGCCGATGACGCCGTCAGCCACGTTCTGCACGCCGGGGCAACCGCCATCGACGGACACGATCAGCACGTCATCCTCGCGCCCGATGGCGGCCAGCGCCTCGTATGCGCCCGCGGCGGCGGGTTCGTTGATCGTGTAGACCACGTTGATTTCGGGATCGCGGGCGAGGCAGTTTTCCATCGCGGTTCGCCCGCCCTCTTCGTTGCCGGCGGTGACCTCGTTGCAGATGATGCGTTCGTCATCCTCGTCGCCCCAGCGGTTCACGTCTTTGACGTCGATGCCAAAACCGGTGAGAAAGCCCTGGTCGCGCAGCACGCCCACGGTGGGCTGGCTGATTGCGAGGTCGAGCATGGCGATCTTGGCGTCCGCAGCAGCGTCGCCAAGGGTGGCGGCGGCCCATTGGCCGATCAGCTCACCGGCCAGGAAGTTGTCGGTGGCAAAGGTCGCATCTGCGGCATCGATGGGCTCGAGCGGGGTGTCGAGCGCGATGACCAGCAGCCCGGCCTCGCGCGCCTGTTCGACCGATGGCACGATGGCGGCGGTGTCGGACGCGGTGAGCAGGATGCCCGACGCGCCGTTGGCGATGCAGGTTTCGATCGCGGCCACTTGCGCCTCGTTGTCCCCGTCGACCTGACCGGCGTAGGAGTTCAGGGACACGCCCAGCTCTTCGGCTTTGGCGGCCGCACCTTCGCGCATCTTGACAAAGAACGGGTTGGTGTCCGTCTTGGTGATCAGGCATGCGGACGGGCCGTGCGCATCGGCCCAGGCCGAGCCCGCAGTGACGGTCAGGGCAGCGGCTGTGCCCAGGAACAGTTTCTTCATGGTATCCTCCCAATATGTGCACGCCCCCCTTTTCTCGAGAGCACGCGCTGACGTTAAGGAAACGCGATTCTGGGTGACTGTCAATTAATAATTCAACTTGATTTATTAATTGACGGGCGTAAAAATTGCGGTGTGAGGAGGCGGTGCGATGACACTGGACCACGTGCGCAGCCTGTCCGGCGGGATCAATCAGATCGGGGTGCGGGCCTATAACGAACGGCTGCTGCTTTCGGTGATGCAGCGCAATGGCGGGCTGTCGGGCGGTGAGTTGGCGCGGCGCACCGGACTGTCACCACAGACGACATCGGTGATCCTGCGCAAGCTGGAACGCGATGGGCTGCTGCTGCGCGGCAAGCCGGTCAAGGGAAAGGTGGGCAAACCGTCGGTGCCGTTTTCCCTGCATCCGGACGGGGCGTTTTCCGTGGGTCTCAAGCTGGGGCGGCGCAGTGCGGATCTGGTGGTGCTGGATCTGGCGGGGCAGGTCCGCCAGCAATTGCGCGAGACCTATGACTATCCGCGGCCCGGCCCGGTGCTGACCTTCCTGCAATCGGGCTTTGATGCGCTGACGGGCAAGATGTCCGAGGATATGTCGGCGCGCTTGTGCGGCTTGGGCATCGCGGCCCCGTTCGAGCTGTGGAACTGGCACGAGGTGCTGGGCGCATCCGCCGATGATTTTGCCGCGTGGAAGGACGCGGACATGGTCGGTGCGGCGGCAGAGATCACCGGCTTGCCGGTGCGCATGGTCAACGACGCGACCGCCGCGTGCCGGGCCGAGCATATCTTTGGCATCGGGCGCGAATATCGCGACTACGTCTATTTCTTTGTGGGTGCGTTCATCGGGGGTGGCATCGTCCTGGATCACGCCGTGTTCGAGGGCAACCAGCAGAACGCGGGCGCGTTCGGGTCGTTGATGGTGCCGGACCGCGCGGGCCGGGCATGCCCGCTGATCGACCTGGCGTCGATCCGGTCATTGGAAAAGCGGCTCGAGGCGGCGGGGCTGGACGCCCGCCAACTGTGGGAGGCGCCGCAAGACTGGAGCCACCTAGAGGCCCATGTGGGCCCGTGGGTCGAGGAAACGGCACATGCGCTGGCCGCGGCAAGCGTCGCGGCAAGTGCCGTGATCGACGTCGAAGCGGTGGTGATCGACGGCGGCATGCCCGAAGGCATACGGGCGCGTCTCGTCGCGCTGGCGGCCGAGCAGTTACGCGGGATGGACACGCGCGGTTTGATCGCGCCGGCGCTGGCGGAGGGTCAGATCGGCGGCAATGCGCGGGGCATCGGGGCCGCGGTCGGGCCGATCATCAACCAATATCTGTTGGATCGGCCCGCAACGCTGTTCGAACAGGCCTAGCGGTAATAAAGCGACTTGCCGTCGGCAAAAAGCTGCACCTTCTCCGGTGCCGCGGTCACCGTGACGGTCTGGCCGCGCAGGCCGGGATGGATGCCCGCCATCTTGGCAAGCACGGGGTCCTTGCCGTCTTCGGCCTTGAAGTAAAGGATCGTGACCTCTCCCAACGCTTCGGTAAAGTCGACCTGTCCCTTGTAGATCCCGCCGCCATCCGTGGCGATGAAATCCTCGGGCCGGACACCGACATTCACCGTGAGGCCCATATCCGCATCCGTGGTCGGGCAGGCGGACACCGCCGTAAGGCCGGTGGCCATCTTGATCGTCGTCTGCGCGCCGGTGCCCACGATCTCGCCCGGCAGCAGGTTCATCGCCGGGGAGCCGATGAATTGCGCGACAAACTCGTTTTCGGGCCGCTCGTACAGCTCGAGCGGTGTGCCGACCTGCGCGATCCCCTTGTTGGCCAGCACCACGATGCGGGTGGCCAGCGTCATCGCCTCCACCTGGTCGTGGGTCACATAGATCATCGTGCTGTCGGGCATGCTTTCTTTGAGCTGCGCAATCTCGATCCGCGTCGCAACCCGCAGTGCCGCATCGAGGTTCGAAAGCGGTTCGTCGAACAGGTAAACCTTGGGGTCACGCACGATCGACCGGCCGATGGCCACGCGCTGGCGCTGCCCGCCCGACAACGCCTTGGGCAGGCGGTCGAGATAGGGTTCGAGTTGCAGGATGCGCGCCGCCTTGTCGACGGCGGCGTCAATCTCTGCAGGGGATTTCTTGGCCAGCTTCAGCGCAAAGGTCATGTTGTCCCGCACAGTCATGTGCGGATACAGCGCGTAGGACTGGAACACCATCGCGATGCCCCGCTGTGCAGGCGGCATGTCATTGACCAGCGTGCCGTCGATCTCGAGCGCGCCATCGCTTATCTTTTCCAGCCCCGCAATCATCCGGAGCAGCGTGGACTTGCCGCAGCCTGACGGGCCGACAAAGACGATCAACTCGCCCTTGTCGATGTCGAGGTTGATGTCCTTCAGCACGTTGACGGTGCCGCCATATGTCTTGCCGACATCGGTGAGTTTCAAATCTGCCATTGCTATCGTCCCCTCCCCGGACGGGCGCGCCTTGGATCGGCGCGCCTTTGTTTTATGCCTTGATCGCGAGCGCCACCTGCCACGGCCCCAGATGCAGGTCGCCATCCGGGCCGGGGCCGATGCTGCCCAGCTCTGCGCCGATGTTCATCCACTGGCCTGCGGGCAAGCTGTGGCTGACGGGCACATCGCTCAGATTGAATGCGCAATAAATCACCTCGTCCCCATGCGTGCGGCTGAAGTGCAGCACAGTGCCCTCGGCCACGACACTCTCGTGGGCGCCCTTGATCAGCGCGGGATGCGTGCGCCGGAACGCCAGCACCTTGCGGTAGTGATGCAGCAGGGCGGCCGGATCATCCTCCTGCACCGCGGCGGCGGCGTGCAGATGTTCGGTGCTGATGGGCAGCCAGGGCCGCGCATCGCTGAAACCCGCATGGGCGTTGGATGCCTCCCACACCATGGGCGTGCGGCAGCCATCGCGGCCCTTGAACTCGGGCCAGAACTCGATGCCGTAGGGATCTTGCAGATCCTCGAACGCGACGTCCGCCTCTCCCAGACCCAGCTCTTCGCCCTGGTAGATGCAGACCGAGCCGCGCAAGGTCATCAGAAGCGTGGCGAGCGTCCGCTTGGCCGCGTCGGTCAGGCCCCATCGGGTGGCGTGCCGGATCACGTCGTGATTGGAAAACGCCCAGCAGGCCCAGCCGTCCGAGACATGTTCATCCACGTCCGCCAACACCTTGGCAAACCGCTCTGCGGTGGGCGCGTGGCTCGACAGAAACTCAAAGCTGTAACACATGTGAACGCGGGTCTCGCCAGTGGTGTACTGGCCCATGATCTCGAGGCCCTTTTGCGCGTCGCCCACCTCGCCCACGGCGGTAGTGGCACCGTATTCGTCCATCACGGCGCGGAACCGTTCGAGGAACGCCAGGTTCTCGGGCTGGTTCTTGGAATGCACATGCAGCTGGTGGTTGTAGGGGTTCACACGGGGCGCGATGCTGTCATCTCGCTGGTCCACCGGCAGGGCCGGGTTTGACCGCAGCTCTTTGTCGTGGACGTAGAAGTTGATCGTGTCGAGGCGGAAGCCATCCACACCCCGGTCGAGCCAAAAGCGGACGACGTCCAGCAGGGCGTCCTGCACCTCCATGTTGTGGAAGTTGAGGTCGGGCTGTTCGACGAGGAAATTGTGCAAATAGTACTGTTCGCGCCGACTGTCCCATTGCCAGGCGGAGCCGCCAAAGATCGACAGCCAGTTGTTGGGCGGCGTGCCGTCCTCCTTGGGGTCGGACCAGACGAACCAGTCCGCCTTGGGGTTGTCGCGGTTCGCGCGCGATTCCGCGAACCAGGCGTGCTGATCGGAGGTGTGCGACAGCACAAGGTCGATCATCACGCGCAGGCCAAGCTGGTGCGCCATATCCACCAGCGCGTCGAAATCGGCAAGCGTGCCGAACATCGGATCGACGTCGCAATAGTCGCTCACGTCATAGCCAAAGTCCTTCATCGGCGACGTGAAGAAAGGCGAGATCCAGATCGCGTCCACCCCCAGCGAGGCGACATAGGGCAGGCGGCTGGTGATCCCGTTGAGATCACCAATCCCGTCGCCATTGCTGTCCTGAAAGCTGCGGGGGTAGATCTGATAGATCACCGCCCCGCGCCACCAGTCTTTGTCGGCGCTTAACATCTTGGTCGTGTCGGCACTCGCATGTGTGTTCATGAACGGGCTTTCCTATTTCACCGACCCGGCCAGCAGGCCGCGGACGAGGTATTTTTGCATGGCAAAGAAGACGCACAGCGGCACCGCGATGGATACGAACGCTGCGGTCGCGAGGATTTCCCAATTGCCGCCGCGAGTGCCGAGCAAGTTGACGATCTGGTCGGTCATCACCGTGGTCTGCCCCGTGGCGTCGATCAGGAACACCTTGGCCACCAGCAGGTCGTTCCAGGTCCACAGGAACTGGAAAATCGCAAAGGACGCCAAGGCGGGGAACGACAGAGGGAGGATGATCTTGGTAAAGATCTGAAAATCCGTCGCGCCGTCCACCTTGGCGTTTTCGATGATGTCGCGGGGCAGGCCAACCATGTAATTTCGCAAGAGGTATATCGCCAGTGGAAGGCCAAAGCCGGTATGGGCCAGCCACACCCCCAGGTAGCCTTTGCCGATGCCGATGCCGACATGCAGTTTCAGAAGCGGGATCAGCGCCAGTTGCAGCGGCACCACCAGCAGGCCCACCACCGCCGCGATCAGCAGCGCGCGCCCGGGAAAGTCCATCCACGCCAGCGCATACGCGGCAAAGGCCGCGACGACGATGGGGATGATCGTGGCGGGGATGGTGACCGTGAGAGTGTTGAAGAACGCCTTGGCCATGTTATCGGTATCATTCCCGCTGGTCATGATGTTCACGTAGTTTTCCACCGTGAATTCCGGCGGGGTCACGGCCGTGACAAAGGCGCGTTGGCCACGCCCGCTGATCTGCTCATCGTTGCCCGACCAGACATAGCTGCCGTCGACGCCGATACTGAAGGTTTCGCCATCGCCGAGGTCCGCAACATCACCCGCCTGATAGGCATCGACAGCACGTGACGAGGTGCCCCAGCTTTGAATGTCGCCGGATGCGTCGTTCTCTTCGAAAAAGTTGCCCTCGACCACGAACAGGTCGCCACGTTGCACCCGGTTTTCATCCGGATCGGCGACGCGATACCGCTCGGTCTGTTCGGAGGGGAACAAAGCCGCCCACCAGCCCGAGCCGGTGATCTGGTCCGCGGTGCGGAAGGACGACACCAGCAGCCCGAATGTGGGAAAGACCCACAGGGCGACCAGCAGCACGACGCAGATATTGACGACCCAGGTCAGCGAGGATTTGGAGCCTGCGATGCCTTCGGTCGATTCCTTGGCCTTGCCAAAGAGACCGCGGCGCACTTGGGCGGCGGGTTTGGCAAGTGCACCGCCCTGAATGTTCTCCTCTTGCATGGCCATCACTTCATCTCCTTGCGCGCGTTGTAGATGTTCCAGACCAGGATCGGGGTGACGAGCAGCATGATGATCATGGCGCTGGCCGAGCCCACGCCCCAGTCGTTGGCGCGGAACATCTTGTCGTACATGTAGTTGGCCATCACTTGCGTTTCCCACTGGCCATTGGTCATCGCGAACACGATGTCAAAGACCTTGAGCACGGTGATGGTGATGGTCGTCCAGACCACCACGATGGTGCCCATGATCTGGGGCACCTTGATCTTGAAGAAGATGGTAAAGGGGTTGGCGCCGTCGACGATGGCCGCCTCGACCGTTTCCTCGGGGATGCCGCGCAGGGCGGCGGACAGGATCACCATGGCAAATCCGGTCTGGATCCAGATCAGCACCACCATCAAGAGGAAGCTGTTCCAGAACGGAATGGTCAGCCAGGTCTGCGGCTCACCGTAGGGATAGTCGAAGGTAAAGATACCGACGAGCGAGGACAGCGACAGGTACACCAGGTAGAGCGCCGCAACCGCAACGAACAGGCGCAGGGGCACATATCCGGCGCCGCCACCGCGCTCGCGGCTTTCCGCGATGGGGCGCACGAAGATCCAGCCGACATAGGCGACGATCCCGGCAAAGGCCAACAGCATCAGCGCGGGAAGAACTTGCAGGAACAGAAAGGAGCCAACGCCCCCCTCGAATTGCAGCCAGACGGCGTTGAGGATGCCGATCTGGTTCTGGTCGGCGGGCCGCGCCTCGTACACGAGTTTGAAGATCACGCCCGCGCCCACGAACGAGATCGCCATGGGCATGAAGATCAGCGACTTGGCCACCGCACCCCATTTGATCCGGTCGGTAAGCTGTGCCGCCAAAAGGCCGAAGGCGGTCGAGGCGGCGGGCACGACGATGAGCCACAACAGGTTGTTGCGCAGCGCCTCCCAGAATTTCGGCTCCGCGATCATCTGGTTGTAGTTGGCGAGCCCGACAAAGGCGCCGCCCTGATCGCGGTCGGTGACCGACAGGCGCAGCGTTTCAAAGACTGGGTAGGCGAGGTAGAGGCCTAGCGCGAAGATCGCAGGAAAGAGGAACAGCCAGGGTCGCACCATGTTGGCCTTGTTAATGTTCTGACCGGCATTGGGGCCCGTGGCCGGAAAGATGACCCTGTCGAGGACCTGGTTCGACCCCCAGAAATACAGGACGCATCCGCCCACGCCGAGTGCAATGGTGATCAACCCAAGTAATGCGGGGTTCATGGCTTCCTCCCTGGAAACGAGGCCTCTTTCGGCCTTCGAGGCGCTGCGGTTTTTGCAGCTGCCTGTTTGGTGCCGCCCACGCGCCGGCGCGCGGGCGGACCGTTCGCATTCGGGTGCGCGTTACTTCAGCGCGTCCCAGCTGGCCTGGATTTCGGAGGCGACAGTGGCCGCGTCCTTGCCGCCAGCATAGTCGACCATACCGGTCCAGAAGGTGCCCGCACCCACGCCGCCGGGCATCAGGTCAGAGCCGTCAAAGCGGAAGGTGGTGGCACCCAGCAGAACCTCACCCAGCGCGCGCAGGGTGTCGTCCTTGTAGGCATCCAGGTTCACGCCGTTGTGGGGCGTGAGAAAGCCTGTCTGCGCCATCATGATCTCGTGGCTGATCGGCAGCTGGAAGAATGCCATCAGTTCGTTGGTGGCATCGCTTGGGTTGGTGATCGCCATCAGCGTGCCGCCCCCCAGGACAGGGTCGCCCAGGTCCTTGTCCGCGTAGGACGGGAAGTAGAAGAAGTTGGTGTCGACACCAAATTCCACATCTTCGGGGAAGAAGGCCGGCACAAACGACGCCTGACGGTGCATGTAGCACTGCGGCGGCGAGGAGAAGAGACCCTTGGGCGAGTCGCGGAAGTCGGTCGAGGCGACAGCACCGGACCCACCGGCAACCTTGGCGTCATCACGGGCAAAGTGGCCGAATTCCTCGATTGCGGCGACGACGCGCGGATCATCGAACGGGATCTCGTTGGTGGTCCACTGGTCATACACGGCAGGCTCGACCGTGCGCAGCATCATGTCCTCGACCCAGTCGGT
>JBCBHM010000033.1:0-37770 GCA_038525585.1 Pseudomonadota bacterium
AGCGGCACATCGCTGGACAGCCACAGCGACAGGCCCAGCAGGATGTAGGCGACAGCCACACCGGCGCCGTTGAGGAACATGATAAGCGAATTGTCGGGTTTTTCGGTGGTCATCGTAAGTCTCCGTTAACGTAAATTATCTGTCTGTTAGGGGGGTGATTTGTCTGGTTTGAGGCGCAATCAGGGTTTTAGGCGGGCAAGTACGTCGGCGGCGGTGACCTTGGTCGCGGCCCCGTAACCGGCGGCGGCCATGCGGTCCTCGAGACCGGTGTGGTTCAGCCCTGCGTTGATATCCGCGAGGATTTGCGCCTGTTCCAGCGGGTCGTCCTTGCCGATGACACGGTCGATGAGGTCTTGCGCCTCGTCCGCGGACGAAGTGCCCTGCAGCGTCGTGTTCAGCTTGGACTGCATGCCGTGTTCACGGCGCATCGCGCGGGCCTGCAGCGCACCTTGCTTGAGGTCGATCACACGGCGGTGTCCCGCCTCGACCGACGATTGCAAGCGCGTCACCTGGGTGTCGAGCCGGTCGATTGTGCCCTGGCGGATGGTCACCTCGTTTTCCATCTCGGCGATGGCTTGCGCGGCCTCCTGGGCAAGCTGCCCCTGCCCGTCGTCCATCGCGCCCCGCGCCCGGTCCATCATCGATGCGATGCGGGTGCGCAGCATATCCAGCAGCTTTTGCTCGGAGCGTTTGCGCTGAATGAGGCTGGCGAGGGTGGATTTCGCCGCATGCACCTGCGCTTCGGTTTCGCGGATTTTCTGGTCGATCAGCTCGATGGCATACACATCCCGCAGGCGGTCTTCGGCACGGGCATTGGCACCCGCAAACAAAGTTCTGAACGTCGTAATCACTGGGTTCTCCTTTTCATGAACATCGTTCACGAATAGAGATAGCTAAGCCGTGAACAATGTTCAAGAATAAAAATGAACAATGTTCAGAACGCTGTGTTTCCAGTTGAAGAACGCAGGATCAGGGCGATCATGTTGCGGATCTGATCGCGCGGCACGCCAGAGATGCGGTTTTCGAGGCCCAGGAGCACAATGCCGTGGATAGACGAGAACAACGCGCGGGTCATCAGCGCCACTTCCTCGGCGCTCATGTCGGGAAAGCATTCGTGCACCGGCCCGTCGATATAGCTGAAGAGGCGGCCCAACTCTTCGAGATACCAGGCGGGTACGTCCATGTCGGTGGACATCTGCAGATCGAACAGCGCCCGCCACAGCCGGGGATGCGCCGCCGCATAATCGAGATAGGCGTAGGACATCACCACCAGCCGCTCGGTCGGGGACAGGTCGCCCTTACCCTCGAGAGAGGCCGCCACAAACCGCCCGAGCTTGGCAAAGGTCCGGCCGTTGACGGCGATGATGATATCCTCGAGATCGCCGAACACGTTGTAAATCGCGCCGACCGAACAGCCTGCGGCTTGCGCCAGCGGGCGCGCCTTGATCGCGGCGATCCCGTTTTCCTCGATCTCGGCCTCGGCCAGGTCGATCAGCGTGTCGCGCAACGCCTTGCGGCGTTCTTCGGCGGCTTTGGCCATTGTCTGCTCCTTGAACTTTGTTCAACCGTCTAGCCTGCGCACTGCGACGTGGAAACCCCGCGCTTTTCATTGTCATACGCATTTGCAACACTTTGGGGGAAATGCGGGGGTTACGGATGTAAATCCCTGTTACATTGCATATATATGCTGCAACGCATTGATAAAGAGGGAGAGTTTGATGGCTGATTTTGGCACCCAGGTCCGGGAATCTCAGGCACAGGTGGAAGAGGCGCAGGCAAAGATCGCCGAGCTGACCAGTCGGATCTCGACCGCGCGCGAAAAGATGAAGGAGGGGACGGACATTTCCCTCGATATCGAAAACGCCTCGCTCGACGATGTGCACGCCCATACCGACCTTATGAACGCCAATATCGCCGAGTTGATCATGGGCCTCGACGATGTGACCTCGGCCTTTTCCAAGGATTTTGACGAGATCCGGTCCAAGACCGGGTGGGAGACGTTTGTGGGCGTGTTCGCCAAGGCAAAGTCCGAAAGCATGCGTCAGGAGCGGATCCGCACAGCCTCGATCGATGACAAGCTGCAGGACCTGATCTCGAAATCCGACGTCATTGTGAACCTGCTCGAAGGGCAGTTGGCCGTGCTCGAAGAGCAAAAGACCAAGGTCGAGGGCAACCTGACCGAAACGCTGGATGAACGCGAATTCACCGTGCAGGAACTGAGCGCCCTGCAGGACGAGATCAAGGCGATGGACCCGGCGATCATCACGCTCGAAAACAAGATCGCCGCCGAGACGGACGCCGCCGCGCGCACAGCGCTCGAGACCGAGCTGGCCGACCTGAACAAGCAATACAACGCGATGGTGCAGGACGAGCAGGTCAAGGTGGCGAAATCCCAGACGCTCGAGCGCTATATCGAAAAGGGCAAGACCTGGGTGGATTCGCTCCAGAACCAGGCGGCAACGCAGATGGTGCTGATCAACAAGCTGCAGACAGACACCAAGCAGCGCGTGGTGCTCTATGACGCGCTGACCAAGTCGCTCAAGACCGCGCAGCAACAGGACGTCGCCCACCGCATCAACGAGATCGGGGTGAAGACGGATCAGGAGGCGCAGACCGCCATGGCCGGCATCGGTGCCGCTACCAACCAGCGGATGGCCGACATGCTCGAGGCGCACGAGGACCAGATGGTATTCGCCCGCGACGTGTTGGAGCAGAAGGCCAAGGCCGACGAGCGTTTTGCCCGCCGTTTTGCCGATATCGTCGAGAAGCATGACGCGAATGCGTATGGGGCCTAAGCGATGAAACTCGGCTTTGCCGCGATTGGCGTCTCGATCCTCAGCCTGCTGGCCACCCTCGCCTTTGGGGCGCCCGCGTGGGTGAACGCGGTTGGGTTCTTTTGCGGGGTCGCGGGGCTCTATCTGCTGACCAAAGGGCGCAAGAGCGGGTGAAGATCATTCCAACCAACCATCCAACGACCAAAGAACCGGATTCGGCACGCCGACACCGGTTTTTCGCATCGCGAACGCCCAAGTGGTGCCTGTTTCTCACAGGCGCTTCTTGGTTGGGGTTCGCATACATGACGGGTGCTGTGTGGTGGCTCTACCTGCCAGGCCTCTTCGTATTGCTGGCGTGGCTGCTGGTGATCGGCGCGGCCAACATGGACGCGGACGCGTCGGGATTTGGATCCGGTAGCAGCGCCCCATGAGCGAGACGTCCCACATAGGCCTGACCGACCTCTTCGCCTCGCGCCGTTATTTCCGCAAGTTCGAGACGATCATCTCGCATCTGGGCCGTGTCGCTGCCGTGATGGAGGCCGAGGGCGGACTGAACCGGGGCGAGGTCAAGATCCTCACCCGCTATATTGCCGAGATGACATTCACCTTTCGCGCGCTCAGCCTGAAATACCTGCTGGTGGGGCGTGATACGGGGCGGTTCTTTGGCTCCCTCGCCATTGATGCGCGCGAAAGCGGGTTTCCGGCGGCGGAGGAGCTGCTGACCATGGCCAGTGACGCGCAGCAGGCTGACCGGCATCTGGCCAATGCACCCTCTGCCGATGCGCTGAAGAAACAGATGGTCGAGGTGATCGTGGGCGACCGCGAGGTGCCGAGCAAGCTGCAATTCGCCCTGTCCCAACGGCTCTACTACGAAGAGCTGAAAATGGGCCAGCTGTTCTGGCCCCGCAACGACCCCGAGATCGTCTGGACGGGGAACGTCCACGAACGTCGCCGTACCTTCCGCGTCCACTGGGCCGTCTATGACAGCGGCCTGAACCTGCCCGTCATCTACATGATGGAGTTGGAAGACAGCGGACGCACGGCCCTGCCCAAGGATCAGCGCCGCTGGCCGGAGGTGCAGGCGCATCTGATGGCCCAATCGCTCGGTGCGCTGAAACTGGTGACGATCGCCAAGGGGTTCGACGAGGATTTCGACGACCTGCACCCCAAGCGCCTGCGTCGCTTTCATGTCGGTCCGATGTATTCGTCGGCCTTTACCACGCAACCGGGCCCTGTCAGCGAAGTGCTCGCGGCCGCGCGCGCGCCGGAAGGTCAGGACTGGGCGCTGGTGTGGACCGAGGAAGAGCTGCAATCCGAACGTGTCATCGAAGAGCGTCAGGGCTGGTTTTCCACCGTGGAACGCCAGGTGTTTGCGCTGGATCCCTTTGCCGGTCGCGGGGCCGAGACGGGCACGACCCGTCTCGAACGCTCCATCGTGCTGCCGCAACGCGCCTTCCAGTCGCTGCAAGAGATGAGCCCGCCCGGGTTTGGAACGGTGCGCAAGTTTGTGGTCAGCCCCGGTGGCCGGGTGCTGCGGTATTGAGGGGTGTGCCATGGAGCAGATCGACCCTCCGGGGGCGGTTTATTTTGCAAGATGAAGCAGGGGATGTGAGATGAGCCAGACGTCGGATCAGATGGAGCTGCGCGAGCAGGAGATCACCGCGCATTACCCCATGGCGCTTGCGATTCTGCAGGGGTTTGACCACGCGCCGCGGATCGGCAAGGGCACGGCTGCGCCCGCGGTCGAACGGTCCTCGGGCATGGGCACGCGGCGGCGGTTCCGGTCCACCACGCCCGGGCTGGTCACACGGCGCACGACGCCGACGGGGGCGGTGCAGTTGATGGCCACGATCGAGGGTGCGGATGACGACGACGCGCTGATGTCGCCGGTGCAGGCGACGGTTCTGAATGCGCTGCGCCGGGCCATCTCCATCGCGCTGGCGGTGGCCGAGAACTACGCGAGCCTGTCCGGTCTGGGTGATTTGAAGCGCGCCAACCTCGAAGGGGCGTTGCCCGCCGCGCGCAAGACCGAGTTCACCGAACTGCTCGCGGCCGAGGCCCTGATCACCCTCTACGTCTTTGGAAACGCCACCGCCTACCTACTGTCGGCGCACCAGACCGAAGTGACCGTCGAAGTGGGCGAGGTCGAAGAGATCCTAACCGACAACGGCCAGACCGCCCTGCATGGCATCCTGTGGGAGCTGGACCAGGACATTGCCACCCACGCCCCTGACGACACCCATCTGGTGGCCACGATCACCGCCTTTGCCGAGGCGTGCATGGAAAAGGTCGCCTTGCGGGCACAGACCGCCCCGCGCCTCGCCGCCTTCACCGCCGCCAGCTGGCGTGTGGAGGCGGATGATTTCACCGTTCAGGGGTTTACGCCTGCATCCCGCGCCACGTCGTCGACCCTGACCATGACCTTCAAGAAACCCAACGAAGTCGTGGGCAACCACATCGCCAAGTACCAGGCGATGAAGCTGGCCAAGATGCTGATGGCCTATGATTTTGACCGCCGCCTCAACCCCTTTGCCGAACTGGGCGGATTCATCTTTACCTTCATGGGGGACGGCAAGCCCGGTACGGGCAAGACCACGCTCATCCAGATGATGGCGGGCCTGATCAACGACTATTGCCAGGTGCCGGGCTACGCATTCCGCTACCAGAACCTGTCCACCGACAATATCGACAGCTACCAGGGCAAATCCGGCCAGAATGCCAAGGCGTTCATCAACAACGTTCTGGATCCAAACGCCATCGGCTTTGGCACCATCGATGACATCGATCAGTTGGCGGGCAAGCGTGGTGACCGGCAATCGTCGGCGGGCCAGCTTGAGATCACCGCGGTGCTGATGGAGAGCTTTGCCGGGGCCAATACGGTTGTGCGCGGCAACTGCACGTTTGGCATGTTCTCGAACTACCCCGAAAACGTGGACGATGCCCTGCGCCAACGCGCCGGTGCACGGTTCCTCGTGGACGGGCCGCAAACGCGCGAGGATTACATCGACATCCTGTACCTGCTGATGGGGCGCAACCATGACATCCCGGTGGGTGCGCACGAGGTGTTTTCGGCGCAAGAGATCAAATCGGCTGTCGCCGCGTCCTTCGAGTCTCATGCGCGACCTCACGAGGCTGGGTTGACGGAGGTTTTTGACCGGGTGCATGCGCAGGTCGGCGAATTGGATACGATCGCCAAGCTGGGCACATACCTGAAGGGCATTCAGGAGGCGGACGAACGCTTTACCGGCCGCGCGATCAAGAACATCACCGACGCGGTCAAGGTTCGCGCGATGGATTTCGAGCTGCCAGATGAGTGGATGGAGAACCCCGAGCTGTTCCTGTTCAAGGACTATGATGCGAAAAAGGCGATGATCTCAGAGCTGCGCGTGCCCATCACGGTGGACATGGTGGTGCAAGAGATCAACCGCTATGCGGACAGCGAATTCCGCTATGCCGACAAATCCGACGAAGTCGCCATCGACGCGATGGTGCGCGACTTCGGTCGGCAGGACGCGGCAAAGCGGCGGTATTTGGAGGGGAAGGCGTGAGCGATGCAAAGCGTTGGTCTACGGCTGGTAAGCACATCCTGCGCTCGCGTGCGGACCGTTCAACTGTAAGGTCGGGCACCGCAGCAGCACATAACGGGGTTTCACGTATGAGATGTGCGAGCCGGGCCGCGCCCGACCTCGGGTGGGCGCAAGCAATCCCTGATCGAAATGAGGCATCGGCAGGACGTAAAACCACGGGTCTGGGCGGGACGTTGACAATGCGCCCTCACAGGGGGGAGGGCGGCCGCGGACCGGCGGAGCCGGGCGGTCATGGCTGTAACGGGGCGCTATTTCCGTACCTGACCGCACAGACCGACAAGATCGTTTCGGTCAGAGGGTCACGGCCATGACCCCCGACACCATCACCCTCTGGAACACTGGCCTGCCGCTGACCATCGCGGGCGCCCTTGGCTGGGCGGTGCCGCGCTTTATCTCTCCGTCGCGGACGCGGTCGCATGGGACCGTGGCAATTGCCGTGGGGGCGTCGGCGCTGGTTCTCGTGTTGGTGTCGGCGGCGCTCTTTGCCGCACTCCAACCGGGCAAATTTGCCGCTGCGGCGGAGATGGGCGGGCTGTTGCTGGCGATCGAGATTGCCATTCGCGGGTCCATCCTGTTCGCCGTGGCGTGGGCGCCCATAATGCTCCTCAGTTGGTTCAACCTGGCGCAGCGGGTCGAGCACTGGCGGGGCAAGGATATGGCCGACAGGGAGGCGTCATGATCATCACCGGAATAATCACCGCAGCGGCGCTGGGCCTCGGCCTGTTAATGCCGAAACGCTGGGGTATCTGGGGGTTTCTTGGCGCCGCCGCGCTGCTGTTCCTGGCGCAAGTCGCCATCCACACCGCCATGGGGTTCGAGGGCACGCCGATCTCGGAAACCCTCCTGCTCTTCAACGACTCGTGGGGCGCCTACATCGGGTTCAACCTGCGGATCACCTACCGCGCCTTTGCCCTGCCGCTGCTGGCGCTCGCCGCACCGCTGGTTTACCGTTTTGCCAAATGACCCTTCAGCTCATCATCGCAACGGCTCTCATCCTGGCCGCGGGCTGGACGCTGCCACGCCCGGTGATGCGCGCGACGGGGCTGCCAAGCGGCGCGGCGGCGATCCTCGCCACCGTCCTGCTGTTTGCGATCAGCGCGGGCCTCATGTGGCTGATGGATGCCTATGGCTACCCGCTGCGCTTCACCGATCCCACGCAGGAGGGCGCGTTTCTGTTTTCGGCCGTGGCGCTCTGCATCCCCGGCTGTGTGGCGCTGGCGGCACGGACCGCCATGCTGAAAGGTGACACATGATCGAGCTTATCAAACGTGGCCTGATGTTCGGCAACCTGTTCCATGTCGCCTCGCCCGCGCTGGCCGCGCGGTACAACCGGGCGCTCGAACACCTCACGGGCAAGACGACGACACTCACCGATTTCTACATCGACATTTCGGGCTATTCGCCCGAAGTGGGCCAAGAGCTGGACGATCCGCTCTACCTCAACCACGACGGGGTGAACCGACAGTTCATCCTGCTCAGCATCGAACAGCGGCGCTGCCCGTTGCTGGATGCGAAATTCTCCATCTCGCGGCCAATACTGCAACGGTTCATTGCCGAGAATGAGGCCGCGCTTTTTGCCCTCACCGCCCGTGACGCGGTGGCAGGGGAATTGGTGAACAGCGTCTATGACATCTCCGACCCCGCGCGGCTCTTTGATCTGCGCGCCATCACGGTCGAGGCGGACACAACAACCGGCACCGTGCGCAATGCCGCCCGCCTTGCCGACAAGATCGACACGTTCCTAGGCGAAGAGGATGCGTGGTTTGACGATGTTCTGATTGGCGAGATGATCCAGCTTGCGGGTGAGACGGGCGATGTCACCCGCGCGCCCGTGACCCTCAAGCCGCTGACGGTCGAGACGGGGAATTACTGGACGGCGCATTTTGGCGGGCTCTACATCTTTCAGACGCTCGCGCATCCGGCGGTCATTGGCAGCGGTGCGGCGCCCAAAGACGTGCCGCTCAAATACAGCTTCGACCTCGGCGACCGGAACCGCATCGCCAAATTCCTCGAGCTCAACGGCCTGGTCGAGCCGGTGGTCAAGGCCCGCGGCATCGACGGCACGGCGATCCTGCGGCAAAAGATGGACTTCATCCTGATCTCAGCGGTGGCGCAGGCGGGCGTCGACCTTGCCGGTACCACCCGCCGCGACATGCGCATGCTCGCCCGCCGTCACCGCAACCTATTGCCAGACGAGTTCCACGCGCTGGCCGATCTGGTGAACTGGGCCGAACATGGCGGCAGCTGGCCACGCATCTCGTCCGAACATCCGGCGTATTTCTACACCTTGCGCGCCGCCGACACGCCCGAGGCCGAGCTGGTCAACATGCTGCTGAGCGAGCTCAGCCCGCGCGACGTGCGACAGCTCTTTATCTGCCACAAACAGGCGTTTTATGCAGCCTATGCCACATGGCCGGAGGCCAAAAAGGAATATGTCGCGCACTATCTGGAAGCCGAGTACAAAGCCGACAAGATGGGTGTGCGCGCCGCACTTTTTGGTCACGACGCACCGATGCAAGCGCCCGAGCCAAAGGTCGACATGATCGCCCGCGTCGGCCCCTGGGGCGCAGTGAGGAGATAGGGAGATGGCCGTGATCCGACTGTTCATTATCGTCTTTGTGGTGCTGAGCGTCATCTATATCAGCCTCAGCTTCTACAGCCGCGCCCGTGCCCGCGACCGGCTAGAGGCCGAATGGGATGCAGGCGGCATCGACATGCCGCGCGAGGCCTATGTCCGCCACGGGCTGTCCGATTATGACGGGTCGCTGCGACGCAAGCTGATCCTGGGTGTGTATGTGGTGCCCATGGCGCTTGTCGGCCTTATCATCTATCTTGTGAACTTCGCCTGAAGGGGACGCGCATGCGCTATATCGGCTGGACAATTCTGATCGCCTTCTGGGTCTGTGTGGGCGCGTTCCTGCACTATACCCTGCCGCAGCGCGACATCGTGCGGATCGTGCGCGTGTTCGAGGAACGCCAGGACCTGACGGACTGGACGCGCGTGTTCTGGTCGCGGCCCGACGAACAATCCGACGCGTTCATCAGCCGCGACGTGCAGTTCATTCAAACGGTCCGGGCGAATGGACGCCCCATGGTCTACCGCAACGAAGACACGGGCTGGAGCTGGCCACCGTACTTCAAGTTCGACACCTCCAACCTCTTTACCGAAGCCGCAGATGCCACGTCGAACCGTGCAGCGCCCGAATGGTACGTGATCACGCATTACGGCTGGCGCAACGAATTCCTGACCATCTTTCCCAACGCGATATCGCTGCGTCCGGTCGACGGGCCGGATGCGTCCAAGGGTATCCCGTGGGTCAACATCATCGTCCTGACGACCATCGCCGCGATCTTTTACGGGATCTGGGTGCGCTGGCGCCGCTTTCGCCGCAACCGGATCGACCCGCGGCTGGAGGAAATTCAAGACAGCTGGGAGGCCGCAGGCGATGCGGTCGACGCCAAGCGGGGCCGCTTTCGGCGCTGGCTGAACACCTGGCGGTGATCAGCGCCAGCGCAGATGGCCCATGCTATGCCAGCGGTTCTGTCCGGTAGAGCCGCACACGCAGGCCGCCATGGGCGATGGGGGGACCATCGGGCAGAAACGGCAGGTCGGTGGATTTGGCGAGCGACGGCTCGCTGGTGACTATACCGACACGCCAGCCTGCAAACCTGTCGCGCAGCGTCGCCCCCAGCCGTGCATAGACGGGATAAAGCGCCTTTTTGTTGCCGATGCGTGCGCCGTAGGGTGGGTTGACCATCACGAGGCCTGCAGGCCCTTCCGGTGTGATATCCGCCGCCTGACGCGTCTCAAACGACACGAAATCTGTGATGCCAGCACGCTCCGCGTTTTCCGCCGCCATCCGCACGGCCCCTGCATCACGGTCCGACCCCGACAGATGCACCCGTGGCTCTGCGCGCCGTTCGGCGTGCCGCAGATCGGCCAAGGCATCCGCATCGAACCCGCGAAACCGCTCAAAGGCAAAGCTGCGCGACCTTCCGGCCTGCAACCGCGCTGCCATCTCCGCCGCCTCGAGCACGAAGGTGCCGGACCCGCACATCGGGTCGAGCACGGGCTGCGTGCCGTCATAGCCGCATTGGCGCAGGAATGCTGCGGCGATGGTTTCGCGCAGCGGCGCCTTGCCCACCGCGGGCTTCGTCCCGCGCTTGTGCAGGGGCTCTCCGGAGGTGTCCACGCTGACTGTCACCCGGTTGTCGTCGATGCGGATCTTGAGCGTGACCGGCGCCTCAGCCGCCACGGTGTAGCCTGCGGCGGTGAGCCCGCCCGCGACGCGGTCGGTCGCCGCCCCGGCATGATAGATCTTGGATTTGCGCGAGGTTGCGACCTCAACCCGCACCGGCACGGCCGGATCCAGCACGGCGCCCCAATCAAACTTGTGCGCCCGCTTGTCGAGTTGCGCCAGATGGAACGCCATGAACGAGCCCATCCGCCACAGCACCCGTGTGGCACAGCGCAGCTCGAGGTTGGCGCGCCACAGCTCCGGCCAGCCGCCCGCAATCTCAACCCCTCCGGGTTGCACCGCACCAAGGGCAAAGCCCAAGGCGCGCGCCTCTTCGGCCAGGGTGGTCTCAAGACCGGGCAGGGTGATCGCATAAATACAAGGGGCATCGGACATGCGCCTGTCCATATCCGCTTGTCCAAGCAGGTACGAGGGGGGATTGCCGCGCTCAAAAGGTGATGGTCAGGCCGATGATGGCGTCGCAACTGTCGTAATCGGCCTCGATCGCGCCTGCTGTGCCGTCAAGGATCTGCGACCCAGCCATGAAATACCGCAGCTCACCATAAAGGTCGACGCGGTCCGACACCGAATAGGCCGCGCCGACCATCACCTGGGCGGCAAACACGCCGCTGTCTTCGTATTCACCCGCCGCCGGGCCCGCGTCCACCGCCAGCGCCGATCACACCCGCACCCAGCACCCAGACGGGCATCGCGGGCCTGCCATATCCGGGCACGGCCATCAGCCCGACCTGCACCAGCTGCAGCAGCGCCAGCGCGGGAAACACGTGCAGCGCCCAAAATGGCAACTGCAGCGCGGCAGGCACGTCCGCCGCACCCGCAGGGCGCAGGAAGGCAAAGGCCACGGTCAGGAAAACACCCGCCGCGACGAGGAACGGCACCCAAGCAAACCGCGGATCATAGCGGCGCAGGCCCATGTCAGTCCGCAAAGAGGTAGTCGACCGACGCAATCTCACGCGCCTTGTCCTCGGGCACGGCCAGGAACCGCGACAAGGCAAGGGCGTTCTGGCTCACATCCGCATCCTCGCGCATCTCTTCGAGATGTTCGAATTCCGCGTCGCGGATGCGGTCGCTTTCAAAGGTCATGTCGTTGCGGATCGTGGGCAACAGACGATCCAGGGTCTCGGTCGCCGTCTGCTCTCCGGCCAGACCCACGCGCATCGCGTGCCCGATCAGATACGTGTCGGAAAAGTTGCACTGGATCTCGAGCATCCGGGTCATCGACCGGTCGCCCGCGAAATCCTGCAACAGGTCCAATTCGCCCGGGTCCATGCACACGATCAACCGGTCGGTTTCGTAATAGTCGAACAGCATCCGCATCAGCGCCCGCCGGTGTCGCGTCCGCTTGCTCAGGCTGGTCTGGATGCCGCCCAGATCGGGCAGGGGCGTGTGCTCTTCGTTGAAGAGGTATTCGATCGTGGGCACGTTGGTCATGATCCGGATCCGCTCCAGCAGCCGTTTGGCCACGTGCCACTTCTTGCAGATGATGATCATCAGCTCGCGGTTGCGGCCCAGCGTGCTCTCCGTCTCCCAGAACCGTGTGGCGAACCGCCGCCCGATCCGGCCCCGGCCGGTGAGGAACTTGAACAGGCTCGCCCCTTCGTTCGAGATCTGGAACTGCACATTCTCCGCCGCATAAAGCAGGCCAAGACGCCGCTTGAGGTCTTTGGCCTCGGGGCTGATCTTGCGGGCAAAGAGGAAATCCTGGCTGAGCAGCAGGTCATAGTGATCGTCGTAGAACGTCACAGGCATCCCGTAATCGGTGAACATCAGGAAGGTCAGTGTACGCGACCGTATCTCTTCTTCGGGGACGACATGGCGCACAATGGTCTGAAAAAACGTCTCGTCCGGGATCCACGTCGTGCGGAAAAACCGCATGACATCGCGGCGCGTCCGGGCAAAATCCAGCACCCATTCAATCGTGCGGCGGCGCAGGCACCACCACTGGCTGCCGATCATCACCTGAATGTCCGGTGGCACCTCACGGGTCAATCCCAGCCGTCTTTGCGCGTTGAAACTGGCGTAGAACAGGCGCTTGTGTTTGCGTTCGTTGAAAAAGTGGCGGTAGATCAGGCGCTCTTCCTTGAAGCCGGTCTTGATCCAGTCGCTTTCGAAATAGTCGAAGCTTTCGATGAAATCGGCGTCGTTCTCATCAAGGAACCTGTGCGTGTATTCCGCCGACTTGATCGCCATGCAATCGCCCGACAGCATGTAAAAATGCGTGGCGCGTGGGAATGCCTTGACCGCCGATTCAACGGCATAAAGCGTCGCCTGCACCAGGCTCCATTCGCCCCAGCCGCATCTGATCCGGCGATGCGCAAAGGTCACGTTGGGGTTGTCGGCCAGCGCGCTTCGGATCTGTCCAAACGACGCCGCATTGGCCCGCGCGTCAAAGTGGATGGACATGTAGTCACCCGCGGCGGTCAGCCGCTCAGCCTGCTTGATGATGGCTTCCGGGTCCTTGTGACACAGCAGAATGTAGGCGATTTTTGCCATATGCGAAACTGAACTGCCCTTTTACGCCTGATTGTTTACGTAGATAAGACTAAGCAGAGATTGAATAAACATAATTTCTTTGCTTTTTTGACCTTAAGGTAAGCCGCGCCAAGACGCGGTTGGTTGATGAGGACGAGCGATATGGGATTTCCCGGCACCTGGATGACGGAAAGTGAAAGCGTCGTGTACCGCGTGGTGCCGAAATGCGCCTGCTCGACCATCGGTCAGATCATGTTCTATTCGGACCATGGCGAATTTTTCGACGGGGATATTCACGACGCGCAGGGCGGCATGCACAAATGGGCGCTCGAGGCGAGCCAGCCGGTCATCACCAACAACGTGAAAACCCACGGTTCCTATTCCTTTACCTGCGTGCGCAACCCGTACACGCGCATCCTGTCGTCCTTCTTTGACAAGATCTGCGGCATCCAGCGGAACGGCAAACGCTACCGCGGCAACCTGGTGCCCCTTCTGATCCAGAAATACGGGATCGAGGTGGGCGGCGATGACGGCAAGGACGATTTCGACCAGATCAAATCCTTCCGCCGCTTTCTCCTCTTTGCCCGCGACACCATCCGCTGGCGTCGCCCGATGGAGCCGGACATTCACTGGTCCGCGATGTCGGGCCATGTCAGCACGTTCATCGTGAATGGCGGTCGCTACGACAAGATCATCTGGACGGAAAAGTTCAACGAGGGCATGGCCGAGGTGATGCAGGCCATCGAGACCCCGCAAAAGATCGATCTGTCGGACGTCCCGCGCTTTAACGAGAGCGAGGGGCACGGCCCCAAACGCGCCCACCCGGTCGAGGATTACTTCGACGATCTGTCGATGCACCTGGTCTACGAGATCTACAAACGCGATTTTGAGGTCTTCAAATACGATTTCGAAGATCCCTCGAACAAGATGCCCATTGGTGAGATCGACCTTGACGAGGTTCACAAGAAGCTTGGCGAATAACGAATTTCTGCGGAGCAATGTGATCCGTTGAGGGGCGGCCCTTGCGTGATCGGTGCGCCTCCCTCGCGCTGTTCTTAGACGTCAGGTTCCACACCCTGCACATCTGCCATGGCGAACCGCTTGCGCGCCACGGTTCTTCTCTTTGCTGGCCTTGGCATGAACGAGACGCGGCAGTTCCGAAACACTGGCGCGATGGTGTTAACTGTTGGCGCGCACAAAGCTCTTGATGACGTCCATCACCTCCGCCGCGTGGGCGGCGTTCAGCGCGGCCGCATGCGGGTCGGCAAAGGCGCCGCTGTCATTGTCGAAATAGGCGCCGGATGTGTCGGCGAACCGCGCGCCAAGGGCTGCGTCGATCAGGATGTCCGCCCCGATGTTCAGGTCATTGCCTGCCACGCCAAAACCCTCCTTGACCATCTTGGAGGCCAGCAGCGAGCCTGGGTTCACCGCCACCATCATCGGGCCGTCCCTCAGCTCCTTTGCCCATTCGCGGGTCCAGATGGTGATCGCAAGTTTGCTTTGCGCGTAGGCGTCCATGTCGGCCATCGGCACATTGCCCTGCATCGCGGCCACATCCACAGGCGCTTGCGCCGCCGATGACAGGTTCACCACACGACCATCCGGCGGAATGATCGGCAGCAGCAACTCGGTCAGCAGATATGGCGCATAGGTGTTCACGACAAAGCGGATGTCCTGCCCGCTGTCCAATACCGGCTGCGGCGTCTTCAAGACACCTGCATTGTTGATCAGCACGTCGAGCGTGTCGTGCTTGGCGCGCACTTCGGATGCCAGCGCTTTGACGGCCGCCATGTCCGACAGGTCGGCGCAATAGGTCTCGACGTTGCCGTCGATGTCTGCCGCCGCCGCCGCCAGCTTGGCCGCGTTGCGCCCGTGCAACAGAACGTGGTGCCCGTCTGCCGCCAGCTTTTTGGCGGTGAGCAGACCGATCCCGTCGGTCGAGCCTGTGATGAGAATGGTCTTGGTCATGTCATTGATCCTTTGCGGGAAAGTCAGGCAGCAGCGCATCCGCCAGCCGTTTCAGCGTGGTGTCTATCGGCGCGCTGTTAAAGCGGAGGTTCAGCGCCACATGGTTCACGCCAAGCGTCTCGATTTCGCGCAGATAGCGGCGCAGGAATTCCGCCCCGGATTGAAAGCCCAGATGGATCGGGCGCGCAGGCGCATCCGCTTGATCCAACAGATCGACATATAGCGATTGCATCACCGGCTTGTTCGGTTGCTCTGCCGCGACCAGCCGCGCGCGATAGTCGGCAATCACTCGGCCCTGCGACGCGGCATCGCGCGGATAGGTCATCCAACCGTCGCCATGCGCGGCCACCCAGTCGGGGGATTGCTGGCTGCCGCCCGTGATCAGCACCGGCAGACGCGTGCCCATCGGCTTGGGCAACATATCAACCCCGCCCGACAGATTGCCATGAGGGCCGTCGTGGTGGGGGGCATCTCGGCCCACGGCGCGGATATACGCCAGACAGTCACGGAACCGGGCGCCGCGGTCCGGATAGCTTTGCGCAATTGCCGGATATTCCTCGGGCCGGTCACCCGACGCCACACCCAAAAGCAGCCGCCCGCCCGACAGCACGTCCGCCGTCGCAGCCGCTTTGGCCACATGGGCCGGGTGGCGCAGCGGCAGGATGATGCTCGACGTGCCACGGGCGATGCGCTCGGTCACAGCGCCCAAAGTGCCCAAGTAGACAAACGGGTCAAACATCTGCCCCGGATCGCCAAAGCTGGGCACGTTGAACGGCACATCCCGCAGCCAGAGCGCCGCAAATCCCAGCCGCTCGGCCAGTTGCGCCAAACCGATCTGATCGCGCATATGCGGCGCCGCCCCGACGGCATAGGCCTCGAGCGGCACGACGAGGCCAAGGCTAAGCCGCCCGGGCCGGAACACGGTGTTGTAGGCCGCGTTGATCGCGGGGAACGCCCCGGTGTCCGAACTGTCCAACATCATGACGCTATCCGTACCGCACCCGGATCGGGCCCACGAGGTCTTTTCGGAGGGTCGTGACGTTTACGGAAGAGCTGCCTCGGGACAGCCTGCAATTTGGACCGGTGCATCCGAGATGGTTTGCGAAGCGAACCGGGCAAGACCACGGGTGCCCAAGCCAACTCAGCTGCCGCAACCGCTTGATCGCCTGGAGCGGAACGCGTGCTTCACCGGCCGCGACGCACCGTGCCTATTTGATGACCGCCGCCAGACGTGCGGCGATGGCAGCGCTCCCCTTTGGTGACGGGTGCAGCAGGTCGCTGTCGTGAAAGCTTCGATCCCCCTCGGGGACGAGATCCGCGTTCGAGATGAAGAAGACCCCGGGATCTGCCTGTGCGAGCGCCGCGATCCGTCCTTCCAGCGCATTGCCGATGGCCACGCAACCCTCGACAGGTGACCGGAACCCCGGAGTGCGCAAGTAGCCCACATAAGCCACCCGCGTCCCCGCAGCCCGCAGCCGGGAGACCAGCGACGGGATCGCCCCGCTCGCGCCATTTGCTGAAATCAATCTCTCCAATTGCCGACTACAAGAGCCGCACGCGCAACCAAGCCACAAATCGTTGCCACCGCCATTCAGCACGACCCAGTCCCATTGACCGGCAACGAATTGCCGTTCGATGCGCAGACCCAGACTGCCCGAGATTGGCAGTGGATACAGATAGCTTGCCCCGGACACCGACCGATCCACGACGGGCTGCCCCAACCGCGCCTCCAGCGCGTCCGACACCGACCGGCCTGATGGCGCGTTCCACGCCAGCAGACTATCCCCCATGGTCATGATCCGCGCGCTCCCGTCCGACGGGACAGGTTCGACACAACCAATCAGCAACAAAAGGGCCGCAAGGGCGCAAACCACGCGTCGTACCATATCGTCCTCATCATGCCCCCGCATCCTTTAACCAAACCGTTCAGATTCGGTGAAGCCCTTGCGGGGCGTCGCCCCGTCCCCTACATCCCCAGCCCATGGCCCAGGGAAAATCAGACCCCAATTACAAGGTCGCCGCCGAAAACCGGCGCGCCCGTTTTGACTACGCGATCGAGGATGACATCGAATGCGGCATCGTGCTCGAAGGGTCCGAGGTCAAATCCCTGCGCGCGGGTGGCGCCAACATCGCGGAAAGCTATGCGCAGGTGGATGAGGGAGAGCTGTGGCTGACCAACAGCTACATCGCCCCCTACGATCAGGCGAAATCCTTCAAGCACGAGGAACGCCGCCGCCGCAAACTGCTGGTCAGCCGCAAGGAGCTGGCGCGCCTCTGGAATGCCACACAGCGGCAGGGCATGACGCTCGTGCCCATCGTTCTCTATTTCAACCACAAGGGCATGGCCAAGCTGAAGCTTGGCGTGGCCAAGGGCAAAAAGCTGCAAGACAAGCGCGACACCTCAGCCAAGCGTGACTGGAACCGCCAAAAGCAGCGCCTGCTCAAGGAAAGAGGGTGAGGCGCGCCACCGCAGTCAGGTGTTGCGGTGGATGGCCTTCTCGACCTTTCCAAGAAAGCCCCAGCCGGTAAAGATCGAGAAAAGCGTAAGCAGCGTCGTGGTGTTTCCGTCCTGCGGCGCGTTTCCGTCCTGCGCCGCATTTGCCGCCTGATCGAGGGTTCCAACCAGCCATTCGGTTGTCTCTTCGTTCAGGATGCCCAATTCCGGCAGGATGACGGTGGCCAAGAGGCCCAGAACCCCGATCACCGTCTTGCGCCCGTTCAGCACGCGGCCGATGGTTTCGCCAAACGCGGCATTGACGGGTGTCAGATCGTCCTGAGCCGCGGGTTTCGTCACCGCTTGTTCCGGCGGGTCCGTTGCCAGCTTGTCCTCGATCAACGCGTCCAGGATGTCGCTGTCCGATGTCTCCAGCAGCGTCTCTTTCAACTTGTCCTTTGCCTTGTTCTTGAGCAGCGTTTTCACGGCCGCGGTGCCAAGGGCGCTTTTGCCGCCGGTGGCCACGGCCAGCAGAAGGCGCAAGAGATCATCGCGATCCAGGTCAAAATCCAAACCTTTCGTTTTCTTGATCACTGTCACGTCTTTCACTGGATCGATCCCCTCATGATGGCCAAGATGCGATACGAACTCGCGCAGCTTCGCGATCCGATTGCTCCACCCATTTCCAAATGTGCTGAATTTCGGCAGCGTGCGCAGATACTGCATGTAGACATCGAGATATGCCGAGGACAGCGCCGCGGAATCCGTGCGGTTCGCCGCCGCCAACGTGTTCCGACCCAGGACGCCATCCACAACGAGCGGGCCGGGTTCGTCCTCGGGGTTTGAACCGTCGCGCACCGTCATGCCCAGCCCGTTGAACGCCTCTTGCAAAAAGCGGACCGCCTTCGACGGCCCTGACATGACAGCGGCGTTGTAGACGACCATGGCCATCTGCTCAGGCATCTCCGGGCAGCGGCACTCGAGATAGTAATTGGTGTGATAGATCTCGTCGGCTTCGCGTTGCGTCAGGGCCTGCACATCATCGATGGTGACCGGATGCCCGCGCCACGCGGCAAGTGTATCTTGCGTGATGCCCAGGTTGGTCGGCCCGCCGGGATCCTCCGGATGGTTGGCAAAACCGCCCTCGGCGCGTTTGACAAAGGCGTGCAAGCGCTGGAACCGCGTATCGGTTTGCGCGGAGACGTCTCCCATGAGTGTATCTGCGGTGCCGCCATCATGCTCGATCTCGTCCCGCAGGTCTTCGGGAATGGGCGGGCGTTCGGGGACATTGGGCGGCTTGGGCGGTGGTGTCTCCGACCCGGACCAATTGTCGATAAGATCCGATAGATACTCGGCCCAGACATGGTCTCCGCCTTCGGGGTAATCGCCGTTGCGCATACCCTTGGCCGAGACGCCGACAAGCTGGATATGGGCCAGTTCCTTCAGGTTGCCGTTCTTGTCCCGGATCGGGCGCATGTTGCGCTCTGCTGCCAATGCGTGCATGCGCAGCCACCACTTTTCGCGGCCCTTGCTGGTGTCCCAACTCCAGTTCCCGTTTTCAAAGGCGACAAAATCGACGGCCATGCCGTATTGGTGGATCGACCCCCAAGGCCCAACCCAGGTGATCGGTGGCTTGCGCTTGGTGTATTCCCGCTGCAACTCCGGCGTGCGAAACCCCTCGAAGATCCGCAGGGGTATGTTTTCGCTCGCCAAAATCTCCTGAATTTCGAGGACGCTCTCTCGAATGGCGGGATGGAGGATCGACGGATCATTGTTCCGTTTGGTGGAATTCGGCATGAGAAATATCCATTTTCAAATCAAACAGTCTTAAAAAACGACGCTTAAAAAAGTGCTGCAAACGGCAGCAAAACAGGGGAACGTGCACATTTTAAATGCGGTTAGCGTACCATCTTTGCGGGCCGTTGTCACCATTTCAAGTTGAATGGCGATCCTGTGGCCTTGCCATCGCGGGGCGGCAAGAATACTGAAACGGGCAGGTCTTTTGACTGAGGACGTGCCCATGGCTGATGACCCCAAAACCCTCGTGTCCACCCAATGGCTGGCCAAGCATCTCAAGGATCCTGACCTGCGCGTGCTTGATGCCTCGTGGTACATGCCCGACAGCGGCCGTGATGCGCGGGCGGAGTATGAGGCCGGTCACATCCCCGGCGCGCGCTTTTTTGATATCGATGAAATCAGCGATGCGCGATCCGACATGGCGCATATGGCGCCCCCGCCGGAAAAGTTCATGTCGCGCATGCGCAGCATGGGTGTCGGCGATGGTCATCAGGTCGTTGTCTACGATGGCTCCGGCCTGCTCAGCGCGGCGCGCGTCTGGTGGACGTTCCGTTTGATGGGCCACCGGGATGTCGCCGTGCTCGACGGTGGTTTCCCGAAATGGCAGGCCGAAGGCCGCGACATCGAAGACCTGCCGCCCGTCATCAAAGACCGCCACCTCACAGCCCGGTTCCAGAACCATCTGGTGCGCGACGTGACGCAAGTCAGCCGCGCGTCGAAACTTGGCAGCCCTCAGATCGTGGATGCCCGCGCCGCCGCCCGCTTTCGCGGCGATGCGCCCGAGCCGCGCGAGGGGCTGCGCGCGGGCCACATCCCCGGCAGCCGCAATGTCCCCTATGACACGCTGCTGAACGCCGACAAGACGATGAAAACGCCGGACGAAACGCGCGCCATCTTCGAGGAGGCGGGCGTCGACACAACCCAACCCATCATCACCAGCTGCGGCTCCGGCATCACCGCCGCGATCCTCGCCCTCGCGCTCGAACGCATGGGACATGACAGCTGGTCCCTCTATGACGGCAGCTGGGCCGAATGGGGCATGTCGCCCATGGTCCCCGTCGCAACCGGAGACGCCTGATGTTCGAACACCTCCAAGCGCAAAAGCCCGATGCCATCCTGGCACTCATGCAGATGTACCGCGACGACCCGCGTGCGGGCAAAATCGATCTGGGCGTGGGCGTTTACAAGAACGCCGCAGGCGTCACGCCCGTCATGCGCGCTGTCAAGGCGGCCGAAGAGCAGCTGTGGCAGGTGCAGGACAGCAAATCCTATGTGGGCCTTGCGGGCGATCCGGCCTTCAACGACGCGATGATCCGGCTGGTGCTGGGCGATGCGGTGGCGCGCGCCGATGTCTCGTCCGTGGCCACCCCGGGCGGCACCGGCGCCGTGCGCCAGGCGTTCGAGTTGATCAAGATGACCAACCCGCAGGCGCGGGTGTTCGTGTCGAACCCCACATGGCCCAACCACCTCAGCATTCTCGACTATCTGGGGATCGAGATGGTCCCCTATCGCTACTTCGACGACGAAACGCGCGGCGTCGACTTCGACGGCATGATCGCTGACCTCAAGGGCGCAAAACCGGGCGACGTGGTGCTGCTGCACGGCTGTTGCCACAACCCGACAGGGGCAAACCTGACCGGCCCGCAATGGCAGGAGGTTATCAAAACGCTGCAGGAAACCGGCGCCACCCCCATGGTCGACATCGCCTACCAGGGCTTTGGCGACGGGGTCGAGGCGGACGCCGCAGGCACTCGTGCGGTTGCCGCCGCAGTGCCGGAGTGCCTGATCGCCGCCAGCTGCTCGAAAAACTTCGGCATCTACCGCGAGCGCACCGGCGTGCTGATGCTGGTCGCGCGCGGCGGTGACAAGGCCTTGCGCCAGGGCACGCTCGCCTTTCTCAACCGCCAGAACTATTCCTTCCCGCCCGACCACGGCGCGCGGCTGGTCACCATGATCCTCGAGGATGACGCCTTGCGCACCGATTGGCTGGCCGAGCTCGAAGAGATGCGCACCGGTATGCTTGACCTGCGCGAACAACTGGCCAAAGAGCTTGAGCGCCGTTCCGGTTCCAACCGCTTCGGCTTTCTCGCCGAACATCGGGGCATGTTCTCACGGCTCGGCACCACGCCCGAACTGGTCCAGAAAATGCGCGAAGATCACGGGATCTACATGGTCGGTGACAGCCGCATGAACATCGCCGGTCTGAACGCGGCGACCGTGCCGGTGCTGGCCGAGGCCATCGTGGCCGCGGGGGTCTGACGTCCGGGTGGGCAAACTGCCCACCCGAAACGTGTCCGATCGGTGCGTGAGAGGGCGGCACCAGGGTCCGTTGAGGCGCAACACAGGGCAACCGACAGATCCCATCTTCATATCGCCAAACAAACGTCCCCCGGAGGGTCGGCGCGCCCCACCGCACCGGCTTTGGGCGTTTTTGTTCGCCCTCTGTCCCTTTCCAAAAGGTAAAGCACGCTGAAAATTCAGGCTTTTTGGAGGTCGTTAACCCGCTGTCGCGCAGGCCGGATGTAAAACGTACATTTTGCCGCCCAAACTGCACAGATCGCCAAAATCCGGGCAAATCAGAGCCAAACACCGGCGCTCAAAACGTACAGTTTCGGCCCCTTTCTGCACAGTCTCCGCCGCCGACCGCTTCTTTGGCAAGACCCTGCGCGGTGTTGCGGCGGCGCCTTAATGCGCCGCACGCCGCCGTCACACAACAAAAAGGCCGGGCGCGAACGCCCGGCCAGTCGATTCTCTGAACTGATCGGAAGGAGGAGATCAGCCCTTGGAGAAATCGGGATACGCTTCCATGCCCAGTTCCGACATGTCGAGGCCGTTGATCTCTGCCTCTTCGCTGACACGGATGCCGATGACGGCTTTGAGGATGAACCACAGCACCAGCGATCCGACAAAGGTGAACACACCATAAGCCACGATACCGGTGAGCTGTGCGCCAATCGTTGCCGAACCCGAAAAGGCGACAGCGATGGTGCCCCAGATGCCTGCGAACAGGTGGACGGGGATCGCGCCGACAACGTCGTCGATCTTCAGCTTGTCCAGCAGCGGCACGGTAAAGACCACGATCACACCACCAACGGCACCGATCAGCAGCGAACCAAAGAGCGATGGCGCCAGCGGTTCTGCGGTGATCGACACCAGACCTGCAAGACAGCCGTTCAACACCATGGTGAGGTCGGGCTTGCCATAGAGGATTTGCGTCAGGATCAGCGCCGCAACCGCACCGGAGGCTGCCGCCATGTTGGTGTTGGCAAAGATGCGCGACACGTCTGTGATGTCGCCCACGGTGCCTGCAGCCAGCTGCGAGCCGCCGTTAAAGCCGAACCAACCCAGCCACAGGATGAACGTGCCCAGCGTCGCCAGGGCAAGGTTCGAGCCCGGCATCGGCACGGTCTTGCCGTCCTTGTACTTGCCTATCCGCGGTCCCAGCACAATGGCACCGGCCAGAGCGGCCCAGCCACCCACGGAGTGCACGATGGTCGAGCCGGCAAAGTCGGAGAAGCCAAGCTCGCTGAGCCAGCCGCCGCCCCACTGCCAGGAGCCCGAGATGGGATACATGATGCCCGTCAGCACAACGACGAAGAAGAGGAACGGCCACAGCTTGATCCGTTCGGCCAGTGCGCCCGATACGATGGATGCGGTCGCGGCCACAAACATCAGCTGAAAGAAGAAGTCCGAACCGACCGAGGCGTAATCCAGCGACGCGTCAGCCGCGCCCAGGCCGACCGGCTCAAGCGTGGTCGGCACGAAGTTGAAAGCAAAGTAGCCGTTGAAGTCGCCGGGATACATCAGGTTGAAGCCGACCAGCCAGTACATGATCGCCGCAATGGAAAAGAGCGCCATGTTCTTGGTCAGCTGCATCGCCACGTTCTTGGAACGGACCAGACCCGCTTCGAGCATGGCAAAGCCTGCAGCCATCCAGAACACCAGGAAGCCACCCACCAGGAACAGCAGGGTGGTCATGATATAGGGGCCGATTTCGTCGAAACCGGGGGCCGCGTCTTGCGCGAACGCCGTCAGGGGCAGCACCGTGAGCGCGGCGGCGGTTGGAATAAGTCGTTTCAGGTTCATTTCTCGTTTTTCCCTATCTCAGCCGCCGCTTTTACAGCGCGTCTTCGTTGGTTTCGCCGGTGCGCACGCGCACGGCCTGTTGCACGTCGAGGACAAAGATCTTGCCGTCGCCGATCTTGCCTGTCTGGGCGGTCTTGGTGATGGTCTCGACGATCTGGTCGGCCATGGAGGCGGCAACCACGATCTCGATCTTGACCTTGGGCACGAAATTCACCGCGTATTCTGCCCCGCGGTAGATTTCCGTGTGGCCCGATTGTGACCCGAAGCCCTTGATTTCAGTGACCATCATGCCGCGCACGCCGGCTTCGGTCAGCGCTTCGCGAACCTCCTCCAACTTGAACGGCTTGATTGTTGCAATGATGAGTTTCACTTGCGTCCCCTTCGTTTTGGCAGGCGGCCCTGCGACATGCGGGGAAAAGAGAGCATCGGGCGGGTGGGGCAAAGATTGCACCGGGTGATTTACTGCCCATCCCGCAGGCGTGTGCACAAAAAATGCGCAATACCTGCAGAAAGCCCATTTATTGTGCGAAATGGAATCGTGGGATGCGACCGACCCACATGTGGCAAACCGGAATAAAGACGGTATGCTATGCACAAACGGTAGGCCGGGCAGGGGTCACGACATGAGTAACGCGAAAAAGGGCAAGCGCCCGCTGGTGGCCGATCGCAGGTACCCTAAGACGGGCGCCAAAAAGCCTGCGCGCAAGGCAGCCCCCAAGCGACGCAAGCGCGCGGCGCCGCCGAAACGCGGCGGCAATATCCTGACACGGCTGGTCCGCTGGATCCTCCGCCTGATCTGGGTGATCACGTCGCGGGCCGCCATCGTGGGACTGATCGTGCTGGGGCTGGCCGTGGGCTACGTCTACACCACGCTGCCCGACGTCACGGACCTTCTTGATGGACGGGCGCGGGGATCGGTGACGCTGGTCGACCGCGACGGCGCGGTCTTTGCCTGGCGCGGGGATCAGTTCGGCGGGGCGGTGACGGCCAGCACAGTGGCGCCTGGCTTGCGCAACGCCGTGGTCGCGACCGAGGACAAGCGCTTCTATCGCCATTTCGGGGTGAGCCCGCGCGGCGTGGCCAGCGCCGTCCGCATCAATTTGCGCGAAGGGCGGGGGCCCCTGTCGGGCCATGGCGGTTCGACCATTACCCAGCAAACCGCCAAGCTCTTGTGCCTGGGCGTCGCCTACGACCCCGCTGCGTGGGACAGCGAGGCGGCTTATGTCTCTGATTGCCGGCGCACATCGCTGCAGCGCAAGGCCCACGAGGCGATCTATGCGCTCGCCATGGAGGCGAAGTATTCCAAGGACGAGATCCTGTCGATCTACCTCAACCGCGCCTACATGGGCGGCGGGGCCTACGGGGCCGAAGCCGCGACACAACGCTTTTTCGGCAAACCTGCGGCTGCGGTGACCCCGGCCGAGGGGGCCATGATCGCGGGCCTGCTCACCGCGCCCTCGACGCTCGCGCCCACGGCCAACCTGCAGCGCTCGCAAGACCGTGCAGCAACCGTGCTGCGTCTGATGGGCGAGCAAGGCTATCTGTCGGAGGCGGAGGTTGCGCAATGGCAGCAGAACCCAGCCACGTTGTCGCCCGCCGCGCGGCGCAAGGCCGGAGGCTACTTTGCCGATTGGGTGATGGCATCGGGCCCCGAATTCTTCACCCGCGACACAACCGAAGACGTGATCATCTCGACCACCCTGGACCAGCGCATTCAGAAAGCCGCCGAGGAGGCGGTCACGCAGATCTTCGAAACCAAGGTGCGCGAAGGCTCCAAGGCGCAGGCGGCCATCGTCGTCATGAGCGCCGATGGCGCGGTGCGGGCGATGGTCGGTGGGCGCGAAACACGCGTCTCGGGCGTGTTCAACCGTGCGATCCAGGCGGAACGCCAAACCGGGTCGGCCTTCAAACCCTTTGTCTACGCCGCGGCGCTCGATCTGGGCTATTCGCCCATGGACACTGTCGAGGATGCGCCGCTGACCATCAACATCCCCGGCTCGGGCCCCTATTCGCCTGAAAACTACGACAAGCAGTTCCGGGGCCGGGTGACACTGACCGAATCCCTCACACAGTCGCTGAATGTCCCTGCCGTCAAAGTCTCCGAAAGCGTCGGTCGCGAACTTGTGCGGCAAGTGGCAAGCCAGTTCGGCATCGAAAGCGACCTTGCCGCGGGGCCCGCGCTGGCGCTTGGCGCGTCCGAAAGCAACTTGCTGGAGATGACGGGCGCCTATGCCGGCATTCTCAATGGCGGCTCATCGGTGACGCCTTACGGTCTGGTTGAGCTGCGCCTGCAAGGCGATGACGGTCCGCTGATGGGCACGGGCGGCGGCATCGGCGAACGGGTGATCCAGGAAGATGCCGCTGCCCAGCTGATCTGGATGATGGAGCAGGTGGTGGCCCAGGGCACCGGTGCGCGGGCGCAACTGCCAGGACGCCCGGCAGCAGGCAAGACAGGGACAACCCAGGCGGCGCGTGACGCGTGGTTCATCGGCTTTACCGCGGATTACGTGGCAGGCGTCTGGATGGGGTATGACGACAACACGCCGCTCACCGGCGTGACTGGCGGCGGCTTGCCGGCCGAGATCTGGCGCGAGGCGATGATCCGTGTGCACGAGGGCGTGCCGGTACGCCCCTTGCCCGGCCAGGCGCCTGCGCAATACGTCGCCCCGACACCGCAGCCAGCACCGTCGCGACCGAACCGCCGCGAGGTTCCGAACTCGACGGATGGTATCATCGAGATGCTGGTGCGTGACATTCTGGGCAGCATCGGTGAGCCCAGACGGCGCAACGACAACCTCTCGGGCAGCGACCGCTAAGTCAGCCCGCCCGCGACAGAGCCGAGATCATCGCGTCGATGTCGCCGCCATTGCGGTCCAGCAATGCGCCCACTTCGGTGCGTTCGGTCAACAGCAGGTTGATGCCCTCGATGAACATATTGAAGAACAGGGGGCGTCCAGACCGGTCCGAGACGTGGAATGTCACGCTAAAGGGCGATTCACCGCGCAAGAACGCGGTGGTCCGGACCTCGTACCAGTTCTTGACCTGGCGCACGTCGTTCACCTCGAGCCGTCCGCCGATGAACTCGCGGAACCGTTTGCCGTATTTGCGCGAGATGTAGGCCTGAAAGGCGTTTGAAAACGCGCGCTTTTGCGCGTTCGAAGCGCGCCGCCCGTCCACACCCATCGCATAGGCCGCGATATAGGAGGTGTCGCTGTAGCGGGCAAAGATACGCTCGAAATCGCGGAACATGGCGTTCTCGCCCTTGCCCGATGCGATCACACCATTGATATCGGCCACCAGACCATCGACCAGCTGGCTGGCGCCATTGGCGGTCAGCGCCAGTGTGGGCAGTGGTGGCAGGATCAGTGCAGTGGCTGCACCAGCGACAAAGAAACGACGATTGATCATCAGAACCCCTCAGTGTCCAAGGCAAATGGGTCAATTTCCGTGCCCGGATCATCTGCACCCAGCTCGAAGCGGCGGTTTTGCAGATAGATCAGGCGCGCCTGTGCATAGCTGTCAGCGCTCTCGTAAAGGACGCTGTCGACGGTTTCGGTGAAACGGCCCCGCGTGCTCAGCCCGGCGGCGACCCCCGCCGCGGTGCCATAATAGCGCTCGGGCTCGTCGATCACGTAGCTCAGCGGATTGGTGAACAGATCAACCACGAGGCCCGTGGTGTCGCGCACCGTCGACGGGCCCAGCACGGGAAGCTCCAGATATGGCCCCTCGCGGGCGCCCCAGACGTGCAGCGTCTCGCCGAAGTTGGTGTCATGTTCCGGCAGGTTGAATTCGGCCGCGACGTCCGCAAGCCCGAAGATCCCCAGCGTCGAATTGGTCAGAAAGCGTAACGTCGACAGGCCCGCCCCGCGCAGATCACCTTGCAGCAGGCTGTTCACCATGACCGACGGTTCACCGAGGTTGCTGGCGAATTGGCCGATGCTGTCCTCGATCTCGTCCGGTAACACGGTTGAATACCCGATGGCCGCCGGGCGCACCAATGCGCGGTCCAGACCACGGTTGAACTGGTGCACGCGGCGATTCTGAGCCTCGTACGGATCAAAGACGCCATCCTCCGTCGCAGGGGCTGACCCCCCGCCACAGGCCGACAGACCAGCGATCAAAACAATCAAAAGCAGAAAACGTCCCGCTATCATCAAATGCGGCAATGGAAATCTCCGAGCAACACGCGTAAGCATCCACTTAATGCCTTCGCGGCAAATGCCCATAGGGCGACAGTTGGAATTGAATGGCTGTGGCACTTGCGTGACACGGAAAATGCGCCAAAGGTGGCGCGGCGACAAGGCCAAGCGTGATGCGGGCAAAAAGGTGCCGATGCAGGACAAAACAATGAATCAAGGCCGGAACGAATTGCGCGCAGCGCGCAGTCAAAGTCGCGCACTGTACTGGACGGTGGGTCTGTTCAGCATGTTTGCCAACATGCTGATGCTCACCGGGCCGATGTACATGCTGCAGGTCTATGACCGGGTGTTGGGCAGTCGCAGCTATGAGACGCTGGTGGCGCTGTCGCTGCTTGTCGCCTTTCTCTATGGCATCATGGGCGTGCTCGACTATGCGCGCGGTCGGATCATGGCGCGGGCCGGGGCACGGTTTCAGGCCACGCTGGACCGCCGTGTCTTTGACGCGGTCGTGCGCAAATCGGCGATCGCACCCGACATGCGCTCGCAAACCGGGCTCGCCGATCTGGAAAGTGTGCAGCGGTTGATGACGGCGCCGGTCCTGATGGCGATGTTCGACCTGCCCTGGACCCCGATCTTTATCGCCGGGATCTTTCTGTTTCACCCCTTGCTGGGGTGGCTCGCGGTGGGTGGGGGCACCATTCTGATCCTCATCGCGCTGGCCAACCAGCTCTTGTCCCGCGCGCCGCAACTCAAGGCGGGCTATGCGGGTCAGGTCGCCACCACCATGTCCGACCAGCTGCGGACCGAGGCCGAGATGGTGCAGGCGATGGGCATGCGCGACGCGTCGTTTGACCGGTGGCAAAAGGCGCGCGGCCTCGCATTGGAAGAGCAGATGCGTGCCACGGATGTGGGCGGCGGCTTTACCGCCATGACCAAATCGATGCGCCTGTTTCTGCAAAGCGCGATGCTGGGTCTGGGCGCCTATCTGGTGCTGCAGGACCAGATGACGCCCGGCGCGATGATCGCCGGTTCGATTTTGCTGGGTCGGGCGCTTGCGCCCATCGAACAGATGCTGACGCAATGGCCGGTGGTGCAGCGCGGGGTCAAGGGATGGAACGCCCTTGCCGAATTGCTGACGGCCGTCCCGGTCGAGGCGAGCCGGACGGCCCTGCCCAAACCCAAGGCGCGGCTGATTGCGAAATCGCTGACCATCGTGCCGCCGGGGGAAAAGACGGCGGCCCTGCGCAGCCTCGATTTCAACCTGCCGCCCGGCAAGGCCATGGGGGTCATCGGCCCCTCTGGCGCCGGCAAATCCACCCTCGCGCGCTGCCTCACCGGTGTTTGGCGGCCCGCAGGCGGGACTATTCGCCTGGATGCCGCGGCGCTTGACCAATATGAACCTGCCGTTCTGGGTCAGCACATCGGATATCTGCCGCAGCGCGTGCAGCTTTTCGACGGAACGATCGCGGAAAACATCGCACGCCTATCGACCGAACCGGATGCCGGCAAGGTGGTTGCGGCAGCGAAAAAGGCCGCGGCACACGAAATGATCCTTGAATTGCCCGACGGGTATGACACCCGCATCAGTGCCAGCCAGCAGCGCCTCTCGGGCGGGCAAATCCAGCGGATCGGCCTTGCCCGCGCTCTGTATGACGAGCCGGTGATCCTGGTGTTGGACGAGCCGAACTCGAACCTCGACAACATCGGCACGCAGGCATTGAACCAGGCGATCCGGCAGCTCAAATCAGAAGGGCGTTCGGTCATCATCATGGCGCACAGGCCTGCGGCCATTCAGGAATGCGATCTGCTGCTGGTCATCGAAAACGGAATGCGCACTGCCTTTGGTCCCAAGGAAGAGGTGCTGCGCTCAACCGTCAAAAACCACGAACAGATCACACGCGCACCGGCCGGTGCAGGAGGGGTCTCATGAGCTCGGATCGTTGGTCGGCACGGGTGCCGATGTTGGTTGGCTTTACCGGGCTGGCCATTCTGCTGGGCGGTTTCGGCGTCTGGGCGACACAGACGCAGATCGCGGGCGCCATCATCGCGTCCGGCCGGATCGAGGTCGATCAGAACCGCCAGATCGTACAGCACCCCGAAGGCGGTGTGGTGGTCGAGATCGGCGTGCAGGAAGGCGACAGTGTCGAGGCGGGCGAATTGCTCTTGCAGCTCGACGTGGCGCAGTTGCGCACAAGCCTCGCCATCGTCGAAAGCCAGCTTTACGAGCTGATGGCGCGCCGTGGCCGCCTCGAGGCGGAACGCGACGATCTGGATATCATCGTCTATGACGAGGAGCTGATGACCGTCAGCGCCGAGCGACCGCAGGTCAAGGAGTTGATCCGCGGGCAACAAAACCTGTTTGATGCCCGAGGCGACACCATTGCCAGCACGCGCGAGCAATTGGCGGAACGGATTGCCCAGACCCGAAACCAGATCGTCGGGATCGAAGCGCAAGAAGCCTCGCTGGGCCGCCAGCTGGCCCTGATCGAGCAAGAGCTTGCCGCGCAGCAAAGCCTGCTGGATCGCGGTCTGGCGCAGGCCTCCGGCGTGTTGTCGCTGCAGCGGCAGGCGGCGTCGCTCGAAGGGGAACTGGGCGAACTTGCGGCCAGCAAGGCGCAAGCCGAACAACGCATCACCGAAGTCCAGATCGAATCCCTGCGCCTTGGCACGGACCGGCGCGAAGAAGCGATCACGCAGCTGCGCGACCTGCGCACGCGCGAGCTTGAACTGATCGAGCAGCGGCAGGGCTTGCTGACCGACATCGACCGAATGGAGATCCGCGCGCCGGTGTCCGGCATCGTCTACAACATGCGCGTCCAGACCTTGCGGTCGGTGATCCGGCCGGCGGACCCGGTTCTGTTCCTGATCCCGCAGGACCGCCCGCTGGTGATCGCCGCGCGGGTCGATCCGATCCACATCGACCAGATCGTGACGGGCCAGGCCGTGAACCTGCGCTTTTCTGCGCTGGACCAGCGCACGACCCCCGAACTGGTGGGGCAGGTGGCGCTGGTGTCGGCGGATTCGTTCGAGGACGAAACGCTTGGTTCCAGCTTTTACAGAGCCGAGATCGTACTGAACCCCGGTGAGGTGGAAAAGCTGCCGGACGGTCAGGTCCTGATCCCCGGCATGCCGGTGGAGGCGTTCATCCGCACCGATGAACGGTCGCCGCTGACCTATCTGATCAAGCCGATGATGGATTACTTCAACCGCGCCTTCCGCGAGAACTAGGCGTCGCCCGATCCGCCGCGCTGTGCCGCCAGCTTTTGCAGCGACGTGGTCATGCCCGCCACGTCCGATGTCTCCTCGACACCGTTGTCGGGCAGCATGTGCCGGGCCCCCGCGCCCGCGGTCACGCTGGCGCCGGGCGCGGTCTTTTCCTCTTCTGGGCTTGCGTCTTCGGCAGCTTCGGCGGGCACTGCGGCCAGCGGAACCGCTTCGGGCGCGGGCAGCAGCTCTGGCTCGAAATCATCGAGCGGCGCGCTGACGCCGCGGCGAAAGACCAGCATATTGCGCCATTCGGTCGTGCTGCCAGTGAGGCCCGCCCGTTCGATCGACGGCAGGGTTTCAGCGCGCTGAAACTCCCACCCATCGCGGCCCATCTCGTTCATCAGGCTTTCGAGCGCAAAGGCAAAGCGGCCCTCGGCCCCTTTGACACCCTTGCCCTTGCGCCCCTTGGTCGGCGCTGGCACGACCTTGTATTCCCAACCACCCATTTTGTGATCCCCCATCTCGGCGCGCCGTATAGCCTGCGCGGCCAGCGAGGGAAAGCCTGCCTCACGCGCGTCGGCGGATCCCGATACTTGCGCCGACCCGTTCGGGGCGCGGCAAGGCGGCGTGCGCGTCCCGCAATCCGGCGACGCGGGCGTAGATGTCGGCAGGCATTGGTGCGACGCGCGGCCCCGATTGATCCACGTGCAGCGTCATTGTCTCGGCCGTGGCGGCCAGCCAGCCCTCCTCGTGCCAAAGCTCCTGATAGGAGTGAAAGCGTTTCTCGTCACAGTCGATCATCTGGAATGTGACGGTCACAGCGGCATTCACATGCAGTTCGCGCAGGTAGCTGATGTGGAATTCCGCCGAATAGGTCGTGTGCCCGGTCCGCGCCTGGTAGTCTGGCCCAAAGCCCATCTGTTCAAAGATCTGATCCGCCCCTTGGTCAAAAAGCACGCTGTAATAGGCCATGTTCAGATGGCCGTTGTAGTCGATCCATTCGGGGCGGACGCGCATCACGGTGGAACGGAAGGGGGTGGTCATAGGCGCTCTCCTTTTACGGTGACCCTAGAAACAGCGCGGGCCCGATTGCAACCACATGCCGGGCTGATAGGGTCGCGCTGCAACACCCACGAGACACGGCATGAGCAAAGCGGACGTGCGGGCCCAGTACGAGGCCTACCCCTATCCCGAGCGTGATCCCAAGGACGAGCGCAAGCGGCTGATCACCGGGTCGCCGTCGCTGCCGGTCGAGATGGATCATTGGCTGTGGAGTGGGGCGCGCGACTGGTCGCAGCCCTTGCGGGCGCTGGTGGCCGGAGGCGGCACAAGCGATGCGCTGATCCAATTGGCGCAGCTGATGACAGAGGCCGGGCGGCCTTACGAGATCACCTATCTCGACCTGTCCTCGGCGTCGCGCCGCATCGCCGAGGCGCGGGCAAAGGTGCGCAAGCTGCAGGGCATCCGCTTTGTCACCGGAAGCCTTTTGGATGCAGCGGCGTACGGGCCCTTTGACTACATCGATTGCTGCGGAGTGTTGCACCATCTGGACGACCCGCACGCCGGGTTCGATGCGCTGGCCAGTGCGCTCAAGCCCGATGGCGGCATGGGCGTCATGGTGTACGCGCCGCACGGGCGGTCGGGGGTTTACCCGCTGCAGGCGGCGTTCGGGTCGGCGCTGGCCGGGCTTGCACCGCGAGAGCGGTTGAAGCGGGCGCGGGCCATCTACGACCGGCTACCCGACGCCCATCCGTTCAAGCACAACACGCGCGTGGTGGATCACCAAAAGGGGGACGCGGGGTTCTACGATCTGTTGCTGCACAGCACGGACCGGCCATTCACCATCTCGCAGCTCATCGATGCGCTGGGCGCTGTCGGCCTCGACTATGCCGGTACGCCCGAGCCGATGCTCTACGATCCTGCACCGCTAACGGGGGCATTGGATTTGCCTGCGGGCGTTACCCGCATGCAACTGGCCGAAGATCTGCGCGGCACGTTCAAGACACATGTCATCTATGCGCGCCCCAAGGGTCAGGTGATCCCGCCGCCCCTGGGCAAGCCCGATGCGATCCCGCATCTGCGCGGCGCGCCTGCCGCGGCGTTGGCGCAGCATGTGTCTCGCACCGGGCAGATCATCATCGATACCGCCGGAGAGGCGTTTGATTTTGCACTGCCCAAGCAGGCAGCGCATGCCATCGCCGGTATCGACGGGCGGCGCAGCCTCGGGGACATTCGCGCGGGCACCGGGATGGGTGCCATCGCCTTTGGTGCGCTGTGGGCCAAGGTCGAGGGCGCGCTGTGCGCCTCGGGCATGATGCACTATTCGCGGCTGCTGGTGGCCTAGGGATCGAGGATCGGGACATGCGGGCCCAGGCTGCGCGCATAGCCATGCGCGATGCGCGGGTCGTCCGCCACTTCGACCTTTTGGGAGACGGGCACAAATCCCGAGCGACGGTAGAACGAGAGCGCCTGCGGGCTGTCGAGCGTGCAGGTGTTCAGGTGAAAGCGCGTGATGGCCTGCGCCCAGGCCCGTTCGATGGCGTTGTTCATCAGGTAACGCCCCGCGCCGGTGCCGATCAGTTGCGCGGTGAGCCCGAAATAGGCCAGTTCGCACTGCCCTTGCCGGCGAAAATCCAGCTCGAGCAGGCCGCCATCCACACCGTCCCGCTGCAGGGTATAGATGTGCACCTTGGGGTCCGCGATGATCTTGGCCAGCGCATCTTCGTCCAGCACCATCCGCCCGAACCACAGCCAGTCTTCACCGACGGCGCGGAACAGCGCGCGGTACCAGTCCACGTGGGGGTTTTCGTGCCGCACCAGCTCCCACCCGGCTGGCGGCGTAACGGGCCGGATATCAACCGCGTGCCGCATCTCGAGCGTGGTGACGACGGTCACCACCTTGCCCCGTGGCACCTCGTGATAACCGTCCGCCAGCATCAGAGCAGGCCTGCCGCGTGGAACGCCTGGCGCATGTCGCGCTGTGGCCGGGGGCCGACATGGCTGATGACCTCGGCGGCGCACAGGTTGCCCATGCGCCCGCACGTGCCCAGGTCATACCCGCTCATCAGGCCGAACAGGAACCCGGCGGCAAATTGATCGCCCGCACCTGTGGCATCGACGGGCGTGACCGTCTCAACCGGGATGTCATGGCGCGCGCCGTCACCGATGATCGTGACCCCGTCGCCCGACCGGGTGCAGATCACGAGCGAGATCATGTCGGCGGTCTTGGCCAATGCCCCCTCGAGATCGTCGGTTTCAAACAGCGACCTGATCTCGTGTTCATTGCCGATGACATAGTCGAGCTCGTTGCCGATCATGTCGAGAAAATCGTCCCGGTGGCGGTCGACACAGAACGGGTCGGAGATGGCGATGCCCGCCTTGCCGCCGCCGGTCCGGGTCAGGCGCGCGGCCTGGCGAAACGCCTCTTTGCCCTTGTCCTTGTCGAACAGATACCCTTCGAGAAACATCATCTCGGTGCTGGACGCGACGGCGTCCGGCACATCCTCGGGCCCCAGCTCGGTCGAGATGCCCAGATAGGTGTTCATCGACCGCTCGCCATCGGGCGAGACAAAGATCATAGACCGCGACGTTGGCAGCTCGCCCCCCGGAACGGGGTCGTTGACGAAATCTGTGCCGCTGTCCTGCATCGACTGGGCATAGAATTGCCCCAGCGCGTCGTCATGCACCCGCCCGATGAACGCCGTGGGCAGGCCAAGCGCGCCGACCCCCGCGATGGTGTTGGCGACCGCGCCGCCCGGTGTCTGCAGCCGGTCGGACATGGCCGCATACAGCACCTCGCCCCGCTCGCGTTCGATAAGCTGCATGATGCCTTTTTCGATCCCCATCATGTCGAGAAAACTGTCATCGGCATGCGAAATCACGTCAACAACGGCGTTGCCGATGCCGACCAGCTTGTATTGGGTCATTCCGTTTTTTCCTTGAAGGGGCAGAGGTCGCGGATCAGGCAGGCCGGGCATTTGGGCTTGCGTGCCACGCAGGTGTAGCGGCCATGCAGGATCATCCAGTGGTGCGCGTGCAGCTGGAAATCGGCCGGGATGTGATCCTCGATCGCGCGTTCGACAACGTCCACGGTCTTGCCCGGCGCGATGCCGGTCCGGTTGCCCACGCGAAAGATGTGGGTATCGACGGCTTGGGCCGGGTGCTGCCACCACATGTTCAGCACCACATTGGCGGTCTTGCGGCCCACGCCCGGCAGCGATTGCAGCGCGGCACGGCTGTTGGGCACAACGCCGCCATACTCATCGACAAGGATCTGGCTGAGCTTGATGACGTTCTTGGCCTTCTGACGGTACAGGCCAATCGTCTTGATATGCTCGGTCACCCCATCAACGCCCAGATCCAGCATCTTTTGCGGGGTGTCGGCCACTTTGAACAGGGTCCGCGTCGCCTTGTTCACACCCGCATCCGTGGCCTGCGCCGAAAGCGCGACAGCCACGACAAGCGTGTAGACATTCACATGCTCCAGCTCGCCCTCCGGCGCCGGATCAGCCGCGTGAAAACGCTCAAAGATCGTGCGGATCGTATGGTAGTCGAGTTGCTTTGCCATCCGTTCTCCTATGCGGAAAATCCTAGGCCAGGGCAAGCGGCGGCTGAAAACGTGTTAAAATGCGATGCAATGTGCCGGGCGCGATTTTCCAAACGTTAACATCTGATCGGTTAGCACAGACGCGGTGAGGGCCGTCAAAGGTCGAAGAGGTGTTGTGATGAACGAGTTGGCGCGACGGCGTCATCCACGGTTGCGCGTGGGGATGGAGTTTGATCGGGAATATGCGGTGCTGGCGGGGTTTTGTCCTTCGGCGACCGTCATGTCCGAGGAGGGCCCACTGCCGCTGGAATGGTTGAGCGAGGGCGACAGGGTTCTGACACGCGACGGCGGCTACCAGCCGGTGCTGTGGATCGAACGGACCAGGATGACCCGCCGCATGCTCGCCGCGGTGCCGGAATTGGCCCCGGTGCAAATTGCCCCCGGCACATTCGGTGCCACGCAACCGGACCGCATGCTGAACGTGTCGCCGTCACAGCTGGTGTTCGTGGAACGCGACCCAACGGTGCGCGGCGGTCAGGGTGTTCTGCTGCCCGCCAACGGGCTTGGGTCGGCCGTCGCCGCTGGGTCGCACAAGCGGCCAGCGACCTACGTTTCCATCCTGTTGCCGGGGCACCACCTGATGCAGATCAACGGCGTGTGGATGGGATCGCTGTTTCTGGCGGATCTGGCTGCAGATCTGTTGCCATCGGACCCGATGCGGGCCGCGCTGGATGACGAGGTGATGCAACCGGCCGCCCCGATCATCAGCCGGCAGGATGCGGCACGGTTCCTTGTCAGTTGGCGTATGCGCCGCTCGGCCTGAGCGGGTGCCGTTCGCGCAGGAATCGGGTCGCGTGACGCGGCTCGCCTGACTATTCTGATTGGCATGGAACAGTTTGCATCCCCCGACGCCGAAACCGGTTATCACTACAATGTCATGCGGCGCGCGATCGACCTGATCGATGGCGCCGATGAGACGCTGACCCTGGACGGGTTGGCCCAACAGATGGGCATGAGCCCGGCCCATTTTCAGCGCATCTTTTCCCGCTGGGTCGGGGTGTCGCCCAAGCGCTACCAGCAATATCTGACGCTGGGCCACGCCAAAGCATTGCTCGAAGAGCGGTTCACCACGCTTGAGGCCGCACATGCCGCCGGGCTGAGTGGCTCTGGCCGTTTACACGACCTGTTCCTGCGATGGGAGGCGATGAGCCCCGGTGACTATGCCAAGGGCGGCGCGGGTCTGACCATCTTTTGGGGATGGTTCGACAGCCCGTTTGGCCTGGCGCTGGTCATGGGGACCGAGCGGGGCATCTGCGGTCTGGGCTTTGCCGCCGAGATGGGCGAGGACTGGGCGATGCAGGATCTGTTGCGGCGCTGGCCCAAGGCCACATTTGTCGAAGATCCGATGCGGTTGCGCCCCTGGGTGCTCGCCGCGTTTGGCGCGGACGCGGCAGACCTCAGCCAGGCGCCGCTGTACCTGATCGGCGCACCGTTCCAGATCAAGGTGTGGGAGGCGTTGTTACGGGTACCATCAGGGCATGTGACCACCTATTCCGAGATCGCCGGCAGCATCGGCAATCCGCGCGCCGTGCGTGCCGTCGGGACAGCGGTGGGGCGCAACCCGATCAGTTGGCTGATCCCGTGTCACCGCGCCCTGCGCAAGTCGGGCGGGCTTGGTGGTTACCACTGGGGGCTGCCGGTCAAGCGTGCGCTTTTGGCCTTTGAATCGGCCCGTGCGGAGGCCTGAAAGCACGCAAAAGTGCTCGGCAGGATGCTGCTGATGCAAAATTCCCCCTGTTGGACGCAACCATACGGCCCTATCTTTGGTTCAGCATAACAGGGACTGTGCCCGAACATGGTCTCATCTCGAAGGCAGTAGGATAGAACCATGCAAAGATTTCATCTCACCCTTGGTCTGGGCGCAATCATCGCGCTGGGCGCGTGTACTGACCCGGCGACGCTGGGCGGCAACCCTGAAAACCGCAACGCCAATCAGGGCGCATTGATCGGTGCGGGCACCGGCGCAGTGCTGGGCGCGATCATCAACGACGACAACCGCACCGCGGGGGCCGCTGTGGGCGCCGTTCTGGGCGGAGCCGTGGGCGCCGGGATCGGCTACAACCTCGACCAGCAAGAGGCCGAGTTGCGCCGCGATCTGGGCAATGACCGCGTGACGATCACAAATACGGGCGACCGCCTGATTGTGTCGTTCCCGCAGGACATCCTTTTTGCGGTCAACAGCTTTGCGGTGCGGTCCGATCTGCAATCGGATCTGGGGGTGCTGGCCACGAGCCTTGATACCTATCCGAACTCGACCATCCAGATTGTCGGCCACACCGACAGCGATGGCGAAGCGGCGTTCAATCAACAGCTGAGCGAACGGCGCGCCAATGCCGTTGCGGACGTGCTGCTGCGCAACGGCGTACCGTTCAACCGGATCCAGGCGTTTGGCCGTGGCGAAAGCCAGCCCGTCGCCAGCAATCTGACACCAGAGGGCAAGG
>JBCBHM010000034.1:0-1896 GCA_038525585.1 Pseudomonadota bacterium
GCAGCTCCGGCGATGACCTGCTGCAGGGCGGGGCGGACAACGACTCGCTCTTTGGGGGCAGTCAGAATGACACGCTCGAAGGCGGCGCGGGCGATGACACGCTCGAAGGTGAGGCGGGCGACGATACAATCGACGGCGGGACCGAGTCCTCGTCTGATGGTGATGTGGTCGTCTTCAATGGCGCGCGCGGCAACTATTCGATCATCGGGAATGCGACCGGTCTGACGGTTGTCGACAACGTGGGCAATGACGGGACCGACATCGTCATCAACGCAGAACGCTTGCGGTTCACGGATGGTGACGTCGTTGTCGCGACCGGCCTCGTCGGCGCCAACATCGTTGGCACGGAGTTTGACGACAACGGCCAACCCGGCAACCCGGGCGCGCTTGTCGGGACGATCCTCAACGACACGATCTCCGGGTTGGCCGGCGACGACAGCATCGTTGGCCTTTCGGGCATCGACCTCATCGATGGGGGTGATGGTGACGATACCATCGATGCGGGGTCCCAGGATGACACGGTGGACGCTGGCGATGGCGATGATGTGGTCACGGGCGGCGCGGGCGACGACTCGATTGACATGGGTGCGGGGCGCGACACTGCCGTCTTTTCCGGCAACCAGGCCGACTACAGCATTGTTGGCGACCGGACGTCGGTCACGGTCACGGACCTCGATCCCAACGCGGATGGCGATGATGGCACGGATGTCATCAACGGCGCGCGCATCCTGAGTTTTGCCGACGGCGACGTGTTCTTGAATGCGGCGCCGAACCCGGATGCCGAAGCCTTCTCGACCGACGAAGACACGCAGATCACGATCCAGATCAGCGATCTGCTGAATGGCGATACGGATGCTGACGGTGACATCCTTTCGATCCTTCGGGTCGAAAACCCAAGCAACGGCACGGCAATCATCAGTGGCGACACGGTGATCTTTACGCCGGGTTCGAACTTCAATGGAACGGCGTCATTTGAATACGTCGTGAGCGACTCGTTCGAGGAAGTGAACCAGACGGTGACGATCACGGTCGATCCGGTGAATGATGCACCGGTGGGCGGCACGGATACTGTCACCACAGACGAAGACACGGCTGTCACCTTCAACCCGCTCGCCAATGACAGCGATGTCGATGGCGACACGCTCACGATCACCGGCGCCGTTACGTCGGGTGGTGGCATCGCGACGGTGAACGCGGACAACACGATCACCTACACCCCGCCGCTCAACGCATCCGGGACGCAGATCGTGACCTATACGCTTTCGGATGGGACGACGAGCACGTCGGTCAATGCGTTCATCACCGTGAATGCCGTGAATGATGCGCCGGATGCGGTGGACGACAGCTTCTCGACCGCGGCGGGCACGACGTTGAACATCGCGGCGGACGGCGTTCTGCTGAACGATACGGATGTCGAGGGTGACGTGCTGAGCGCCGTTCTTGACAGCGGGCCGTCGAACGGAACGCTGACGCTGAATTCCGACGGCAGTTTCGACTACACGCCCGATGCAGGCTTTAGCGGCACGGACAGCTTCACCTACTTCGCCAACGACGGGACCGAGGATTCCGATACGGCCGCAACCGTCACCATCAGTGTGACCGGCGCGAGCAATACCGACCCGGTCGCAGGCGATGATGCGGTGACGACCAATGAGGATACGTCCGTCACCATCGATCTGCTGGCAAATGACAGCGATGCGGATGGCGACGCGCTATCGGTCATCCTGGGCACGCCCGGCAATGGCACGGTCATGTTCGACGATGGAGAATATGTCTACACGCCAGACACCGATTTCAATGGCACCGATACGTTCACCTATTCGGTCAGTGACGGCAACGGTGGTTCGGACACGGCCACTGTGACGGTCACGGTCGATGCGGTGAACGATCTGCCGG
>JBCBHM010000034.1:1996-36738 GCA_038525585.1 Pseudomonadota bacterium
ACCTACACGGTCGATGATGGGAACGGCGGTTCGGACACGGCCACTGTGACGGTCACGGTCGATGCGGTGAACGATCTGCCGGTCGCCGAAAATGACGCTGTTACCACGGACGAGGATACATCGGTCACGATCGACCTCCTTGCGAATGACAGCGACGTGGATGGTGACAGTCTGGCGGTGACGCTCGGCACGCCATCCAACGGCTCGGTGGTGTTCGATCAGGGACAGTTCATCTACACGCCGGATGCCGACTTCAACGGGACCGACAGTTTTACCTACACGGTCGATGATGGGAACGGCGGTTCGGATACCGCAACCGTCTCGATCGTCGTCAACCCGGTGAACGATGCGCCAGTGGCCTCGGACGACACCTTCTCGACCGGCTTTGGGGCGACCCTCAACATCGCGGCTGTGGGCGTTCTGCTGAACGACACGGATGTTGAGGGCGACGTGCTGAGCGCCGTGCTCGACACCGGGCCGTCGAACGGAACCCTGACGCTGAATTCCGATGGCAGTTTCGACTACACGCCGGATGCGGGCTTTAGCGGTACCGACAGCTTCACCTACTTCGCCAACGACGGGACCGAGGATTCGGCCGCACCGGCCACGGTGACGATCACCGTTTCATCGGCGACAAACACCAACCCGGTCGCCGGGGACGATGCTGTGACGACGGACGAAGACAGCCCGGTCGAGATCGACCTGCTGGCCAACGATACGGATGCGGATGGCGACACGCTTGGCGTCTCTCTGGGCACTCCGAGCAACGGCGCGGTCGCGTTCGACGACGGAGCATATGTCTACACGCCCGATGCGGATTTCAACGGAACCGACAGCTTTACCTACACGATCGATGACGGTAACGGCGGCACAGATACCGCGACCGTGACCGTGACGGTCAACGCCGTCAACGATCCGCCCGTGGCAGAGGACGACAGCGGCACCGGGTTCGAAACCGATGAGAACACGACGTTCACCACAGCTTCCGTCCTGCTCAACGACACCGACGTTGATGGCGACAGTCTGACCGTGACCGGGATCGATGTCAGCTCCACGCTCGGCTCCGTCACCGACAACGGGGATGGCACATTCGACTACAACCCGAACGGTCTGTTCGAGTTGCTCGGCGCCGGAGAGTCCATCACGGACGCGTTTGGCTACACCATCTCCGACGGTAACGGCGGGCAAGACACAGCCATCGTCACGATCACGATCACCGGTGTGAACGATGTGCCGGTGGCAGAGGATGATGTGGGCATCGACTTCACCACGGACGCAGACACGATGTTTACGACGGGATCCGTGCTTTTGAACGATACCGACGTCGATCTGAACGATGTGCTGTCTGTGACGGGGATCGACACCACCGGCACGATTGGCACAGTGACGGATAATGGTGACGGAACGTTCGATTACGATCCCAATGACCTGTTCGAAGGGCTTGGCGTCGGCGAAACCGCAACAGACACGTTCAGCTATACGATCTCTGACGGCAACGGCGGATCGGATACGGCGACAGTGTCCATTACGGTGAATGGAGTGAACGACACCCCTGTCGCCGTCGCTGACGGTGGCACAGGTTTCTCCACAGACGAAGACGCAGCTTTCACCACAGCGTCGGTGCTGGCCAACGACACGGATCCGGATACAAACGATCTCCTGACCGTCCTGAGCATCGACACGACCGGTACGGTCGGCTTTGTCATCGACAACGGTGACGGCACCTTTGACTACGATCCAAGCGGCATGTTTGACGATTTGGACGATGGCGAAACGGCGACCGATACCTTCATCTATTCCGTTTCGGATGGAAATGGCGGTACGGACACCGAGACCGTGACCGTGACGATCAATGGTGTGGATGACGATCCTGTCACGGGTGGATTGAACCTGGTGCAAGGCACGGATCAGAACGATCGCCTGCGCGGTACGGACGAGGCCGACCTTATCATTTCCGGCGCCGGTGCGCGTGACATTCTGAACGGCTTTGATGGCGCCGACGTCTTCTACTTCGGCAGCGAGGTCGGGAATGGCGTCGACGAGCGGGATATCATCCGCGACTTCGAAGTTGGTGTGGACACCATCGCGCTCGCGACGGGCGTGGAGGTCAACCGCATTCGCGTTAACGACAATCAGGTGGTCATCCAGCTCTTTGAAATCGGCACCGCGCGCAACGACCGGATCATTCTGCGTGGCGAGGATCTGACCCGCGAGAACGTCGAGGACAGCATCATGACCAATGTCGACCTCAACGAGCTGCTGTCCTAAGCCTTGTCGCAAGAAACGGTCGGACCTGTCCCTGGTGGGTCCGACCGCCGCTCTGAGCGGGACTGGCGGCGCACAACCTCTTGCGGACGCTGATGCTCCCGAGACTGTGCCCACCTGAATCTGCAGGACCATCCGCAGGTTGACGGCTGTGCTGATCAGGACGTGGCCGCCTATCCGGGCAAGCTCCGCGCACGGCGTGCGCGCGCAAACCGACCCTGACGAGCACGACATCAAACCAGTAGACGCTCGTTATGAAAGAAAAACCAGTAGGGGGCAGGTCATAGCGAACGGCGCATCGGTCACCGTCGCCTCTGATCTCCTCAGCATGCGGTTTTGGCCGACGAAACAGAAGGTTGCATAGAACCTCAAGGACAGTTTTGGGCGTTGTTACGGTGTCTGATGTCAGCGCGTATGGGACCAAATAGGGTGATTTGATGAGAGACGGTTTTTGGCAAATCGTAGCCACGAAAGAGTGGAGATGAGACAGAACCCCGGAACCAAGCAGAGCCACTGCGAGAAGGTCGTAAAGGACATCCGTCGGGCCACCCGGAAGCAGTATTCAGCGGAAGAAAAGATCAGGATCGTCCTGGATGGCCTGAAGGGCGAGGACAGCATTGCAGAGCTTTGCTGGCGACACCCGCTGACGTCTGCTTCGGGCGCGGACACGCCATTCTTAAACAACGAGAGAGGATCAAACGAAAGACCATCGAAACGCGACGCTTGCTTCACCGCAAATCCGCCGCATCATCAATCCAACCAGATGAGAAAGATCCTCTCTCAGTTCAAGCCGCCATCTGTCCCAAAATCCCTGACAACAGACAACCTCAGCTATCGTCGCGCCTTGTCCTTGCAGAACTTCAACCTCCCGAAGCTTCGCTACGATCTCTTTGGGCTTCTCTCGTTTGCCAGCAAGCGCTCACCCTCAAATTGAGGGACAAATCTATCCTAGTTGGTGGACCACTTTCAGCTGGCTACTCCAGTTGCCTGCCCGCAAATCTCGCGCTTCTCCTCATCAGCCTGAAACCGCTTCTTCCGCATCCTCATAGCGTGCCTCACGGTGCCACTATCGCTGGTGGACACTTAGCCGCCTCCAGAGGCACGTGTCAGGTCGGGTTCAACGGACGTTCACTGCAGATCGCACAGGCAACACTGACAATCAGTTCAGCCTCGGCCGTATCAACCTTGCCGCACTTCCAGACCATGACAGGCGTTGTTGGACGCATAGCCGCCATTGAACCCGTAGGATACGTCCGTCCGGGGAAAGGGGAACGACGCTCGCTTCCCGATTCGTTAAACAAAGCCAACGCAATCCAGTCGCTTATAAGAATAAGGAGTCGTCAACACCCCCGATTGTTCCGTTTTCGAGTGCTTCTGCGTCCGAGACGACGCGGAGGGAGAGGGTGTCGAAGGTTCCGTTGTTGCCTTCGACAAGAGTGAAGGCTTGATCGCCTGCGAGGTCGAAGCCTTCGAAGCCCTGGAAGGCGCTCTGGAATGGGTCGGCGTTGAAACGGCTGGTAGCAATGAGGAACTCGTCGCCGAGGTTGGCGGTGAAGTCACCCGCCACATCGAGGGCGATGGTCCCGCCTTGAAGCAACGCACTGCTGCCGAGATCAACCCGGCCGTTGCCGTTGTTGGAGATGCCTATGGAGAGGGTGCCCTGTTCGGCGATCTCAAGTCCACTGCTGGCGCTGAGGATACCGTCTGCGCTTGCGCCGATCGTTCCGGTGACCGCTTGGCCAATCGCACCGAGGCTCAGCAGGCCGTTGTCCGCCAGCAGTGTCCCTTGCAGATCGAGCGTATCGCCGGTGCCAAAGCTGGTGGAGACGGTGCCCGTGCCGCGCACGGTGACGCGGTCACCGATCAGAATGGCCTCAGCGCCCGTCTCGACGCCCCGGAAGGTGAGCTGGTTGCTGATGGCCTCCGTATCGATACGATTGACATCGGACAGTACGACTTCGCCTGTACCGTTGGTGCTGACGTCAGACATGAAACAGGGGCATTCTATCGGCTTGGTCGCACCATGCTGATCACGCCCGCTCAGATCGACACGATTTTTGAAGGAGGTCAGTCATGCCGCTCCAAATCTACAAGAGGGGGCCGGGTTTACTGGGCGAAAGGTTGGGTCGAGTACAACGGCAGGCGCATCGCAGGCCCATATCGGCGAAGCACTAAGGCATCTACAGAAGCAGGCGCACGGGACTGGGTAGCCCGCGAAACAGGGGCACAGACTCACTGATATGTTTTCGGGGATGAACCGCGCATGACATTCTCTGACGCGATCTTGATCTACAAGGCACCCGGAAAACGGCAAAACAGCTCATGCCAGTCGTTGAAGAGATTGGCGATCTGCCTCTGACGGCGATCTCGGGTAGGATGCTCAAGGAGCTAGGGCCAAAGTTAAAGCCAGATGCTTGCACAGACACATGGTGGCGGGAAATTGTCACGCCCGCCTGTGCAGTGATCAACAATGCCCATGACTTGAAGAACACACCAATGCTCCGCGTAAAGGCATATGACAACTTTGAGCGGATCGCTGAAGACTAATGACGAAGTAAACCCGGTGGTGTGGAGCGAAAACCAGCGGACAAGGAATGGATCGATGCGTTTTGCAGGGCTGCGGATCCATACAATGCTGCATTGGTGCGCTTCATGTTTGAGACGGCAGTGCGGATCGATCAGGCGGTCTCGCTGGACCTGATGATCTGCGGCCCGCCGGAAACAAGGTCAGGGTGAAGGCCCAGAAAGGTCATCCCGAAAGTTGGATCACCGTTCCCCACAGATGATGGACGAGTTGCTGGCCTTGCCAGCTAAGCGACCCAAGATCCGCAATACTGGCAGGCTCATGAAACCGCGCGTGTTCGGCTATGGCAGCTCGACAGGCTATAACGTGCGATGGAAGACCATCTGCAAACGGGCAAGCATCCCATACATATCCGCACATCCTGCGGGCCGACACGGGTTCTTCACTGAATTGGTTTTCAGGCAGGGCGTCGATCCGGTCACTGCAGCCAAAGCTGGCCGCTGGTCAGACCCCAATTTGCCCGTGCGCATTTATGCCCATGCAGAGACGGATGAGGCCGATGTCAGGACCCGTTTTCGTACAAACCATGTACAGGGGGACCCTGTGCAAACATCCAAACAACCGAAATCACAAAAGGAATAGCACTATGAACGGTTCCCTCCTAAGGGGCAGGTTGCAGGTTCGAATACTGCCGGGGTCGCCACACAGCTACTTGTGCCCGTCGGCTCAACACTGCGCGAAAAAACAGCTGGGCCCCTTTCTGCACGCTGCGACGTCATGCGGCGGGACGCCCCACGCGGGTCTAATCGCTTCAGCGCGCGAGCGGCTTGGCGGACTGAACGGCGAAATGCGTCATGCCCTCAAAATGGCAGAACTCGCTCTGGTCGAACCGTATGTTCGGCAGAGCCGCCTTCACATCGGCCAAAACGGTGTCCGTGACGGCGTCAAAGGTTTCGGCGGCTGCGATGCTCGGCCAGCGGATCAGATAGGCAAAGGTGATGTGAAATTCGTAGTCGGCATGGCCGGGGCGGTGCGCGAGGCCCGCAGCAGCGGCCAGCGCGTCGCGATAGGCGCGCATCCCTGGGTTTGCGGCGTCCGTGGCGGCCAGGCCAAGGCCCAATGCATCATCCGCTTGACCGTAAAACCGGGTTGGCGTGACGACAAAGGGGGTGTCGGGCACCTCCGTCGCCTCAAAGGCGTCTCGCATAAACGCGTCGGCTGCGGCGCGTGTCGCGTCCAGAGCCAGACCGGAGGGCCAGTGCGCCGCACTGCGTTCCGCATAGATGAGACCGTTGAATTGGGTGCAGTGCAGGCTGGCGCGGGGGAGCCATGCAAAACAGCCGCCCGCCTCGGTCTCGGCCAGCCGCGCTTGCGCGTCGGTCAGAATATCAAGCACCGCAGGATCGTAGATATGGGCGATGACGGTGTTGCCGGGGCAGGACACCACGGCGCCGGCACTGTCAAACCGGCGGTCAAGGAACCTGGGCCCGCCTTGGTCCGCGGCGGCGGTAACGCGGGCCGCGAGGCTCATCGCGCCTTGCCCGTGCCGGGATCAAAGCAGCGCACCTCACTGGCCGTCACATGCGCCATCAACCCATCGTTGATCTCGGCGGGCAGGAGGGGCGTGTTGATCGTCAGTTCGGTCTCGCCCACGGCGGCGTGGATCAGGCGGTTGGCGCCCAGGTCTTCGACCGTGTCGATGCGCAGGGCAAGCCCGTCGGGCTGATGGTTGAGCGTGATGTGTTCGGGCCGAATGCCGATCGTGTGGGTGCCGTCGGGCAGCCCATTCACCGGCATCTCGGACCCACCGATATGCAGCGTGCCGGCGGACACGGTGCCGGGCACGAGGTTCATCGGCGGCGACCCGATGAAGTTCGCCACAAAGGTCGAGGCGGGCGCGGCATAGACCTCGTGCGGGGTGCCGATCTGTTCGATCTCGCCCCCGTTCAGTACCACGATCTTGTCGGCCAGCGTCATCGCCTCGACCTGGTCGTGGGTCACGTAGATCGCGGCCACCTTCAGCCGTTTTTGCAGCCGCTTGATCTCGAGCCGCATCTGGTTGCGCAGCTTGGCGTCGAGGTTCGACAGCGGCTCGTCAAACAGGAAGATCGCCGGATCACGCACGATGGCGCGGCCCATGGCGACCCGCTGGCGCTGACCGCCCGACAGCTGCGATGGCTTGCGGTCGAGGAAATCCGCGATCTGCAACAGTTCCGCTGCCTCTTGCACCTTGCGCTCGATCTCGTCCTTGGGCGTGCCGCGGTTTTTCAGCCCGTAGGCGAGGTTCCCGCGCACCGACATGTGCGGATAGAGCGCGTAGTTCTGGAACACCATGGCGATGTTGCGGTCGGCCGGTTCGACCCCGTTCACCATCTTGCCCGCCAGTTCGATGTCGCCTTCGGTCACATCCTCGAGCCCCGCGACCATGCGCAGCAACGTGGACTTGCCACAGCCCGAGGGGCCGACGAACACGCACAACTCGCCGTCTTCGACGTCCACCGACACGCCTTTGACGGCGAGGGCCCCGTTGGGATAGCGCTTGACCGCGTTCTGAATGCGAAGGGTGGTCATTTTTCGGACTCCACAAGGCCTTTGATGAACATGCGCTGGAACACGACGATGACGATGCCGGGCGGCAGCATGGCGAGGACGGCCATGGCGAGCGCTTCGTTATAGTCGGGGATGTTGGACCCGATATAGACCTGCATGACCTGCCGGATGCCCCGCACGAGGGTAAAGTACCCCTCCTCGGTCGTCATCAGCGTGGGCCAGAGGTATTGGTTCCAGCCCACCACGAACATGATGATAAAGATTGCCGCCATCATGGTGCGCGACAGCGGCACGATGATGTCGATAAAGAACCGGATAGGCCCCGCCCCGTCGATGCGCGCCGCCTCGATCAACTCGTCCGGAATTGAGCGAAAGAACTGGCGGAAGAAAAACGTGCCGGTGGCCGACGCGATCAGGGGCAGGATGAGGCCCGTGTAGCTGTTGAGCATGCCAAGGCCCTGCACGACCTCGTAAGAGGGCAGGATGCGCACCTCGAGCGGCAGGAGCAGCGTGGAAAAGATCACCCAAAAAAAGAACGAGGCGAGTGGGAAGCGGAAATAGACAATCGCATAGGCTGCGATCATCGACACCGCGATTTTGCCCAAGGCAAATCCGATCCCGAGGATCAGCGAATTCTGCGTCATCAAAAGGCCGGTGATGTCGCCCGAAAATCCACCCCGTTGGAACAGGACGGTTTCGTAGGTGTCCACGAAATTGCCGCCCCAGCCCAGCTGCATGCCATGGCGGTGGATGTATTCGGGCTCAAAGCTTGACGTCGTTATGGCGACGATCAGCGGCCCCATCATCAGGATCACCCCGACCCAGAGAACGGCGTGATCTGACCAGCGTGGTTTGTCCATCTCTGCGCCTCCGTCAGGTGTAGTGCACGCGCCGCTCGATCAGGCGGAACTGGATGATGGTGAGGGCCAGCACGAGGATCATCAGGATCACCGACTGCGCGGCCGATCCGCCGACATCGAGGCCGCGGAACCCGTCCTGGAACACCTTGTAGACGAGGGTGACGGGGTTGTTGCCCGGCTCGCCCTTCACCATCGTGTCGACGGTGCCGAACGTCTCGAACAAGGCATACGTGATGTTGATGATCAGCAGGAAAAAGCTGGTGGGGGCGAGCAGGGGAAAGATGATTGTCCAGAACCGCTTGAACCGAGATCCGCAATCGATGGCGGCCGCCTCGCGCAGGCTGTTTGGGATGGATTGCAGGCCGCTGAGGAAGAAGATGAAATTGTAGGGGACGTGTTTCCACGTGGCGACCACGGTCATTGCAAACGCAGTGTCATAGTAGCTGACGCCGATCTGCATCTCCCAACCAAAGAGGGCAAAGAAATCGACAATCGGACCGATATGCTGGTCAAAGAGCATCACGCCGATCAGGCCGGCCACAGGCGGGGCAATGGCGTAGACCCACATTAGCGTCGTTTTGTAGGTCGACGCGCCGCGCAGGACCCGGTCGGCGGCGACAGCCAGGATCAGGCCGAGGGCGAGAGAGCCAACGGAGACGATTACAGTGAACCACAGGGTGAAATTGGCGGTGCGCAGATAGTCGGATTTGCCGATGGCGTCGGTGTAGTTGTCGATGCCCACAAACGTGGCCGTGCCAAAGAACGGGTCCTGAATGTAGAAAGAGGTGCGGATCGCCTCGAACGCGGGCCAGAGGAAGAAGACGGCGATGATCGACATCTGTGGCAGCAGCAACGCGTAAGGCAGCCACGGATTGGTGAATACGGCCTTTTTCATGCATGTCCCCGTCGCACGTGGAAAGGGGGCGCAGGTGGCGCCCCCTTTCGGAAGTCAGATCAGGTCTTAGCCTGCCGTCTTGGCAAAACGGTCCAGCAACTGGTTGGCTTCGCGCTCGATGATGTCGAACGCTTCGTCGACCGACGCTTCACCGTTCAGGATGCGGCCGTATTCACGGTTCATCACGTCGCGGATCTGGACATAGAAGCCCATGCGGTAGCCGCGGGTGTTGTCACCTGCGGGCAGGGTCAGCTGGGAGATGCCGACCTCGGCCTGGGGGGTTTCGTCATAGTAACCATCTGCCTTGGCCATTTCATACGCGGCTTCGGTGATCGGCACGTAACCCGTTTCCTTGTGCCAGAAGTACTGGACTTCGGCGGAGGTGAGGAAGCGGAAGAACTCGGCCGTCGCCTTGTTCTCGGCATCGTCCTGACCGCTCATGGCAAAGAGCGCCGCGCCACCAATGAAGGTTTGCGTGGGCTCGGTCGTGACCGCTTCCCAATAGGGCAGGTACGTCGCGGAGAAGTCGAAGTCAGCCGCTTGCTTCAGACCACCGAACGAGCCCGAGGAGCCCAGCCACATGGCCACTTCCTTGTTCTCGAAGGGCGCTTGGTTGTCACCCCAGCCGGCGCCGTAGTAGCCGAACAGGCCTTCGTCTTTCCACTCGGTCAGGGCGGTGAAGTGCGCCTTGATCGCGTCGTTGTTCACGAGGATCTGGGTGTCATTGCCGGTGTAACCGTTGTCGTTCGTGGCGAACGGCAGGTTGTGACGGCTGTGGAAGTTCTCGGTAAAGATCCAGGGCAGGTGCGACTGCGCGAGCGGCACGTAGCCTGCAGCCTTCAGCGCGGGGCCGGTGACGTCGGCGAACTCTTCCCATGTTTTGGGCGGCGTCACACCGGCCTCTTCCAACGCCGCGACGTTGTAGTACAGGATCGGCGTGGACGAGTTGAAGGGCATGCCGACCATCGTGCCGTCCGTGTCGGCATAGAAGTACCGCACACCCGAGATGTAGTCGTTGATGTCGAAGGGCACATCGTTGGCTTCCATCAGCTCTTCGGCGGGGATCACCGCGCCTTCGGCACCGATGATTGTGGCAGCACCGGCATCGAACACCTGTACGATGTTGGGCTGTTCGCCTGCGCGGAAGGCCGCGATGGTGGCGGTCAGCGTTTCCTCGTAGTTGCCCTTGTATGTGGGCACGATTTCGTAATCGCTTTGCGCGGCATTGAACTGCGTGGCAACGTCGTTGACCACTTCGCCCAGACGACCGCCCATGGCGTGCCAGAATTCGATTTTTACCGGCTCGGCAAAAACGGAACCGGCGGACAGCGCAAGCGCGCCAGCCAGGAGAGACAGATTTTTCATGGAAAACCCCCAATGGTTTGTACCGGAGCGGTGTGGTCGAAGTTGTTTACGCCAATGATTCAGATTTGCGACAGTTTTGTAAAACCGGCAGGGGTGGCAAAGCCGTGCCAGCACGGTCATACCCGTGTACCGTGTTGGTTTATCAGTCAAATTCCACGTGCATAGGTGTTGAACGCCTCGATCTCCTCGGCGAAGGCGTGCTGGCCGGTAAAGCTGAGAAGGTAGTCGGGCACGAGGCGCAGCCGCTCTTCGAGCGTCTCGCCCAGCCGCGCGTCCTCGTAGCCCATCTGCATGTAATAGATCACCCGTGCCCGCGCTGTGGCGTTCCGCTCGGCGTAACCGTGGCGGACAAACATCTGTGTCAGCGCGGCGACGCGCTGGGCGTCGCTGTCGCTCAGGATAGCGCGCACCGTGTCCGACCGCCGCGCCCAGTCGCGGATCGCAAAGTCAAGCTTTTGGTCATAAAGCCGCGTGTCGATGTTGCAGCGAAAGATGTTGCAGCAGGCCTCCGTAATGGTCGCGGCGGGGGCGTTGGCTTGGGCCACCAGTGCGGCGGTGTTGGTCGCCTGCCAATGCGCCAGCAGCGCCTCCAGAACGTCGGTCCGGTTCTTGAAATACCAGTAGAAGCTCGACCGCGACACGTGCATCTGTGCGGCCAGATCGGCGACCTTCACCGCCTCGACGCCGCCGGATTTCAGCACCGAAAGCGCTGCGTTCAGCCAATCCTGTCGGGTGACTTTGACATTGCCCACCAGCGGGTCCTTGGCCGGGTCATCGCGGTGCAGCAGCATCAGCTCACCGGTGGGCAGCCGCCCGCCGCGCTGCGTTTGGCGATGTATGCGTCCAGCGCGGCCAACCGGTCGCCATTGCCCTGCGGCGGGGTGAAGTCGCGCAGAATGCCCTTCCAGATGTCCGTGGCGCGCGTGGTGGCGTCGATGCTGCCCCGTTCGGACCATGTGCCGAAATTTGCGAAATCGGCCACGACGGGCTCGTAGAACGCGGTGGCGTAGCGTTCCATCGTATGCGCCGCGCCAAAGAAATGGCCGCCGGGCCGCACCTCTTCCAGCGCGTCCAGCGCGATCTCCGCCTCTTCGGCGGGCGTGTCCGCACACAGCTCGGCCACCATCTGCAGCACTTCGACATCCGTCACCAGTTTTTCGTAAGAAACGGTCAGCCCGCCTTCGAGCCAGCCCGCCGCGTGCAACGTCACGGTCGCTCCGGCCATCAGGCAGCCCCAGGTGCCAAACTGCGTCTCGTTCGCCGCCTGCACATCGCCGAGGTTCGCCGCAGAGCCCGAGGCGCAGCGCCAGGGCAGGCCGATATGACGGGCCAGTTGGCCTGCCGCGAGGGATGCCTTGAAGTGTTCAGGCGTGCCGAACACCGGCGCACCTGACTTCATGTCCACGTTCGAGGTGAAGGTGCCATAACACACCGGTGCGCCGGGGTTGACCAGTTGCCCCAGCGTGATCGCCGCCAGCGCCTCGGCATGGCTAAGCGTCATGGCACCGGCCACGGTGATCGGTGCCATCGCACCCATAAGCGTAAAGGGCGTGATGATCGCCATCTGACCCGCCCGGGCAAAGTCCATGATCCCAAGCGCCATTGGGATGTCCAGCTGGCGCGGTGAGTTGGTGTTGATGATCGTGTAGCAATGGGACTGTGCCGCAAAATCCGCATCCGTCAGGCCGCGGAAATCGCGCAGCATCTCGAACGCCTCGTCCACCTGTCCGCTGCCACGGGCGTAGATGAACGGCACCTTGTCCGTCAGCTCCATCTGGCCGCGTGTCATCGCATAGTGGCGCAGGTGGATCGGAACATCCTGCGGTTCGACCAGGGGCGGGATCATGTGCAGCACGTCGAAATGCTGGGTCAGCGTGATTAGCTCGCGAAAGTCCTGTTCGCTGCCGGGGCGGCGACCCCGTTCCAGGTCAGTGGCATGCGGACAGCCCGCGCCGGGTTGGAAGACCATGCTGCCCAGCTCCATCACCAGACTTCGGCTGGGATCACCCGCGATCAGGGGGAAGGATTTGGGGGCGGTGGCCAATGCGGCCGCGACGATCTCGCGCCCGATATACACCATGTCGCCCTCGACGCGTGCCCCTGCGGCTTTGAAGGCCGCGCGCGCCTCGGGCAACAGCACCTTGATGCCCAGCCGTTCCAGCACGTCGAGCGCTGCCTCGTGCATGGCCGCGATGCGGTCGGGGGGAAACACGTCCATCGGCGGAAACGGGTTGCGCAAGTTGCGATAGTTCACCTCCCGTTTCGGGGCGGGCGGCGCCCCCCGCCCGCGTCTGCGCCGTGGCTGGTCGGTCATCCCCGCATCGCCGTGCCGTCCGGGTCGTAGGGCGAGGGCGGGATAACGCGTGCGCCGCGTTCCACACCGACCACATGCACCTTCAACTCGGTCCCTTCGGTGGCGTAGTCGCTGTCGACCAGTGCCATGGCCAGCGATTTCTGCACCGTGTGGCCGTAGCCGCCCGACGTGACAAAGCCGACGCGGCCCGCGCCGTTCCACACCGGCTCGTAGCCGCTGGCGTCCGCATCGTCGGCGTCGATCTCGAGCGTCACAAGGCGCTGCGCGGGTCCGTTGCCGTCACGTTCCGCGACCGCGGCAGCCTTGCCGACAAACTCCTTGTCCCAGTCGATCCAGCGGTCCATGCCCGTCATGCCGGGCGTGTAGGCCTGCGTGAACTCCGCCGACCAGATGCCAAAGCTCTTTTCCAGCCGCAGCGACAGCATCGCGTTGAAGCCGTATTCCTGCAGGCCAAACTCTGCGCCCGCCTCCAGCAGCTCGCGCCGCAGCTTCACATGATCGCCGTAGCGACAGTTGATCTCGTAGCCCAGCTCACCCGCCACCGACAGGCGCGCCACGCGTGCGCGCACCATGCCCACGTCGAACGCACCGCAGCCCATGAATTTGAGCGCGCCGATATCCTGATGGCACAGCTTTTCGATGACCTTGCGTGCGTTGGGGCCGGTGAGGCCAAAGCCGCAGATCTCCTCGCCCAGGTCGCGAACGCTTACGCCGTCGGTCATGTGATCGTCGAACCAACGCATGTGCCAGGCGCGCAGGTAGTACGATCCCATGATCCAAAAGGTCCCGTCGCCCCAGTTCAGCACGGTCAGGTCGCCCTTGAGCCGCCCGTCCGGCCCCAGCATCGGGGCCAGTTTTGCCCGGCCGGGGTTCGGCAGTTTCGACGCCATCAGATGATCGAGCCATGCGGTGGCGTTGGGTCCCGACACTTCGAAGCGGGAAAAGCCGGTGATGTCGACCATGCCTACATTCTCACGCGCGTTCCGGCATTCGGCAGCGACGATATCGAAGGCGTTCGAACGTTTCAGCGTCAGGTTTTCCTCGAACTCCGGGCTGGGCGCGAAATAGAGCGGTGTTTCCAGATCCCAGCTCGATCCCCATCGGCAGCCCGCGGCGGTCATCGCGTCATAAGCTGGCGCCATCTTGAGCGGGCGACCGGCGGGCAATTGCTCGTTCGGGTAGGACATGACGAAACGGCGGGAATAGAACTGGCCGGTGGTTTCCTTGATGTACTGCTTGTTCTCGGCGAACTTGCCATAGCGGGCGACGTCCATGCAGAACACATCCGCCTCGGGCTCGCCCTCGATCATCCACTCGGCGAGCGACTTGCCGACACCGCCCCCCTGCAGGAACCCGGCCATGACGGCGCAGGCAGACCAATAGCTGCGCTTGCCCGGCACCGGCCCCACCAGCGGGTTGCCATCGGGGCTGAAGGTAAACGCGCCGTTGACCCACGTCTTGATCCCCACATTCTCGGCCGACGGATAGCGGGCAAAGCCCAGCATCAGCTCATTCTCGATCCGGTCGAGGTCTTCCTGAAACAGCTCCATCCCATAGTTCCAGGGCGCGCCGTCCATGGCCCAGTGCTGGTGCTCGATCTCGTAAATGCCGATCAGGATGCCCTTTTGGTCCTGCCGCATATAGGTGAACCCTTCGAGGTCCACGGTCATGGGCATCTCGAAATCATGCGCGGCCACCTCCGGAATCTGGTCGGTGATCAGGTAGTGGTGCTTGAGCGGGGAAACCGGCAGCTCGATCCCGGCCATGCGCCCCACCTGCTTGGCCCAGAGACCCGCGGCGTTGACCACGTGTTCACAGCGGATGTCGCCCTTGTCCGTCTTGACGATCCAGCCGTCATGCACCTGCTCCAGCGCCTCGACCTTGGTGTGTTCGAACACACTCGCGCCGCGTTTCTTGGCTGCCGTGGCATAGGCGTGCACGGTGCCGGTCGTGTCCACGTAGCCTTCGCGGTCGGCCCACATCGCACCCAGCACGCCATCCGTCGACATGATCGGGCAGCGCTCCTGCGCCTGTTGCGGGGCCAGCAACTCGCAATCCTCGATCCCGATGGATTGGAACACGCGGTACGCCGATTGCAGCCATTCCCAGCGTTCGGGCGTGCCGGCAAGGGTCAGACCGCCTGTCATGTGCAAGCCGATGTTCTGGCCGCTTTCCTTCTCGATCTCGGTCAGCAGGTCGATCGTGTAGGCTTGCAGGGACGCCATGTTGGGGTCGGCATTCAGCGCATGCACACCGCCCGCGGCGTGCCAGGAGGATCCTGCCGTCAGGACCGACCGTTCGATCAGGGCGACATCGGTCCAGCCCATCTTGGCCAGATGATAAAGCACGGATGCCCCGACCACACCGCCGCCAATCACCACCACCCTGTATTGCGTGTTCATGTCCATCCCTGTCCGCATGAGTCGTTGTTCCGCTCAGCGTGCGGGCCACTGGACAGACCTGTCCAGAGGTTTCGCGACATCGATCCGCCTACCCGCGACGCGGGGGATCGGTGCGCCCTAGAACAGGGGGGCGTATTTCCAGTTGTCGGCGTCGGGCGTGATCTCGTCGAGGTCATAATCGGCGCCTTGCAGACGTTTGGCGATCTCGAGCCCGTCTTGCGCGGCCTGGTCGACGAATTGGCGGCCCAGATCTTCGTCCTGCGCGATGCCGTGACCGCGCATCAGGTTGAGCCCGTGATTGAACCGGCCCACCGGATCACCCGCCTCGGCGGCGCGCTGGTCCCATTCGGCGGAGGCGTCGGGATTGTATTCGCCCCCCAAACCGTTGTTTTCCAGCTGGCTCATCCATGTCATAGCCTTGGTATAGCCCGCCTCGGCGCATTTGCGGGTCAGCTCGCGCGACAGGAAATGGTCGCTGGTCTTGGTGACGTTGATCCCGAGCGAGCAGGTGACGGAATCGATGACACCCATCTCGATCTTGCGCATCAGCATCTCGCGACCGGTATCCTGCGGGTTGAGAATACCCAGCTCATCCTCGACGGTCTTGGGCGGCTCTGCATCGGCGAAACTCGCCAGCAGGGTGGCTGTCAGAAGCAGGGTGAGATGGCGCATGTCTGGGATCCTCCGCATGAGGCAGCGTACCACGCAAAGGTGGCCCGGTCACCGTTACCATGGTCGTAGGCGGGATCAGCGGCGGTCGATGATGCGCACCGCCTTGCCCTGTGAGCGTTCGACGCTGCCCGGAGCCCCTGCCGTGACAGTCACGGTGACGCCCAGCGATTGCTTGATCCGGTCGGCGAGGGTTGCGCTGTCGCCACTGCCCTCGCAATGGATGGTCATGGCATCCATCCGCCCGTTGCGCGTCAACTCGATCTGAAAGTGCGGGGCAAAGCCCGGCGTGGCCAGCAGGCATTCCTCGATCTGGGTCGGGAACACGTTGACGCCGCGCAATATGATCATGTCGTCCGAGCGGCCTGTGACCTTTTCCATGCGCCGCATGGAGCGCGCCGTGCCCGGCAGCAGGCGGGTGAGGTCGCGGGTGCGGTAGCGGATGATCGGAAACGCCTCTTTGGTCAGCGAGGTGAACACCAGCTCGCCCATCTCGCCATCGGCGACGGGTTGGCCGCTCTCCGGGTTGATGATCTCGGGAAAGAAGTGATCTTCCCAGATATGCAGGCCATCCTTGGTCTCGACGCATTCCATCGAAACGCCGGGGCCCATCACCTCGCTGAGGCCGTAGATGTCGACCGCATGCATGTCGAACGCCTCTTCGATCTCGGTGCGCATGGCGTTGGTCCAGGGTTCGGCGCCGAAAATGCCGACCTCCAGGCTGCAGTCGCGGGGGTCGATCCCGTCGGCGCGAAAGGCGTCGAGGATGCTCAGCGCGTAGGAGGGCGTGACGGTGATGCCCTTGGGCGCAAAGTCGGTGATCAGGCGGACCTGGCGCGGGGTCATCCCGCCCGATACCGGGACGGTCGTCAGCCCCAGCGCATCGGCGCCCAGATGGACGCCGAGGCCGCCGGTAAACAGCCCGTAGCCGTAGGCGTTGTGCAGCAGGTCGCCCGGTCGCAGACCGGCGGCGCGCAAGGAACGGGCGACCACCGTCCCCCATGTCTCGAGATCGCGCGCCGTGTAGCCCACGACAGTGGGCTGGCCGGTCGTGCCAGAGGACGCGTGAATTCGGGCGACCTGATCGCGCGGCACGGCGAACATGCCAAACGGGTAGTTGGCGCGCAGATCCTGCTTGGTGGTCAGCGGGAACTTGGCAAGGTCCGACAGGTCAATCACGTCATCCGGGTGCACGCCCGTGGCGTCAAAGCGCGCCGCATAGTGCGGAACGTTGTCATAGGCGTGGCGCAGCGACCATTTCAGGCGATCCAGTTGCAGGCTACTGATTTCATCCCGGCTGGCGACTTCGATCGGGTCGAGGGATTTGGGATCGGGCGTGAGGTCTTTCATTGCGGTTCCTCGAAATGGGTGCCGGGTATGGTGCGGCTGTGGCCGCGAAACAGGGCCACGGTTCGGTTCATATCGCCTGTGACAGCGACGTCATAGATCCCGGATCGATCTGACCTGTGGATTTCGGTTGCCGTGGCTGCGAGCAGCTCGCCTGCGCTGGCCGGTGCGACATAGGTGATCTGGTTGTTCTGCGCGACGGCGTTCTGGTTGTAGCTGTTGCACGCAAAGGCAAAGGCGCTGTCGGCCAGCGCAAAGATGAACCCGCCATGGCAGAGGTTGTGACCGTTCAGCATGTCGTCGCGGACGCGCAGGGTGAAGGTGGCGGCACCGGGTGCAATGCGCGTGAGGGTGATACCCAAGCCCTGGCTCGCGCGGTCGGCAGCCCACATGGCGGCGGCGCTGCGCTCGGCGCGGGCTTGCGGTGTCATCTGCGCCCCTCCCAAAGCGTTTCAGATTTCCGCAGGTTGCATCAGGGGTGTAACATGTTCAAGCCGGATCACATGCCCTCTTGTATTCGCAGGCGCGGCGCGCAAGTCTGCGCGTATGACATTCCACACTCCGCCGCCGTCCAACACGCGCGACATCCCCCCAGCCCAGGTCGCGTTTCATCGCACCGAACTGTCGGTGATCCTGTCGCTGTATGGGCGGATGGTCGCGGCGGGGGAGTGGCGGGATTACGGGATTTCCAGCTTGCGCGAGGTGGCGGTTTTTTCCGTGTTCCGGCGCACCGCGGAAAACCCCCTGTACCGTATCGAGAAGCGTCCCAAGCTGCGCGGGCGTCAGGGTATGTATGCGGTGATCGGCATAGACGGTCAGGTGCTGCGGCGGGGGCATGATCTGAAGACGGTGCTGCGGGTCCTGGAGCGCAAGCTGATCCGCGCGGTCGAGTGACCTGATTGAGCGCTGACGCGCACGCGATTCATTTTTTCTGACGAGGGGCTCTGCCCCTCGAGCTCCCCGGGATATTTTGGGACAAAGACGATGGCTTAGGGGCGCGCGTAACCTGTGATTGCGCCGGCGTCCGTTTGGACGATGCGGTCGGCCGCCTGGTCGAGCGGTTCGATCGCAACGGCCATGTGGAAGGCGTTGGCGTGGATGATCGTCTTGGCGTCGAGCACAAGGGCGACGTGCCCTTGCCAGAAGATCAGATCGCCCCTGCGAAGTGTGTCGGCCGGGATGGGGGAGAAAGCCTTGTGTTGCTGATCACTGTCAGCGGGGCAGGGGATGCCCGCGGCCAAGAGCGCGATCTGGATCAGGCCGGAACAGTCGAGCCCGGCGCGGGTGTTGCCGCCCCAGAGGTATGGCGTGCCCAGGAACAGCTGCGCCGTGTCTGCCGGTTCAGCTGTGTAGGGCAGCGGCGTGATCTGGGCCTTGGGCACGTGGCCCAAGGACGTCTCGATGTAATCGGGGCTTTCGCCAAGGGCGGTGAGCCGTGCGCCGAACGTGAGGCAGGCGGTTTCAGGGGATTTGAAACTGGCGCTGTCGTAGGCATGGCCAGCCGCGGTGGTCAGCATATGCGTGGCTGCGGTGGGTGCGCCGAGGTGATGGGCGGCGATGAAGCCCACGTAGCCGTCCTTGTCCGAGCGGACATAGCTGTGATCGTCGATGCGGCCCAACACCGTGACGGGATCGCCATGCAGCAACTGGCGGTCACGCGCGCCGCCGGGTTGCCTGAGCAGGTCGGCATGGGGTCTTGCGATCTGCGCCGCTGTCATTCCGTCCACGAGAGACGGGTCAGGCGTGGTGCGTCGGTCGCTCATAGGCCAAGCATATCGGGCAGGCCGGCAAGCAGAGCGCGCGTGGCCTGACCCACGCCACCCCTGGGGCGTGCCGGTGCCTCGGTCGGTTGCCAGCCATAGACGTCGAAATGCATGTAAGGCGATTGGTCGATGAAGCGGCGCAGGAAAAGTGCCGCGGTGATGGAGCCGGCAAAGCCGCCCTTGGGCGCGTTGTCGAGATCGGCGATGCCGGGTTCGATCATGCTTTCGTAAGGCGCGTGGAAGGGCAGCCGCCAAACCGGGTCGGCTTGCGCGTGGGCGGCGGCGTCAAGCGCTGCGGCTGTTGACGCATCATCGGTGTAGTAGGGCGCGAGGTCCGGGCCAACGGCGACGCGGGCGGCCCCCGTGAGCGTGGCCATGGAGATGGTCAGCGCGGCGGGATCCTCGTCGGCGAGGGCGAGCGCATCGGCCAGGACAAGGCGCCCCTCGGCGTCAGTATTGTTGATCTCGACCGTCAGGCCCTTGCGGCTGGCCAGGATGTCGCCGGGGCGGAAGGCGTTGCCAGCAACGCTGTTCTCCACGGCTGGGATCAGGACGCGCAGGCGAACGGGCAGGCCGGTGGCCATGATCATATGCGCAAGACCCAGCACGTTGGCGGCCCCGCCCATATCCTTTTTCATCAGCCCCATGGCGCTGCCGGGTTTGAGGTTCAGACCGCCGGTATCAAAGCACACGCCCTTGCCGACAAGCGTCAGTTTTGGCCCGCTGTCGCCCCAGCGCATGTCGATGAGGCGCGGCGCCCGGTCGGCGGCGCGGCCCACGGTGTGGATCAGGGGAAAGTTTTGCGTCAGCAGATCGTCGCCACGAATGACCGTCATCGCCGCGCCGAACGTTTCTGCCAGCGTTTGGGCAGCTGCCTCCAATTCGGGCGGGCCCATATCGCTGGCGGGGGTGTTGATGAGGGTGCGGGTGAGCGCCTCGCCCGCCGCTTGCGCTTCGATGCGCGCTGCATCAACGCCTTTGGGGGCTATGATCGTGGCTTGCATCGGGCGCTGGTCCTTGTAGCGGTCGAACCGGTAGCTGGCGAGCAGCCAGCCGAGCGCTTCGACATCCAGCGCAGCACCGTCTGGTGCGCTGTCCAGCCGGTAGATGCCCTTGGGCAGCTTCGCCGCCCCTGCCGCAAGGTGGAACCGTGCCCGTGATCGAGACGCCGCCGTGCCGTAGCCGATGGCAGCACAGGCCACGCTGCCGTCCGACGCGGGGATGGCCACCGCCTGGCCGAGGCCGCCGGTGAAACCGTTGGCCTGTGTCCATGCCTCGGCCGCGGGGCCGACGCCTGTTGCCCACGCGGCGCACCCCTCCTCCGGCACAAGGTGCAGGGGGATCGCGTCGGCATTGTCGGGGGCAAAGGTCAGGATCATCAAAGGCTCCGCTGCACGTCAAGTTGCGGCGGAGCCTAGCCTGTTTGCCGCAAGCCGCAAGCGGGATCGCCGGGGATCAGATGGTGAGGTCCTGCAGGTCCCAGATGGCGGTCAGTGACCCCTCGCCCGTGCGCATCAACCGCGCCAAGGTCGCCCCCAGGGCAACGGGATCACCGCTGTCGACACATTGGGTCACGTCCGTGGCCACCCGGGCAACGACATGCATGCCGATCTGTTCGGCGATGGACACAAGCGATCGGCTGGACTTGCGCAACTCGACCAGATCGCCGGCGCGGTACAGCCGGTCGCAATGGGTCATGCGCAGCGCCAGCTCTTCCATCGCGCGGCACACGACGTCTTCGGCACTGGCATGGCCCAACTCGGAATACAGCGCGCCCAGCCGGTCGTGATCCACTTGCACGGCTTCTGACGGTCTCATTTGCAGTACGGTCGTCACGTTACTCACCTCGTTCACACGTCATTTGCGTGCCCCCACAGCACAGCTTGCAATGCCACGCAGGGAGTTCCCAAATCGTTAGGGCGGTTCGGTCTTTTCCCTCGAATTCGCCTCAAATACCCGTTAAGGCACGCGGTCAAAGTCAGATGAAGAGGGACGCCGCCCATGCATCGCGTCAAACCGTTGCCCAACTATTTCCTGCAGCGCTATCAGGGGTGGAAGGCCACGACCTATACCGAGAACAAGGCGTGGTATCAGCGGTTGGCCGAAGAGGGGCAGCGCCCCCGCGCGATGATCATCGCCTGCTGCGACAGTCGGGTCAACGTCACCTCGATCTTTGGGGCGGATCAGGGCGAATACTTCATCCATCGCAACATCGCCAACCTGGTCCCTCCCTACGAGCCCGACGGGCTCCATCACGGGACCTCTGCGGCGGTGGAATATGCGGTCAACGTGCTCAAGGTCGCGCATATCATCGTGTTGGGCCATTCCAACTGCGGCGGCGTCAAAGGCTGTATCGAAATGTGTGCCGGACGCGCGCCGGAGCTTGATGACAAGAGCAGCTTTGTCGGTCGCTGGCTGGATATTCTGCGCCCGAAATACAGCGTGGTCGAACAGGTCGAGAACGAGGCCGAGCAATCGCGGCGCATGGAAGAGCAGGCGATTGTCACATCGCTCGAAAACCTGATGAGCTTTCCCTTTGTCGAAGAGCGGGTGAACAGCGGCTCGCTCAGCCTGCACGGTCTCTGGACCGATATCGGCGACGCCAGCCTCGCCCAGTTCAGCGGCGCTGAGCTGGGCTTTGTGAAACTGTAGGCGGCAGCGCATATGCAAGACATCCTGAGCCTCGCGGCCACCAACCTGCTGTCGCCGATCATCCTCAGCTTTGCGCTGGGCGTGGCAGCGGCACTGGCAAGGTCGGATCTGAACATTCCCGAGGCGGTGGCCAAGGGCATGTCGATCTACTTGTTGTTCGCCATCGGGTTCAAAGGCGGGGTGAGTGTCGCCGATCATGGCATCGACGGCACGCTGGCCCTGTCGCTGCTTGCCGGGATCGTGCTGTCGGCGGCCTTGCCGCTGATCGCCTTTGCGCTGTTGCAGGTGCTGGGCAACCTCAGCCGTCTCGACGCGGCGGCGGTGGCGGCGCATTATGGCTCGATCTCCATCGTGACCTTCGTTGCGGGCACCTCGGTGCTGGAGGCCAGCGGGATCACCTCCGAAGGCTACATGGTGGCGGTTGCGGCGGCGATGGAAGCGCCCGCGATCCTGTCGGCGTTGTGGCTGGTGTCCAGCGGTGGAACGGGCGGGCGGCGGATGGATCCGACGCTGATGCGAGAGATCTTGCTGAACGGCTCCATCGTGCTCCTCGTCGGCAGTTTTGTGATCGGCTGGGTGACGGGCGTGGATGGGCTGGTGCGGATCGAGGCGTTTATCGTCGCGCCGTTTCAGGGCGTGCTGTGCCTGTTTTTGCTCGACATGGGCCTCGTCGCGGGCCGTGGCCTGCGCGGCGGGTCGGGTGTGCTGCGGCCTGGCGTGCTCGCCTTTGGCATGGTGATGCCGCTGATCGGTGCCACTTGCGGGCTGGCCGCGGGCCTGCTGTTGGGCCTCAGCACCGGGGGTGTGGCGCTGTTCATGGTGCTGTCGGCCTCGGCCAGCTATATTGCGGTGCCTGCGGCCATGCGCGTGGCCCTGCCCGAGGCGAACCCGTCGATCTATCTGACGCTCAGTCTGGGCGTGACGTTCCCATTCAATCTGACCATCGGCCTGCCCGTCTATGTGGCCGTGGCCAGTGCGCTGACCGGAGGATAAGCGATGCAGACCCATCAGGCCAAACGCGTGGCCATCATCATCGAACAGGTCATGCAGTCGCGCCTGACCACCGCGCTCGAGGATGCGGGCGTGACGGGGTTCACCATTCTGCCGGTGCTGGGCGGGTCGGGTCGGTCCGGAGCCTGGAGCCGTGAAGGGCAGGTGAGCCGGGGCACGGGCATGGTGCAGGTTGTCTGCATCATCCGCCCCGAACGGCTCGATGCGATGCTCGAGGCCGCATTTGCCGTCGTCGAACGGCATATCGGCGTCGTCACGGTGAGCGATTGCGAGGTGTTGCGCGCCGAACGGTTCTGAACGCGCGATAGGACGCGACATGCCCCAAGGCACGCCGCGCCCAACACTCGTTAAACCAAACGATACTCGTTACCAACGCCGGGGCGGGCACGCACACAGCGCAGCCTGACAAGGCCTGTCAGCGCCGCCGTGGTCGTCGCGACAGCTCTTTGGCAAAGAGTGTCGTGATCTCTGCCCGTGTCACCTTGGCCCGCCGTTCCCTCTTGCCGGAACAGCCGTTTGAAACGTCTTTATCGTTGCGCGTCAGCGCAGTGAGCCACGCCCACATCCCATTCACCTCATGTTCCATTGCGTCCAGTCGCGTGGACCGGTCCCGATCGGCCCCCCGGCCTTTCGGTGCAGCAGTTATTCCAAGGGTGAATTACGAACGGCTTACGAAATTGATGTCAGTTGCGCGCATGTCGCATGGAACCGCAGTTCTTGTGCGGGCTCAGAGCCTTAGCGCCGTGCGGCGCATCGCTAAAACTGTAAATGGCGCGCATATTGCCGCATCAGCGTGGCCTTCCGCTGTGACTTCTTTGCCGGATGGAAAGGTTTTGCCGCCTTATCGCAGCAATTGACCTTCGGGCCAGGTGATTCTGGTTTCGATGGCGATGCGTGCGGTCTGACCCGGCTCCAGCGTCAGGTCCCAGGCTATGATGCCGCGACGGTCCTCGACCCCTTCGACATCCGGTGCGGGCGTGGCACGCCAGTCGATCACCAGATCTTCTTGTTCCGAGAACGGCACGCTTTCGCGCAGCTCGACGTCCCAAGCGCGCGCGGTGAGGTTTTCAACCTCGAGCCGGATGTCCTCCCGTTCTTCGTTCGAGCGGGTGATGATCCCGCGATCCCCTTCGTTCCGGTCCAGAACGGTCCGGGTCAGCCGCAATCCTTCGATGGGGCCAAAGAACATGTCGGCGTCGGCGTTGGGCGGCAGAACACCCATCTGCGTGACCCCGACCAGCTGGCCGTCTACATAAAGCGTCGCTTGCCCCGGCAGCAGGATCTCGGGCGAGGTGTTGGTGAAGGCGACCTGCCGGAACGCGGTGTCGTTGAGGCGGGGCACGGCGCGGGCGCTGAGTGCGGCGTCAAAGTCGAGCGTGTCCAGCGCAATCTGCAGCGCATCACGGCTGGTGGGGATGGAGACCGTGCCGGGCAGGGCATAGCTGACGCCGATGCCGGAAAAGTCTGCCTGAGCGATCTCAGCCTCCATCACTGGGGCCGGTGCGGCGAAGTCGGCGGTCGCCATTCGGCTTTCGCTTTGCAGGCTGGCACCGCGCAGCACTTGCGCAGGCTCTTCGATCCGACGCAGGAGCGGCCAGAGCGTGCCGGGATCGGTGCCTTGGAAGGGTGAAAGGGTGGAAAGCGTGAGCGCAACGTCCGACCAATCCTCGCCGCTGTTCTGCTGAACCGATGCGCCCCTGTCGATGCGCAGCACCGCATCGCCGTCGAGATATGCGCGATAAACCGGCTGCCACGACGCCGATTGCGAGATGTAGCGCAGAGTGAGCGTGGCGGTGGCATCCGCCGGGACCGAGACATTGAGCGTCAGCGCCGCCGGGTTTTCGTTGGGCGACGCGGCCTGATCCAGTGCCGCCTGCGCCTCGCTCACGGCAAAGGCGAGGTCATCGCGACCCGCGCGCAATGTGCGCGCCTCCGCCGTTGCTTCGGTAATGGCCGCGCGTGCGGCAGTCCCGTCCGAGGCGATCAGTTGGCCAATGGCGCGCAGCGCGTCGACGTCCAGCGCAGCTTCATCCGGCAGGGTGATCCCGTTGAGGAAAGTGATCTGGTCCTGTGCCGCTTGCGCGCGTGCTTCGGCCAGAGCGATGGCATCATCCCGCGCCGCCAGCGCGTCAACAGCCGCATCCAGCGCGGCCTTGGCCGCCAGCCATTCGGGTGTGCGCGGTGTGCGGTAGGGGGTGTCCTGCTGGTCAGACCAGCTGCGCGACACAACCGTCGCGCCGCTCAGCGTCACATCGATGGCATCGGGCGCCGTGAAGCGCGGCATGTCCGCGATCAACAGCGCATGCTCGCCCGCAGGTACGTCAAAGCTGAGCGTGCGCGTGATCACAGCGCCGGATGCGTAGGCCGTTACCGCCGTCGGCGGCGCGTCCAATGTGATCGTGTCGGCCAAGGTGGGCAGGGGAAGAAGGGCAAAGCAAAGTGCAAGAGCACGCATAGAGGTCACCTGATTGTCGTCGGTCACCTCAAGGTGTGCGCAACGTATTCAGAGTTAAAGGGGAAACACGTGCAGAGTTTGCGCAAGAAACGCGCGGCGAGGTGACCCCCGCCGCATGCTCAACCCTTTTTCAGGATGCGGTTGCCCAGCAGCTCTGCGATCTGCACGGCGTTCAGGGCCGCACCTTTGCGCAGGTTGTCGGACACGCACCAGAAGTTCAGGCCGTTGTCGATGGTGCTGTCCTGCCGCAACCGACTGATGAAGGTCGCGAAATCGCCGACGCATTCGATGGGCGTGACGTATCCGCCATCTTCACGTTTATCGATCACCATGATCCCCGGCGCCTCGCGCAGGATATCGCGCGCCTCGTCCTCGTCCAGGAAATCCTCGGTTTCGATGTTCACCGCTTCGGAGTGACCGACGAACACCGGCACGCGCACGCAGGTGGCGGTGACCTTGATCTTGGGGTCGATGATCTTCTTGGTTTCGGCGACCATCTTCCACTCTTCCTTGGTGGAGCCGTCATCCATGAACACATCGATATGCGGGATCACGTTGAAGGCGATCTGCTTGGTGAACTTGGCCGGGGCCACGTCGGTGGTGGGGTTGTAGACCGCCTTGGTCTGGTCCCACAGCTCGTCCATGCCTGCCGCCCCGGCGCCGGACACCGATTGATAGGTGCTGACCACCACGCGCTTGATCGTTGCGCGGTCGTGCAGGGGCTTGAGCGCCACGACCATCTGCGCGGTCGAGCAGTTGGGGTTGGCGATGATGTTCTTCTTGGCGTAGCCCTCGATGGCGTCGGCGTTCACCTCGGGCACGATCAGCGGCACGTCCGGATCATAGCGGTAGAGCGACGAGTTATCGATCACGACGCACCCCGCCTTGGCCGCAGCGGGCGCGTATTTCTTGGTCGCGTCCGAGCCGATGGCAAAGAGCGCTATATCCCAACCCGTGAAATCAAACGTGTCGAGGTCCTTCGTCTTCAGCGTCTCATCCCCAAAGGACACTTCCGTGCCCAAGCTGCGACGGCTTGCCAGAACGGCGATCTCGTCCACGGGAAACTGGCGTTCGGCCAGGATGTTCAGCATTTCGCGGCCCACATTGCCGGTGGCGCCCGCGACGACGACACGATACCCCATAATTGACTCCTTTTCGGGTAGGTGCGTGGGCCTTATACCCAAAGACTTGCCTAGGAAAGGGGCCGTTGGTCGCGACTGTCGCGGGTGAGGGCGTAGAGCATCACGCCCACGGCCAACGAGATCGCAAAGAAGCCGAGGATGGCCGTGTAGGGTGCGGCGGGATCACCCCCCGCTGACGCCGTATGGATGCGGCCCGAGATGGTCTGCATCACGCCAACCCCGCCAATGCCGAACAGGTTCATCAGCGTGACGCCCCGACCGGTGAGGTGGACGGGGAAAAAGCTGCGCGCATGCGCGATGATCACCGGGAACGTGGCGCCGAAAAACCCGATGGCAGACATCAGCGCGATGGACAGCCACGGTTTAGTCCCGATCGCGCCGATCAGCGCGACGAGCAGTGCCACAGTGATGACGTTGCCGCCAAAGACGACCCATTTGCGGGTGCCCAGAATACGGTCGAGCGGGCCGTAAGCGATGGTGCCCAAGATCATGGCTAGGCTCATGACCAGCGTGCCCATCCCGATTTGCGCCACGCTCATGTCGAACACGTCGCGCAGGTACGGCCCGATCCACAGTCCGCGCACCGCAGCAACCGGCGCATAGTTCACGAACATCAAGGGAATGATCAGCCACAGCATCGGCATACGCAGCAGATCGAACAGCGATCCATCGCCCGCGCTGTCGGTGCGCGCGGGATCGCGGATGGTGATCAGGCAGCCAAAGGCGATCACGCCGCTGACGGTGGCCAGCGCCCACATCGCGTTGCGCCAGCCGACGGTTTCGGCGGCCAGGGCCATGGGATAGCTCGAGATCAGATTGCCGATTGTGCCGATGCCGATCATCAGGGCGGCCAGCGTGGCGAATTTCGCCGGCTCGAACTCGCGCGCAAAGATGTAAAAGCTGGCCATTAGCACCGGCGAACACCCCACCCCGATCAGCAGCATCGCCGCGTGGATGTAGAGCGGGCCTTGCGCGACGGCAAAAAGCGCTGCGCCACCGCCGCCACCCACCAGGAACAGCCACCCGGCGGTACGACGTGGGCCGATGGTGTCCAGCGCCCAGCCTACGGGGATCTGCATCGCGGCAAACGACAGGAACCAGATGCCTGACGCGGTCGCCAGCACATCCGGCCCGACCCCGAGGCTGTCTTGCAACGGTGCGGTGAGCACAGCCAGGAAGGCGCGAAAAAACTGGCTCAGCACGTAGGCCAGCGCCAGCAAAAGCAGTCCGGTGTTCATGAAATCTCCGATCCCTGTGCTGTGACGTGGCACGGGTCCCGGGCTGACGCAAGGCGGATTGCCGTGCTAGGCTCACCCGAAGGTATGGAGTGGATGGTATGTTTTACGACCAGTTGCCGCGGTTCGGGGCCTTTGCCCCGCTGGCCGATCCTGCGAACTACACGCCCTTGCCCGATGATTGGGTCGTGGGCACATCCGACATCATCGGCTCGACCAAGGCCATCGCGGCAGGGCACTACAAGACCGTAAACATGGTGGGCGCCGCGGTCATATCCGCGCAGATCAACGCGGCGGGGGGCCGCGCGTTTCCGTATGTGTTCGGCGGAGACGGTGCCGCATTCGCCCATCCCCCGGATCATGCCGAGATCGCCAGGGACGCCCTTGCCGCGGTGCAGGTCTGGGCGCGTGAAGCCTTCGACATGGGCCTGCGCGTGGGTCTGTATCCGGTTGCGGACATCCGCGCGGGTGGCCGCGACGTGGCCGTCGCGCGGTATCAGGTGACGGACGGCGTGGACTACGCCATGTTCGCCGGTGGCGGCGTCGCCTGGGCCGAGGCGCAGATGAAGGCCGGCGGCGACACGGTGCCCGCCGCCCCGCCCGGGACCAGGCCCAACCTCGAAGGGTTGAGCTGCCGGTGGAGCCACATGAAAGCGCGGCAGGGCACGATCCTGTCGCTTTTGATCCAGCCTGTCGACGGCGCGGACCCCGCCGCTGTCGCACGTGTGATCGAAGAGGTGCTTGAGGTGCTGCGCCATCTTGACCGCGGTGGCCACCCGATCCCCGCCGAGGGCCCCGCGCTCACCTGGCCCAGGAACGCCGCCGAGATGGAGGCGCGCGTGCCACAGGCCGACGGCGCCGCCCCCAGCAAGGGCAAGGTCACATTCGAATTGCTCATGGCGTTCCTGTTTCTCAAGACAAACATCAAGCTGGGCGGCTTTGATCCGGGCCATTACCGCAAGGTCGTCGGCCTCAATGCCGATTTCCGCAAATTCGACGATGGGCTCAAGATGACAATCGATTGCGATGCCGCCACCGTGGCGCGTCTGCGCACTGTCCTCGCGGCGGCCACGGGGGTCGTGCAGTTCGGCCTGCACGAACAGGATGAGGCGATGATGACCTGCATTGTGCCCTCGATCATGGAGGATACGCATGTCCATTTCATCGACGGTGCCGCGGGCGGCTACACGCAGGCGGCGCTCGGGCTCAAGGGCGGCTAGCCTTTGCAGGCGACCTGCGCTACGCCTTGCGGCATGACCCTATTTCACCTTGCCTTCAACGTGACCGATCTGGATGCGACCCGCGCCTTTTACGGGGGCCTGCTGGGCTGTGCCGAAGGCCGCAGCACCGAGACTTGGGTCGATTTCAACTTTTTCGGCCACCAGATCAGCTGCCACCTCGGCCCGCCCTTTGCCAGTGCACCCACGGGCAAGGTGGGCGATCACGATGTCCCCATGCCGCATTTCGGCGCGGTGTTGCCGATGGACCAGTGGCGCGCGCTGGCCGAGCGGCTGACCGCGGCGGGCACCGACTTTATCCTCGCCCCGCAGATCCGGTTCGACGGGCAGCCGGGCGAACAGGCCACGATGTTCTTCACCGATCCCTCCGGCAACCCGGTCGAGATCAAGGGCATGGCCGACCTGACAGAGGCGTTTGCCACATGAGCGTCAAGGTGCTGTTTGCCGCGACCCAAGCGCGCTGGGATCAGTATCGCGAGCCCTTGCGTGCGGCCATCGCCGAGGCGGGCGTAGATGCGCAGGTCGACACTGAAATACCCGCGCGACAGGTCGATTACATCGTCTACGCCCCCAATTCCAACGTTCAGGATTTCAATCCCTTCACCCGCGCCAAAGCGGTGCTGAACCTCTGGGCGGGGGTCGAGGCGGTCGTGGGCAACCCGACACTGCGCATCCCGCTTTGCCGTATGGTAGATCCGGCCCTGACCCAAGGTATGGTCGAATGGGTCACCGGCCACATCCTTCGCCTGCATCTGGGCATGGACGCCCATATCAACGCCACGCCCGGCACGTGGAAACCCGTGGCACCGCCCCTGTCCTTTGACACCCGCGTGACGGTGCTTGGGCTGGGTGAGCTGGGTCTGGCCTGCGCACGGGCGCTCCGGGGCTTGGGCTTTGACGTGGCGGGCTGGAGCCGGTCGCCGAAAGAGATCGACGGGATCACCTGTTTCGATGGGCCGGATGGCCTCGACGCGGCGCTGGCCCGCGCCGACTACGCCGTGCTGCTGCTGCCCTCGACGGCTGAGACCGAAAACACATTGAACGCCCGCACGCTCGCTCTGATGCCCCGAGGCGCGCGCATCCTGAACCCCGGCCGTGGTCCGCTGATCGACGACACGGCCCTGCTGGCCAGCTTGGACAGCGGCCACATCGATCATGCGACGCTCGACGTGTTCCGCACCGAACCCCTGCCACCCGGCCATGGCTACTGGCACCACAAATCCGTTACCGTCACCCCGCATGTCGCGTCCGAGACGCGCGCGGCCTATTCCGTCAAGACCATCGCCGAAAACATCCGCCGCGGCGAGGCAGGGGAGCCTTTCCTGCACCAAGTCGACCGTCGGGCCGGATATTGATCCCGTCTTTGTCCCAAAACATCCCGGGGAGCTCGAGGGGCAAAGCCCCTCGTCAGAAAAAATGAATCGCGTGCGCGCCAGCGCTCAATGAGATCACGCGGCCAGCCCGCGGCCGCGCAGCAACGCCTCGACACCGGGCAGACGGCCCCGGAACGCCACATACAACTCGGCAGCGTCCACGCTGCCCCCGGTGCTCAGAATGTGCTCTTCCAGTGCCGCGGCACGGTCCGGATCAAACGGCCCGCCCGCCTCTTCAAAGGCGGCAAAGGCGTCCGCATCCATCACCTCGGACCACATGTAGCTGTAATAGCCCGAGGAATAGCCGTCGCCTGCAAAGACATGCGCAAAGTGCGGCGTCGCGTGGCGCATGCCGATGGCGCGGGGCATGCCGATCTCTTCCAGCACCTCCGCCTGCTTCTGCATTGGGTCAGCCGGGGCTGGTCCGTCATGAAACGCCAGATCGACAAGCGCCGAGGCCACGTATTCCACGGTCTGGAACCCCATGTCGTAGGTCGCCGCCGCCAGCACCTTGTCTAGCAGATCCTGCGGCATCGCCGCACCCGTCTCAGCATGGGTGGCATAGTCGCGCAGCACTTCGGGCACCTCCAGCCAGTTCTCATAAAGCTGGCTGGGCAACTCGACAAAGTCGCGAGCCACGGACGTGCCGCTGATGCTTTCATAGGTCACATCCGACAGCATCTGATGCAGGGCATGCCCGAATTCGTGAAACAGCGTCCGCGCATCATCATAGCTCAGCAGCGCCGGATCCCCCTTGGCAAAGTTGCAGACGTTGATCACCACCGGCGTCTGATGCGCGGGGAATTTCGCTTGGCTGCGCATCGCAGAACACCACGCGCCCGACCGTTTCGAGCCGCGCGCAAAATAGTCGCCGATGAACACCGCGACATGCGCGCCATCCCGCGTCACGTCCCACGCCCGGCAGTCGGGATGATACAGCGGCACGTCCAGCGGCGCGAACTCCAGCCCAAAGAGGCGCGAGGCACAGGCAAACGAGGCCTCGATCATCCGGTCCAGCTGAAAATACGGCTTTACCTCTGCCTCATCGAGGTCATGCAGCGCGCGCCGCCGCTTTTCAGCGTAATAGCGCCAGTCCCAGGGTTCGAGCGGTCCGTCGATCCCGTCAGCCTGCAGCATCTCCTGCAACACAGCACCATCCTCGATGGCGCGCGCCTTGGCCGGTGCCCAGACGGACATCAACAGATCACGCACCGCGTCGGGCGTCTTGGCCATCTCGGTTTCCAGCTTGTAGTCCGCGAACGTCTGATAGCCCAGCAGATGTGCCCGCTCCTCTCGCAGCTTGAGAATGTCCGCCGCAATCGCACGGTTGTCTGTCGCGCCGCCATTGGCCCCACGCGCCGCCCAGGCGCGATAGGCCTTTTCGCGCAGATCGCGACGCGGTGAAAATTGCAGAAACGGGGTGATCAGCGACCGCGACAAGGTCACCACCGGCCCGCCGGCGTCCTTCTCCTCACCCGCTGCGCGGGCCGTGTCGATCACAAAACCCGGCAGGCCGTCCAGATCACCCTCGGCCAGCGGCATGAACCACGTACGCTCATCTGCGAGCAGGTTCTGGGTAAAGGCGGTGCCCAGCTCGGCCAGCCGCCCCTTGATCACCTTCATCCGCGCCTCTGCGTCCCCGTCCAACGCGGCCCCCGCCCGGACATATCCGCGATGGGTCAGCATCAGAACCCGCGCCTGTTCGTCGGTCAGGTCCAGATCATCACGCGCCTCCCACACGGCAGCGATCCGGGCAAAGAGCGCCTTGTTCCCGGCAATCTCGGCAAAATGCGCGGCCAGCTTTGGGGAAAAGTCGCGTTGCAACGCCTCGCGCGCCGGGTTGCTGTCCGCGCCCGCGACGGTAAAGAACGCCCCCAGAACTTTGTCGAGCGCATCGCCTGCCGCCTCCAGCGCCTCGACCGTGTTGGCGAAATCCGGCGGCGTCTCCGCCCCTGCAATCGCGTCGATTTCGGCGCTGTGTCGGGCCAGAGCCTCGTCCAGGGCAGGCGCAAAATCATCGTCGGAAATCCGGTCAAACGGGGCAATGGCAAAGGGTGTGTCCCAGTCTTGCAGCAGAACGTTGGTCATCTGGCAGTCTCCTTTGGTCCGGGCGTCGGTTGGGCCATTTGGCCACAGGTTTCACAATCGTCACGGCGTTTGAGCGTGATCTTGCGGCTTTCCCCGTAAAGCGCGTCGTAAATCAGCATCTCGCCGCGCAGGGGCGTGCCCGCGCCGGTGATCAGCTTGACCGCCTCCACCGCCATCATGGTGCCCACCACGCCGGGCAATGGTCCGATCACCCCCGCCTCGGCGCAGTTTGGCGCCAGATGTGCCGCCGGGGCCTCGGGAAAGATGCAGCGGTAGCAGGGCGCGCCCTGCGCCGGGTCAAACACGCTCAGCTGCCCTTCCCATTGTGTCAGCGCACCGGAGATCAGCGGGATGCCCCGTTCCACCGCGGCCTGATTGACCAGATAGCGCGTGTCGAAATTGTCCGTACCGTCGATCAAGATGTCATAGTCAGCCACCAGTTCCTGCGCGATCTCCGCCGTCAGGCGGCGGTGATAGGGCCGCACGGTGACAAAGGGGTTTTGCGCCTCCATCGCGGCCTGCGCCGAAAACACCTTGGGCACGCCGATGTCCCTGTCGCGGTGGATCACCTGCCGCTGCAGGTTGGCGTTTTCGACCGCGTCGTCGTCAATCACACCAATGGTGCCCACGCCAGCCGCCGACAGATACTGCAACACCGGCGCGCCAAGGCCCCCGGCCCCCACGACCAGCACACGCGCATCCTTCAGCGCCTTCTGCCCCGCGCCGCCCACCTCGCGCAGCACGATATGGCGCGCATAGCGGTTCAGCTCCGCATCGGAGAACGGGCCGGTCTGTTTCGTCGCGGCATCAGCGGTTTCGCTTTGCACCACCCGTGCCCGCAACCGGCCAAGCCCTTGGCGGTATACCCAGATCAGCGCCGCAAACAGCCCGAGGATCAGCCAAAATGCGGGGCTTTCGCCCGTCGCCATGCGCAGCGGGTGCCCGGTGGGCAGCGCCACTTGCACGGCCAGCACCGCAACGTACAGCAGGCCGATCATCAGCCAGCGCGCCTTGTGCGGCGTGCCCATCAGGCGGCCCAATCCCCACAGGGCGGCCGCGATGGCAAAGACCAGGATCATGCGCCGGTACTGCCAAAGCCGCCCGCGCCGCGGGCTGTGTCATCCAGGCTGTCGACTTCGGCAAAGCCCGCCTGCATCACCGGGGCCAGCACCAGCTGCGCAATGCGCATGCCGTGGGTCACCTCGAACGGTGTGTCGCTCGTATTCAGCACGATCACACCGACCTCGCCGCGATAATCGCTGTCGATGGTGCCCGGACTGTTGACCAGCGCGATCCCGTGTTTCAGCGCGAGACCCGAGCGGGGCCGGACTTGCACCTCGTATCCTTGGGGGATTGCCATCGCGAGCCCGGTGGGCACCAGCGCCCGCGCACCGGCGTCTACAACCATCGTCGCACGGTCGGGCAGGTTCGCACATATATCCGCACCCGCCGCGCCCACAGTCTCGTAGCGGGGCAGCGGAATGGCCGGGTCGGCCTGCGCAGTGCGCATGAGGGGGAGAGGAACGTGATGCATCTTCACTTTGCCAAATAAACTCAAATCCCGCGCTGGCCAGGGGGGCGGGCACTTCAGGTCAGCGCGTCCGCAATCCGCTGGGCCAACTTGGACGCCACGGCGGCCTTGGACGCACGCGGCCAGGGCTCCGCCCCCGCTGCGGAAATCAATGTCACCGCATTCTCGGATCCGCCCATGATCCCGGTTTCGGGCGACACGTCATTGGCCACGATCCAGTCACAGCCCTTGCGCGCCCGCTTGGCCGTGGCGTTGGCCACCACATCGTCGGTTTCGGCGGCAAAGCCAATGACAAGCTCGGGCCGTCCGTCCTGCATCTGCGCCACATGTGCCAGAATGTCCGGGTTTTCCGCAAAGTGCAGGGTGGGCAATGTGCCCGCCTGTTTTTTGAGTTTGCTGGCCGACGCACCGTCCACACGCCAATCCGCCACCGCCGCCGCAAACACCGCTGCGTGGGCGGGCAATGCCGCCAACACCGCCTCTTGCATCTGATGCGCCGTTTCGACCCGCACGACATGCGCCGTTGCAGGCGGGGACACATCCGCGGGACCTGTCACAAATGTCACCTCAGCCCCCAGCGCCAGCAGCGCCGTGCCGATGGCGGTGCCCTGCGCGCCGGAGGATCGATTGGCGATGTAGCGCACCGGGTCGATGGGTTCATGTGTCGGGCCCGATGTGATCAGTATATGCTTGCCCGCCAGCGGTTTGGGTCCGAAATGCGCCTCGACCGCCGCCACGATCTCCAACGGCTCGGACATGCGGCCCGGGCCAAACTCACCGCAGGCCATATCGCCGTCGTTGGGGCCCACAACCGTCACGCCGTCGCTGCGCAGTTGCGCGAGGTTGCGCTGCGTCGCCGGATGATCCCACATGCGCACGTTCATCGCAGGCGCGATCATCACCGGCGTGTCGGTGGCCAAGAGCAGGGTCGAGGCCAGATCGTCCGCCCGCCCCTGCGCCATCTTGGCCATAATGTCAGCCGTGGCGGGGGCCACCAGGATCAGGTCGGCAGAGCGGGACAGCTGGATATGCCCCATCTCGGCCTCGTCGGTGAGATCAAAGA
>JBCBHM010000035.1:0-36472 GCA_038525585.1 Pseudomonadota bacterium
TAAGAGACATGCGGATGGCACGGGGTGGCGGCATGGTGTGGGCTTTGGGGACGCGTTTCAATTTGGCCATGGCTGCGGTGTTTGCGGCACTTTTGTTGGCCGCCGGACCTGCGCGGGCCGAGGCGCAATGGTACGCCTCGGGCAGCATCGGTACCTTGACCGAAGGCAGCTGGCACGACGCGTTGATCCCCAATGATGTCGAATTTGCCGATTCCCACATGCTCGCCGCGGCTGTGGGTCGGGAACGGCCTGTCGGTGACAGCCGCTTTGCCCTTGGGGTCGAGGCGCAGCTGATCGCCCACGCGGGCACGCAGGACCATTTTGAACTGAGCATTCCGCTGACGCTCAGGTACAGGCCGAACCGCGCGGGACCTGTTGCGTCTTATGCAGGTGGCCTGGGTCTGTCCTACGCGACACAGGTCCCGCAGGTCGAGATTGACCGCAACGGGGCATCGCAGCGTCTGTTCGTGCATTGGCTGGCCGAGGTTGAATTTGCCCTGCCGTCGCCGGACCGGACCGCCTTTGTCCGCTTGCATCACCGGTCGGATGGCTATGGCCTGTTCGAGGTCGATGCAGGCTCGACCGGTTACCTGATCGGTCTGCGCAAGCGGTTCTGAGGCGCATAGCGGCTTTGCACCGCAGGACATTCCGCGGCGCGTGCACTATGTTAGACCGGTTGAACGCTAAACCATTCTGTGGACCCGAGCGATGCGCGACCTGAAGATCCCCGAACAGCGGCACCCTGAAAAGGCGCGCCGCCCCGACAACCCGCAGCCGAAAAAGCCGGACTGGATTCGGGTCAAGGCGCCGGTGAGCGACGGGTACAAGGCGACCCACAAGATCATGCGCGACAACGGCCTCGTCACCGTGTGCGAAGAGGCGGGCTGCCCCAATGTCGGCGAATGCTGGAGCCAGGGCCACGCCACGATGATGATCATGGGCGAGGTCTGCACCCGCGCCTGCACTTTCTGCAACATCGCGACGGGCAAGCCGCCGGAGGATCTGGACGTGTTCGAACCGGGGCGCGTGGCCCACGCGGTCGAAAAGCTGGGGTTGAACCATGTGGTCATCACCTCGGTCGACCGGGACGATATCGATGATGGCGGCGCCGATCACTTTGCCCAGACCATCCGAGCAATCCGGCACCGCAGCCCCGACACCACGATCGAGATCCTGACGCCGGATTTCATCCGCTGTGATCCATCCGTGCTCGAGGTGGTGGTCGAGGCCCGGCCGGACGTGTTCAACCACAACCTCGAAACGGTGCCCGGCCTGTACCCCGAGGTGCGGCCCGGCGCGCGCTACTTTCACTCCCTGCGCCTGCTGCAACGGGTCAAGGAATTGGACCCGATGATGTTCACCAAATCGGGCATCATGGTCGGCCTTGGCGAGGACAAGCAGGCCGTGGCTCAGGTGATGGACGACATGCGCGCCGCCGACATCGATTTCCTGACCATCGGTCAGTACCTGCAGCCCACGCCGAAACACCACCGCGTCGACCGCTTTGTCACGCCCGAAGAATTCGCGGCCTACGAAAAGGCGGCCTTTGGCAAAGGCTTTCTGATGGTGAGTGCGACACCGCTCACGCGGTCATCATACCATGCGGGCGACGACTTTGCCCGACTGCGCGCGGCACGCCAGGGCAAACTGGCGCAAGGCTGAGACAACCGGTCCGCAACACCCAAGGAATACAACTTGGGGTGGTGGCAGTTGCGCTTGACACTATCTCACGCCCGGTAAAGCATGAGATGTAGCCCACAACGCGCAGGGGAGCCCGACAGATGGTCGACCCAAAACGGATCACGGCCACCCTGGAACAGTTCATACTGGACCTGAACCCCGAACAATACGGCGTCGCCATTGCGCATCTCAACGATGCCGTCGCCGCGATTGCGGCAGTGTCCGCGGGCGAGGCGACGCGCTATGCGCTGCACGACCGCCTGGTGATGGGCAAGGCCGTATCGGACGTGAAACGCCGTCACCTCAGGTAAAGCGCACCGTGCCGATATAGGGCAGGTTGCGGTTGCGCTGCGCATAGTCGATGCCGTAGCCCACGACGAATTCATCCGGGATCTCGAAACCGGTCCAGTCGGCCTTGAACGACACTTCGCGCCGCGCGGGCTTGTCGAGCAGCGCGATGGTCTTCAGCCGTGTGGGCTTGCGCGCAGCCAACAGCGTGCTGACGTGGTGCATTGTGTGGCCGGTGTCCACGATATCCTCGACCACCAGCACGTCACGCGCCTCGATCGCGCCGCGCAAGTCCTTGAGAATGCGGACTTCACGGCTGGATTCCGTGCTGTTGCCATAGGACGAGGCCTCGAGGAAATCGACCTCGATGGGCAGGTCAAGCTCGCGCACCAGATCGGCGATGAACACGAACGACCCGCGCAAGAGCCCGACGACCACCAGCTTGTCCGTATCCCGGAACTCCGCCTCGATCTCGCGGGCGAGCGCCTCGATCCGGGCGGCAATCGCCTTGGCCGAGATCATCTGGTCTATGACATATGGCCGCTGCGTCATGGCACCCCTCTTGATTTCGTCGCCGCTGCAGGACACATCGCACGGCACGATCCACATAACCCATACCGTGATGCCGACCCATTCTGAAACCCGCTTCCTGCCGTATACTCCGCAACAGATGTATGATCTGGTGGCGGATGTGGCCTCGTATCCGCAATTCCTGCCCTGGTGTGCGGCGGCGCGCGTGCGCAAGGTGACACCCAAAGACGACCATCAGGTGATGGAGGCGGATCTGGTGATCAGCTTCAAGGTCTTTCGCGAACGGTTCGGGTCCTGCGTCGTGCTCTATCCGGGCGCGCACAAGATCGACACGGAATATCTGGACGGCCCGTTCCGCTACATGAAGTCGAACTGGGCGTTTTCCGAGGCGGAGGGCGGGTGCAAGGTGTCGTTTTTCGTGGACTTCGAGTTCAAGAACGCGATCCTGCAGGGCATCATCGGTGTCGTGTTCAACGAGGCGATGCAGCGCATTGTGCGCGCGTTCGAGCGGCGCGCCGCAGCGCTTTACGGGTAGCGACGGCGCGGACGGCTGGCGGGCCCTTCGGGGAGGATTTTTTTGGGACAAAGACGGGACGGGATCACCGCGCTGCTCTTGGCCTACGCGCAAGCGGAGCCGCCGGAGGAGGTGCGCGCCGTGATGCGCCTGTCGGTGCTGGATTGGGCCGCGTGCGGTTTGGCCGGCCAGCGGGAGGGCGCCTTTGGCGGCTGGAGCGTTCCGGGGCAGGGGCCGTGCACGCGGTTTGACGGGCTGGCCGGAGGCCCGGCGGAGGCTGCGTTGGTCAATGGGACCCTGTCCCATGCGCTGGACTATGACGATACGCATTTTGCGCATATCGGGCATCCCTCCGTCGTCGTGGTGTCGGCCGCGCTGGCGGTGGCCGAAGCGACCGGCGCGCCGTTTGCGGATATGCTCGACGCGGCCCTTGTCGGGGCCGAGGCCTCTGTGGCGGCGGGTCTGTGGCTGGGCCGCGATCACTATGAGGTTGGCTATCACCAGACGGCGACGGCAGGGACATTCGGGGCTGCCGTGGCAGCGGGACGATTGCTGGCGCTGGACCAAGGCACGATGCGGCACGCGTTGGGCCTCGCCTCGACCATGGCGGCAGGGCTGAAGTCGCAGTTTGGCACGATGGGCAAGCCGGTGAATGCCGGTCTGGCGGCGCGCGCCGGGGTCGAAGCCGCACACTGGGCGGGCCAGGGCATGACATCGGCAGAGCATGGCATGGAGGGGCCATTGGGGTTCGGGGCCACGCATCACGGGGCGGATCAGACGGTCGCGTTCGCGTGGCGGATGCCGGGAGTGTCGCACAAGTTCCACGCCTGTTGCCACGGTCTGCACGCCACGCTCGAGGCGGTGCGCGGGCTGGCCCTTGCGGACGCGAGGCAGATCGTCGTGCGCGTCCACCCGCGCTGGCTGAGCGTGTGCAACCATCCGGCGCCACAGACGGGGCTTGAGGCCAAATTTTCGTACGCGCATGTGCTTGCGATGGCGGCCCATGGCCGCGAGACCAGCGACATCGCGTCCTTTACCGATGCTTGCGCGTCCGATCCGCAGATGGTCGCCTTTCGCGATCGGGTCAGCGTTACGGGCGATCCCAACATCAGCGAGATGCAAGCGCATGTGGCGGTGGATGGCGCCGTCTACACCCATGACCTCGACACGCCACAGCCCCTGGAGAAGCGGCGCGCGCGCCTCAGCCGCAAGGCGCAGACATTGGTGGGCGCCAGCCGGTCAGAGGCGTTGTGGCAGGCGATTGAGGCCGACGACCTGGGGCGGTTCGCTCAGCTGCTTGTCCCATAGGTTTGTAGCGCGGTCTGCAGCAGTTGCAGTGCGTGATCGCAGGCCGCTTGGCGCACCTTGTCCCGGCCGAGCGCGCCGAAGTCGACGGTTTCGGTCCGGGTGCCTGCGGGCGAGGCGAGGCCGAAACACACACGGCCTTCGGGTTTGACGTCGGACCCGCCGGGACCCGCGATGCCGGTGACCGACACGGCAAGCTGCACGGGCGCGTGCGCCAGCGCGCCCTGCGCCATTTCGGCGGCGACCGGCTCACTCACCGCGCCATGCGCGTCAAGGGTGTCCGCCCGCACGCCGACCAGCTCGATCTTGGACCGGTTGGTATAGGTGACAAATCCGCGCTCGACCACGGCGGATGCGCCGGGTACCTCTGTCAAGGCGGCGGCGACCATGCCGCCGGTGCAGCTTTCGACGGTTGCGATCATCACGCCTTGGGCCTGGGCGCGGCGCAGGATGTCGGCGGCGCGGCTCATCGCAGGATGATCCCATGGGCGATGGCGGCGAGCAAGAGCACCCCAAGGGCGGCAAATGCGCCAGCCACCACGTCGTCCAGCATCACGCCCAGCGCGTCGCCGCGCCGGTCGGCCCGGCCCACAAGCCAGGGCTTCCAGATGTCGAAGAGCCGGAAGAGGACAAAGGCGCTGATCCAGCCGGGCCAAAGATCAAGAATGTCGAGCCCCCCGCTGCTGGCCGCATAGCTGAGGGGAAGGAGAGCGATCCACTGGCCGACGACCTCGTCCACGACCACCTCGGACGGGTCGTGGTCATCGCTGCCCCGGGTGATCTGGTGGGTTGCCCACCATCCCGCGGCGAACAGAGCCATGATTGCAATCATGAGGAGCGATACGCCCCCCAGCACATGCAGGAGCCAGCCCAGCGGCAACGCCACGGCGGAGCCCCAAGTGCCCGGCCCGGGGCGCAGATGGCCCACGCCGCAGACGGTGCCGATCAGCCGCGCGATCATACGCCCAAGAGCGCAGCAGTGGCGATGCAGGCAATGCCCTCGCCCCGGCCGGTAAAGCCCAGGCGCTCGCTCGTGGTGGCCTTGATCGACACGCGGCCGGCATCGATCCCGGCGATGTCTGCGACCCGCACCCGCATGCCCGCCGCGTGCGGGCCGATCTTGGGAAACTCGCAGATCAGTGTGCAATCGATGTTCTGGACGATAAACCCCATCTCGGCGGCCAGATCGACGGCATGGCGCAGGAACACGTGGCTTTCGGCGCCTTTCCATTTCGGATCGCTGGGCGGGAAATGGGTGCCGATGTCGCCTTGGGCCACCGCGCCATAGATCGCATCGGTGATGGTGTGCAGGCCCACATCCGCGTCCGAGTGGCCGACAAGGCCCTGCCCATGCGGCACCTTCACGCCGCAGAGCATCACGTGATCTCCCGGTCCGAATGCGTGCACGTCAAATCCGTTGCCCAGCCTAATGTCCATCCCGCCCCCACAGCAGCCGTTCTGCCCGGGCGATGTCGCCGGGCAGGGTAATCTTTATGTTGTCTTCGTCGCCGGGCACAATGGCCACCTGTATCCCGTGGGCGCGCGCAACCTCGACGTCATCTGCCGCGCCGCCCGGATGGGCCGCATGCGCGGCCCGGATCGCCGCCAGGTCAAAGCCCTGCGGCGTCTGCGCGCGGAACAGGCCCGCGCGATCCTGCGTGCCGGTGACGCGATCATTTGCGCCGGTCCAGAGCGCATCGGTCACGGCCAATGCGGGCGCCGCACCTGTATGGGCCCCGAGCGCCGCAAGCACCGCGTCGATGACGGCGGGGGCGACCAGCGGGCGCGCCACATCGTGGATCAGAACCCGCGCGCCCGCCCGCACCGCATCCAAACCGGCCCGGACCGAGGCGGCGCGGTCAGCCCCGCCGGTCACGACGTCTACATTGCCCGTATCCACAGCCTCGAGCCGCGCTGTATCGTCGGGATGCGTGACCAGAATGATCTGACCGACAGAGCCATGCTGCCGAAAGACGTCCAGCGTGTGGGTCAAAATGGGACGGCCCGCCAGCAGCTGCCACTGTTTGGGCACATCGCCGCCTGCGCGTGTGCCGCGTCCGGCGGCCACGATCACCGCAGCGGCGGAGCGCATGTCTGAGGCGGAACCCGTCATGGTGTCTGCATAGGCATTGCGGTCTGTCCTGTCCATGGTCGACGGTCTGCCTATAATTTAAGCAACTGCTGATGGGTTGATCACTGCTCAGCGCTGCTTTCATTGAGAAAAACATTTTGCTCCTATAGCTCGTATGTCAGCACAAGGATTAAGCACACCGGCATGACCCGCTTTCCCCTCGACATGGCTGCACCTGTGATGCTGGCGCCGATGGCTGGAATCACGGACCTGCCGTTCCGCACGATCGTGGCAGAGTTTGGCGCGGGCCTGGTCGTATCCGAAATGGTGGCGAGCCACGACCTGCTCAACGCCCGTCCCGGCAGCAGGGAGCGGGCCGAGCTGGGTTTGGGGGCTGCGGGCACTGCTGTGCAACTCGCCGGACGCGAGCCGCTGCCGATGGCAGAGGCCGCGCGGATGGTTGCGGGGCAGGGCGCACAGGTGATCGACATCAACATGGGCTGCCCGGCCAAGAAGGTGGTGAACGGCTATTCCGGGTCCGCGCTGATGCGCGAACCTGACCACGCCTTGCGGTTGATCGAGGCTGTGGTGGGTGCGGTCGACATCCCCGTGACGCTCAAGACCCGGCTGGGCTGGGATGATGCGCTGATGAACGCGCCCGAGATTGCCGTGCGCGCCGAGGCGGCAGGCATCCGCCAGATCGTCATTCACGGACGCACGCGCTGTCAGTTCTACAAGGGCCGCGCCGATTGGGCCGCGATCCGCGCTGTGACGGATGCGGTGCGCATTCCGGTCGTGGCCAATGGCGACATCGTGGATGCCGCCACCGCAGCGCAGGCGCTGGAGCAGTCGGGCGCAGACGGCGTGATGATCGGGCGGGGCGCGCAAGGCCAGCCCTGGTTGCTCGCCCAGGTGGCGCATGCGCTTTATGGCACACCCGCGCCGGTTGTGCCGACAGGTGACGCGCTGGTGGCGCTGGTGCTGCGACACTGCGCGGATATGCTGCGCTTCTACGGCGATCCGCTGGGCCTGTGCGTCGCGCGCAAGCATCTGGGCTGGTACATGGATCACGCGGGCACCGGTGCAGCGCTGCGCCGTGAAGTTCTGACGGCGAAAACGCCGCAGGAGACCGTGGCCGCCTTGCCCCGCGCTCTGATACCCGAGACGGGAATGGCGGCGGCGTGACAGCGGCGGGCGATCTCTGGGCCTCGCTGCCGGTGCCCGCCATCGTGATCGGGCCGGGTGACGAGGTTGTCGATATCAACTCTGCCGCCGAAGGGTTCTTCAACGCCTCGGCGAAGTCAATGAGGGGCACGCCGCTTTGGGATCAGCTGGCGGTCGATGCCCCGCTCGAGGACAGCCTGGCGCGGGCGCGCAAGAACGGCACGCCGCTTTTCGTCAACGATGTGGATGTGGGCAACGGCCAGCGGCCCCCCTTGCAATGTGCGCTGCAGATCGCGCCGCTGGTGGGGGCGTCGGATCACATGCTGATGATGATCTCACCCCGCGAGCTGGCCGGGCGCATGACCCAGAACCATTCCGTGAAATCCGCCGCCAAGTCCGCCATCGGCATGGCCGAGATGCTGGCGCACGAGATCAAGAACCCGCTGGCCGGCATCACAGGTGCTGCGCAATTGCTGAGCATGAACCTCAAGCCCGACGATCTGGAACTGACCGACCTGATCGTCGAAGAGGGGCGGCGCATCGTCAAGCTGCTGGAGCAGGTGGAGCAGTTCGGCAACCTGTCGCCTCCCGATCTGCGCGCGGTCAACATCCACGATGTGCTCGACCGCGCGCGCCGCTCGGCGCTGCTGGGCTTTGGCGCCAACATGACGATCATCGAGGATTACGACCCCTCGCTTCCGCTCTCCTTTGGGGATCCCGACCAGCTGCTGCAGGTCGTTCTCAACCTGCTCAAGAACGCGTCGGAGGCGGCGGGCGATCCCGGTGGCACGATCCGCCTGCACAGCTATTTCGAACATTCCTTTCGCCTGCGCCGTGCTGACGGCAGCGGCCAGTCGCTGCCCCTGCAGATCGAGATCATCGACGACGGCCCGGGCCTGCCCGACGGCATCGCCGCCGACATCTTTGACCCGTTTGTGTCGGGCAAGGAGAACGGCACCGGCCTTGGCCTTGCGCTCGTGTCCAAGATCATTTCGGATCACGGCGGCTGGATCTCCGTCACGTCCGTACCCGGCCGCACGGTGTTTCGCCTGTCGCTGCCCCGCGCCCCCAAATCCGCACCCCTTGCATCCCATCCGGAGGACTGACCCATGGACGGCACCATCCTTGTCGCCGATGACGACCGCACCATTCGCACCGTTCTGACCCAGGCGCTGACGCGCGCGGGCTGCAAGGTGCACGCCACCTCGTCGCTGACCACGCTCATGCGCTGGGTGGGCGAGGGCAAGGGCGACGTGGTGATCTCGGACGTGATGATGCCCGACGGCAACGGGCTCGAGATGTTGCCCAAGATCTCCGAGGATCGCCCAGGCCTCCCGGTCATCGTGATCAGCGCGCAGAACACGATCATGACGGCGATCCAGGCCGCCGAGGCCGAGGCCTATGATTACCTGCCAAAACCCTTCGATCTGCCAGACCTGATGAAGCGGACGGCCAAGGCGCTCGAGCTGCGCGGCCAGTCCCGCGCGCCTTCGGTCGAGGATGAGCGCCCGGATGAACTGCCGCTCGTGGGGCGCACGGCGATCATGCAATCGCTCTACCGCGTGGTGGCGCGGGTGATGAACACCGATCTGCCGGTGCTGATCTGGGGCGAAAGCGGCACGGGCAAATCCCTGATCGCGCGCGCCATTCATGACTTTTCCGACCGGCGGACGCTGCCCTTTGTCACCGTCACGGCGGCTGATTTGCAGGATCTCGAAGGCCCGGCGCGCGTCATGTCGCGTGTCAAGGGCGGCACCTTGTTGATCGACGAGATCAGCGACATTCCAGAAGAGCTGCAGGCCCGCATCGTGCGGATGATGGACACGCCCGGCGAATATGTGCCGCGCTTTCTCGCCACCAGCCAGTCGGACCTGACAGACGCGATGGAGGCGGGTGCGGTCCGCAAGGATCTCTATTACCGTCTGTCGGGTGCCACCCTGAACGTGCCCGCCCTGCGCGAGCGGGTGGATGACATCCCCGTGCTGACCGAGCATTTCCTCGCCCGTGGTGAAAAGTCCGGCCAGGCCCACCGCGTCCTGTCCGACGCCGCGTCCGAGATTTTCCGGACCTACAGCTGGCCCGGCAACGTGCGCCAGCTTGAAAACGCCGTGCGGCGCTTGGGCCTGACCAGCCGCGCGCCCGAAATCTCCGCGGCGGAAGTCGAACAGGTTCTGGGCAACCAGCCCGAGCTGGAGCCCATGCGCTCGGGCGGCGATACGGAAAAGCTGGGCGCATCCGTCGCGCGCCACCTGCGCCGGTATTTTGACCTGCACGGCAATATGTTGCCGCCGCCGGGGCTCTATCAGCGCATCCTGCGCGAGGTCGAGGCACCGCTGATCGAGATCGCGCTGGATGCAACCGGCGGAAATCAGGCGAAATGTGCGGATCTGCTTGGCATCAACCGCAATACCCTGCGCAAGAAAATTACCGACCTCGATATAGAGGTGACACGGCGCCGCAAGTTGATGTAATACTGCCACACAACCCGTGGCATGCGCGCCGACCGGCGCGGGGGACCACTGGATATGGCGGTAAGGCGCAGCAAGCGCCACATCATCGAGGGCATGCCACGTGGCATCTACGACACGAACCTCGCTATGGGTGAGCTTCGGGCGTTTGCGTCGCAGGCGGCGGCTGCGCAATGCGGCGACATTCGGCATCGTCTTGCTGGGTCCGGTGCTGGCACTGGCGACCTTCCTCGTGCTCGGGCCGCTGGATCAGGGTGCCTCGGCGCTGTCGCTGCGCCTCGTTCTGCTGGCCGACCTTGTGTACGTGCTGGTCGTCGCGGCGGTCGTGCTCAGCCAGGTGGCGCGGTTGGTGGCCGCCCGGCGCGCAAAATCCGCAGGCAGCCGGTTGCACCTGCGCCTGACGGCCGTGTTCGGCCTTTTGGCACTGATCCCGACCGTGACGGTCGCCGTTTTTGCGGGCCTCACCGTCAATATCGGCCTCGAGGGGTGGTTTTCGGACCGGGTGAGCCGCGTGGTGGGCAATTCGCTGGCCGCCGCCGAAGCCTACAAGGAAGAACAGCGCGAAGACCTGGCCGCCGATGCCCGTGCGCTGGCCCGCTATATCGACACCGTGCGTGGCGCGCAGGTGGTGGGCGACCGCGAAGTGCTGACCGAGGGACAGCTGCAGGTGCAGCGCGGCCTGCGCGAGGCCTACATTATTGACGGCACTGGCGATATCCGGGCGCGCGGCGACCGGTCATACCTTTTTGATTACGAAGAACCCGTCGAGCAGGACTTTATCGCCGCCATCGATGACGGCATCCAGATCCTCGAGGATTGGCCGCAGAACGAGTTTCGCGCGCTGGTGCCGCTGGCGTCTTATGTGGACCGGTTTCTCTATGTTTCGCGCGATGTGGATGGCGAGATCCTGTCGCTGCTGGACGAGACCGAAGAGACGGTGCGCCTGTACCAGCAATTGGAGAGCGAGCGGGGCACTGTGCTGTTCCAGTTCGGGCTGCTCTATCTCGGTTTTGCCCTGATCCTGATCCTGGCCGCCATCGCCTTGGGCCTGTGGTTTGCCGAACGGCTCAGCGGGCCTGTGGGGCGCCTGACGGGGGCTGCGCAACGGGTGGGGTCGGGCGATCTGGACGTGCAGGTGCGCGAGGAAGAGGGCGATGACGAGATCGCCATGCTGGGCCGCTACTTCAACCAGATGACGCGCCAGCTCAAGGGGCAGCGCCAGACCCTGCTGGCCAACACCGAACAGATCGAACGACGGCGGCGGCTCTTCGACTCCGTGCTCAGCTCGGTCACGTCGGGGGTTGTGGGCGTCGATCCGGGTGGCCGGGTGACCTTTGCCAACCGGTCCGCTGCGGGGCTGCTGGATTGGCGCGAGGACGCGCAAGAGGCGGTGCCGCTGGCCGTCGCCATCCCCGAATTCGCCGCACTCTTTGCGGTGCTCAAGGCCAGCAGGCAGGAGGTTGCACAAGACGAGGTCAAGGTGACCCGCGCCGGGCGGCTGGAAAACCTGCTGGTGCGTATGGCCACGCGGCGCAGCGCGGACGGGCGGCTCGAAGGGTATGTGATCGCGTTTGACGACGTCACCGACCTGGTGTCGGCCCAGCGCATGGCCGCCTGGGGCGATGTGGCCCGCCGCATCGCACACGAGATCAAGAACCCGCTGACCCCCATCCAGCTCAGCGCCGAACGCATCAAGCGCAAGTTTGCGCCCAAACTGGGCGAGGACAGCGACAGCCTGGAACAGATGACAGACGTGATCGTCCGGCAAACCGGCGATCTGCGGCGCATCGTCGATGAATTTTCCAAATTCGCGCGCATGCCCGAACCGGAACGCACCAGCCAGGACCTGACAACCCTGGTGCGGGACGCCGTTGTCCTGCAGCGAGCCGGGCAACCGGATGTGGAGATCGTGGATGATCTGCCGGACCCCGATGTGTTTGCCAATGTGGATGCGACGATGATCTCGCAGGCCTTGACGAACTTGGTTAAGAACGCAGGCGAAGCCATTGAAACATTGAAGACAAAAGGCGCACCCGACGGTCACAGCCCGCGCATCGAGGTGCGCATGCAGACGGGGCCGCGCGGCGCGCGCATCACCATCGCCGACAACGGTATCGGACTGCCCGAAGATCGGGCGCGCCTGTTCGAGCCCTACGTGACAACCCGTGACGAGGGCACCGGCCTGGGCCTGCCCATCGTCAAAAAGATCATCGAAGAACACGGGGGCACACTGACCCTCGAAGACGCGGCCCCCTTTGGGGATCACACCCATTTCGGTGCCATGGCAGTGATCACGCTGCCTCTGGCCCCGGTTTTAGTTGAGCAGGAGCAAGCGGTATGAGCGATATTCTCATTGTGGATGACGAACGAGACATTCGGGAGTTGATCTCGGACATTTTGGAGGACGAAGGCTATGCCACGCGGCTGGCCGGAAACTCGGATGAGGCGATGGGCGCGATCAACACCGCGGCGCCGGCGCTGATCATCCTCGACATCTGGCTCAAGGACAGTCGGATGGACGGGATCGACATCCTCAAGACGGTGAAACGCGACAACCCGGATGTGCCGGTGGTGATCATCTCGGGCCATGGCAACATCGAGATCGCCGTGGCGGCGATCAAGCAGGGCGCCTACGATTTCATCGAAAAACCGTTCAACATCGACCAACTGCTGGTGGTGATCCGCCGTGCGATGGAAACGTCCCGCCTGCGGCGCGAGAACCAGAGCCTGCGGCGCCCCGAAGCGGCACCGGCGCAGATGATCGGCGCCTCGGCCAGCTTCCGCGCGCTGGTGTCGCAACTGGACAAGGTCACCAAATCCAACGGTCGGGTGATGCTCACCGGCCCGGCGGGCAGCGGCAAGGAGGTGGCGGCACGCTACATTCACGCCCATTCCAACCGCGCGGAGGCGCCATTCATCACCGTGAACTGCGCCGGGGTTGAGCCCGAGCGCATGGAAGAGGTGCTGTTTGGCCGCGAAAACGCCGACCGCGGCGTGGAGCCGGGCCTGCTGGAGCAGGCGCATGGCGGCGTGGTGTACTTTGACGAAGTGGCGGACATGCCCATCGGGACGCAGTCCAAGATCCTGCGCGTGCTGGTCGATCAGCAATTCCAGCGCGTGGGCGGCACCGACAAGGTGCGCGTGGATCTGCGCGTGATCTCCTCGACCAACCGCGATCTGGACGCGGCGATTGCGGCGCAGACCTTCCGCGAAGAACTGTACCACCGTCTCAACGTGGTGCCGATTGCCGTGCCCAGCCTCGAGGAACGGCGCGAGGACATTCCGGTGCTGGCGGCCCATTTCATCGACGAGTTCAACGGGGCGCAAGGCCTGCCCAAACGGGACCTGAGCGACGATGCAGCGGCCTTGCTGCAGACGATGATCTGGCCGGGCAATGTGCGCCAACTCAAGAACATGGTGGAGCGTGTGCTGATCCTGGGCGATGGCACGGGGCCCATCGAGGCGCGCGAATTGCCGGGCCCGGCCGAGCCGGAGGCCGAAGAGGGCCGCGTGGTGCTGTCGGGGGCATTGGCCACATTGCCCCTGCGCGAGGCGCGCGAGGCGTTCGAGCGGGAGTATCTGCTGACGCAGATCAACCGCTTTGGCGGCAATATCAGCCGGACGGCGAATTTCGTCGGCATGGAACGCTCGGCCCTGCACCGCAAGCTGAAATCGCTGGGTGTGGTCACCGCCTCAAAGGGTGGGGCGCGCGTCGCCCAGGTCGAAGAGGCGCAGCAAGCGGCGGAGTGACCGGAAACTGTCACAGTTTCCGGCTGTTTTCCGACGCGGAAAACCGCAGGGCCACACGGAAATCGCGTCGATTTCCAGCCGGTTTCCGTGTCGGAAACCGTTACCTTGCGCGTTCCGACAGCTGTGCCAGAACGTCCAGCCCCTGCATGTTCAGAAAATGCAGCATATCGATAAAGATCCAGTTTTCGGCAAGCTTGTCGCCGTCGCGCCGGTAGATATCGACCACCCGCAGATCCGCATGCTTGCCCGAGGGCGGCAGACCCAGATACGGCCCGGTGCAGTGCATGGTCAGGTTCGGCCAGCCGAAAAACCCGCCATACGCCCCTTCGGCAAAGCGCGTGATGTGCCCGTTGAAGATGCGCTTGCCCAGCTGTCGCCGGAACGGTTGCTGGTGTTGCTCGATATACCTATCGATCGTGTAGGTCGATCCGATGCCCGTCGGGCCCCACCACAGCATGTCGTCGTGCCAGTGCAGGGCGAGTTCATCGCGGGGCGGCGGCGGCGTATCGGTGGCATTCACCTCTGAAATCTTGCCGATCATGCGGTTGATCAGGTCCAGCGTCTGGGCGCTTTCGCCCTCATCCTGCGGCTCCAGCAGGATCGCGTCATGGGTCATCGGCCCCGGTTGCACCAGTTGCGCCGCCGTCATGTTGGGCAGCGGGTATTGGCCCGCCTGGTGCATCAGGTGCAGCAGATCGCAAAAGAACGCCTGTTCGACGATGCGCCCTTCGTGCACGCGGTTGAATTCGGCATAGCGCAGCATCACCAGCTTGCCTGTCGGCTGAATGCCCAGAAACGGCGCGTCAAAGAGCCCGAGGATATGGCCCATGGAGGCAACCCAGATGCCCGGCTGACCGTCGAGCGCGTTCTCTCCGGCAAAGAACGCATCGACGCGCCGCTTTGGGCGCGTCAGCGCGTCGCGCAGCGGGCCCCAGAACATTTCGGCGATGGCGGCGATGCCCTGCTGCTCATGCCAGGGATGCATGCCGCGCCACTGCACATCGGGTGCCATATGCAGCGCCAGCGCTTGCCGGAGCCCATCGTCAGACGCCTGCGCAAGCGCTGCGTGATGTGCCCGCACGATGGTCTTGGCGTCGTGTAGACGGGCGGCGGCGTCAGCCGCGGGTGACGATTTGGAAACTGCCGTCTTGGTTTCTGATGACACAGGAATTCTCGTTCAATGTTGGAAGGATGGTTGTGCGCCCGGGCGGTGCGGCGTCTGCCACGCCACTCGGGCACGTGGGAATTTGAACGGGGCGATAGCCCCGGTCGGCCATGCATTGGCCTTTGACGCGGGCGCGCAAGTCGGCGTTGACGTCCACGGTATAGACCTCGCCCGGCACCCAGATCCCGCCGCGATAGACGCATTGGCCGCTGCTGTCACAATGCCTGCGCCGGACAAAGCGGGGCGGGTCCCGCCGCACGACCGTTGCCACCGGCGCATCGCGTAGCGCCAGCACGTCGCAGCGCGTGTTGTCGCGCTCCAGCGCCGCAAAGCTGACCCCTTCGGCATAGTAGGTGCGCAGGGGCGCGCATGCCGACGCGAGGCAGACCACAACAAGAGCAATGCAAAGACGCATGGCCCAAACCGTGCCCGAAACGCCCCGCTTTGGCAATTGCCATTTGCACACGTGTGCAAACATTGACCAGACCCTGGACCTCTGTCATTGAGGGGCGCTGACATTGCGGGCGACGCGGCCCACGCCATCCCGGGAAAAGGGCATGAAAGTCATCATATGCGGAGCAGGGCAGGTGGGCTGGCAAATCGCCCGCCATCTGTCGGGAGAACGCAACGACGTCACCGTTGTCGACAGTGATCCGGACCTGGTGCGCCGCGCCACCGACACGCTCGACGTGCAGGGTGTCGCGGGTTTCGCCAGCTATCCGGACGTTCTGGACCGCGCGGGCGCGCGGGATGCCGACATGGTCATCGCTGCCACCCATTCGGATGAGGTTAACATGGTGACCTGCCAGGTGGCGCATTCGGTCTTTGGCATCAATCGCAAGATCGCCCGCCTGCGCAGCCAATCCTATCTCACGGCGATCTACTCCGACCTCTACCGCCGCGACCACATGCCCATCGATGTGGTGATCAGCCCCGAGCGCGAGGTGGCCGCCGCCGCACTGCAACGGCTGAGCGCACCTGCCGCCTTCGACACCGAGCTTTTCATCGATGGGCAGGCGCAGCTCTTGGGCATCGCGCTGGACGAGGATTGCCCGGTGCTGAACACGCCGCTGCGGCAACTCACCGATCTTTTTTCCACCTTGCGCGTCGTGGTGGTGGGCATCCGCCGCGAAGGGACGCTTTTCGCGCCCGAGGCGGGCGATCAGCTTTTTGCCGGGGACGAGGCTTATGTCTTTGCCCATGTGGATGATGTGCCGCGCGCCATGGAGGTGTTCGGCAAGACCATGCGCAAGCAGGAACGGGTTGTGCTGGTGGGCGGCGGCAATGTCGGCCTTGCCGTGGCCCGCGCGCTCGAGCGGCGCACAAACCGGATCCGCGCCAAGGTCATCGAAAAGAACCGCCGCTGCGCCGAACTGGCCGCCGAGGCGCTGGAGCGGACGATCGTGCTCAATGGCGACGGGCTTGACGTCGCACTGCTGGCCGAGGCGGGCGTGAGCCGCGCCGATGCGATGCTGGCCGTCACCGACGACGACAAGACCAACATGCTGGCCGCCGTGCGCGCCAAATCCGAAGGCTGCCCCTATGCCATCGCGCTGATCAACGACCCCACGCTGGTGCCGATGATGGGGCCTTTGGGCATTGACGCCTATATCAACCCGCGCGCCACCACCGTGAGTTCGATCCTGCGCCATATCCGGCACGGGCGCGTCCGCTCGGTCTACTCGATCGGGGATGCGGATGCCGAGGTGATCGAGGCCGAGGTCATGTCGACCTCGCCCATGGCCGGAAAACGCATCAACGAGATCGACTTTCCCGAAGGCGTGCTCGTGGGTGCCGTGCGCAAGGGCGAAGAGGTCATGCGCCCGGTGGGCAAGACGCGCATCGACGAAGGCGACGTTGTCGCCATCTTTGCCCTGGCCAAGGATGTGCCGGAAGTGGAGCGCCTGATGCAGGTGTCCATCGACTTTTTCTGATGGCAGTGCGCGGGCAGCAGCCGGTGGGCTTTGGCGCGGCGGTGCTGCGCTTGCCGCTGTTTTTGTTGCTCGTCGGCATCTTTTCGGCCGCGATGCTCGTCCCGGCGGTCTATGCCGGGCTCATCCGCGAACTGGTGACGGGCCGGGCCTTTCTCTACAGCGCGCTCTTGGGGCTGATCATCTTTGGGCTCATCGCCTTTGCCCATGCCGGGCGCGATCCGCGTCATGGGACGTTGGGCCCGCTTCTGTCGCTCTTCAGCGCCTTTGTGTTCCTGCCGGCAATCCTGGCCGTGCCGTTTTACGAAGGGCTGCGCACGACCTCGTTCCTCAACGCCTATATCGAGATGGTGAGCGCCATCACCACCACAGGTGCCACCCTGTTCGAGGACCCTGATCGCCTGAACCCCGCGCTGCATCTGTGGCGCGCGCAGGTGGGCTGGATGGGCGGCTTGCTGATGTGGGTGGCGGCCTCGGCCATTCTTGCGCCGCTGAACCTCGGCGGGTTCGAGGTGACGGCGCGCGCCGAGCCGGGGCGGCGGGCCGATACGGATGTGGGCATGACCGCGCCCGAGGTGCGGGTGCGCATCGGCAAGGTCAGCGCGGTACTGGTGCCGATCTATGTGGGTCTCACCCTGTTGTTGTGGGTGCTGCTGACGGTGGCCGGTGATCCGCCGCTTGTCGCCGTCAGCCATGCGATGTCGATCATGGCGACCTCGGGCATCTCGCCCGTGGGCGGGCTCACAGGGGGCGCATCGGGTGTGACGGGCGAGGTTGTCATGCTGCTGTTCATGCTGTTTGCGCTGTCGCGGCTCACCTTTTCCTCGGACACTGTGAATGCCGGGTCGGGCAGCCTGCTGCGCGATCCGGAGTTCCGCATCGGCATCGCGCTTGTGATCATCGTGCCGGTATTTCTGTTTGTGCGCCACTATCTGGGCGCCTTCGACGTCGATGCGGAGGAGGATCTGGGCGATGCCGCCCGTGCGCTCTGGGGCGGCGCGTTCACGGTGCTGAGCTTTCTGACCACCACCGGCTTTGCCTCGCAGAACTGGGGCGCTGCGCAGGCCTGGTCCGGGCTCGAGACGCCCGGCCTGCTGTTGCTGGGCCTTGCGGTGATCGGCGGCGGGGTGGCCACGACAGCGGGCGGCGTCAAGCTTTTGCGCGTCTTTGCGCTTTATCAGAACGGCCTGCGCGAGATGGAGCGGCTGGTGCACCCATCCTCCGTCTCGGGCGCTGGCAGCCTTGGCAGACGGTTGCAAAAGGACGGCGCGTTCATCGCCTGGATCTTCTTCATGCTCTTTGCGCTGTCGCTGGCCCTGGTGTCGGTGGCGCTGTCCGCCACCGGCCTCAGTTTCGAGACGGCGCTGGTCATGACCATCTCGGGCCTGTCGACCACCGGCCCGCTTCTCGAGGTGGCAGGCGACGTGCCGATCCGCCTGAGCGAGCTGAACACGACCGCCAAGTCGATCTTTGCCGCCGCCATGGTTCTGGGCCGATTGGAGACGCTGGCCATCATCGCGCTCTTCACACCCGATTTGTGGCGCGGCTGAGCGACTGCTCGCTATAAGTCCGTAACGGACTGTTTTTTGGGGTGGAATGTTCAATTGGCAAATGACATGCTCGCGCCGGAGGGACGGTCTGATCCGCAGACCTAAGCAAGAATAAAAGGGTACCGACATGGCCTCGGACAGACAAAATTTGCAAGATGCATTCTTGAATCACGTGCGCAAGACCAAGGTGCCCGTGACCATTTTTTTGATCAATGGTGTGAAACTTCAGGGTGTTATCACGTGGTTCGACAACTTTTGTGTGCTGTTGCGCCGCGACGGGCAAAGCCAGCTTGTCTACAAGCATGCGATCTCGACCATCATGCCAAGCCAGCCGATTTCGCTCTATGAGGGCGAAGACGCCTCTTGAGTGAGACCGCTCCGCAGTTGACCCGCGCCTGGGTCCTGCACCCCGACATCAAATCCGATCCCGACCGGCGCGAGGCAGGCTTTGCGCTGGCCGAAGCCGTGTCCTTGGCCCATGCGCTGCCAGAATTGCAGGTGGTGGGCGAAGAGATCGTGCCGCTGCGCAGTGCCAAGGCGGGGCTGCTGTTCGGCGATGGCAAGATCGACGAGTTGAAGGACCGGCTGCACGACGCGGATGTTGAACTGGTGCTGATCGACGGCCCCGTGACGCCGGTGCAACAGCGCAACTTGGAACGCAAGTGGAAGGTCAAGCTGCTGGACCGCACCGGGCTGATCCTCGAGATCTTTTCGGACCGCGCCGCCACGCGCGAAGGCGTGCTGCAGGTCGAGATGGCGGCCCTGTCCTACCAGCGCACGCGGCTGGTGCGCGCCTGGACCCACCTTGAACGCCAGCGCGGTGGTCTGGGCTTTGTCGGTGGTCCCGGTGAGACGCAGATCGAGGCGGACAGGCGCGCCATCGACACCCAACTGGTTCGCCTGCGCCGACAGCTCGACAAGGTGGTCAAGACACGGTCGCTGCACCGCGCGGCGCGCGCCAAGGTGCCATATCCGATTGTGGCCCTCGTAGGCTATACCAACGCGGGCAAATCCACGCTCTTCAACAGGTTGACGGGGGCAGAGGTGATGGCTAAGGACATGCTCTTTGCCACGCTCGATCCCACCATGCGCCGGGTCGAACTGCCCGACGGGCCCGAGGTGATCCTGTCGGACACGGTGGGCTTTATTTCCGGCCTGCCGACAGAGCTTGTGGCGTCGTTCCGCGCCACGCTGGAGGAAGTGCTGGCGGCAGACGTGATCCTGCATGTGCGCGACATCTCGCACCCCGAGACGGAGGCGCAGGCCGAGGACGTGCGCACCATCCTGACCGATCTGGGTGTGGATGCCGAACGCGCGCTGTTTGAGGTCTGGAACAAGGTCGATCTGTTGCCCGACGCCGAAGCGGAGGCCGTCCGCGCCCGCGCCGAGCGCGACGACAGCGTGCTGGCACTCTCGGCAATCACCGGCGAGGGGCTGGAGGCGCTGCTGTCGGTGGTGGCGGAAACGCTGCAAGGCGCTGTGAGCGAAGAGACGTTGCTGCTGCCCTACGCCGAGGGCCGCAAACGCGCCTGGCTCTTTGAACAGGACGTGGTCCTGGCCGAGCGGCAGGGCGAGGACGGTTTCGAGTTCGACGTGCGCTGGACAGCGATCCAGAAGGCGCGGTTTGACGGGCTGTGACGCGGCAACGCACGGTCTGTTAATAAGGGTTTTGGGCGTTGGTTTTGTGCCTGAGCGCTGTCCGGCGACTGTTATTCTGCACAGTTTGGGGTGCAAAATGCGCAGTTTGACCCTGCCGTTTTCGACCTGAAAACCAGCGCAACCGTGAAAACGCGCAGTTTGGCCGCTAAACTGCGCATTTTGCTTTTTTGGCCGGAATTCATTGGCTTGAAAGGGTTAATCAGCGTCGATTGGCCGCAGGACATTGGGCACCGCATAGATGCCGCGACCCTGCCATGGGGATGTCAAAGTCAGACGGCACGTCTCTCACAAACCGGAGGTGGTGCCATGTTACTGAAAACCCTGAGGACGGCTGGTCTGATCCTTGCCTGTGTGACCCCAGCGTTTGCCACATCCACAGAGCGACAGGTTGTCATCGAGCATTACCTGAGTGCAGACTGGTTCGAAAGCATACGCGCGACTTCGGCGCTGCCATATGTGCGCACCGTTCAAGATCGACTGCGCGAGCATTCGGTCGTCGTGATCGACGCAAAGCGATTTGCCGAGATGCTGCCGAAGACGCTTACGGATGCATCGGCCGCGGCGGTGCGTGCGCACCTCGTCTCCCATTGCTTTGATCCAATGACGGAGCGGGCGGTAGCGATCCTCGCTGATCATATCGAACGCGGCGTGTCATCAGATGACGCGGTTTTCGGCAGCGCGCATTACGTGGCCGAACGCGATCTGGCTTTATGCTTGGTGCGGGCGCATCTGCTCGGGATTGCTGCACCGGAGGGCGCACGCGCAGACTTGCCGGTGAAGTATCGCGCAGATGTGGCGCGTATTCTAGCGACACCGGGTATCGCGCAGTTCCCCAATCGCATCATCAAACTGGACGTGATCCGCAGTTTTCAGTGATCTTTTACGGATCGCCACATCCCGGGTGCGAGCTCGTCCAGCGCCCAATCGCCGATCCGGGCGCGGATCAGAACAGCTCCAGGTTCGGATCGTTGCCGGGGTTCCAGTCCCATTCGTCGAGGTATCCTAGTTGCGGTCCCGACGGGGGCGGCGGTGGTGGAGATGGCTGCTGATACCGGCCATAATTGTCTTGGCCGTCGGATTCAAAGATGAACTTGTCTCCATCGCTTTCGGTATATCGTCCCCGGTATCCTGCGTCAGGATCATCGGGATCGTTTTCGACGAGAATGAAGCTGTCGATGGCGCCGAGTTCATAAAGGGTTTCGAGCCAGGCCAGAACAGTGTTCGCGCCGGGGGCCTCGCCATCGTTGAACACGTCGTTGTCGTCGGCAAAGTCTTCCTGGCCCTTGTCGGGACGCGTGGCCTCGACAATGATCTGTGGCTCTTCATCAGGCTCATCGTCCGGGGGCGGTTGCGATCCGCCGCCACCACCGCCGCCGTCTCCGCCACCGCCGCCGCCAAAGCCACCGCCGCCAAAGCCCCAGCCGCCAAAGCCCCAAAAGCCGCCGCCACCGCCGCCGCTGTCGTCGTCATCATCGTCGTCCCGGTTTCCTACGACAACGATTTCGTTGTCTTCATCTTCATCACTCATCGTGTTCTCCAAGTTACGTGCCTGACGTAGGGTAAGGCCGCCATGCGCGTTTTCCATTTGACTGGATCGCCATGCGCGGATTTTCGCAAGGTGCCGAGCGGGCTGGGTGCGCTGGCCAATCGTGCGACGCTCGCACATTGCAAAAACGCGTCACACGCTTTGCAGGCAGCGGAGCTAAATCGAACGCCACGTGCCAGGCGCGAGGTCACCCAGATGCCAGTCCCCGATGCGGGCGCGGATCAGGCGCAGCGTCGGATAGCCGACATGCGCCGTCATGCGCCTGACTTGGCGGTTGCGGCCTTCGGTGATCGTGAGCGCGAGCCAGCTGTCGGGGATGGATTTGCGGACCCGGATCGGTGGGTCGCGGGACCAGAGCGCGTCAGGCGCGTCCATGCGCTGCGCGCTAGCCGGGCGCGTTGGGCCGTCTTTGAGGGTGACGCCGCTGCGCAAGGCCGAAAGCGCGGCGTCGTCGATCTCACCTTCGACCTGGACCCAGTACGTCTTTTCCGCCTTGAACTTCGGGTGCGCGATCCGGGCTTGCAGCGCGCCATCGCTGGTCAGGACCATCAGCCCCTCGCTGTCACGGTCCAGCCTGCCTGCGGGGTAGACGCCGGGCAGATCAATGTAGGCGGACAGGGTGGGGCGCTGGGATCCTTCGGTGCCCGTGTCGGTGAATTGCGACAGCACGCCGTAGGGCTTGTTGAACAGGATCGTGGTCACTGCCGCAGCGGCTCCAGCCGGGTGACGCCCACGGCCCCCGCACGCGCCAACCCCTCGTCCAGCGACATGGGTATATACTCGCCGCGCCGCCACAGCTGTGCCATGTCGTCGTAGTGCCGCGACAGGAAGTGGCCCGATTGCCCGGTCGAGATGATGAAGACCGAGCTGTTGGGATCGGCAAAGTCGTAGACGCCGCGGTAGCCCGCGCCATGCACGTTCTCGAATGGCGCCGGGCCGGTGCCGCGTGTCTTGCCACGCAGCAGCGTGTTGTCGCCCCCGGGCGTGGATTGGCGGATGTTGACGAAATGGCGCAGCAGCGGCACCTCGCCCAGCACCTGATGATCATGGGTTGCCTGATGCGCGTCACCCCAACGCAACCCCTCGAGCTGGGTGCCGTAGTCTTCGGCGATCCGCAGCAGTGCGTCGTCCAGCGCCAGCCGCGCCATGTCGGGGCAGGTCTCGACCGGGGCCGATTGCACCACGTCGCACCACACGCCCGCACCGTCCACATTGCGGAACACACGTTCGATAAACAGCGGCTCAACATGGGTCATGGTGTTGGCCATCGGCCCCAGCTCGTCCCGGATCAGCCGGTCCTGCAAGGCGCGCAGCCAGGCGGCATAGATCAGCGGCTCGGGCCAGTGTTCGTTCATCGCGCCGTTCCATTCCGCCAGCAGTGACAGCGCGCGCTGGCGCTGGCGTTCGGGCGTGCCGTCGGGGGCGGCTTCGCCGGTAAACCACAGCTCGGCCCCGATCAGGGGCAAGAGCGAGCGGGCGGTGAACGACACGATGTCCAGCTGCGCCTCGATAAAGCTGTCGCGCGTGTGCACCTCGCGCGCCTGCATCAGCCGCTGCCAGCGCTGCACGCGCTGCGTGTCGCCCCATTCAAAGCTCACATGGTTGGGAAAGGGGCGGTCGACCGTCTTGTTGTTGGTGTTGCCCAGGATGCCGCCAACGGGCGAGACAAAGCCGGGGTTCGCGCTGTAGGCCATGCGCCCCTGCCAGCGGTTTTCTGCGCGCCAGCCGAGGCTGGGCAGGCGGCCCTGGCTTTGATGGGCCGCGTCACGTTTGGGGATCGCGCCGATGGTCTTCATCGCGATGGTGGCACGGTCGACGAGGGTCATGTTCTGCGCCGGCGCAATATAGCTTTCGCTGGCGGTGATGGCCTCCGCCACCGATTGCGCCGTCATCACGCCCATGGCGGCACTCAGCGAGGTGTCATTGGGGCTGAGCACGGTCCAGCTGACGGCCGCGACATGGCCGGGCGGTGTGATGGCAGCCAGATTGCGAAAGCTGCCGGGCAGAACCGGGCCATTGTCGGTCCAGCGCAGGGTGAGGGTGACCGGGTCTGCCCCGTCAATCTCGATGATCGAGGGGCGGCTTTCGAACTCTTTCCAGCCGCCGGGGGTGCGATATTGCGTCGGGACGTCGGGGTTGATCTCTTCGATCAGTACGTCCTGATCGTCGACATAAGCGGTCGTCAGCCCCCAGCCCAGCACGTCCGACCGGCCCGTCATCACAACGGGAATTCCCGGGATCATGGCCCCGATGATCCCACCGCTTTGCAGGTCCAGCCGTGCGAGATACCAGACGGAGGGCGCGGTGAGCTCAAGATGTGGGTCGTTGGCCAGCAACGTGCCGCCAGAGGCCGAGCGCGAGGCCGCAGCCGCCCAGGCGTTCGACGCGCCCGCAAGGCCGCGCCGCGGGAAGGGGGACAGCGGATGATCCGTGGCGTCGAGACCGGCATACGACCGCTCGGCCCCCGGTACGAGAGACGCGTATTCCGGCAGGCTCGCCACACCGGGGCCGGGCACGTCCGGCAACAGGTCCGCCAACCGGTCAGGGTTGTCGAGCGCGAGCGAGAGGCGCGCGCGCAGCACCTCCTCCTCCAGATGGCCCGACAGCTGCAGGCCCATCAGCTTGGCAATGGCGATGCTGTCGGCGGGCCGCCACGGCGCCAGGGGCGCACCAAAGAGGAACATTTCAGGCGCACCGCGGCCCAACGTCTCGGTGTTGATCTGGTCGAGACGGGCATTGATGCCCGCGGCATAAGCCTCCAGCGCCGCGCGCGTGCGGGCGTCCTGCGCCTCGACCGATTGCACCGCGAGGCGGTAGATGTCGAGCCGCCGCAAGAAGCTGTCGATATCGACCGTCGAGGTGCCGAAGAGCTCGGACAGGCGGCCTTGGGCGGTGCGGCGCATCATCATCATCTGCCACAGCCGGTCCTGCGCATGCGCAAACCCAAGCGCCTGAAATACATCCCGATCCGTCTGGCCAAAGATGTGGGGGACATTGGCATTGTCGCGCACGATCTCGACCGGCGCGGTCACCCGCGGCACACGCACGACGGCATCGTAATCCGGCAGGGACCGCGAGGCGAGGTAATAGACCATCGCGACCCCCAGAACGGCGATCACGATAAAGCCTGCGGTGATGCGCACCAGCCATTGAAAGACCACTGCCATTGCTGCTGTCCTCCGTCCCGATGCGCGTTGACCCTTGGGCCCTGACTGTTAGGTAGGGTCGCAGCAAAGCGCAAGGCACGAGGGAGTAGGCACATGGCAAAACTGGCGTTTCTGGGGTTGGGCGTGATGGGCGCCCCGATGGCCGGGCACCTGCAAAAGGCGGGCCATGATGTGACCGTCTACAACCGCACCGCGTCCAAGGCGCAGGATTGGGTCAACGCCCACGGCGGTGCCATGGCCAACACGCCCCGGGCGGCGGCGGACGGTGCCGACTTTGTCATGGCATGCGTCGGCAATGACGACGATCTGCGGGGCGTATGCATGGGCGACGATGGCGCCTTTGCCGGGATGCAGGCGGGCGCGGTCTTTGTCGATCACACCACGGTCTCGGCCAAGGTCACGGTCGCGCTCTACGAGGCGGCGGATGCGCAGCAGATCAGCTTTGTCGATGCGCCGATTTCGGGCGGGCAGGCAGGGGCCGAAAACGCGCAGCTGTCGATCATGTGCGGCGGCGACGAGGGCGCCTATGCCCGCGCCGAGCCGATCATGGATGTCTACGCCAAGCTTTGCCGCCGCATCGGCGCATCCGGCGCGGGCCAGATGACCAAGATGTGCAACCAGATTGCCATCGCGGGCCTTGTGCAAGGGCTCAGCGAGGCGCTGCATTTTGCGGATAAGGCCGGGCTTGACGGGCGGTCGGTCGTCGAGGTGATCAGCCAGGGTGCGGCGGGCAGCTGGCAGATGGCGAACCGGTACGAGACGATGCTGGACGACCGTTTCGACCATGGCTTTGCCGTGGACTGGATGCGCAAGGATCTGGGCATCTGCCTTGATACCGCGGACGAGAACGGGGCGAGCCTGCCGGTCACCGCGCTGGTCGATCAGTTCTACAAGGATGTGCAGAAACTGGGCGGCGGGCGCTGGGATACCTCGAGCCTGATCAAACGCCTGCGTGCGATGGGGTAGGGCGCCGTTCAGGATTTGGTAAACTTGGTCTGAGAGGGTCGCCGGGAATCCAAGTTCGACGGTGTCATGTCCCAAACGCTCTCCGCTGCCAAGGAAACGGCGATCTTCTTGCCCGATCACGTGTTCTTTTCCCGCACGGACCAGCGGGGGGTCATCCAGTCCGGCAACAACATCTTCCAGATGATCTCCGGCTATGGCTGGGATGAGATCATCGGCGCGCCGCACAAATTGGTGCGGCATCCGGGCATGCCCCGCGCCGTGTTCCGGTTGCTGTGGTCACGGGTGCAGGCGGGCACACCGCTGGGCGTCTATGTGGTGAACCAGACCAAAGGCGGCGAGGCCTATACCGTCTTCGCCGTCACCATGCCGTTCGAGGACGGGTACATCTCCGTCCGGCTCAAATCGATATCGGATCAGGTGCCGCGGATCAAAGCGTTATATGACGACATTGCCGCCCGCGAAACCGCCGAGGGGTTGGCGCCTGACGACAGCCTATCGGCCCTGCTCGCAGACATCGATGCGATGGGGCATGCGGATTACGACGCGTTCATGGCCGACGCACTGGAACGCGAGATCGTCGCCCGGGACGCGCATCTGGAGCGGCTGAAACCACGGGATCTTGTGGCGCTGTCCGCCATACAAGGCGCCGTGGAAACCATTGCCGATGTCGGGCGCAAGCTCGATGCGTTGCTGGTGCAGACCAACCAGATCCCGGACAACATGCGCCTGCAGGCCATGCGGCTCGAGGGGCGCGATGGGCCGATCGGTGTGATCTCGGCCAATTACCAGACAATGACCGAGACGTTTACCCGCTCGCTCAAGGATTTTCTGCACGCGGCGGAACGTGCGGTCGGGCCTGTGCGCGAGGCCAAGTTCCTCGCGGCGACGAACGTGCTGCTGCAGGACGTGGCGCACAGCCTGAGCGGCGAAACGGGGCAACGCCCGGAGAAAAAGAATGCGGATCTGCAGGCGCTGAACCGTCTGGTGGCGGTCTATGACGCCAAGACGACGCAAGCGGTCAAGAGCGTGGCACAGCGGGCCGAATACTTTGAACGGGTCAGCAAGGACATGCGCCGCATGGTCTTCGGCCTCGAGATGACGCGCACGATGTGCAATATCGAGCGGTCCAAATCCTCCAGCGACACGGACGCGCTTGACGGTGTGGTCGAACGGTTGCAACACGCCGAGGCGCAGTTGAGCGATCTGATGGCGGATGTCGAAGGGGCGGTGCGCGATATCATGCACCGCGCCAATGGCCTGCTCAGAGGCCGCCGGGATGCGGCCAAGCTCGGCGTTGCCACGATCGCGGCCGCCTAGCGGCGACCGCGCCCCGCGCGTGGATCAGGGGATGATCCGGGTGTATTTGGTGCCCTCGAGCGTCGCGCCGATGCGCAAGCCCGCCTGGGCAAAGACGGCCGCCAAAACCGGTGTCAGCACCGTGGTCGTGTCCGCCGCCACGCTTTCGCCGCGGTCCGACACCACATATTCGAGATCCGCCCCCGCGACCCAACCCGGCGAGCGGCGGAATTCAACCAGCGCGTCATCGGTCATGAAGAACAGGACATGCGCGAATTGCTGTGCCCCGATCTGCAGACCGCCCGTGCCCTTGACCAGTGAATAATAGTCCACGGTCGCATCGTTGACGCGCAGCGCGCCGCGCCCGTACGCCCCCCCAAAGCCGAACCCGGCCTCGGTCACCAAGGGCATGACCAGCATGCCGTTGGCCTTTTGGGCCAGTGAAACCGTGTTGGGGTAGGACCGGTACATCTCCTGCAGCGTGGCATCGACGCGCGCGTCGATCAACGTGCTGCCCCGGCTGCCGACGCCGTTGCCGCACGCCGCCGTGAACCCCATGCTCGCCAATGCGCCCGCCGCAAAGCCGCGCCGCGACATTCCGAATGTCTTCATCGTAAAACCGCCTGTGTTGCTCATGTTCTGCGCAGTTTCTCCGCGCTTGGTAGCAAGCATACGCGGGTTATCGCCACATGTCATCCCCAAGGACGAAGTGCGCGGGAAGATGCCATGGCGCGTGCATGCCTGTCCCCTTAGGACTGGGCGCGTGGGGTGCGGGAATTGCGTGTGTCGGCGGGAGTTTCGGCTTTGAGCCTACTGCAGACTTTACGTTTTCATGCTGCATGCGCACGCAGCGCGAATTTTGTTGCATTTGCACACTGCAGAACAAATTTCAACTGCGACGGAAGCGGCCCTTCGAGAAATGCTTTGTTTCCAACGTCAGCGTGGCGTTGATGACTGGGCGTGGAGGGAGGATCGGAGGGCAAATCATGCCGAGAGTCCAACTACCCGCCATCACCACAAAACGCCGAGCTTGGAACAAGGGGCGGATCATCGGTCAGAAACGGCCTTTGCTGCCAAAGCAAGTCTGGGCGATCCGAGCACGGTTAGAACTTGCGGGCAATCTACGGGATCTAGCCTTGTTCAATGTCGCCATAGACAGCAAGTTGCGCGGCTGCGATTTGGTTAAGCTCGCGGTAAACGATCTCATGACGGATTATCGCGTTCGGGAACGTGTTTCCGTGATCCAAAGTAAGACCAAGCGGCCCGTTCAGTTCGAACTGACTGAAAACACGCGTGACACAGTATTGGCTTGGGTCAAATCGCCGGAAATGCTGGCTTACAGGTTTATGTTCCCAAGTCGGTTCCATGATCGGCCGCACATATCGACACGTCAGTATGGTCGCATTGTTCGCAATTGGGTGACGGCGATCGGACTAGAGCCGAGCGCATACGGCACGCATTCGTTGCGCAGGACAAAAGCCGCGGAAATCTACCGAAAAACCGGCAATCTGCGCGCCGTCCAACTGTTGCTGGGCCACACTAAGGTCGACAGTACTGTACGCTACCTCGGTGTTGAGCTCGAGGATGCTCTGGACATAGCAGAGAAGATCGACATCTAACATCGCTTGGCGAGCGGCGCTGCCGTTCGCCATATTGAAGCGGTTGCTTGTCCAATGAACCGGGGGGCGGGAGTGCTAAGTCTACGCCTCCCAAAAACTGCAGCCAGTACGATGTGGCGCAAAGCAACGTAAACCTGTCACACGCACATCCCAAGAATGGCCCGAACCGGACATCAAAAGGACAAGGCAGTTTTCCACTTTATCGGATGATACGTCAGCACTGCCCCGCCAGGTATGGCCGAAGCGCACTCTAAGTTCAGCAAAGCATTCGGAGCCTCTTTGGCTCAGTTCTCTTTGAGCTTCTGTTTTGTCTAGCCTCGCACAAGACTGATCGCGATGAGGCGAATTCAGGCTTGACACGCGACCTTGCTGCCAAGCTGAAGAAATTCATGGCTCGGCGCGTGAATGTTGGGACCGATTTTCTTGGAAAAACACCGCGCCCTTGTCATGCCCGTGTCACGTCGACAGGGTAGCGAAACATTCATTCGGATGAATCAGGTATGAAACGCGAAAACTGGACCATAATTCGAGATGCCCTATCGCATGACATTCGCTCTGGGCGATTGTCGTCGGGGGATCAATTGCCCACTGAAACGCAACTGGCGGATCAATTCGCCACGGGTCGGCATTCTGTGCGTCGTGCACTTGAGGCGCTCGCGCGTGAGGGTCGGATCAGCATCGAGCAAGGACGCGGCACTTTTGTGGCCGACACACCAAGGCTGACCTATCAGATTGGCAAGCGCACACGGCTGCGGCGGAACCTCATCCCGCAAGGGGTTGATGTGACCAGCCAGCTTGTCTCTGCTTTACGCATTGATGCGCCTTACGAAATTGCGCAAGCGCTGCTTCTCAATTCGGGCGCGCGCGTCCTTGAGTCTCAACGGATTACCTTGGCCAACAATCTACCAGTCGCTTTTGGCAGCGCCTATCACTGCGCCGAACGGTTCCCCGATTTCGCGGAGCGTCGCGGCGTTCTTGGATCTACGACGGAGGCCTATCGGTCGTTCGGGATCGAAGATTACGTGCGGCAGCACACCTCGATCTATTCACGGTCTGCGAAACCGGATGAGGCCAAGACCCTCAAACAACACCCGGATGTTCCTGTGCTGGTCGTCACAGCAATTGATGCCACGCCGGATGGGACCCCGATTTCAACCAGCCGGGTGATTTGGTCCGCCGCGCGCGTGACGTTTACAATGGAGCCGTCGAATGGATGACGCTTTGAGCACGCTCGCCCGTGCCAATGCAGATAAACTCAAGAGTTTTGCGGAAACGCTTATCCCGGACCTGGGAGAGATCGAAGTCCTGCAATCGCGGAGTGGTCTTGTGATGCTGCCGATGCGGGATACTGCAGGTGGCGTCGCCTTTCATTTGGGCGAAGTGCTGATGAGCGAAGCGCATATCCGCAAGGGCGACGTGATCGGCTATGGGATGCGCCGCGGACATGATCTGGAGACCTCGATGGCGATGGCACTGGTTGATCTTGCGATGGCCATGGACGTGCGCGCTGATGATTGCAAAGCGTTTTGCGACGATGAGGCCGAGGCGCTTGAAGCAACAGACAAAGACGTGCTGCGCCGCGTTGAGGCGACCCGCGTGAACATGGAGACGTTCTGATGCTTGCGACGCCAGCCCCCAGCCTGTCCGAGACGCGCGACAATGCTGCGTTCGATGCGCTGCTCTGGGCGCTCAGCCGCCCCGGACTTCCCCGCCAGCTGCCCGAACCCGGCGAGGGGGTCATTGTTGGCGCACTGTTGGATCGGGAATGCGCGGTCTACTCAACCGATCCGTTGCTGATGCCAGAGATTATGCGCACCGGAGCTGAATTGGCGGATATTGAGAACGCAGATCACGTCTTTCTTGGGGCGTTGGCAACGCCTGATCCGCTCGACCACGTTCAAATCGGCAGCGATTATTATCCCGACGACGGAGCCACAGTCATCGTCCGCACCAGTTTTGGGTCGGGGCAAGCGTTGCGCCTGACGGGACCGGGCGTCGATGGTGCTGTGACTGTGCAGATTGGCGGCTTGCCCGATGGATTTTGGGCAACGCGCGCGGTGCGCCTGAGATACCCGATGGGATTTGACTTGTTCTTTGTCGATGGTGCCAGCGTCCTCGGCGTGCCGCGCTCGACGACTGTGGAGATGATCTAATGGCCTATGTGGCGACACGCGGTGGCGAACGGGCCATCGAACAGTCTGAGCGGTTGTTTCGTCAGGAAATGGGCAGCTTCGACCGCACACGTGTGGAAGAAGTGAAACAGAGCCTGCCTTATCTGATCGACCGGGTCATGGGAGAGGCCTCGCTTTATGACGAGGACCTGGCTGCCCTTGCTTTGGCCCAAACCGGTGGCGAGCTTTATGAAGCCGTGCTGCTCTTGCGCGCCTGGCGGACAACACAGCCGCGTTTGCAAGTGGCCGCGCCGATTGAGCAAGACACTCTGTTCACGCACAGGAGGATCTCGGCCGCATTCAAGGATATTCCCGGCGGGCAAGTGCTTGGCCCCACACTGGATTATGCGCACCGCATTTTGGCGACAGATGTCTTGCAGGGTGCAGCTTACGCACCCGAACCAGTTGAGGCGGCCGACAAATCATCGCCCGCCTATCAACCTTCGGTCAGTGCTTGGCAATCGGAGAACGATCTTCTGGAACCGCCAACGCCAGATGACACCAGGGGCAACGACATTCCCGATCTCACCCGTGAGCCGCTCCTTTTCCCGTCGAAACGGGCGCATACTTTGCAAAGCCTCGCGCGGGCGGAGACCGGCGGTGTGCTGGCGCTTGGCTATGCCGCGATGCGCGGCTATGGACAGGCGCATCCCACGGTGAACGAATTGAGGCTGGCCGAGGCAGAAATTGCCGTAACCCATCCGGACGGGCGGCAGTTTTCGGCAGGCCGGGTAAAAGTTTCTCAGGCTGAAGTCGTGGACAAGAAGGGCGAAAAACTGGGGATCGGCTTTGCCGCGACCTTTGGCTGGAACGAGGTCAAATGCATCGCAGCCGCAACGCTGGACCTCAACAGCCCTGGTGCTGAGAAAGGTTCGGCGACCGAAGAGGAGTTTTTCCTCTACCATACCGAAGGGGTCGAAAGCTCGGGCTTCTGCATTCACTTCAAACTGCCGCATTATGTGACGTTCCAGTCTTCGCTGGATGCGATGCGCGACGCACGGGCCAAGAAGACAGCAAAACAACCTCAGACGGAACCGGCGGAATGAGCCTTTCAACCCTGACCAAACCTTGGGAAGCGATGAGCTATGGCTTCCTTGATGGCTCGGCCAAGCGCGAGTTGCGCCGTAAGATGCTCAAATCCGTCGCTGTGCCTGGCTGCCAGATGCCATATGCCAGCCGCGAGGTGCCGATGGCGCGGGGTTGGGGCACCGGTGGTTTGCAGGCCTCACTCACCCTCGTAAATCCGCAAACCCGCGTGAAGGTCATCGACCAAGGTGCAGATGACAGCGTGAATGCAGCGTCGATCCGGCGGTTTATCGCGCGCGTGGCGGGAACACCCACAACGATGGACACGCTCGAAGCGGATCTCATCCAGTCCCGCCACCGCATCCCCGAAGAGATCCTGCGTGAGGATCAGGTGCTTGTACTGCAAGTCCCAAACCCGGAGCCCTTGCGCGGCGTACAGCCGAACATGTCGATCGCGCGCCAGATGCACGCGGATGCGGATTACGGGCGGATGTGGCTGCAGCTTTATGAGCAGATCGTACGCTCGGGCCGGGTCATGCAGGGTGCCAGCTATCCCAGCCTCGTGCATGGGCGTCACGTCATGACGCCATCGCCGATCCCCCGTTGGGATGTGCCAAAGCTGCACATGGCCAAGCACCTGACGATCCTGTCTGCGGGCCGGGAAAAGCGCATTTTTGCGGTGCCACCCTTCACGCGGGTTGAACCATTGGTGTTCTCGGACGTGCCCTACAAGGTCGAGGATCACGGATCTCTGACCTGTACCCGGTCGGGCACGACAGGCTTTTTCATGAATGAAATTCCCCAGGATGACGGCAGTTCTGCTTTTGAGGTCTCAGATAGTGAATGGGGTGTGAAGACCATTCGGGTTAGGGACGGCGAGGCCGAAACCCGGGGCGAAACTTGGTATGAGGACGGGGAGATGGCGCAATGACGCTCACGCTCGACGCCCCGCGTATTGTAGAAACGCGCCCCCTTCTTGAGGTGCAGGGCGTGTCCAAATCCTATGGTCCAGTAAGGGCCGTGCGCAATGTATCTGCCCATGCCTATCCGGGCGAGGTTCTGGGCATTGTCGGTGAAAGCGGATCGGGAAAATCGACGCTTTTGCGCATGATGAACCTCGAAGAAATTCCGGATGAGGGCAGCTATACGCTCGATTTGCCGGACGTGTCGGGCAACCTCTTCGAGCTAGACCGCTTCGCCCGCCGGATGCTCTGCGCCACCAGGATCGGCATCGTCTATCAGAACCCGCACCTGGGGCTTTTGATGAAACATTCGTCCTCGGGCAATGTGGCGGAGCGTCTGCTGGTCGCTGGCGAGCGCAGCTTTGCAACCTTGCGGGCCGCCGCGACCGAAGCGCTGGACGCGTCAGAATTTCCGCTCGACCGCCTGGATGCGCCCCCGATTGAATTGTCCGGTGGGATGCAGCAGCGCGTGCAATTGGCCAAGGCCATAGCCCTTGAACCTGCGCTTTTGCTTCTTGATGAGCCCACAACCGGCCTCGATGTGTCTGTGCAGGCGCTTGTGCTCGATACACTCAAGCGCCTCCAGCAAGACCGTCAGATCACAATGGTGATCGTGAGCCATGACCTTGGTGTCATCCGTACACTCGCAGATCGCGTCATGGTCATGCGGCGCGGCGAAGTGGTCGAGACCGGCCTTGCGGATCAGATTTTCCAAGACCCGCAACATGCCTATACGCAACAACTGGTGCATGCGAAGCTATGACCGTTCTTGATATTCAGGGCCTGACGAAAGGCTTTTCGCTGCATCATTTGGGCAAAGACATAGGCGCGTTTGAAGACATCTCGTTCAGTGTCGCGGCGGGCGAGTTTATCTTGCTCAAAGGAGCGAATGGCGCGGGGAAATCAACGCTGCTCCGCACGCTCTATCGCTCTTACTTGCCGTTGTCCGGAGAGATCCGATTCCACTCCAGCCATGGCATGATTGATCTTGCGCGCGCGGCAGATGTGGATGTTGCCCATCTGCGCCGTACCGAGATCGGCTTTGTCACGCAGTTCCTGACTGCGCGGCCTCGTGTGAGCGCAGAGGCCATCGTGGCCGAACCTCTGCGCCTTGCCGGGTGGGACCCAGACACTGCCTTGGAGGCGGCCCGCAAGGCGCTCGGGACCTTTGGCGTCAAACCGGACCTTTGGGCCGCTTACCCCACGACTTTTTCTGGTGGTGAACAGCAAAAGGTCAATCTGGCTCGTGCGCTGATCATGCCGCAGAAACTGCTGATGCTGGACGAGCCAACGGCCTCTCTGGATGCAAATGCGCGGGGCGCGCTGGTGGCCCGGCTGCAAGAATTGAAGGATCAGGGCACAGCGATGATTGGCGTATTTCACCACCCGGGTGATGTGATGCACCTGATTGACCGCGTGGTTGATCTGACTCCAGACGCCACTCCAACTGAGGAGAGAGACGATGTGGCTCTCTGACGTAAAGTTGATCCTCGCGGATCACATCATCGAAAACGGCAGCGTGCGGGTCGAAAACGGTGTGATCGCGGAGATCACTGAAAGCGCAGGTGAGCCGTCTGGCTTCACCGTGTTCCCGGGCTTTGTCGACATGCACGGCGACATGATTGAGCTTGAACTGGAGCCGCGGCCCAAAGTCGATTTCCCCATGGAGGTTGCGGTTGGACACCTAGATGCGCGCCTTGCAGCAGCTGGTGTCACGACCGCATACGCGGGCGTGTCATTCTCTCGCACCGCACTTGATGGTCAGAGGCGTTCTTTTGAGCACACCTCCGCCATCATCCGCGCGCTCAAGGAAAACATCAAAGGCTTGCGCGTTGATCACCGCATCCATGCGCGGTTTGACATGACATACACTGCGGCCATCGACGCGCTTGACGGTTTGCTCGGCTCAGGTGCTGTCGATCTGGTTTCGGTCATGGACCACACGCCCGGCCAAGGACAGTACCGCAATGTCGAAACCCTTGTCGCCAATCGGATGAAGGGCGGTCTGAGCGAAGAAGCGGCCCGGGCCCATGTCGCGCGCCGCATTGAGGATGCTGTTCCTGCCGAACAGGTTCTCAAAAATCTCGAACGGATTTCAAAGCTCTGCAAGTCTCATGACGTTGCGATGGCCAGCCATGACGATGATACCGTCGAAAAAGCGCACATGATGGCAGACATTGGTGTGGTGATCAGCGAATTCCCGGTCACTATGGAGGCGGCCGAGGTTGCCGCGATGCGTGGTTTAATGATTGCCATGGGCGCGCCCAATGCGATGCGCGGAAAAAGCTACTCGGGCAATTTGTCGGCGCGCGAGGCCCACGGGGCTGGATTGCTGCACATTCTCGCGGCGGACTATCACCCTGCGGCGATCCTGCCCGCCATTCGTGCCTTGTCTGAAACGGGCCCGGATGGTTTGGCGGGTGCGGTGCGCCTGGCCTCAAAGAACCCTGCCAAGGCACTCGGCCTGAATGATAGGGGCGAGATCGCGACCGGGAAGCGCGCCGATTTGGCGATCGTCGATGCCGCAGACCGCGTCGTCCAGACACTCAGCACCGGAGAAATCATCTTTTCCAACGGATCCGGGCCGGAAGTTGCCGACCATTCAGCCGTTGCGGCGGTGGCGTAGCAGAAGTTTTACAAAACGGACTCTTGGGCGTCACAGAAGCCGACCACAGTCTAGGCGAAATTCGTTCGGATGAATCGCCATGACCGCACCTGCTGCCTTGACCCTAACCGGTGTTTCCAAACTGTTTGACGAGACGCGCGCCGTCGATGACGTCACGCTAAAAATCGAACCCGGTCAGTTTGTCGGCGTCATCGGACGTTCGGGCGCTGGCAAGTCCACGATGCTGCGTTTGATCAACCGCCTTATCGACCCCAGCATGGGGTCGATTTCGTTTGGAGGCGTGGACGTCACCAGCCTGCGCGGCAAGGCCCTGCGCAACTGGCGGCGCGATTGCGCGATGATCTTTCAACAGTTCAATCTGGTGGACCGTCTGGATGTATTGACCAATGTGCTGATCGGGCGGCTGGCCGAGCATGGGTTTCTCAGTTCCATGGCCATGCAGTTCACAGATGCCGAACGGGCGATGGCGCTTCAGGCACTCGACCGGCTGGATCTGGTACCACAGGCGCTGCAACGTGCGGGGACACTGTCGGGCGGCCAACAACAGCGTGTCGCCATTGCGAAGGCGCTTGTGCAACAACCCAAAATCATGCTTGCCGACGAACCGATTGCCTCGCTTGATCCGGCCAACGCGACGCTGGTTATGGACGGCCTGCGGCAGATCAACCAAGAGGACGGCCTGACCGTTCTGGTGAACCTGCACACGCTCGACACCGCGCGCGCCTATTGCGACCGGATCATCGCGATGCGCAACGGCCGCGTCTTCTTTGACGGTGTCGCCACACAACTGACCGATGACGTGGTGCGCGACATCTACGGCCTCGACGGTCTTAGGGAATTCAACGAGGCAGTGACGTCGACCCAATCGGTCGCCCTTCACGCCTGACACATTACCAATCGCCAAACCAAAACCTTAGGGGGATCTCTGATGAAACTTTTGGCAACGACCGCGCTTGTCGCGCTCACCGCATCCGCTGCTTTCGCGGCTGACTGGAAAGAAGACTACCAAGTCATCAA
>JBCBHM010000036.1:0-27019 GCA_038525585.1 Pseudomonadota bacterium
CCCTTCCACAGCCTCTTCAGTCGCTTCGGTTGCCTCGGCCGCTGCGTCCGCAGCCCCTTCCACAGCTTCTTCGGTCGCCTCGGTTGCCGTATCCACAGCCTCCTCGGTCGCCTCAGCCGCGTCGTTGGCGACATCCTCAGCGCCCTCGACAACCTCTTCGGTCGCCTCCGCCGTACCGTCGACCGCATCGCTTGCCGCATCGGCTGCGTCATTCGCCGTCTCGGTCGTCGCGTCCACAGCACCTTCGGCCGCTTCGGTCGCGGTATCGACCGCGCCTTCCACCGTCTCTTCGACCGCCGTCACCGCATCATCCACAGCCTCGGCTGCGGCGTCCGCGGCACCTTCGGCCGCCTCAACCGTCGCGTCCACCGCCTCTTCGGCGGCCTCTGCCGCGGCCTCTGCGGCTTCCGCTGCGTCTTCGGCCACCGCTTCGGCTGCGTCCGTCGCGGCATCCACGGCCTCTTCGATCGCGCCTTCGGTCGCTTCGACCGCGTCGCCGACAGCCTCGCTCGCGCTGTCCAGCGCTTCGGGTGCGTTGACCGCGTCGGCTGCTTCATTCAGCGCTTCTTGCGGCGTCTGGCCGGAGTAGAGCAGATATGCCCCGCCCGCGATCACCACCGCAACTGCAATCCAAATCAGGTTTCTCATGTCCCAGTCCTCTTTGTATTCGGATCCCCAAAGCGGCGAAACGCGCGCGCCCGGGTCTGAGTCCCAGATGCGCCCCGCACACGCAAGGTGCAAGGGGGAAAATCGCGGTTTTGGGCGCAGGATAGCCGATTTGCGGGGTTGAAGAGAACGGCCGCAATGGGTACTTTCTGGCCTCAATTTGTCGCAACGACCAAAGGACGACCACCATCGCTCGCAGACCACACAACGCGCCGCCGCAACGGGATACCGGCCCGCGCGTCAACGACAAGATCCGTGCCCCCGAAATCCGCCTGATCGGCGCCGATGGCGAAAATGTCGGGGTGGTCAGCCCCGCCCGTGCCATGGATATGGCCGATGAGGCCGGGCTTGACCTGGTCGAAATCTCGCCCAATGCCAACCCGCCCGTGTGCAAGATCATGGACTTTGGCAAGTTCAAGTACGAGACCCAGAAGCGAGAGGCCGAAGCGCGCAAAAAGCAGAAGATCATCGAGGTGAAAGAGGTCAAGTTCCGGCCCAACACCGACACCAACGACTACGATGTGAAGATGCGCAACGTGTTCAAGTTCCTGGAGAACGGCGACAAGGTCAAAGTCACGCTGCGCTTTCGCGGCCGCGAGATGGCGCACCAGAACCTGGGGCGCGAACTGCTGGAACGTGTGGCCGAAGACACCAAGGAGATCGGCAAGATCGAGAACTTCCCCAGGATGGAAGGTCGCCAGATGGTGATGATGATCGGCCCGCTGCCCACCAAGTAACGTGCAGGCACAGGACATGACGGGGCGTTGCGGATGCAGCGCCCCTTCCTTTTGCGCGTCGCTGGCCCGTGCCAGCGTAGCCGTTGCCGCCCGTGGATGTCCGGCGGTTGTTCGGGCGCGCTTTATACAGCGGGGCCAGCCGCCCAAAGCTGCAACAGGCCCCCGAACAGGGTCATGGCGACCTCAGCCCAGGCGTCTTGAACGATCAGACGGGCCACCGGTGCGTCCGGCGCCAGCGCGCTAGACGTTGACGTTGTCCGGGGTGTCGTCGTCCTGGTCCACCGGATCAAAGAGCTTGGCGCTCAGCTCGACCATCTTGCCGGTCTCGGCGCTGTAATGCTCCATCGCGGTCTGCAGGAACTTGCTCTGGATCGCCTGCGCCTCGGCAGAGCTCTTGGCATGCAGCATCGCGTGTTGCAGCGCCACATCCTCCCGCACGCGGGTCGCGACAAAGCTCAGCCATTCGCTGCCCATGTCGCTCATACGTTCGACCACCGTGGGGGCGAGCCAGTTGAGCGGTCCAAGGCCCGCCGACTGCCAGGTGGCAAGCAGTGGCGCCATGGTCTGGGTCGCGGTTCGGGGTGCTTTGTCTTTCTCTGATGTGCCTGACATATGTTCATCCTCCGTGATGACACAAAGTGTAACACAGGCGCGCACCGCCCTCCGTGACAGGGATCAAATCGTGATCGAAACGCAAAAGGCCCGCCGGTCAATCGGCGGGCCTTCGCGCATGTATGGTCGTTCGGAATGGTGTTCAGGCGGCCTTGGTGACAGCCCGCTTGGTCATCACGTTGCACAGATGCGCGCGGTAGGCACCCGTGCCGTGCAGGTCGCTGATCATGTCGTCGCCCGGCAGGCTGAGCCCGTCCAGCGCGTCCGCGGCAAAATTCGCCGACAGCGCCGCTTCGGCCTCCGCCCAGCGGAACACACCATCGTTGCTGGCACCCGTGATCGCCACCCGCACACCGTCCGCGTATTTCGCGACATACACCCCCACCAGCGCAAAGCGCGAGGCGGGCTGCACGAACTTTTCGTAATGCGCCTTTTCGGGCACCGGAAAGCGGACTTCGGTGATGATCTCACCTTCTTCCAGCGCGGTCGTGAACATGCCCTGAAAGTAGTCGTCCGCCGCGATCTCGCGGCTGTTGGTCACGATGGTCGCACCCGATCCCAACGCCGCCGCCGGATAGCAGGCCGAGGGGTCGTTATTGGCAAGGCTGCCGCCGATCGTGCCGCGATTGCGCACCGCCGGGTCCCCGATATGCGCCGCGGTCGCCGCCAGCGCCGGATAGGCCCCTGCCTCTGCCGCCACGGTGGCGTGCGTCGTCGCACCGCCCACGCACAGCGCGCCATCATCGCCCGTGCACACGCCCTTCATCTCGGCAATGCCCGACAGGCTCACAAGTGTCGTCGGGCTCGCCAGCCGCTGCTTGAGCGTGGGGATCAGGGTCTGACCACCCCCCAGCGCCTGCGCCTCTTCGGCGGCAAGAGCTGCAACCGCATCCGCGACCGAGCCAGGCTTTTCGAACTCAAAGTTATACATCTTCTTTCCCTCTCCTCGGGCCAAGCCAGGGCATGCCTGTCTTTGTCCCAAAAAATCCCGGGGGTCCGGGGGCTGGCCCCCGGTCCCGCCGCTTCAACTTATTGCATGGCTGCCCAGACGCGGTCGGGTGTCGCGGGCATGTCGATATGGTCCACCTTGTGGCCTGCCGATTGCAACGCGTCGATGACCGCGTTGATCACCGTGGGTGGCGAGCCGATGGCACCGGCCTCACCGCAGCCCTTCACCCCCAGCGGGTTGTGCGTGCAGGGCGTCTGGCAGGAATGGTCGACCGTATAGTGCTCCATACGCGGCAGGTTGTCGGCGCGCGGCATGGTGTAATCCATGTAGGAGGCCGACAGAAGCTGACCGCTCTCGTCATAGGCGCAGTTTTCCAGCAGCGCCTGACCGATCCCTTGCGCGATCCCGCCATGCACCTGGCCCTCGACGATCATCGGGTTGATCACGTTGCCGAAATCGTCCGCGGACACAAAGCGCTCGATGGTGACGGTGCCGGTGTCGGGATCCACCTCTACCTCGCAGGCATAGGCGCCCGACGGGTAGGTAAAGTTGGCGGGGTCGTAAAACGCCGTCTCTTCCAGCCCCGGCTCGATATCCTCGAGCGGGTAGTTGTGCGGCACGTAGGCCGCCAGCGTCACCTCGCCCCAGGTCACCGACTTGTCGGTGCCCGCCACGCTGAACGCGCCGTCCTTCAGCTCGATATCGGCTTCCGCCGCCTCCAGCAGGTGTGCCGCGATCTTCTTGGTCTTGTTGATGATCTTCTCGGTCGCCCGCACCATGGCCGAGCCGCCCACCGCGATCGAGCGTGAGCCATACGTGCCCATACCCATCGGTGTGCGCGCCGTGTCGCCATGCACGATCTCGATCTGGTCGGCATCGATGCCGATCATCTCGGCCACCACTTGAGGGAACGTCGTCTCGTGCCCCTGCCCGTGGCTGTGGCTGCCGGTCATGACAACCAGACCGCCCGTGGCGTTGACCCGCACCGTGGCACTTTCGTAAAGGCCCGCACGCGCGCCCAGCTGCCCCACAAGGTTCGACGGCGCGATGCCACAGGCCTCGATAAAGCAGTTGACGCCAAACCCGCGCAGTTTGCCGTTGGCTTCGGACGCCTTGCGGCGCGCGTCGAACCCGTCGCGGTCGGCAAGCTCCAGCATCTTGTCCATGGTCGCGTGATAGTCGCCGGTGTCGTATTCCACGGCCACTGGCGTGGCATAGGGGAATTCGGTGATGAAGTTCTGGCGCCGCAGGTCCACCGGGTCCACACCCAGCTCGCGCGCGGCCTTGTCGATCACCCGCTCCAGCTGGAACGTCGCCTCGGGGCGGCCCGCACCGCGATAGGCATCGACGGGCACCGTATTGGTGAACACGGCCTTGACGTTGGTGTAGATCAGCGGGGTCTTGTAGTTGCCCGCCAGCAGCGTGCCATGCAGCCATGTCGGGATGGACGGCGCAAAGGTCGACAGGTACGCGCCCATGTTGGCGTGGGTCAGGCAGCGCAGCGCGGTAAAGTTGTTGTCCGCATCCAGCGCCAGTTCGATCTTGGTCACGTGGTCACGGCCATGGGCGTCCGACATGAACGCCTCGGTGCGCGATGACGTCCACTTGACCGGACGGTTGCAGGCCTTGGCCGCAAAGGTACAGAACGCCTCTTCGGCGTAGTGGAAGATCTTGGTGCCGAAACCGCCACCCACATCCGGGGCCACGACCCGCAGCTTGTGCTCGGGAATGCCGAGGACGAACGCGCCCATCAGCAGGCGGATCACATGCGGGTTCTGGCTGGTTGTATACAGCGTCGATTCGTCGGAGTGGCGGGCATAGTCACCGACCGCCACGCGCGGCTCCATCGGGTTGGCGACGAGGCGGTTGTTCACCAGCTCGAGCGTGGTGACATGCGCGGCCTCCGACACGGCCTTGTCCACCGCTTCGCGGTTTTCTTCGACAAAGCCCCAGTCGTAGCACAGGTTGTCGGTCAGATCGTCGTGCACCTTGGTGGCGCCATCGGCAAGTGCTGCCTTCATGTCCACCATCGCGGGCAGTTCGTCGATATCGACCACGATCGCCTCGGCCGCGTCACGCGCCTGTTCGGCCGTCTCGGCCACCACGGCGGCAATCATCTCGCCAACATGACGCACCTTGCCGGTCGCCATGATCGGGTGCACGGGTTCCTGCATGACGTTGCCGTCCTTGCTGGTCACCTGCCAGCCGCAGGGAATGCCGCCCACACCGTCAAAGTCGGTAGCGGTAAAGATCCGCACCACACCCGGCATCGAGGCCGCCGCGGACGTGTCCACATTCGTCAGCGTCCCGTGGGCCACGTCCGAGCGTAGGAAATGCACATAGGCCTGGCCGGCCAGGTTGATGTCGTCGGTATAATTGCCGGACCCGGTCAGAAACCGGACGTCCTCGCGCCGCTTGTTGCTGGCGCCAATGCCACTGTCCTTCGGCATGATAATCCTCCCTGAAATCTTACAGCCTCACGGGCTGGTTACGCACTGCCCCCGGGGTGTCTTCTGGCTGAAATTACCACGGGGGGGGGTCTGGGGGCATCGCCCCCACGCTATGTCTTGTCGTTACTCTGCGGCCATTGCGGGCACGTCTTGCCCGGATGCGGCCAGGATCGCCTTGACGATGTTGTGGTAGCCGGTGCAGCGGCAGATGTTGCCCTCGAGATAGTCCCGCACCTCGGCCTCGGACGGCTTGGGGTTTTCCTTGAGCAGCGCGGCGGCCGACATCACCATACCCGGTGTGCAGAAGCCGCATTGCAGGCCGTGATGGTCCTGAAACGCCTGCTGGATCACGTTCAGCGACCCGTCGGCATTGGCCATGCCTTCGATCGTCGCCACCTCGGCCCCGTCCGCTTCGGCGGCAAGCATCGTGCAGGCCTTGACCGCCTCGCCGTTCACATGCACCACGCAGGCGCCGCATTGCGAGGTGTCGCAACCGACATGGGTGCCCGTGAGGCCCAGATGATCCCTCAGAAACCCTGACAGCAAGGTTCGTCCTTCGACTGTGCCGGACGCCGCTTTGCCATTCACGGTCATTGTGACCTGCGCCATGGTCTTCCTCCCTTATGACGTTTTGTTTGCAGGGAGTTAAGCATGGGGCGCACGACTTGAGAACCTGAAAAAGCGGGCTCTACCACTAAGGTGGCATGGCAAGATATCACCCCTCTCGCGGGCGGGGCCGGGTCGGGATCTCTTTCAACAGCCCGCCCACCCCCATATCGGCGATATCCGCACGGGTCAGAGACACGCCGCAGATCAGACGCTCCATCACCCAGTCGGCGCCGTTGAGCGCGGGTGACCGGGCACAGCCCGGCAGTCCGATCACGGGTTTGGCCGCAAGCGTGCCAAAGAACAGCAGGTTGCCGGGGTCCACCGGCATCCCGTAAGCCTCCACATGTCCGCCCGCGGCACGCAGGGCCGCCGGGGCCACGTCCTGCGGGTCAGAGGTGGCGGAGGCCGTGAGCACGAAAACCACCTCGCCCGGAGCGTCGGTGATCGCGCGGGCAATGGCGGCGCTGTCATGCGGCACCATCACGCGGGGGCTGAGGCGCAGGCCCAAACGGTCCAGTCGCCCCGTCAGCGCGGCACGGCCCTTGCCCGTATGCGCCGACGTCCCCACGCGCGTCTCGATCAATGTCGCGGTGCCGTAGCGGGGCGGCAGCACCGACAGGGCGCGCGGCGCGGCGGCCAGGGCCGTGTCGAGGGCCGCGGTGGGCACGGCGTAGGAGATGATCTTGATCGTCGCCACCATCGTGCCCGCATCCACCCGGTGCCAGGGCGGCACGGTGGCCAGCGTGATCATCGGGTCGATCGCGTTGAGGGCGGTGATGGCGTCGGCGTTCAGCGCCACGATCCCGGGACCAGTGGCGTAAAGGTTCACGCGCCCTGCCCCGGCACCGCTCAGCCGCAGGTGCTGCGCGTCCGGCGCGGGCACGAGTGCTGCGGCCAGCGCGGTGGCGGCGTCATCTTCGCCGATGTCACCCGGCTCGAGCTGCCCGACGATGAGCGTCTCATGTCCGGCCTCGGCCAGGGCGGCGACCTGCGCGGCACTCAGCACCGTGCCCTTGCCGATCTTGCCGCGCGCGCCGGTCATCGCATGCGCCAGCACCGCACCTGTCGCATCGGCCACCGGAACAGGGCCGAAGATCACGGCGCGGTCCTGAGCGTCTGGACCATCTCGCCCAGGATCGACACCGCGATCTCTGCCGGGCTCGCCGCACCGATATTGAGGCCGATGGGCCCGTGGATGCGCGCGATGTCATCCGCGCCGAACCCCGCCGCCGCGAGCCGTTCGGCACGTTTGGCATGGGTCCGGGTCGAGCCGAGCGCGCCGATGTAGAACGCCTGCGAGCGCAGCGCGAGGTGCAGCGCGGGATCGTCGAGCTTGGGGTCATGGGTCAGCAGCACCAATGCGGTGCGGGTGTCGAGCCCGACCTCGGCCAGCGCCTCGTCCGGCCAGTCGTTGATCAAGCGCTCACCGGGAAAGCGGGCGGCAGAGCCGAACGCCTCGCGCGGGTCGATGATGATCGGGTCATAGCCTGCGAGCCGCGCCATGGGCACCAGCGCCTGCGCGATGTGCACACCGCCGACGATGGCAAGCCGCAGGGGCGGGTTGTGTATGGCGACGAATGTGCGGCCGTCCGCTTCGACACCGGTGCGGTCGGCGGCGAAACGCGTGTTGTGCCCGTCCGTGTCCAGACGCCTGTCCCAGCTTTCCAGATCGACCACGTACGCGGCGGGCGCGCGGGCTGCGCGCGCCTCGACCAGTGTGCCGAGCATTTCGACCGGCATGGCCTTGCCCACCGGTTCGACCAGCACGCGGATGGTGCCGCCACAGGCCAGGCCCACGGCAAAGGCATCGCCATCACTGACGCCATATTCCAACAGCCGCGGGGTGCCGTCCGCGAGCGCGTCCAGCGCCTCGACGACGACGGCGCCCTCGACGCAGCCGCCCGAGACGGATCCCATCATGTCGCCCGCCCCCGACACGACCATCTGCGATCCCGCGCGGCGCGGTGCGCTGCCCCAGGTGTCAACCACGGTGGCCAGGGCCGCGCCTGTGCCCGCCTGCGCCCAGGCAAGCGCCTGCTCCGGTGCTGTCTCGATCTCTTGCATATGCTCACCCCCCTTGGCCGACAGGTTTGCAGCGCTGCGCGGCGGCTGGCAACCCATGCCGCCCTGCGACCAAAGGCTTATGCTTGCGCGCCCTGCCCGCGCGTCTTACATCTGCTGCAGCAGGATTTGGAGACGACGCATGCCGATGCAAGCCCACGAGATCGAGGAATTGATCCGCGCCGAATTTCCCGACGCGCAGATCACCATCACCGATCTGGCAGGTGACGGGAACCACTATTCGGCGGAGGTGATCGACGCGTCGTTTGCGGGCATGAACCGGGTGCAACAGCACCGCGCCGTGACCAAGGCGCTGAAGGGCAAGATGGACGGCAGCCATGGCGAGTTGCATGCGCTGGCCCTGACGACGAAGGCCCCCTGACATGGGCCTGTGGCGCATCCTGTCGGCCCCTTTCCGGCGCACGCCCCGCGGACCGCTGAGCGCGCGGCGGCCCAGCCGGGCGGAAATGGGCCAGGTGCGGGACGTGCCGCTGGGCATGGAAGCGCTGGATCTGCGCGTGGTGGACCGCGCCGCACGCATGAACGACACGGCAGAGCGCCTGCCGACCATCGCAGGCCGGGACGGGTTCTTTGCCCGCTCGAGCACCCATGTGGACGCGATGCCCGAAGACGAAACCTATGCCGCGCGGTATCACCGCGCCTTCAGACAGAAAGGCAGCTCCGATGAGTGACGCAACCACACGGATCACCGAGACGAACCAGACCAACGACGTTGTGCTGTACATGAAGGGCACAAAGTCGATGCCGCAATGCGGCTTTTCCAGCCGGGTGGCAGGTGTGCTGAACTATATGGGCGTCGACTATGCCGACGTGAATGTGCTGGCGGACGAAGAGATCCGGCAGGGCATCAAGGATTTCTCAGACTGGCCGACGATCCCGCAGCTGTATGTGAAGGGCGAATTCGTGGGCGGCTGCGATATCATCACCGAGATGACGCTGTCGGGCGAGCTGGACACGCTCTTTGAGGAAAACGGCGTGACCTACGACAAGGACGCCGCCGAGAAGATCCGCGAGGCGAACGGGTGAACCCGCGTCGCGCGTGACCCCGATGACGCTGCGCGACGACATTTTTCAGGGGGCTTTGCCCCCGCCCTTCGGGCTCCCCCAGGATTTTTCGGGACAAAGACGGGGCATCCTGCGTGGGTGCCCCGTTTTGGTGTCGTCAGAGCAGGCTCTTGACCTTGGCCGCGACGGCGTCGGCGGTGATCCCGAATTTTTCGAACAGAACATCGGCGGGGGCTGACGCGCCGAAATCGTCCATGCCGATGAAACCGGCCTTGTTCGATTTGCCGCGCTCGCCTGTGAGCCAACGGTCCCACCCTTGCTGCACGGCCGCCTCGACAGCGACGCGGACAGGTCCGGGGGGCAGGATGCGGCGGCGATAGGCGTCGTCCTGCTGGGCGAACAGCTCCATGCAGGGCATGGAAACGACGCGCGTCCCGATGCCTTCGGCTTGCAGTGCGTCCCGCGCGGCCAGAGCGACAGAGACCTCGGAGCCGGTGGCGATTAGGATCGCCTGGCGTTTGCCCTCCGCCTCGGCCAGCACATAGGCGCCCTGGGCGGTGAGGTTTTTTGTCTTGTGATCGGTCCGGACGGTGGGCAGCCCCTGGCGGGTGAGCGACAGGACCGACGGCGTGTCGGTGGCCGACAGCGCCAGTTCCCAGGCCTCCGCCGTTTCGACGGCATCGGCGGGGCGGAACACCATCGTGTTGGGTGTGGCGCGGCTGATGGCGAGATGCTCGACCGGTTGGTGCGTCGGGCCGTCCTCACCCAGACCGATGCTGTCATGGGTCATAACAAAGACGGTCGGGATTTTCATCAATGCCGCGAGCCGCATCGCCGGGCGCGCATAGTCGGTGAAGCACATGAACGTGCCGCCATAGGGGCGGATGCCCCCATGCAGCGCCATGCCGTTCATCGCTGCGGCCATGCCGTGTTCGCGGATGCCCCAGTAGATGTAGCGGCCAGCGCGATTGTCGGTTTCGAAGACACCCAGGTCAGCCGTCTTGGTGTTGTTGGAGCCGGTGAGGTCGGCAGAGCCGCCCACGGTTTCGGGCAGCACGGGGTTCAGCACCTCGAGCGCTTTCTCCGAAGCGGCGCGGGTGGCGAGCTTGGGCGCTGCCTCGGTCATCTGCTTTTTGAAGGCACGGACGGTGGAGGCAAGCTTCTTGGGCACCTCGCGGGCGAACACGCGCGCCAGTTCCTTCTGTTTGGCGCCCGACAGGGTCTCGACCCGCGCCTCCCACTCGGTGCGGGTGGTGGCGCCGCGGGCGCCGATGGCTTCCCACGCGCCCTTGACGTCGGCAGGCACCTCGAAGGGCCCGTATTTCCAACCATAGGCTTCCTTGGCCGCTTGCAACTGACCTGCATCGGTGAGCGCGCCGTGCCCCTTGGACGTGTCCTGTGCCGCGTGGCCTAGGGCGATATGCGTCTTGCAGGCGATCATCGTGGGCTTTGATTGCGTCTTGGCCTTTTGCAAGGCCGCGTCGATGGCTTCGGGATCGTGGCCGTCGATCTCGATCACCGCCCAACCGGCGGCCTTGAAGCGCATGGGCTGATCGGTGGCATCCGCGAGGCTGACGGGGCCGTCGATGGTGATGTTGTTGTTGTCCCACAGCACGATGAGCCGGGACAGCTGATGGCGACCGGCGAGTGTGATCGCCTCCTGGCTCACGCCTTCCATCAGACAGCCGTCCCCGGCGATGCAATAGGTGTGGTGGTCCATCACCTTCTTGCCGAACCGCGCGCGCAGGATCTCTTCGGCCATGGCAAAGCCAACGGCATTCGAGATGCCCTGACCCAGCGGGCCGGTCGTCGTCTCGATCCCGCCGGCATGGCCGTATTCCGGGTGGCCTGCGGTGATCGCGCCCCATTGGCGGAAATTCTTGATCTGCTCGAGCGTCATATCCGCGTAACCCGTCAGGTGCAGCAACGCATAGAGCAGCATGGAGCCGTGGCCCGCCGACAGGATGAACCGGTCGCGGTCAGGCCAATCGGGCGCGGAGGCGTCGAATTTCAGGTGCTTTTCGAACAGCACCGTCGCCACGTCGGCCATGCCCATCGGCATGCCGGAATGCCCGGAATTGGCCGCGGCAACGGCGTCCAGCGTCAGCGCACGAATGGCGGCCGCCTTGGCCCAATGATCAGGGTTCGCAGTGCGCAGAGGGGTCAGATCCACGGGGTAAGCATCCTTTGACAAAAGCGTGACAATCCGGCGCTGCATATCAGCCACTGCCCAAAGATCAAGGCGGCGTTCGGTCGGCGGCCAAGGCGGCGCGACGCGGAGTGCAGGCAGCACTTCAACGCCGCCACCTAAGGGATTGATCGCAAAGGGGGCGCATTTTCTACGCGTATTGTTTAGACTTGATGCGTCCGGCCCTGCACCGATTCGGCGTGGCGGAACCGGATGGGATGGAAAGACGCGGGCAAAGCCGAACGGCGGGCCCGAACAGCATGAGGGACAGGCACAATCATGAGCGATATCGACGCCTTGCAAGGGCGCCTTGCCGCAGCGATGGACCGCATCGCCGATGCGGCGAGCACGCTGGATCCCGCAGGGGCCAACGACACCGCGGCCCTCGAAGCGGCGCTTGAGGATGAAAAACTGGCCAATGCGCAACTGACCGAGCGGGTGCGCAAACTGTCGGAACAGCAGGACAGCGCGCTGGCCCAAGCCAAGGCCGCGGCGCAAGAGGCGGAGGCGCGAACCGCGGCGCTGGACATTGAGCTGCAGCGGATGCGGCAGGCCAGCGAACAGCTGCGCAGCGCAAATGACGCCTTGCGCAAGGCCAACGAGGACGGCGTGGGCGACCCGCACCTGATCAACAAGGCGATGCTGGCCGAACTCGAGGCGCTGCGCGCCGCACGGGCCGCCGACATTGCCGAGGCGTCAAGCATCATCGGTGCGCTGACCCCCTTGCTGGATGCTGCCACGTCGGAGGATACGCCCCATGCCTGAGGTAACGATTGCAATTGGCGGGCGGCAATTTGCCGTGGCCTGCCAGGACGGCGAAGAACACTACCTGCACACCGCCGCCAAGATGCTTGACGACGAGGCGCGGTTGCTGGCCGATCAGGTCGGGCGCCTGCCGGAGGCGCGGATGCTGCTGATGGCGGGTTTGATGCTGGCCGACAAGACCGCCAGCGTCGAGGACCGCGTGGCGGAGGTGGAGGCCAAGCTGGCCGAACGCGATGCCGAGCTTGAGGGTCTGCGCAACATTGGCGCGCCGGAGCCGGAGCGGATCGAGGTGCCCGTGGTGCCCGACAGCGTGACGGAGACGCTGGCCGAGCTGGCCGCGCGCGCAGAAGCCGTTGCGGCAGCGATCGAGGAAAAGACCGGCTGACAGCAAACGGAAAGCGACACGCTTTCCGGCTGTTTTCCGACGCGGAAAACGGCGCGGGCCCCGGAAACCGGTTTCGGTTTCCAGCCGGTTTCCGTGTCGGAAACCGCCTGCCTAGCGCCCGATGCTGGCCGCCGCGCGCCACACCGGCGTGATCACGCGCTCGCCCAGCGGGATCAGCAGCATGCCAAGCCCCAGGCCCAACACGCCATCGATCGCAGCCTTGGTCAGCCAATTTGCAAAGCCGGAATTCAGCGCACCGCCGACGGCTTTTCCAGCCGCATAGATGACGTCTTCGGGCCCGTGCCAGCCCATCTCGGCCAGCGCATGCACGATGATCGACCCACCGACCCAGAGCATCGCCGCGGTGCCCACAACCGTCAGCGTGGTCATGAAATGCGGCATCACCTTCACGATGCCGCGCCCAAATGCGCGCGTCACGCCAAGCCGCCCGCGCGCCGCCATGGCCAGCCCCACATCATCCGCCTTTACGATGATCGCCACGGCCCCGTAGACCGCCACGGTGATCATCACCGCCACCGCTGCCAGCGTTGCCGCCTCAAACCAGAAATTGCTTTCCGGGATCGCGGCCAGCGCGATCGTCATAATCTCCGCCGACAGGATAAAATCGGTCTTGATCGCCCCCTTGGCCTTTTCTTCTTCCAGATGTGCGGGATCCTCGACCACCGCCTCCTTGCCCGGGTAATCCTCGTGCCCGTGACCGCCCCAGCCCATCACATGGGCGACTTTCTCGGCCCCCTCGAAACACAGATAGGCACCGCCCAGCATCAGCAGCGGCGGGATCATCCACGGCGCAAAGTTCGACAAGGCGAGGCCGATGGGCAGCAGGATCAGCAGCTTATTGCGAAAGCTGCCTTTGGCGATGCGCCAGATGATCGGCAGCTCTCTGTCGGCGGAAAACCCGTGCACATATTTCGGCGTCACTGCCGCATCGTCGATCACGGCCCCCGCCGCTTTGGCCCCGGCCTTGGCCGCCTGACCGATCACGTCATCGACGCTCGACGCCGCCACCTTGGCGATTCCCGCGACGTCATCCAACAGTGCCAACAATCCACTCATCGCGTCCCTCGCCGCTTTTGATCCTTACGTTAGCGCATAACATGCCGCGGTGGTTCCGCAAACCGTTAGCGCGAACGGCATACGTTTGCACACATTTATCGCTAACATGATGATTTGCTGCTCTTTTCTTCTATGCGTGCTGCGCTGCAGCGGGTACAGAAAGCGCATGCGACGCCAGTATTCTGCAAAGGACGGGTTATGACGATCAAGGTAGGTATCAACGGGTTCGGCCGCATCGGCCGCTGCACGCTCAACCACATCGCGACGTCCCTGCGCAACGACATCGAGGTGGTGGCCGTCAACGCGACAGGCCCGCTCGAAACCACGGCACACTTGCTGAAATACGACAGCATCCATGGCCGCTTTCCGGGTGAGGTGCGCATCTCAAACGACATGATGGACATTGGTCGCGGGCCGATGCGGATGATGTCGACCTATGATCTGAATGCGCTCGACTGGACGGGTTGCGACGTGGTGCTGGAATGTACGGGCAAGTTCAACGACGGCGAACAGGCCAAGGCGCACCTTGAGCGTGGCGCACAAAAGGTGCTGCTGTCCGCGCCGGGCAAGAATGTCGACAAGACCATCGTCTTTGGCGTGAACGACAACCTGCTGGCGGCCAATGATCGGATGATCTCGAACGGGTCGTGCACCACCAACTGCCTGGCGCCGCTGGCCAAGGCGCTTGACGATGCGTTCGGGATCGAGCGCGGCGTCATGACGACCATCCACAGCTATACCGGCGACCAGCCGACGCTCGACCGGCGGCACAAGGATCTTTATCGCGCGCGCGCCGCGGCAATGGCCATGATCCCCACGTCGACCGGCGCGGCCAAGGCACTGGGTGAGGTTCTGCCGAACCTCGCGGGCAAGCTCGACGGGACGGCGATGCGCGTGCCCACGCCAAACGTCTCGGCGGTGGACCTGACATTCGAGGCCGGTTGCGACGTGACCGTGGACGCGGTGAACGCCGCAATGGCCGAAGCCGCCCGCGGCCCCATGGGCCGTGTCCTGGCCTATGATGACGAGCAGAAAGTGTCGGTGGATTTCAACCACACCGAACATTCGTCCATCTTTGCCCCCGACCAGACCAAGGTGGTCGGCGACCGCCTGGTCCGCGTGCTGGCCTGGTACGACAACGAATGGGCGTTCTCGGTGCGCATGGCCGATGTGGCCGTGGCGATGGGCCAGCTGCGTTAACGCTTGCGTGCTTGCCAGATGGCGACGCGGCGGTGTATCGCCACGGGCGTCATGACCAACACGCTTTCCATCGTTCTCGGCAGCCTGATTGTCGGCGCCATCGCGCTCGATGCGATCCTCAACGGTGGTGAGAGCCTGCTGTTTCTGGGCAAGAAACTGGCGGACCTGATCGAGTGGCTGGCGTTCTGGCGCTGATCCCCTGCCCTTCACTTCTGCTGCGGCCCGGTTGACAAATCTGCGCGCATGGCTTTGTTAGCGGTAACGGCGCGGCGCGCTGGTTTCGCCGCCCGATCCTTTGCCACACATGGGGGATACCATGGCCATCAAAGTCGCAATCAACGGGTTTGGCCGCATCGGCCGCAATGTCCTACGTGCCATCGTGGAAAGCGGGCGCACCGATATCGAGGTGATCGCCATCAACGATCTGGGCCCGGTCGAGACCAACGCCCACCTGCTGCAATATGACAGCGTGCATGGCCGCTTTCCGGTAGACGTCAAAACCGGCGCCGACAGCATCGACGTAGGCCATGGGCCGATCAAGGTCACGGCCGAGCGGAACCCGGCCGACCTGCCCTGGGCGGACGTGGACGTGGTGATGGAATGCACGGGCATCTTCACCTCCAAGGACGCGTGCCAGGCGCATCTCGAGAACGGATCGTCGCGGGTGCTGATCTCCGCGCCGGCCAAGGGCGCGGACAAGACCATCGTTTACGGGGTGAACCACGACACGCTTTCGGGTGACGATGTGGTCGTTTCGAACGCGTCTTGCACCACGAACTGCCTGACGCCCGTGGCCAAGGTGCTGCACGATCAGTTCGGGATCACGCGCGGGTTCATGACGACGATCCACAGCTATACCGGTGACCAGCCCACGCTCGACACGATGCACAAGGATCTGTACCGCGCGCGGGCGGCGGCGATGAACATGATCCCCACCTCGACCGGGGCCGCCAAGGCGGTGGGACTGGTGATGCCGGAACTGGACGGCAAGCTGGACGGCGTCGCCATCCGCGTGCCCACACCCAACGTGTCCTGCGTGGACCTGACGGTCGAGACGTCGCGCGATGTCACGGCCGAAGAGGTCAACGCCGCGATGTCCGCGGCCGCCGCGTCCGGCCCGCTGCACGGTGTGCTGGGTGTGACGGATGCCAAGCTGGTCAGCATGGATTTCAACCATGACCCGCATTCCTCGATCTTTGCCAGCGATCAGACCAAGGTGATGGACGGCACGATGCTGCGTATCCTGAGCTGGTATGACAATGAATGGGGCTTTTCCAACCGGATGGGTGACACCGCCGTGGAGATGGGCAAGTATCTGTGACCGTTGGGCGCGCGGGTGATCGCCGCCAAACCTAAGGTAAATCAATGGGCTACAGAGGCACCCTCACCCGCCACTCGAGGGTCTTGGGGTCAGCCCTCACCCGACGCCCGCGTTTAGGGCTGCGCCTCATCGGCGAGCAAAAGCTGCCAATAGGACGGCGATACGGGCGCGTCCGTCCAGGGCAGACCGGCATCGCGCCAGGCATGTTGCGCGTTGAAGCCGGGCCTGTCGTCGCCCTCATAGCCGTCCGTGACGTGCCACACATCGCTGAACCCCGCATGTTCCAGAATGCGCGACGCCTGTGCCGAGCGACGGCCAGAGCCGCAGGTGACGATGATCATATCATCGCGCGACCGCCCCTGCGCCGCCACCAGCGCGCGCAACATGGGCACGAAATCCGGGTTCAGCGACAGCCGCGACGGGTCCGGCAGCGTGCCGGGGCCGATCTGTTGCACGCGCACCGGCACAACCGCATCCACCGGCATGGGCCGCCCGGTCATCGACACCTCGACCGGGTCGCGCACATCGACAAAGAGGATGTCAGGGTCATCGGTCAGCACGGCAAACGCATCGGCGGAGGACAGGTATTTGCCCTGCCCCGTCTGCTTGAACGCAGGCAGGCTGGCAGGATCCACGCTGGAGGGGACGGGATTGGCGAGGCTGGCACTGCTGACACTCAGCAGGACGCAGGCGAATATCGCAGGCTTCATCGGCGCAGGTCCTCGTCAGTCACTGAAACTGGGTGACGGCGGGCGCAGCCCAGCGTGACGGGCCTGCGCTTGCGCTGCCAGCGCCTGCAACGGCGTCACGACCTGCCGGGTCGTCAGGGTCGGGGCAAGGCGCATGCGACAGTCGGCCATGTCGGCCACGCATTTCCACAGATACAGCGACAGACCGACGGGGCTATAGCTGCCACAGTCGCAGAAATGCTCCCCCAGCCGGTGCAGCGTGGCCTGAAAGTCCAGATTGGGTTGCGGGTCAAAGAACCCCTCGAGGCTCCATTCGGCAAAGCGGCGGTCCTGACAGGGCTCATCGAACAGGACATAGATGTTCGTGTGCCGCGCATCCGCCAGGATGCTGGCAAACACGTCGCGGACACTGTCGCTCGGCCCTTCGAGCGTCTGCAGAAACACGTCGCCGCGCAGCAAAAGCGCGCCGGTCACCCCCATGGTTTGGTTTCTGCGACGTGACGCCGCCAAAAGCGTGCGTAAGGCGGTGGCATCGTTGGCCACCGGCGCGCGACATTCAGAAATATACGATATCGTATGCATGGTCCCCCCTGGACAACGAAATGCGCGCCAGCGCGGCGCGTCTGAGCATCGGTAAACCACCGGCTTGATCGACCGGGTACGGTACATGTCCCGTCCGGTTTTGCACTGATCCGTCTTTTTGACGTAGGGTCCGGCACATGAGGTCGGCCTGTGGTTGATCTTCTCGAAAATGTTATGATTGACGCTTGGTAACATTGTATATCAAGGTTGACACTTGCCTGTCAGCATTCGGGCCCACCGCTTGGTTTTGCTGACTTTTTTTGTGCCAGACCCGTGCTGGTTTATATGAGACGATGCAAATGCCAGTTGAAGTTTTTCGGGACGAAAGAGAAGCACAGCGGTCGGCCGTCCTGGCCCATGCCGGGTTTGATCAGGCCGCAGACCTGCGCATCGCGCGGTTTTCCGAGAACGTGGACCATTGCAAAGTACATCCTGGTGCGGACTACCATTCGGCCTGCCTGATCCTATCGGGCGGCATGATCCGGATCGACAAGCCCGCGCCCAAGATCCGGCCCGGCACGATCACGGTCGAACCGGTCGAGTTTGGCGGCACCTTCACCAATGACGAACAGACCGACTGGCTGTCCGTCTATATCTCAAAAGCGCGTCTGGCCGAGATGGCCAGAACGGTGTTTCCCGATGCGCGGGACCTGCGCCTGTTGCGCGCCGAGGGCGAAGCGGACCCGCAGCTTGCCGATCTGATCCGCTGTTGCGCGGGCACGCTCTTGCACCGGCCCGATGCCACGCAGCTGGAGCTGGATGGCTGGGCGCAGGTGATCGCGATGCATCTGCTGAACGCACACAGCACGATGAAGGCGCAGCCCGCCGCGCGTGCGGGCGACCTGAGCCCCAAGGTGCTGCAAATCATCCTAGAGATGATCGAGGACGAGTTGGAGGCGGATCTGTCGCTGGCCAGCATGGCGCGCCATCTGGATATCGGGACCACACGCCTGTCGCTGGGGTTTCGCGCGGCCACGGGCAAGTCGCTGCATCAATACGTGATCGAACGGCGGGTGCAGCGGGCGCGCGAAGCGTTGGAGCGCACCAACCTGCCCCTGTCAGAGATCGCGTTTGCCGTCGGCTTTTCCTCGCAATCCCACATGACGGCGTCGTTTCGCGCGCGGTTGGGGATCACGCCGGGACGCTATCGCAAGCTCAAGGGCAAGGCCGAGCCGAAGCGCTGACGTCAGCTGCTGAGCGCGCCGAAACGGGTGCGCAGGGCGTCGTTGACCAGCGGAGTCACGAATTTCGACACGTCGCCGCCAAGGCGCGCGATTTCCTTGACCAGTTTCGAGGCGATGGCCTGGTGTTCGGCCTCGGCCATCAGGAACACGGTTTCGATGCTGTTGTCGAGCTGGCGGTTCATGCCGACCATCTGGAATTCGTATTCAAAGTCGGCGACGGCGCGCAGGCCGCGGATGATGATCTGCGCGCCGACATCGCGGGCGCAGTCGATCAGCAGGTTTTCGAACGGGTGCACCACGATCTCGGTGCCGATCTGGTCGCTGAGCTTGGCGCATTCGGCCTCGATCATGGCCACGCGATCCTCGAGCGAAAACAGCGGCCCCTTGTCCCGGTTGATCGCCGCCCCGATCACAAGCCGGTCGACCATGGGGCTGGCGCGACGGATGATATCGATATGGCCCAGTGTGATCGGGTCGAATGTGCCGGGGTAAAGGCCGATGCGCATGGGGCGGCTCCGTCGTTCTGGTCGTGACGGCACTGCACCATCAACCCCTTGCGAGTGCAAGCAAACTTTAGTGCCCCATGATCATGCCTTCGAGGGCATCCTTTTCCATCGACAGTTCGGTCAGGCGCGCCTTGACCACGTCGCCCAGGGTGATGAGGCCGACAAGCTCGCCATCCTCGACCACGGGCATGTGGCGAAAGCGGCCATCGGTCATCATCTGCAGCACGCCGTCGGCCTTGTCCTGGCGGCCGCAGGTCACAAGCTTGGAGGTCATGTAGGTGTCCACACTGTCCTGCAGGATGCTGCCCCCGCGCTTGGCCAGTTCGCGAACGATGTCGCGTTCGGACAGGATGCCATCGGGCTTGTGCCCATCGGCAGAGACGACGACCGTCCCGATCTTGCGCTCTGCCAGCGTCTTGGCAGCGGCGGCGATGGTCGTGCCGGGGGGCACGGTGACAACCGCATCGTCGGATTTGGACTTGAGTATCTGGTGTACCAGCATGATCTCGTTCTCCTCGGCGTGTCTTGTGGGTGTCTCAGCGTCCGCTTGTGCGGGGTCATCTGTCAAGCCTGCATCGCGATGCGGGCGATTCAACGCTGGATTGTAGCGGGCCCGGATTTTCGCTGTGCCCCCTTTCGTCTGACGTTTGTGGCGCTATTCTGCGCGGCGAGACGGGCCAGCATGTGCCCACGGGCAAGGAGTTCCAGATGCAAGAGTTGACCCACTACCTGAACGGCGCGCCTGTCGCCGGGACCTCCGGCCGGTTTGCCGACGTGATGAACCCCGCGACGGGTGAGGTGCAGGCGCGGGTGCCGCTGGCCTCGGCGGCAGAGGTCGACCAGGCGGTGGCGCTCGCGGCCGAGGCGCAGCCCGCATGGGCAGCCACGAACCCGCAGCGGCGGGCGCGGGTGCTGATGAAGTTCGTGGATCTGCTGAACCGCGATATGGACAAGCTGGCCGAAGCGCTGAGCCGCGAGCATGGCAAGACGCTGCCGGATGCCAAGGGCGACGTGCAGCGTGGCCTCGAGGTGGTGGAATACTGCATCGGGGCGCCGCACCTGCTCAAGGGCGAATACACCGACAGCGCGGGCCCGGGCATCGACATGTATTCGATGCGGCAGGCGCTGGGGGTGACGGCGGGTATCACGCCGTTCAACTTTCCCGCGATGATCCCGATGTGGATGTTTGCGCCTGCGATTGCCTGCGGCAATGCGTTTATCCTCAAGCCGTCCGAGCGGGACCCGTCGGTGCCGCTGATGCTGAACGCACTGCTGGAGGAAGCGGGCCTGCCTGCGGGCATCCTGCAGGTCGTGAATGGCGACAAGGAGGCGGTGGACGCGCTGCTGCACCACCCGGTTGTGCAATCCATCGGCTTTGTCGGCTCCACGCCCATCGCCGAATACATCTACAGCACCGGTTGCGCGCACGGCAAACGGGTGCAGTGTTTCGGCGGCGCAAAGAACCACATGATCGTCATGCCCGACGCCGACATGGATCAGGCCGCCGACGCGCTGGTGGGTGCCGGGTACGGTGCCGCGGGCGAGCGCTGCATGGCGATCAGCGTCGCCGTGCCCGTGGGGGATGAGACCGCCGACCGGCTGATCGAAAAGCTGGTGCCGCGGATCGAAAAGCTGAAAGTGGGCCCCTACACCGCGGGCAACGACGTGGATTACGGCCCCGTGGTGACCGCAGCGGCCAAGTCCAATATCGAACGTCTGGTGCAGACCGGGATCGACCAGGGTGCCGAGCTGGTCGTGGACGGGCGCGGCTTCAAACTGCAGGGCTACGAGGATGGCTATTTCGTCGGGCCGCACCTCTTTGACCGCGCCACGCCGGATATGGACATCTACAAGCACGAGATCTTTGGCCCCGTTCTGACCACTGTCCGCGCCCAGACCTACGAAGAGGCGATTGGCCTGGCCATGGACCACGAATATGGCAACGGCACCGCGATCTTTACCCGCGACGGCGACACGGCCCGCGACTTTGCCAACCGGATCAACGTGGGCATGGTCGGGATCAACGTGCCGATCCCCGTCCCGCTGGCCTACCACACGTTCGGAGGCTGGAAAAAATCCGTATTTGGGGACCTGAATCAACACGGTCCTGACGCATTCAAGTTCTATACGCGCACCAAGACTGTGACCGCCCGGTGGCCCTCGGGCATCAAGGAAGGCGGAGAATTCTCGATCCCCGTCATGGAGTAACATGCCGCTCGACTATCGCATCCTGACCAACCGTGGCCTTGTGGTCGCCTGGTATAGCGGTTTCGCCAAGATCGAAGAGACGTTGGCGGCCGGAGAAGCGTATGTCGCGGACCCGAACTATGCGCCTGGTCAGAAACAGCTGATCGATATGAGCGCGCTGACGGGATACGAAAAGGACTATGTCCGCTTCATGGCGATGCAGGCCGGCAAGGCCGAGCGGTTCAGCACTGCGGGCGTGCAGACGCTGGTTGTCTACATCGCGCCCAGTCCGGTGGCGCAGGAAATCGCGAGCCTGTTCCTGCGATCCTGGGATGATGTGCCTGCGGTGGTGCCGATGATCCAGCCGACCGAAGCCGACGCGCTGGCCCTGCTGGGCCAGCGGGAGCGGTCGGTGGCGGATCTCTTTGCCCGCGCCGACTAGGGCGGCCCGGTCCGCAGGCCAGTGACTCACTCCGCAGGCTCTGGGCTGGCGTCGGTGGGGTGCGCACCGGATCGGCTGGCCCGCCATTTGTCCAGGTCGGCCCAGTCGAAATAGATCGTCAGCGCCGACGGCAGCACAAAGATCGTCAGCAAGGTCGAGGACAGCAGGCCAAAGGCCACCGACGTGACCAGCGGGATCATGGTCTGCGCCTGTGGCGATGTTTCAAAGATGATCGGGAGCAGGCCCACAAATGTCGTGGCAAAGCTCAGCAGTACCGGTCGAAAGCGGTGGCGCACCGCCTCGACCGCACCTTCGAGGGCGCTGTCCTCGCTCTCCATCTCGAAAAAGGCGAGGAACAGGATCGCGTTGTTCACCACGATCCCGGCCAGCGACGCAAAGCCCACAAAGCTGGGCATGGCGATGTCGATGCCCACGACGATATGGCCAAAGATGACGCCGATGATGGCAAACGGGATCGACAGCATCACCACCAGCGGCAGCGTGTAGCTGTGGAACTGGTAGGCCAGGATCAAATACACGCCGATCAGCCCGACAAGCAGCGCAGTGAAGATCGAGGTTTGGGTTTCCTGCTGCGCCTCGGTGGCGCCACCAATGCCAACGGTGACCGACGGAAATTCCGCCTCGATCGCTGGCCCGTAGGTCGACAGCACCTCGGCCGACAGCGCCGTCGAGGTGATGGCGGCGCGATCGATCTGCCCGATGATGCGCGCGACCGCCGCCCCGTTTTCGCGGGTGATCTGGACATAGCCGTTGACGATGGCCAGATCCGCCACGCGGCTCAGCGCGGTGACGCTGCCATTGGGCAAGGTGATGGGAAAGCTGTCCACATCCTCGACCGTGTTGATCGTGTCACCCAACTCGACCCGCACGGCGAGGTCGGTGAACCCTTCGGTAAACGTATCGGTCTCGTCCCCGGAAAACGCCGCGCGCAGCTGTGCGCTGAGGTTCTGCGGGGTGAGGCCGGTGCTGAGGCCAAAGTCGTTGAGAATCACCTGGATCTGCTGCTGCCCGCCGGAAAAATCCTGATAGGCGCCGGTGACATCGGGGCGCGCCACCAGACGGTGAAACAGCGTCTCGCTTGCCACTTCGAGCGCGGCGAGGTCGCGCGACGACAACTCCACATCCAGATCGGAGCCGCCGGGCGTACCCGAGGTCTGCACAAAGCTTGATTGCGCAAGGCCGGAGACAAAACCGACCTCGGCCTCCCACAGGGCCGCGACACGGTCGGCGGCGACATTGCGCCGTTCGGAGGCCAGCAGATCGACCGTGACCGTGGCGGTGTGCGGGCCGTTGCTGCGCACATCGGCATTTGTGGCAAAGCGCACGAGCACCCGTTCGACCAGCGGCGCGCCGCCGTCGGTGCCTTGGGTCAGGTCAGCATCCACAACCTCAAGCGCGCGCAGCAGACGGTCCACCGTCGCCTCGGTGCGTTCCAGCGGCGTGCCCGCCTCGAGCGCGATGCGCGCCTCGATCGTGTCGCCTTCGGTCGTGGGAAAGCCCACGACCTTGACATGCCCGCCGGTGAGCATACCCACAGCGCCAATGAGCGCCGCAAAGGTCACCCCCAGCGTCAGATAACGCCAGAGCACGAGGCGATGCGCGACCGGCACAACCACCGTGTCGGTCACCCATTTGATGGCCCGCGGCACCATCCGCTGCGCCTGCCTTGCGCGGTCCGAGGTGACGTGGCTGAGGTGATTGGGCAGCACCAGAAACGCCTCGACGATGCTGACGACCATGACGATGAGCAGCACAATGGGCACCACTTCGAGGATCGACCCCATCTCGCCCGACAGGAACATGAGCGGGGTGAACACGCAGGCCGTCGTCAGAAACGAAGAGAGCACGCCGGGCGCGACCTCGGCCGCGCCCTTCACGGCCTCCTCTTGCGGGCCGACGCGGGCGCGCCATTTCTCGATATTGTCGGCGATGACGATGCTGTCATCCATGATCAGCCCCACCGCCATCAGCATGGCAATCAGCGAGATCATGTTGATCGTCACGCCAAGCGCGTTGAGCACGAAGAACGCCCCGAGAAAACTGATGGGCAGGGTCGCGGCGATCCAGAACGCCTCGCGAAAGCTGAAGACCGAGGCCATGACGACAAGCACCAGCACAAGGCCGATGCCGGTGTTTTCCACGACAATGCGGATCCGGTCGAGGATGTTTTCGGTCGCGTCATTAACCACCGTGATCGCAAAGGGCGCAGGCAGGTGCGCCGTCTCGCGGTTGATCACCTCTTGCACCTGGGCAAAGGCGTCGATGGCGTCGGCGTCCTGCGTCTTGAGCACGCGGATCGTGGCCGCCCTATCGCCGTTGATGAACGACTGCAGCTCGGGGCTGGCCGTGGTCAGCTGGATATCGGCCACGTCCGACAGCTGCACGAACGCGCCCGTGGCACTGTCGCGGATCACCACGGCCTCAAGGGCCGCTACCGACCGGCTAACCCCCTGATAGCGCAGCGTCAGCTCGCGCTGCGAGGTGCGCGCCGTGCCCAGCGGCTGGTTGAAGGAGCTCGCGTTAAGCGCGTCCGTCACATCCCGCGCCGACAGGCCATAGCTGCGCAGCGCGCCCTGGTTCAGGGCCACGGTATATTCCAGCGGGCTGATGCCGCTGACAGTCGCGTCAGACACCAGCGACAGGCGCCCCAGTTCGGCCGACAGCGTATCGACATAGCGCAGCAGGTCATCGTGATTGTCGATGCCAGACACGGCCAGCAGGACAATCTGCTCTTCCAGCCCGTCGATGGCCACCGTGGGCTCTTCGGCCTCGGCGGGTAGATCGGCCAGCGATTGCACCTCGGAGAGGATGTCGTTGAAAAACTGAGAGATTTCGCCGCCTTCCACCATGGTCAGTGTCGCGGTCGCGCGCCCCTCGGTGGATTGGCACTGCAGCGTGTCGAGCCCGGTCAAACCGGTCAGCGCCTCGTCGATGCGCACGCAGATCTGTTCGTCCACATCGACGGCCGACGCGCCGGGATAGATCACCGACACGCTCACGCGCGAGGGCGAAAATTCGGGAAAGCTCTCGCGTTCGATGCCCGTGATGACCGACAGGCCAAGGATACAGGCGCCGATCATCAGGATGTTCGCCGCAACCGGGTGATGGACGAAATAGCGGATCATTGCGTCGCCGCCTGCGCGGGCAACATAACCTCGAGCGGTTGGCCAATGATGGCGGGCGACGGGGGGATGACGATGATCCGGTCGCCCGCCTGCACCTCCGCGTCAATCACGACGTCGCCGTTCGCGCGCCCCAGCAATTCCGCGGCCCGGCGCGCGAGCGTATCGTCCGCATCGGCGACATAGACATAGCGCTGCGCGCCATCGGTGCGCAGCGCGTCGCGCGGCACCGACAGCCACGCCTTTTCCGTCGTCGCGCGCAGCCGGACGCGGACAAATGCCCCGTTGGGCAGCGGTGGCCGGCGGTTCGACAGATTGGGCCGGCTGTCCTGGGTGACACGCACCACCAGACCGATGGTGCCCGTCGCCTCATCCAGCGTGCCGTCGATGCGCACGATGTCCGCGGGATAGATCACATCCTCCCGCTCGCTCGGGCTGACCAAGGGCGTGAGCCCCGCGGCACGCAGGGCCTGGATGGCGGTATCGCGATCCTGCAAGTCGATCTCCTGCAGCATGGCGCCCAGATCGGGCACCAGCAACTGGAACGCTTCGGCCACGTCCGACGGCTGCATCTCGGCCACGATCTCGACCGACGTCAGGCCCGCGAGTGTCACGAGCGGCTCGCCCACGCGGATGTATTCGCCCACCGCGGCATCCTCTTCCAGCACGCGCCCAGTGAACGGCGCAGTGATAATGGTGTTGGCAAGGCTGCGTTCGGCGTCTTCCAACTCGACCTCGCGGGTGCGCACCGTCGCCTCGGCACTGCTGCGCTGCACCGGGATCAGGTCGAGCTGGTTTTCGAGGTCCAGCACCCGCCATTGCTGCGACAGCAGATCCCGTCGCGCCTGGTCCATGCTGCTGGAGGCGGATGCCCCCCGCTCGATCAGGGCCAGGCGGCGATCGACATCGGCCTGGATCACCGCTTCGATCTCGCGTTCGAGCGTCAGCTGTTCCTGCAGGCTGGACACGCGTGCGTTCAGCTCGGCCAGATCAGCCCGCGCAATGTCGAGATTGGCCGCCGCCCGGTCGCGCGCAATCTCGTACGAGCGGGGATCGATGCGCAGCAGTTCGGCCCCTTGTGTCACGATCGTGCCCTCGGCCAGATCGGCGATGGTTGCGATCACGCGCCCGTCGACCTGGCTGACCCCTTCCCATCGTTGGTCGGGTTCGACCCGTCCGAACCCCTCGACCGCGATGTCGATGGGCCGTTCCGTGACCGGCATTACCTCCACCGGGACACGTTGCGGGCCCTGAGTGACTTCGAGGCCGGTATCCGTGCCGGGTTGCAAGGCGCGAAACACCAAGATGCCCGCCAGCACCGCCGGAATGAAAAGAAGCATGCGCCAGGTCATCAGGTGCCCCCGGGTTGGTGGATGGGATACACGGCATCGACGATGTCCGCGATGTGATCGGACGCGGCGGACCAGCCCATGCCGAGCGCGAGGATATGCATGCTCGACAGCAGCAGAACGACCTGCAGGATGATGGCGAGCGCCCGCGCCCGGGCCCGCGTCGGGTCACCGATCCCCTCTGCCATGTCCACAAGGCCGGTCATGAAGGCGAGGTGTTCGCCCAGAACATGATCAAAAAGCAGGTCGGCCCGCCGACCGGTGTGGATGATCTCGCGCCGCAGAAACCGGCTTTCATCCGCGCGGTCCGGGCGCATCGCGTCCTGCAGCACGACGCGGATCACGGCGCGGATGGTGTCCCGCGCGCCGTCCGGGGTTGTGGCTTGGGCCCGCCAGGCGCCATCGCGGATCAGCGCCCCCGCCCCCTCCTGCCGCAACCTGTCGGCCACGGCGCGGGTGCAGGCGTCGAACAGGTCTTCCTTCGAGCCGAAGTGATACTTGATGGCGGACACGTTCTGGCCCGCATCCTCGACAATGTCGCGCACCGTGGTCGCGTCAAACCCGTGCGCACCGAACAGACGGATGGCGGAGGCCAGCAGCCGCTGGCGGGTGTCCGACACGGGGGGCGCATTAGCGGGCGGGTGAAAGGCAAGCGTCGACATGGCCCTCGGGTCTCTGGGTGCGCCACCAACCTAGGCACGCGGCATATGTCAAACAAGTGTTTGAACCGCGGTAATGCGCATAACGGCAAGAATTGTCCAACGGTGCCCGGCCCTTGGGCGCATGCGCCCGGACGGCACTGTGAACCGCGCGCAAACAGTGGTTGCAAATCCACGGCAAAGATCGGAATTTAACGCATGTTCAATTCCTGTCGCACGAGGCTGCCATGGA
>JBCBHM010000036.1:27119-33987 GCA_038525585.1 Pseudomonadota bacterium
GCAAAGATCGGAATTTAACGCATGTTCAATTCCTGTCGCACGAGGCTGCCATGGATTTCGCACTGACCGAGGAACAATCGGCCATCTTCGATATGGCCCACGCCTTTGGCCAGGATCAAATCGCCCCATACGCCCGCGACTGGGAGGCCGCCGGCACCATCCCCAAAGAGCTGTGGCCCGAGGTCGGCGCGCTTGGCTTTGCCGCGCTCTATGTCTCCGAAGAGGCGGGCGGCGCGGGTCTCAGCCGTCTGGATGCGACGCTGGTGTTCGAGGCGCTGTCGATGGCCTGCCCATCGGTCGCGGCGTTCCTGTCGATCCACAACATGTGCGCCAAGATGCTGGACAGTTTTGGCTCGGACGCGCTCAAGGCACGCGTGATGCCCGATGTGCTGCGCATGGAAACGGTGCTGAGCTATTGCCTGACCGAGCCCGGATCAGGCTCGGACGCCGCCGCCTTGCGCACCCGCGCGGACCGCACCAACGAGGGTTACGTGCTGAACGGGACCAAGGCGTTTATCTCCGGCGGCGGCTATTCCGATGCCTATGTCTGCATGGTCCGCACGGGCGAGGATGGGCCGAAAGGTGTCTCCACGGTCTATGTCGAAGATGGTGTGGACGGGCTGAGTTTCGGCGGGCTCGAGGACAAGATGGGCTGGCGCAGCCAACCCACGGCGCAAGTGCAGTTCGACAATTGCAACATTCCAAGCGGTAATCTGGTCGGCGAAGAGGGGTCTGGTTTCAAATATGCGATGATGGGGCTGGATGGGGGTCGTTTGAACATCGCCGCCTGTTCGCTGGGGGCCGCGCAGACGGCGTTGAACGCCACGCTGGCCTATATGGGCGAGCGCAAGGCCTTCGGCCAGCCCATCGACCAGTTCCAGGGCCTGCAATTCCGCCTCGCGGATATGGAGATCGAGCTGCAGGCCGCCCGCACCTTCCTGCGCCAGGCGGCCTGGAAGCTCGACACCGGCGCGCCCGATGCGACCAAGTTCTGTGCCATGGCCAAGAAATTCGTGACCGAGGCCGGATCGCGCATCGTCGATCAGTGCCTGCAACTGCATGGCGGCTATGGCTATCTGGCGGATTACGGCATCGAAAAGCTGGTGCGTGACCTGCGCGTCCACCAGATCCTGGAGGGCACGAACGAGATCATGCGCCTGATCGTGGCCCGCGACATGCTCAAGAGCCGATGACCCGACACAACGTGTATTTCTCCACCGGCCGCCTCATGGGCATGTTCTTGCAACACCGCCTGTGGGCCTGGACCTGCGCGTTGAAGAGGCCGCTTTTGGCGATATTGCCCGTCAGTTCATACCTTGTTGGCTGGTGGATGCTGGGGCCCATCCTGGTCGCCCTGCCCGTCGCGCTGATCGCCGGGATGATCGATCACAGCTATGCTCTGCCGGTGCTGGTGTTTGCGACCCTGGGGATCATGCTTGTCATGTTTCCGGTCATTTCGCAGATCCTCAGAAATCTCTACATCGGGTATCGCGCATGCCTTGCGCTGCTCATCGGCAAACGTCACGCAGCGGAACAGATGCGCGACAGCGCTGCCACTGATTTGGCCCAATCGACGCACTCCCATGACTGACATCTCCATCCGCATCACCGGCCATGCGGGCCGGATCACCCTGCAACGACCGGACGCGCTCAACGCGATGACCTACGCGATGTGTCTCGCCATCGAAGAGGCGCTGGACATCTGGGCCACCGATGACGCCGTGAAACTGGTCGTGTTGGATGCCGAGGGCGACCGCGCCTTTTGTTCCGGCGGCGACATTGCAGAGCTTTACGCCACGGGCACCAAGGGCGACTACACCTATGGCCAAGCATTCTGGGCCGACGAATACCGCCTGAACCACAAGATCTTCCACTACCCCAAACCTGTGGTCAGCTTCCTGCAAGGCTTCACCATGGGCGGCGGCGTGGGCCTCGGCTGTCACGGCTCGCACCGCGTGGTGGGCCACAGCAGCCAGATCGCCATGCCCGAATGCGGCATCGGCCTGATCCCGGATGTGGGCGGCACGCTCATGCTCGCCCTCGCACCCGGGCGTCTGGGCGAATACCTCGGCACCACCGCCGCCCGGATGAATGCGGGCGATGCGATCTATGCTGGCTTTGCCGATCACTACATCCCCGAACCGGCATGGCCCGCGCTGATCACGCAACTCGAAGCGACGGGCGATCCTGACCTCATCGCCCAGGCCGCCACGCCCCCTGCCCCCGGTCCCTTGCAAGCGGCGCAACCCGACATCGACCGCCATTTCCATGGCGAGGCGCTCAGCGACATCCTCACAACCCTGCGCGCCGAAGACAGCGACTTTGCCCGCGACACGCTCAAGCGCATGGCGCGCAACAGCCCCCTGTCGATGGCCTGCACGATCGAGGCGCTGCACCGCCTGCGCGGGCCGTCCCTCACATTGGAAAAGGCGCTGGACCTGGAATACCGGTTCACCGCACGCGCCATGGAACATGGCGACTTCCTCGAGGGGATCCGTGCCGCCATCATCGACAAGGATCGCACCCCGCGCTGGCACCATGCCGACATGCAGGTCCCGCCCATCGCGGTGTCGAACATGCTGATGCCGCTGGGGGACGCGGCACTGAACCTGGGAGGAACGGGGATGCAGATCGGATTTGTGGGCTTGGGCAACATGGGCGCGCCCATGGCGGCGAACCTCGCCAGGGCGGGCCACCGGGTCATCGGCTACGATGTGGCGGGCACGACCGCCGACGGGGTGGCACAGGCCGCCTCGGCCGAGGCGGCCGTGGCCGGCGCGGATGCCGTCATCACCATGCTGCCAAATGGCGACATTCTGCGCGCGGTCGCCGCACAGGTGATCCCCGCGATGCAGGATGGCGCCGTGCTCATCGACTGCTCCACCGTCGATGTGGAGAGCGCCCGTGCGGTGGCCCAGAAGGCCGAGGCCGCGGGCCTGATGTCGGTGGACGCCCCCGTGTCGGGCGGCATCGGCGGCGCTGCTGCGGGCACGCTGACGTTCATGGCGGGCGGCAGCCCGGCAGCCTTTGTGCGGGCCGAACCGCTCTTTGACATCATGGGCCAGAAGGCCGTCCATTGCGGCGATGCAGGGGCCGGACAAGCGGCCAAGATCTGCAACAACATGATCCTGGGCGTGACCATGATCGCCACGTGCGAGGCCTTCGCGCTCGCCGACAAGCTGGGCCTCGACCGGCAAAAGATGTTCGACGTGGTCAGCACCTCGTCGGGCTATAGCTGGTCGATGAACGCCTACTGCCCCGCCCCCGGCGTGGGCCCCACCAGCCCAGCCGACAAAGGGTATGAGCCCGGGTTCGCCGCCGAACTGATGCTCAAGGATCTGGGTCTCAGCCAACAGGCCGCGCAAGCCGTCGATGCCGATACGCCCATGGGCGAGGCCGCCCTCGCCCTCTACCGTCAGTTCGTCGAAAACGAGGATGGACGGGGCCGCGATTTCTCCGCCATGCTCCCCCGCTTCGAGAGCAGAACCAGATCCTGACCCGTCTTTGTCCCCAAAAAATCCCGGGGGGCGCGGCACGCGCGGGGGCAGAGCCCCCTCACAGATCAGCCAAAGACACCGCCAGTGCCGCGGCGCGTCGCGCCCGCCCTCACGCTATAAAATGACCTGCGCGGTCGCACTCAATGTATCAACGCGTCACTCGGCGGCAACCTTGCGGGGTGTGAGCATCGGCTTGAGGTAGCGGCCCGTATGGCTTTCGCTGACCTCTGCCACCTCTTCCGGCGTCCCCGTGGCCACGACCTTACCGCCGCCATCACCGCCCTCGGGGCCGATATCGATGATATGGTCGGCGGTTTTCACGACGTCGAGGTTGTGCTCGATCACCACCACCGTGTTGCCCTGTTCCACCAACTCGTGCAGCACTTCCAAGAGCTTGCGCACATCCTCGAAATGCAGGCCCGTGGTCGGCTCGTCCAGGATATAGAGCGTCCGGCCCGTGGAGCGTTTCGACAGCTCCTTCGACAACTTCACCCGCTGTGCCTCACCGCCCGACAGCGTCGTCGCCTGCTGGCCCACCTTGATATAGCCCAGGCCCACGCGCATCAGCGCGTCCATCTTCTCGCGGATGCTCGGCACCGCCTGAAAGAACGCTTGTGCGTCCTCGACCGTCATGTCGAGCACATCGGCAATGGACTTGCCCTTGAACTTGATCTCGAGTGTTTCGCGGTTGTAGCGCGCGCCCTTGCAGGTCTCGCATTCGACGTAGACATCCGGGAGGAAATGCATTTCGATCTTGATCACACCATCGCCCTGGCACGCCTCGCAGCGCCCGCCCTTGACGTTGAACGAAAACCGCCCCGGCTTGTAGCCGCGCGCCTTGGCCTCCGGCAGGCCCGCGAACCAGTCGCGGATCGGCGTGAAGGCGCCTGTATAGGTCGCCGGGTTCGACCGCGGCGTGCGCCCGATGGGGCGCTGGTCGATGTCGATCACCTTGTCCAGGTGCTCGAGCCCCTTGATCGTCTCGCAGGGCGCAGGCGTCTGCCGCGCACCGTTCAGCTGCATCGAGGCGGTCTTGAACAGCGTTTCGATGGTCAGCGTGGATTTGCCCCCGCCCGACACACCCGTGACGCAGACAAACTTGCCCAGCGGGAAATCGACGGTAACGTTTTGCAGGTTGTTGCCCGTGGCCTTGACCACGGTCACCTTCTTTTTCCCCTTCTTGCCCTTGCGCCGTTCGAGGGGCACCGGGATCTCGCGCTTGCCGCTGAGGTAGTCGCCGGTGACCGACCCGCTGGCCGCCAGTTCGGGCGGTGTGCCATGGGCCACAACCTCGCCCCCGTGCACACCTGCGCCCGGACCGATGTCAAAGACGTAATCCGCCTCGCGGATCGCCTCTTCATCATGTTCAACGACGATGACGGTGTTGCCCTGATCGCGCAGGTTCTTGAGCGTGCCGAGCAGCCGGTCATTGTCGCGCTGGTGCAGGCCGATGGATGGCTCATCCAGGACATAGAGCACACCGGTCAGGCCCGACCCGATTTGCGAGGCCAGCCGGATACGCTGGCTTTCCCCCCCCGACAGGGTCCCACTTGAACGTGACAGCGTAAGGTATTCAAGTCCCACGTTATTCAGGAAGCCAAGCCGCTCGCGGATCTCCTTGAGGATCGCCCGCGCAATCTCGTTCTTTTGCGCGCTCAGCGCCTCCGGCACCCGCTCGCACCAGTCGTAAGCCTCGCGGATCGACATCTGCACGATCTGGCCCACATGCAGCAACTGGTCCGGCGGCCCGATCTTGACCGCGAGCGCTTCGGGCCGCAGCCGGTAGCCACCGCAATCGCCACAGGGGCGGTTGTTCTGATAGCGTTCGAACTCTTCGCGGATCCAGTTGCTGTCGGTCTCGCGGTAGCGGCGTTCCATGTTGGGGATCACCCCCTCGAACACCCGCGTGACCTGGTAGACGCGGCCGCCCTCGTCATAGCGGAATGGAATTTCCTCATCGCCCGAGCCATAGAGGAAGACCTGTTTCACATGTGCGGGCAGGTCTTTCCACTTGGTCTGTGGGTCGAATTCATAATGCTTGGCGATCGCCTCGATGGTCTGCAGGAAATAGGGCGACTTGCCCTTGCGCCAGGGCGCCAGTGCGCCGTCATAGACCTTGAGCGTCTGATCCGGCACCACCAGCCGTTCGTCAAAGAACAGCTCTTGCCCCAGACCGTCGCAGGTCGGGCAGGCCCCGAACGGCGCGTTGAATGAAAACAGGCGCGGCTCGATCTCGGGGATCGTGAAACCGCTTTCGGGACAGGCGAAATTCTCAGAAAACGTCATGCGCTCGGGCGCGTCCGTTGCCGTCTCGAGGATGGCAATCCCGTCCGCGAGGTCCAGTGCAGTGCGTAAGGAATCGGCCAGCCGCGTCTCCAGCCCCTCGCGCACGACAATCCGGTCCACCACCACGTCGATGTCATGGCGGAACTTCTTGTCCAGCGTCGGCGGCTCGTCCAGTTCGTAGAACTGCCCGTCCACCTTCACCCGCTGGAACCCTTGCTTGCGCAGCTCGAGAAATTCCTTGCGGTACTCGCCTTTGCGATCGCGGATGATCGGGGCGAGCAGATAGGCGCGGGTCCCCTCCTCCATCCCCATGATGCGGTCGACCATGTCCTGCACCTGCTGCGCCTCGATGGGCTTGCCGGTCGCGGGGCTGTAGGGCGTGCCAGCGCGGGCATAGAGCAGGCGCATGTAATCGTAGATCTCGGTCACCGTGCCGACGGTGGAGCGTGGGTTTTTCGACGTCGTCTTTTGCTCGATCGAAATCGCCGGGCTGAGACCGCTGATATGGTCCACATCCGGCTTTTGCATCATGTCGAGGAACTGGCGTGCATAGGCGCTGAGCGACTCGACATAGCGACGCTGCCCTTCGGCATAGATCGTGTCGAAGGCGAGGCTTGACTTGCCCGACCCGGACAGGCCGGTGATCACCACAAGCTGATCGCGCGGGATGTCCACATCGATGGATTTCAGGTTGTGCTCGCGCGCGCCGCGCACCTCGATATTCTTTTGCTCGGCCATCATCGCCCCCGTTAACATTTTGGATATAGATCAGGCCAACCGAGTCTCCAATGGAAAAGTGAGAACATACAGCGAACAGGCTTATGTGCGCCGGGCCAGTGCCCACGCACAGATCGGCATTGCGGGATCGTCGTCAAGCGTATCGCTGTCGGCGTCGTATTCGGGGGGCCAGACATCCTCCATATTGCGCAGGGCACAGTGTCTATTGCCCCACTGCCAAGAGGTGACAGCATCCGCCGCAAACCCCGTCTCGATCAGCAGGTTCTTGAGGCCCCGTGCGGACCAGCGCGAACAATCGTTGGGGGCTGCGTGAAACGGGATAAAGAACGGAACGGCGAGCCAGAAAT